>JAXEIF010000034.1:0-1036 GCA_034120015.1 Spirochaetia bacterium | reverse complement strand
CCTCTTGACAATGAATAGCTAATACGTAGAATCATAGCCGAAACGGATTGTTTTGGCGAAAAAATAAATGGCATCCCCAGCAGGCTGAGGGTGCCTTAATTTATTTTAACCAAACCGGTTTTAACTTGAATCGGCTTTATGCTGAACGCTATTGGCGCTCAAAATATGAGATGATTTCTTTGAGGGTGGTGTTTTTGAGTATCACCTTTTGCTTTTCGCCGAGAAGGTATAGTGTTGGGATTTGTGGAATGACATACGACTCAGTTTCTTCGATGGTCATATCGCGGTCCCAGCCGTTTATCATATTGTCGGGGTATTTTGTGGCACGCCATTGCGCCTCGTCGTCGTAGGGGTAGATGCCCACAACGGTGAGTTTCTTGTCGTCGATAAGGCGTTGTAGAATGCTGTTGCTGCTGATTTGTTGTTTGATTTCTGCGCAGTCTTCGCATTCGGGGTCGTTGAACAGCAGTATGGTGAATGGCGTTTCGCATTCGTGCAGATGGTGCTGCTTGTTGTTGGGAGTTATGAAGGAGATGTCGGCAGCCACTTGACCGGGGCGATTTTTCATCACCGACTTGAGCAAAGCCGTAGGTCTTTGCTTATCGGCATCGGTGAGAAGAGGAGATTCAATCATGGCGTGAAGCACTTCTATGAAACTGTCCTCGTCGTAACCCTCGCTGCCTGTTGTGTAGAGATATTGCTCGGCATATTGTGCCATAGCGATGGCAACATTGCGGCTATGGCACCCCTTGATGCGATGGGCAAACCCCATTGAGCAACTTTGCGCATTTGCTGTGAAGCCACACAGCAAAAGCATAAGGTATGTAGTGATTAGTGTTCTCATGCTACAAATATAGCGAATTTTTTGTACTTTTGTATAACGTGAATAAATTACTGGATTATGTCAGGAATCAACAAAACAAATGCAGCACGATTGCTCGATAGAGCAAAGATTAAGTATGAGCTTGTGCCATACGTTGTAGATGAGAATGACTTGGCTGCCACACACATAGCAGATCAATTGAATGAAGATATT
>JAXEIF010000033.1:0-1170 GCA_034120015.1 Spirochaetia bacterium | reverse complement strand
CTATATATAAATCATTTAATAAAACATCTGTGAATGATTCATCATCTAAATACTTTCCTAATGGTTTTCTTGTACGTTTAACACCAGTTTCTTCATACTCTATATCTTTCATAAGTAATTCACAAAAAGTTTGAATTGTTACTATTGTGTTTCCATTTTTATATTTAATATCATTTTCTAATTGAGATATAACTGAAATCAATTTTATATCAATAGTTTTTAGAAAATCAAACATATTAAAACATCTCCTTTTTAATAATTACTTCAATGTTCTTATAATTATTATCTTCTATTAGTTGTTGAACAATGAATTTGTTTTGTAGGGAGTCTACATAAATTTTTTGAACATATTCACACGAAACATTGCCTTCTAACATCATTTCGGCTTGAAAGTTTAATTTTCCACTTTCGTCAAACATATTATTAAAAGCCTGAATGGTTTTTAAATAGTTTTTATTATTATTAAGTATTTTAATTACGGTTGGTGAAGACGCATTATACTTGCAATAATATATTTTATCATAAAAATTTGTTAATATTTTTTCTGCATCTAGTTGAATAATAACCCAATCATTACTAGATCTTTTTTGCTTATATAAAAGCATTGACTTGTTAGCATAATCTAATGAAAAACTAATACATCCCATTTGATTATCAAATCGATTTTTGTCTGTATAATTATATTTAATCCCCGTTTTATCCATATATAATCTATTACATATTCCATTTTCTAAAATAGAATCTAAATTATTTATACTTGTAAAATGGTAAAAATACTTAATATTATGCTTTTTCAAAACATCTAAATACTTCTCACGCATATAATCTCACTACCCTATTGAAATTATATCATAATTACTTTATAAAGAATATACTTTGCCACCTAAATATCGACTAAACCAAAATAAAAAGGCCGTGAAGCCCGTAAAACAACAAAAATGGAGTGCGGCGGGCACTCCTTCAGGGGGAATATTATCAGTTCGTAACAATTTAATAATTACTTAAAGTCTTACAAAATAAGGCTTTTTGTTTTATCATAATTTATCAAAGTTTATAAAAATAACTTTATTTTTGAGATTTAGTATCTGATTTTGGTATCTGGAAAACAAAAATGACACAGTGACACATTGTATGAGAGTACCCCACACATGCATTTATAGTGTCATAGTG
>JAXEIF010000032.1:0-1024 GCA_034120015.1 Spirochaetia bacterium | reverse complement strand
ATTTTCTCATCCTGGCTCACATGTCCTTATTAGCCTGCTTCCTCCCCCTCTCTGCATTTTCCAGACTCCAACTTGGAAATCAGGGCTTTTTTTTTTTTTCCTTCTTTTTCTTTTTCTTTTTTAGGGCCACACCTGTAGCATATGTAAGTTCAGATTAGGGGAAAAATTGGAGCCACAGCTGCCAGCCTACACCACAGCCACACCAGGTCCAAGCTGCATTTGCAACCTATGCTGCAGCTTGAGGCAACACTGGATCCTTAACCTACTGAGTGAGGCCAGGGATTGCACCCTCAACCTCATGGGTACAAGTCGGGTTCTTAACACTTTGAACCACAACGGGAACTCTAGGCCTTTTTTCTCGGCTGGTAACACAGGCTGATGGCATGGACATGTCCTGGACAAAGCTGCCAACTCTCCTGCTTTCTATCAGGAGGTGAGCACAAGCCACACTTGAAGTGGGTTCTGACACATCCTGAACATGTTGCCAAAACTCAGCCTGTCTGCCATTGCCAAGTAGAAACATGGAGACAGAGTTTTGGGTAGAGGAGAAAAAGATAGCTTTATCGCTTTGCCAAGCAAAGGGGGCCACAGCAGGCTAATGCCCTCAAGAGTGTGTCTCCCTCAAGAGAGATTCTGAGGTGGTTTTATAGTTTGGGTTTTATTGTTCATAGGGCCTCAGATAAGGATCAGATGAGAGGCAAGCTTGCATTATTTCTCAAAGCTGGTGTCCAGTGGCCCCAGGACTCATTCTTGTGGTCCTCCTTCTTCCCAGAATAAAGACTGCTTCATCAAGTAGTTCTTCCATTTGTGGGAGGTTTCAGTTCTGCAGAAAAAGGCTCAAAGATGTTGTTATGTATGTTCCTTGAGGAGGAACCAAGACTTACCCCAAGGCTGCACTAGTGTCTCAGGACCGCTCCTCCCTGGTCTCTGCATCCCCTCCCTTCCCTGACTAGCAACTGTTTGAACCTGCCCTTTGGAACTCAGGGAAGGTCATGGAGGCTGAAGTTTATTCCCTAAAAGCAAG
>JAXEIF010000031.1:0-64008 GCA_034120015.1 Spirochaetia bacterium | reverse complement strand
GTCAGTGTCAGCGTCTGTGCTGTTGTACCATCAGACGTTTGGTCTCCGCAGTACAGATACCCCAGCGACGTGCAGGCCGATACATCCAGTGCCGTCAGCCGATTGTCGTAACCCCACAGCGTAACAAGTGCCGTATTTTTTGATACATCCAACGACATCAGCTGATTGTTACTACATTCCAGAGTCGTCAACGCCGTACAGTCAGACACATCAAGTTCCGCCAAATGATTATCACCACAGCCCAGCCCCGTCAATACCGTACAGTTTGACACATCCAATGCTGTCAGCTGATTATTACTACATTCCAGAGCCGTCAACGCCGTGTTCGCCGACACATCCAGTTCCGTAAGCTGATTGATTCGGCAGTCCAGAATCGTCAGGACCGTGCAACCCGATACATTCAGTGATATCAACTGATTTACACGACAATCTAACTCCGTTAATGCTGTGTTTGCCGACACATCCAATGCTGTCAGCTGATTGTCCTGACAATCCAGCTCCGTCAGCGCCGTGCAGTTTGACACATCCAGTTCCGTAAGCGGATTGTTGTCGCAGAACAGATCCGTCAGTCCGGTAAACCATTCGATGTCGGAAAGATCGGTTAACCCCTTACCGTTTAAGTTCAGATTCGTGACCGCCTTCATCGCCTCTCTGTTCTCCGGCGTCAGTTTCACCCTGCCGTTGCTCTCTTTTTTCCAGGTGGCACACTGCTCTCCCACCGCGGCCACAAAGGCATCGTCGACGAAAACCCGGGAATTAATCGTACAGACCGCTTTGGCCGGGCCGGCAGAGGCGGTGACGGTCACCGTTCCGTTATCAACGGGAATCACCGTGCAGAAGTTTCCTTCAAAATCCAGTTCCACCGCTCCGGCCGGTTCGGCACTCCAACTCACTGTCTGTTCCGCTGCATCGGCAGACACTAAAGCGGTCAGATCGACAGTCTCGTCAAACAGCAGCGACGCCGCCGTCCGGTTCAGCCGGAGACTGCTGACACTCACAATACAGTCTGCTGTCCGATCCCCGGCCGTGACACCGAAAACAGCATTACCGCTGTTCAGCCCCCGCAGGGTAAAGCAACCGTCTTTACCCGGTGTCACTTTCACAATTCCCGCCGGTTCGGCATTCCATGTCACTGTTTTTTCCGTCGCATCGGCCGGTTCCACCGTTACTTTTAAATCGGCCGACTCGCCGACTGCCAGCGACAGTTCCGTTGTGTCGAGCGAAATGCCTGTGACAGGCACCGGTTCCGGTTCACAGCCATACAGAAACATTGTCAAAATCATCATTGCGATTCCCGTAACGGAAATCTTTCTCTTTTTGTTCATTCAATCCTCCCTGCGGTTTTCCGCACTTTTAATATTCTATTTACAGAATACACTCATATCGTAAAAAAAACAACAAAAAGCGGAAAAAACAGAGACTGTTCGAACAGCACCAGGCGGAATCCGTCAAAAGAGACTTGTCTTCCGCTCTGCTCCTGTATATATTAAACCGAAGGAGAAACTATGATTCGCAAAATCATTACCATTGACGAAGAGAAATGCAGCGGCTGCGGTCTGTGCGCGGCCGCCTGTCACGAGGGCGCGATTGAAATGGTCGACGGAAAAGCAAGGCTGACACGGGAAGATTACTGCGACGGTTTGGGCGACTGCCTGCCGGCCTGTCCGACCGGAGCCATCCGTTTCGAAACCAGAGAAGCTCCCGCCTATAACGAAGCGGCGGTTGCTGCCGCCAAAGCGGCCGCCGGGCAACCGGTACGGCAACCGTCACCGTGCGGCTGTCCCGGTTCGCAAAGCCGGCTGCTGCACCGCGGAGGCGGCTGTCACGGTGAAGGCCACGGCGGCTGCTGTTCGCAGAAGGAACCACCGAGCCGCCTTTCCCAGTGGCCGGTTCAAATCAAACTGATGCCGGTCAATGCGCCCTACCTGAACGGAGCCGATTTGCTGATTGCGGCCGACTGTGCGCCGTTTGCCTTTGCCGATTTTCACGAAACCTTTATTAAAGGGCGGATTACGCTGATCGGCTGCCCGAAACTGGACGGGGTCGATTATTCGGAAAAGCTGGAAGCGATGTTTGCCGCCAATGATATCCGCAGTATCACAGTGGTACGGATGGAGGTCCCCTGCTGCGGCGGTCTGACGGCGGCGGTGCAGCGGGCCGTCGAACGGTCGGGACGCACGGTTCCCGTCGAGGCGGTCACCGTTTCGACGGAAGGAACCATTCTGTAACATTATAACCGGAAAGAAAAAGCTGTCCGCCGGACAGCTTTTTCAGTAATGAGGCGGGCGGATATTCGGATTGAGCTCGCCGCTGCCCTCTTCGATCCGGTCGGTCAGCTGCCGGATGCGCTTTTCGGCGCGGTCGACCCGGCGGTTCAGTTCAAGCACCGTTTCGTTCAGCTCCTGCAGCTGCCGCTCCAGAAAGGCGGTCTGCATTTCCATACGGGTTTGAAACCCGCTGTCCGCGTTGTTGTTTTCCATATTAATCTCCTACAGCAGCATCCGCAGACGTTCGCTGAGAAAAGCGCTTTTCTGCACCAGCTCCAGCGACTGCGTTTTAAAGCGGATCACATTGGGAGTATCGGGGCGGTAAATGACCGTTTCGGGATTCTCCGAAATCAACCGCACCACTTTTCCCGGGTTCAGCAGGCTGACTTTACCGAACTCGACGGCGGCAAATCCGCCCCGCTCCCGAATCGAGGTAATGCCCAGTTTTTCGGCCACCACACGCACCTGCGCCACGGCAAAAAGCGAATGAACGGCCGGCGGCAACGGCCCGTAGCGGTCGCTGATCTCTTCCAAAGCCGTATCATAATCTTCCTCGGTCCGAATCGAGGCGATCCGTTTGTAAACAGCCATCTTCTCGCTCTTTTCGGCAATATACTCATCGGGAATAAAGCCGGAATATTCCAATTCGAGGTCAATCTCTTCATGGCGCTCCCGATTCTGCTTTTCGCTGATCACATCATCGAGCATTTTAACATACATTTCGTAGCCGACAGACGAAATCTCTCCGTGCTGCTGCCGTCCCAGCAGGTTACCGGCCCCGCGGATCTCCATGTCTTTCATCGCAATCCGGAATCCGGATCCCAGTTCGCTGAAGTCGGAAATCACCTGCAGCCGTTTGACCGCCAGTTCGGGAAGCGGCCGGTCATCGGGATAGAGCAAATAAGCAAAACTGGTCCGGTCGCTGCGTCCGACCCGCCCTTTCAACTGGTAAAGCTGACTGATGCCGTACATATCGGCCCGGTCGATAATGATGGTATTGACGTTGGGAATATCGATGCCGCTTTCGATAATTGTGGTCGACAAAAGGACCTGAAACTCGTTGTTGATAAACCGGTGCATTTTTTCGTCCAGCTCTTCGGCATTCATACGCCCGTGCGCCGTTTCGATCATCACCTCAGGCACGATTTTTTCCAAAAACAGGCGAATCGATTCGAGACTTTCGATCCGGTTATGAAGATAAAAGACCTGTCCGCCCCGTTCGACCTCTTTCATAATGGCAGTACGGATCATCTGCTCGTCAAAAGCGTGAATCACCGTTTCGATCGGCTTTCGGTTGTACGGTGAGGTGGTGATGAGAGAGATGTCACGGATTTTGAGAAGCGACATGTGCAGGGTCCTCGGAATCGGAGTTGCCGACATAGCCAGTGCATCAACGTTGGTTTTCAGGCCTTTCAGCCGCTCTTTGTCTTTAACGCCGAAGCGGTGTTCCTCATCGACAATCAGCAATCCGAGGTTCTTAAAAACCACATCTTTCTGCAGCAGCCGGTGTGTCCCGATAAGGATATCGACTTTTCCCTCGGCGGCCGCGGCCAGCACCGCTTTCAGACGGCTGCCGGTCACAAAGCGGGAAACCAGTTCGATGCGTACGGGAAACCCTTCGAAGCGTTTGCGGAAATTTTCGTAGTGCTGTCCGGCCAGAATTGTGGTCGGGGCAATCAGGGCTGTCTGTTTTCCGTCAACTACCGCCTTAAAAGCGGCCCGCATCGCCACTTCGGTTTTGCCGTAGCCGGTATCGCCGCACAGCAGCCGGTCCATCGGTTTGTCCGATTCCATATCGGCTTTGATTTCGGCAATCGAACGCAGCTGATCCTCGGTTTCTTCGTACGGAAAACGGGCTTCAAAATCGAGCTGCCATTCGGTGTCGGGCGAAAACCGAAATCCGCGACTCTGTTCACGCTCCGAATAAATATCCAGAAGCATATCGGCCAAATCCTCGACACTTTTGCGGGCCCGTTCTTTCTTATTTTGCCACGTTTTGCCGCCGAGAACATCGAGAGTCGGCGTTTTCCCTTCGCCGCCGAGATAGCGCTGAATCAGATTCACCTGCTCGGTCGGGACAAAAAGAATTTCGTTTTGCGCATATTCCAGTTTAATGTAATCGCGTTCCCGGTCCGCCGACTTCACACGCTCGATGCCGCGGTAAACGGCAATGCCGTGATTGACGTGAACCACATAGTCACCCTCTTCCAGATCAAGCAGGCTGTCGATTACTTTGGTTTTGACGTTGCGCACCAGCGACACTTTGCGCCGTTTGCGGCCGAAAATTTCGTGTTCGGCGATGCAGAGGATTTTCAGCGACGGCAGAACGAAGCCCTCCGACAGCCGGTCATCCGAAACCCGGACTCCGGTGTCCCGCAGCAGATAGCGGAGCCGTTCGCCCTGCGCCGCGTTGCCGGCAAACACAAATACGGTGTAGCCGTTGGCTATCCGCGTTTGGAGTTCTTCCTTAAAGTAGTTGATGTTTCCGAAATAAGAGTGCGACTCGCCGGCCTCAAACGAAATACGTTCTTTAAAAGCTGTTTGGGCAATATAATCGACCGAAATCTGCTTCGGCCAGCGGCTTAACGCCTCTTCGTAAGTTTGCAGAAACTCCTCGGGAGTCGGAATCACGGCTCCGGCCGCACGGGCACGTGCATAAAATCCTTTAAAATCGTTCAGAACCGTTTCCGACAACGCACCGAACCGTTCCGGATTAATCGAAATCAGAACATCTTTCTCTTTCAGGTAATCGGTCAGAAAGGCACGGTGTTCGAACGACATCGGATAGAGCCACTCTTCCCGGGCACAGCTGCGCATTTCTTTTAAATCGGAAAGAAAAAAATCTTTTTTTTCGCGCAGAAACGTTTTCTTTTTAAGGAATTCCGCTATTCCGTCAATCCGTTCATCACTCCAGCGGTATTCGGAAGCGGGATAAAGAAAAACGGCCTCGGTTTCGCAGCTGCTCTCCTGCGAGACGGGATCGAAGTAACGGATTTTTTCGACGGTATCCCATTCGCATACAATCCGTACCGCCTGCGTCTGCCCCGGCATGAAAACATCGATGACTTCGCCGCGAACGGCAAATTCACCCGGCACCGTTACCCGCGGTACCCGCAGATAGCCGCCGTCAACGAGAAAGTGTTCGACCGCCTGCGGATCGACGCTCTTTCCGGAGGTCACCTTTATCCGCTGCGAACGAAGCCACTGCGGCGGTACCGTCGGCTGTAAAAGAGAACGAAGCGAAGCCGTTACCACGCATTTTTCACCCGAGGCCAGCGTTTGCAGTACATGCAGGCGTTCGCCTGCCGTCTGCGGGTCGCGACGACCGTCCGAATAGGGAACCTGCCCCGATTCCGGAAAATAACAGGCCGGGATTCCCTGCCGCCGAAAATCTTCTGCCGCCTGTTTGGCTTCTTTATCATAAGGAAGAATAATCAAAAAAGAGGCTTTACCTATAGAAAATAATTCCGATAATATAAGAGGAATCAAAGAACCTTTTAATCCGTCCGCATGAATCGGATACTTTTCGTAGGCAAAAGCGGAAAGCAGGGCATTGTAAGGCGGATAAGTCTTGATTTTCGACAGTAAAAACGAAACAAATTCCTTCATAACGGATACAAGGAGTCGTGATGAAAAGAATACTTTTTTTGACAGCCATTCTCTTTTGGACAACTGCTCAGATTTTTGCCCAAATCACCAACCCCAGCGTCAATATACGCTTTTACAACAAAAAAATCTACACTCCCGATTCCCAAATTCAAATCATGGTCGAGCTGGAAAACGAAACGGAGACGCCGATTGCTTTCTACCTGGCCGACAACAAACTGTATAATGTCAACGTGAAAGTCGCCTCCCTGAAAGGAGTTCTGTGCGATCCTTCGGATTATTACCTGAAAACCATGGCTATCAAAGAACCGTATCAGTATAAAGAAGTCGTTCTCCAGCCGAACGAGCGGTACAGTTTCCGGTTGCGCCTTAATGATTATGTAACCATCGACAAAACCGAATCGTACGAAGTAACGGTATCGTTTTACGGCAATCTGGTCCGGAATGCGGGCGAAGCCGCCGTTTCCAACACACTTTATCTGAACATTAATGAAGGAAGCGAAGCTTCCGTTCCGGCAGTCGCCCTCAAACCGGCTGCCGCAACATCCGCGGCCGCACCGCAACGAGTACGCATGGCTCCCGATAAAGCCGTCGCCTTCACCATCGATGCGATGATGAACCGTAAATGGGACGATTTTTTCCTTTATATTAACCTGGAATCGCTCTATCTGAAAAATGCCGACCGTAAAGAACAGTATCTGAACCGTCCCGAAGAAATCCGAAAAGCACTTCTGAGCGATTACCGGACAAAAATTACGGAAGGAAACGTCGAAAAAGAGTTTGTTCTGATTCCCTCCCGTTACGAGATTACTCTGACAACTTACAATGAGACCAATGCTCAGGTAACCGTGCTCGAATATTTTGACCGTGTCACCTTCACCGAAAAAAAGGAATATAAATACAGACTCGAAAAACAGGATTCGATTTGGATGATTGAAGATTATATTGTCCGTAATCTGGGAATCGATAAATGACCATTCTCTACTGGGGAACGGATACGGTCACGCCGATTGATGCCGTGTGCGAAAAACACGGCGTCCGGCTGATAAAAAGCAACGAAAAGCTCAAAAAAATTTATAAACTGCTCAAACCCGATTTGGTGGTATTGAATACGGATGCAGCCCCGGAACGTAAAATCCGCAAATATACCGATGTGGCCGGAAGCGGCAAGACTTTTCCTCTGCCGGTTTCCCGAAAATTGAGTCTCAAAGAGGCGGATATTTTTCTGAAAAAAATCCTCGGCAACCGGAATTCACAGATTCCCATTGCCGCCGTTCATCCCTACACCGATACACTTCTGATCGGCCGTCTGATTTCGCAGAAAAACAATTTTGAATGGATTCCCGAAGACCCCTACCTCATTTCATCTCTTCCGGAAAACACGAAACTGCGTCACTGCACTCTCAATAACGGCGAGAAACTGTTCACCGCCGACTTCGAATTTTATTCCGAAAACGGCCGTTATTTTCTGCGTTCGATGATTCTCTGAATATCGTCAAAAGGATTTTACGGCCGATGCTTGCCTGCTGCGATTTACACACCCACTCCTCGTTTTCCGACGGTTCACTGTCACCGGGCGAACTGGCGCAGGCGGTCGCCGACAAAGGGGTGAAATACTGGGCGTTAACCGACCACGATACCGTTGAAGGTTTGTCCGAAGCCGCGGCCGCGGCAACCGATGCGGGGATTATACTGATTCCCGGGGTGGAGATTTCCGTTGAAGATTACGAAAACCGACCGTTTCATCTGCTGGGACTCGGTCTCGACGGCCGCAACGGAAGTTTGCGGGCTCTGTGCCGGCGGCAGACGGAACGGCGGCGCATCCGGTTTCTCGAAATCTGTGAACGCTTAAAGAAAAACGGAATCGATATCGACGGTGAAAGTCTGCTGGCTTCGTTTCGCGGCGCTCCCGGACGGGTGCAGATTGCCCGCGAACTGATAACCCGAAAACTGGTCAAATCGGTTGATGAAGCTTTTTTCCGCTATCTGGGGGCCGCTTCGGGCAACGCCGTTCCGTTCCGGAAAACACCGTTGGAGGAAGCGGTCGCGGCCATCCGCGAAGACGGCGGACTGCCGTTTGCCGCCCACCCGCTTTCGCTGAATCTCAACTGGGATCGGACGGAGGCTTTTTTGGCCGATGTCCGCGGCCGCGGGGTTGCCGGCACGGAAGTCGCCCATTCGGGAAGTACCCTGACGCGCCAGCGGTATGTGCAGGCAATCGCACAGCGGTTAAATCTGCTGATGTGCGGCGGCAGCGACTTTCACGGAGCAGGCAAACCGCAGGCAGCTCTCGGCCGCCTCTCCAACGGAAAGCCGATTCCCCTTACCTTCCTGCCGGAGGTCCTCAGGGAAAAATATTGTCAAACGGAACAAAAAAGAGTATAATCTTTCCGTTATGAAACTCAACGCCGAACAAATCCGATTCCGTTTTTTCGACTCCTGTATCAATGCGGCGATTCTGTTGGGATCGGCTCTCTTCTCAATTGCCGTCGGGTTCCTGATTGCGGCTCCGCTGTGGGCTCTGGCCACCACGGCACCGGTTGTTTATTCGCGGATTTGTTTTGCCGGCATTCTGCTCCTTTGCTTTCTGATGTGGCTGCGGAAAATGTTTTTTCTGAAAAAAAAACAGGGGCAGTCGCCGCTGCGCAAAACGGTTTTTGCCGTCTGTCGGACTGTTTCTCTCCTTTTGGCTTTCTGCCTGATTCTGTCTGTTTACTGGCAGTTCCCGATTTCTGCCGTACTTTGTGCACTTTTTCTGATTCTCCTGCGGATCCCCCTTTTCCTCGCCGGGGATACACTATGAACCTCCGTTCGGGACGGCTTCTTTGCCTTTTTTTTGTTTTCACGGCTTTTCCGTTAAAGGCGGCTGCCGGTTACCCCCGCATTGAAAATCTTTATTCCAATGACACTCAGTATGCACAGCTTGCCTACGATATCGCCGAATATTACAAGGCAAAAGCCAACGGAGGAGAACTTCCGGGTCTGGTATTTCGTCGTTATACACCGCCTGCCGGTTACAGACTGATTCCTCTTGCCTCCCTTCTCTCGCTTCCCTACGAAACGCTGGCTTCCCTTAACCGTTTCTCGTCCAATGTTTTGTTTGACGGAAAAACGGAAATTCTGATCCCCAACCTGCCGTTTCTCTTTCTGCCCGAATACAGATCTTCCGATCTGGAACTGGCTGTCTTCCAGGGTCACGAGTGGAAGGAAGAAAACCGCGTGACGGTCTCGAATCAACGCGGAAAGCAGACCTTTTTCTATCTCGACGAACAGCACTATTCCGATATCGAACGCTCTTTTTTCCTCGGTTTTTTTCGTTTTTTTCCCGTTCCCAAAGGAATAATTTCATCCGAATACGGAATCCGGAAAGATCCGTTCCACGGACGGGAATCCTTCCACGGCGGTGTCGACATTGCCGCTCCTGCCGGCACCGATGTTATCTGTCCCCAAAGCGGAACCGTCACTTTATGCGAAACGGGACACCCTCTGTACGGAACCTACATTGAAATCGAACATGACGGCAACATCAAAACACGGTACGGTCATCTTTCGAAATACTATGTAAAAGAAGGCCAACGGGTTTTCGGCGGCGATGTCATTGCGGCCGTCGGCGCAACGGGACGGGCAACCGGCCCCCACCTTCATTTCGAATATCTGAACAATAACGAAATCCGGAATCCGCAACTTTTTTTAAAATTTTAAATAATCACATTAAGTTTATCCCCCGTTTGCCGATAAACTTAATGTCAGGCAAGATATAGTTCCCCTCCCAGTTTGCTATATTGAAGACTGACAGCCGACCGGTCACCGGTCGGTTTTTCGTTAAATAACCCCCGAAAACTCTTGACAATTTTCACCACAAAAAATATTGTGTTAATATGGTCTTTTCGCGTTTACAGAAAGTGATTATTGCTCTTTTTTCCGTTATCGGAATTTTTACGATGCTGATGACGGCCGTACTTTTCGGAGTCACCACGGGGCTGATTTCCTCTTCCGAATGGCACATGGAGCAGGTTCTGGAAAATTACGAACCGGTTTTGCCGACACGTATCTACGATAGAAAAGGAAGACTGATTTCCGAATTTTACGGCAATCAGAACCGTAAAATTCTTTCGGCCCGCGATTTGCCGGCACATGTTATCTATGCACTGATCAGCCGCGAAGACAGAAATTTTTTCCGTCACCGCGGATTGGATGCAGCCGGATTTTCACGTGCTTTCTTATTCCGCCTGATTGGTCAGAATCGCGGAGGCGGAAGCTCTCTGACACAACAGACGTCGGGAATGATTTTCTGCGACAGAAGTGAGATTACTTATTCGAGAAAAATAAAAGAGCTGTGGTATGCCTTTCTTATGGAAGAGTTTTATTCCAAGGAGCAGATTCTCGAACAGTATATGAACGACGCGACACTGGGGTACGGAACAAACGGCTTCGAAGCCGCCAGCAATTTCTATTTCGACAAACCGGCAAAAGAAATGACCCCCGCCGAAGCCGCCGTTCTCGTTGTCTGTCTTTCCAATCCGTCCCGGTTCAATTTGATATCCCATATCGACAATGCACGATCACGGCAGGCGGAAGTAATGAAACAGATGGTCAGGTCCGGCTACCTGACAAAAGAAGAATCGGATGCCTCGTTTAACGAATTTTGGGATTCGTACGATTATACCCGTTTTGTCAACGGCAGCTCCTACGAAGCCAACGAGAAACAGGCCCCCTACTTCTCGGAATATGTCCGGATTCAGCTGACAAAAATGCTCTACGGTTCCACCGATATCAATACGGACGGCTTTATTGTCAATACATCTCTCGATTTGGATTACCAGAAGGTCGCCGAATCGGTTATGACCCAGGGGATCCGCCGTATCAATAATGATTTCCGTCAAAACACAAAAGGCGGAAACGAACGCGATCTTTCGGGACTGCTGCCGATTCTTACCTCCCTGGCCTATGTAACGGATATTCCGGCACTGGCGGAAAGAGGCGATCAGCGGGGGCAAAAAGCAATGGAAACCTATGACAGTGAAATCAACCCGCTGCTTCATCTGGTTTCATTGCTCGTATCCGAACCGGGTCTCCATTATTCGACAGCCGACCGGGCGCAATACCTCCGGCGTACCAATGAACGGAACACGGTCGAAGGAGCCTTCATCTGTGTCGAAAACGGAACGGGCGCTATTTTGGCAATGGTCGGCGGCAGCGATTTTCTGACAAAGGAAAACAACCGTGCCACAAATGCAATGGTAACACCGGGATCATCCATTAAACCGCTGATTTATTCGGCCGGTATTTCGGCAAAAGTCATTACACCGGCAACTTATCTGTCCGATACACCGCGTGTCTATTTTTCCGAACAGAACGATCCCTATATTCCGCGCAACTACGGCGGACGGTGGTACGGAGACATGCTGGCACGGAAAGCACTGGCTTTCAGTATGAATATTCCGGCGGTCGACGTTCTGGAACGGGTCGGTTTCGAACCGGCAATCGACCGAATTACAAAAATGCTCGGAACATACGACAAACGGTTCGATAAACAGGCTTATCCACGGGTCTACCCTCTGGCTCTCGGTATTATTCAAACCAACCCGTACCAGATGGCCCGTGCCTATTCCGTTTTTGCCAACGGCGGAAAAGCAGTCGATCCGATTGCGATTGTCGCCGTCCGCAACCGGAACGGAGAGGTTGTTATCGATAATTTGTCCGAAAACGAACGCATCCGGACTTCTAATCCGGCGCTGTACAATATTATGAGCGAGCAGGATGCCTATGTTATGACCGATATGCTCAGATCAACACTGACAATCGGTACAATGCGGATCCGTGCCGCAGCCGTCAATCATTTCAACGGAATGCCGATGGCTGTCAAAACCGGAACAACCGATAACTGGGGAGATGTCTGGACCGTCGGATTTTCGCCTTATATGACGACCGCTATCTGGTACGGATTTGATTATCCGGGACTGTCGCTCGGCGCCAACATTACGGGAGAATCCCATTCGGGAAAATCGTGGTGCGATTACATGTATGAGATTCATAAAACACTGCCGATTCGCGAATTTACGCGTCCGTCGACAGGACTGGCAAATGTTGCCGTCTGTACTCTTTCCGGAGCACTGCCTTCCGCTTCCTGTCCCAATACCGCAACCGAAATTTTTATTGCAGGTACCCAGCCGCGGGAAGAATGTTCGATGTGCGCGGCCCGCTATCTGCGTTCCGTTTCGGGCGCCCATAAGGTCTCCGCCGAAATATCACAGCTCAGTGCCAAAACACTGCAAAAAGCCGTCGAACAGGAGAACGAAGATTTTCTCCAGTCCATGCTGGATAAATATTTTTCCGAAGAAGAAATGGTTTCTCTGTATAAAAACAAAATCATTTCCGAAAAAGCTCTGAACAGGGAAAAGAAAGCTGCTCCGGAAGAAACGGCCATGCCGGCTTCGATACCCTCAAACGGAGAAGCCAATCCGGCAGAAGAAACGGTCGAACAGGAGGAGTTGGACTTATTAACCGAAGAAAACCCTCTGCTGGGAATTGAATAAAGGAGTCGTTCCGTGAAAGTAAAAATCAGTGACGTTCAGGTCAACAACCGTATTCGAAAAGATTTGGGGAATATCGGCGAATTAAGCGAAAGTTTAAACCGCTACGGTCTGTTTTCACCGATTCTGATTACATCCGATTACAAACTGATTGCGGGAGAACGCCGTCTGGAAGCCGCCAAGAGGTTGGGATGGAAATCTATCGAAGCCAAAGTAATCGATAACCCGGGAGAAATCGGATCTCTCGAATTGGAAATCGAAGAAAACCTCCATCGCAAACCGTTTACCGAAGAAGAACTCAGCGAAGGATATTCCCGTATCCGCCGGCTTCAGAATCCCTCTTTCGGAGAAAGAATCAAACGTTTTTTCAAACGAATCATTGATTTTCTGTTTCGCCGAAACAAAAAAACAGCCGCCCCTAAAATACAGCCGCCGGCCTCATGAGACCGGCGGTTTTTCTCGAAAAACTACAAATCCCAAATTTCATCGAAATGAAACGGCTTTTCACAGTATTTGCATTTAAACGTGTTTTCTCCTGCCTGTAAAAACTCGGTCATGACCGGTTCGTGATGCGAGGCATGCGAAATGCAGGCTTCGTTTTTACAGGAAATTTCGGCAAAACCGTAAACACGCGGAGGCATATCCAACCGCAATTTTTTATAAACCTGCGAATCCCTGATAAAATTAATTGTACAGCCGGGTGAAATCGCAGCCAGTTTCTTGACATCTTTCTGTGAAAAAGAAAGAATATCGGGTAAAGAAATAATTCCTTTAAAGTAAGCCGGATCGTTACGATGATAGACACCGTGCGAACTTCGGACATTCAGGTTCAGCACTTTGCGAATTCTGTCAATATTGCTCCAAATCCCCTCGATTGAGGAACCGCAGGAAATATGATCAATTACAATTCCGTTTTCAACCGGTTTAATTCCCACTTTATATTCGGATACTTTCGGCCGGGAATTCAGAGGCATTTCTTTTACAAACGATGAGACTTCGGACGGTTTTCCGGTAACAGAAGGCAGCTGTGCTTCCGCTTCTTCATCGTAAAGACCGTTAAGCAAACCGATTTCGATAATCCGCGTAAAATAGCCGTTAATCGACTGCAAATCCCATCCGTTTAACTCGGTATTGTCCAGGAAAGTCGGAATCGTCGGATGCTCTTTATGCCGGGGAAGAGGATGATAAAAGCGGGTTTGCGGCTTCAGTAACGGCATAAAATCCTGTCGGAATGTGACCGCTTTCCGTAACGAATCGGCCTTTTCCAGAATCTCATCTCCCATCCGTTCCAGCTGAAGTCTCGTAAAATACCATATACAGGCAATATCGGTCTGAGCCAGATATTCGTCAATCGAGGAAAAAATACGGACAGAAAAACCGTTCTCTTTCATTTCGTCGATATAATGATCCGGCATCATCAGCTCCTGCGGGGCAATCAGATCGACGCGAACCGATTCGAAAATTTTCAGACCGTTGACTTTCGAATGAACTGTCCGTCCGTGGAACAGGTCTCCGACAATTGCCAGATGAATCGAGCTGCGATCCCAGTTTTTCTGTTCGAGAAAACTGAATTCATCCAACAGCTCCTGAGTCGGATGTTCGTGTTTACCGTCTCCCGCATTGATAAAAACCGGTTTCGGAATTTGTCTGTGCAGACAGTACTCTCCGAGCGTCGAATCCAAATAGGTTGTCAAACCTTCGAGACGGCTGCGGATAATAAAAGTCGATGTCGGCGCATAGCCGACAAGCATTTTGACGGTATCGGTGATGCTTTCCATCTTGTTAAATGAAGAAGCAGCCGAATCGAAAAGATTAACCCGTCCGCCGTGAAAAGCGGCCGCATTCCGAAAACTTTCTTTTGTCCGTGTACTGTCTTCAAGAAAAAGCAGATAAAACGACGATTCTCTGTTGTTCAGCCGAAAACGATCGAGTGACTCTCCGGCACGAAAGGCTTCCTTCAGTTCTCTTGTTTTCCGGTACAGAAACAGCTGCTCGTCAACACTCAAATCATTGATAACCGATAAACTTCGTCCTTTAAAACGTGCAGTCATAAGCCACCTCCACGGTATTATACTATAATTTCCGTTTTTTTTAATAGATTTTTAATTTTTTTTCCCGAAAAAGATTATATAATCGGTTTAAATAAATAAAAGGAGACAAACAGTTATGAGTCAAATGGGGAAAGGAATTACTTTCACGGAAAAAAGAATCTTCGGTATTCAGAGAAAAATGGTTGCTTACATGACGCAAAAATCGTGGAACGAAATTCCGCATGTCTCTTATGTTTACGATGCCGATATTACCGACTTTTTTAAATACTTCCAGGAGAATAAAGAACGCTTTTCCCAAAACGGCAAAATCTCCTTTAACACCCTGATGCTGAAAGTGATTGCCGAAGGCTTGAAAGCGGCTCCCGAACTGAACTCCAACCTCGAATATTCCGCTTCGACGGCACGGGGTGTTCACAAAATCGCAAAAGAAATCAACATTGCCTTGCCGTGGCTGCTCGAAACAGGCGAAATGTTCACTCCGATTGTCAAAGATGTCGGCAACAAAAATCTGCACGAAATCACCGATTATATTAATGATATTGCCCGTCGTCTGAAAAATACAATTATACCGGAACTGCTTTATAAAGTCAGTTTCGGTGAAAAGATTTCCGATCTGAAGAGTTTTAAACTTTCTTCCCTCAAACAAATTTTTCCGAACCTGATCGGAAAACACAAAGTACGCCGGATTTCCCGTAAAGAAAGAAAAGAATATTACAAAATTCCGGAAAAAGACCGTCTGACACCGGACGATATTTTCGGAGCGACCACACTGGTTTCCAATATCGGTTCGATTAACCGTCATCAGAAAGGAGCCGTAACGGTTCTGGAAATCATTGCTCCGCAGGTATTTGTTGTCGGACTGAATGCGGTCCAGGATCGTCCCGGTGTTTATACCGATACCGACGGACAGCAGAAAATCGGGATCAGAAAGATTCTGCCGCTCTGCTGCACCTTCGATCACAGAGCGGTCGACTTCGGTCAGCTTCTGCCCTTCCAGGATCGGATTGCCGAAATTATCGCCAATCCGCAGGAAATCGACAGGTGGGTCTGATTTACTTTTTTTGAAAAAAACATTATACTGGGGCATGCGTTACGGAAAAGCGTTCAGTCCGGCTCACATTACCGGATTCTTTACCATACAGGATGCCTCGGTTTATCCGGAACAGTCCGGCTCCACAGGGGCCGGATTTTGTATTTCCGCCGGTACACTGACCCGTGTTGTCCGCCGTTCCGCACGAAAGAAAACGGTTGTCAAAATCAACGGATCGGTTGCCGATGCTCCCGTTTCCCTGAAAACTGTCTCACTCTTTTTCGAAACAGCGGGTCTCTGCCCCGAGCCGCTGTCTGTCAGACATTATGTATCGGCGCCGCAGGGCGCCGGCTTCGGAACGTCCGGGTCGGGAGCTCTCAGTCTTGCCTTTGCCCTGAACCGTTTGTACGGATTCCCTTTGAGTGAAGATCGGGCAGCTGCCGTCGCCCACTCGGCCGATGTATTGTGTAAAACCGGTTTGGGAACGGTCGTCGGCGAACGCAAAGGCGGTTTCGAACTGCGGCTGAAACCGGGCACCCCGCCCTACGGAGAAATCGACGGTTTTTCTCCGGAGCGGCCGCTGTATGCCGTATTTGTTCTTTTCGGACCGCTGTCCACTGTCGGTTCGCTTTCCGATCCGAAAATCCGCGCCGACATCAACCGCAACGGCGAAGCGCACCTGCAACGGCTTCGTGAAGAACCGACACCGGAGCGTTTTTTGGAAGAAGCGTCGCACTTTTCCGAGGAGGTTAATCTTTTTTCACAAAACGGGTTAAAAGCAGCCGACCTCATACGGAAACTCGGTTACCGGCCGGCCATGCTGATGTTCGGAGACGGAATCTATACCTTCTGCAATACCCGAAAGGAAGCACAAAATTTAAGAAAAATACTGAAAAAGAATTTCAAAAATGATATACTAATCTCGAAAATTTGCAGTCGAGGAGCCCGTATATTATGAGCTTAAAAGATATCACCCCCTCGCATCCCCGTTATCAGTCACTGCTGATGCGTCATCTGATTACGGAAGGCGGAAAAAAACACATTGTTGCCGAATCGGGTCTGATTGCCCACGGCCGCGGAGAAGCGTTTGACTATCTGTTGGGAGAAAAAACAGCCCCGTTTGCCGAAAAGGCAATCGAAGCCGCCGCTGCACTGATTCTGGAATCGGAACGGCCGATTCTCTCCGTCAACGGCAATCTGGCCGCTCTCTGTCCGGACGATATTGCCGCCATTCAGGCGGTCTCTCCGCTGGGAATCGAAGTCAATCTTTTTTACCGGACACCGAAACGGGAACGGGCCATTTACCGTCATCTGAAACGGCACGGCGTCAAATCGATTCTCGGATTGAAAAAAACCGATACGATTCGTCTGTCATCAATGGATCACGCACGCAGAATCGTAGACAAAAACGGAATTGCTGTGGCCGATACGGTCATTATTCCTTTGGAAGACGGCGACCGCGCCGAGGCATTGGTGAAAAACGGAAAAAAAACGATTGTTATCGACTTAAACCCTCTTTCCCGATCGGCAGTTTCGGGAACAATAACCATTGTCGACAATGTCGTTCGCGTCATGCCGCTGCTGATTCAAAAAATCAAAGAGGCAGCCGCACTGACAACGGAAGAACGCCGGGCGGTTCTGGCTGCTTACGATAATACCGCCGTTTTGAAAGAAGCCGAAGCGGCAATTCGGAGGAATTCATGACACAGCCATTCCGCAAATACAGAGAAACGGGAAAGCGGCTGACGATGCTCACCGCCTACGATGCGGCCACGGCCGCTCTTCTTGAAGAAGCCGGGATTGATCTGATTCTGGTCGGTGACAGTCTGGGAAATGTCTTCCAGGGAGCCGAAACCACACGGGTGGTGACAATGGAACAGATGGAATACCATATCCGTGCGGTCAGAGCCGGGGCTCCGAAGACATTTGTGATCGGCGATATGCCGCATCTCAGTTATGAAACCGCCGAAACAGCTGTCGTCAACGCACGGCGTTTAAAAAATGCCGGCTGTGATGCCGTTAAACTCGAAGGCTTTGCGACGGGAATTGTAAAAGCCGTTACCGATGCCGGAATTCCGGTCTGTGCCCACATCGGACTGTTGCCCCAGACAGCCGAAGATTTTAAAGTCAGAGGAAAAGAAGAAAGCGAAAAAATACGTCTGAAAGCCGAAGCACAGGCTCTTTGCCGTGAAGGGGCTTTTATGACCGTCATCGAATGTACTTCAGCCGCTTTGGCAGCGGAAATTACCGAATCAATTGCGATTCCGACCATCGGAATCGGGGCCGGCAACCGCTGCGACGGACAGGTGCTCGTTATCAACGATATGCTCGGAATGAAAGCCGCCAGGGGGGCCAAATTTGTCAGAAGATATGCCGATCTTCATTCTGTCATTACGAATGCGGTAAAAACCTATATCGGCGATGTTCAATCCGGCAGCTATCCTGCCGAAGCAGAGTCTTACCGCTGATGCTGTTCCCGAAACGCCCGTTTTCAAAGTTTAAGACAGCATCGTTTCTCGGGAAAAAACTGAAAAAAGATTTCTCTTTTCGAAGCGGAAAAATCATCGGGAGCATGTGCTCCGTGCCGCCGGTTTACGCCGGCCGCCTTTTTCGAAAATACATCGGTAAAAATCTCGGCGACCCCGGTTTGTGTCCCGGTACTGCCGAAATCGAACAGGAAGCGATTCAAATGCTCGGTTCTCTGCTCGGTAATTCCCGGGCAGCGGGCGTTTTTACAACGGGAGGAACCGAGGCCAATTTTCTGGCTCTGCTGACGGCAAAAAAACGAAGTGAAGCGTCCCGACGGGAAATCATTCTTTCGGACTGTGCCCACTTTTCCTTTTTTAAGGCAGCGGAAATGATGGATCTGCACCCGATACTGATTCCCCACAACGAAGATTATTCAATCAACATCAAAGCGGCTGCCGCAAAAATATCAGACAGAACAATGGCTCTTATCGGCATAGCGGGAACTACGGGAACAGGATCGATTGACGATATTCCCGCCTTGGCGGCACTTGCCCGCAAACACAGTCTTTATTTTCATGTCGATGCGGCTTTCGGAGGTTTCGTTCTTCCGTTTCTGGAAAAGGCGGGATATCCGACCAAGCCGTTTGACTTTTCCGTTGAAGGTGTCTGTTCCGTTACAATCGATCCTCATAAAATGGGACGGGGAATCACTCCCGGAGGTTGCATTCTCTACCGTGACCGGGAACTGGCCGACAGTGCGGCATTCGATGTTTCCTACCTGGCCGGCGGAAAAACCAGACACTATACTCTGGTCGGAACCCGCAGCGGTGCAGCGGTTCTGGCCAACTGGGCGCAAATGGTCCGCCTCGGCGAAAAGGGCTATACGGAAACTGTCCGCAAATGCATGCGGCTGGCTCTTTTTCTTGCCCGGGAACTCGAAGAAATCGACGGCATCCGCTGTATTAAACATCCGGAAATCAATGTTGTTGCTTTCCGTTCGACACGCATACCGCCGGAACAGTTAAACGAAAAACTGCGTGCCGACGGCTGGGCGGTCTCTCTCTTCGGCGATTATTTTCGCATAGTGGTCATGCCCCACGTTACTGTACGCACGATTCGCCGTTTTCTGAAAGACCTAAAAAGAATGACAGGAGAAACTCATGCATAAGAAAGAAAATGACCCGCACCCCTCTATCGATATTACGGGAACGCTTTCTCATGATCTTTCAGGGAAAAAAATTATCCTGGCTCTCTGCGGCAGTGTTGCCGTTTCGAAAAGTTCCGATCTGGCCCGGCTTCTGATGAGACACGGAGCCGAAGTCATTCCGGTTATGAGCCGGGCGGCAACCCGTCTGATTCGTCCCGAACTGATTCACTGGGCTACCGGTAACACACCGGTCACCACTCTGACGGGAGCTGTCGAACATGTCCGGTATGCGGGCAACACTTCGACAAAAGCCGATTTACTGCTGATTGCACCGGCCACTGCCAATACACTGGGAAAGATTGCCTGCGGAATTGACGATACTCCCGTAACTACTTTTGCGACAACCGCTTTGGGGGAAGGAATTCCGGTGATGATTGTTCCCGCTATGCACGAGCCGATGTACCGCCATCCCGCCGTGAAAGAAAATATCGAACGCTTACGGAACTGGGGCGTCACGGTCATGACACCGCGCATCGAAGAAGGAAAAGCCAAAATTCCGACCGACGAAGCGATTCTGAAAGAAGTTCTTTGCCGGCTTACCGGTCATTGCAAAATCAATCCGGCGAATGCCGGACATTTTTTGGAAGGCGAACACATTCTGATTACGGCCGGACGGACGGTCGAATATCTGGACAGCGTCCGTGTGATTTCCAACAACAGCAGCGGAAAAATGGGAGCCGCCATTGCCGAAGAAGCGGTGAAAGCGGGAGCCCGGGTAACGATGATTATCGGAAAAGTCAGCTGCCGGCTGCCGGAAGGAATCCGCATTTTGAAAGGAGAAACTTCGGACGAAATGGCCGCTGCCGTTATTCGTGAGCTGACAAAAACCCGCTATGACAAAATTATTGCGGCCGCAGCCGTCGGTGACTGGAAACCGGAAACCCGGTTTGAAGGAAAGATTCCGACTCACGGGCAAAAAAGCATTACCGTAACGCTGGTTCCGACGGAAAAAATACTGGATCGAATGAGAAAGATCTCTCCCGAAAGTCAGATTACCGCGTTTCGGGCGCTTCCCGAACCGGATGAAAACAGCCGACGGGAGGATGCTCTCCGCCGGCTCCAGCGTGCCGATGCCGATTTCATTGCCGTCAATGATGTATCGGCACCCGGCTGCGGATTCGAAACCGACACCAACCGTCTGCTGATTCTCGACAAAGCGGGAAACATTACGGATACCGGTTTTGTTTCGAAAAACGCAGCGGCCGCCGCTCTTTTACGGTGTCTCGCCGATAACGGAAAGTGATTCCCGGGGAACCCAGCACTTCGACCGGTCACGCAGTCTGACACGATACCAGCCGGGACGGCTCTCCAACACAGTCGCTTCGCTTCCGGCCGGAATCGGACGCAGATAAACCGTTTCATACACAGGATGATCCCCCGAACGGCCTTCCGTTTCGCTCAGCAGCACGGCATCCCGGTATTTAACGGTTTCGGCTGTCGTAATACCGACGGAAATCAGATTACACATAAAGCAAATCAAAGCAACTGTCAAAACGGTTCGGATGCCACGACCGGCATATCCTTTATAAATCATCACGGAGCCCGACAGCACCGTAACGGCAAAAAACAGATAAAGAGTGATCAGACGACCCCCTGCCGGTATACGGAAATGAAAGAAAAAAACATTCTCGAAAATCCGAACCTGCAACGGAATCTCTATCCGCTCGTTAAGATGACTGCGTGCCGCATTCAAAGCGCCTCTGATTTCGGCACTGTCTCGAAATGACAGAGCTTCACGATAATAATAGACCGCTCTCGGAAAATCTTTTCTCAAAAAGGCTGCATTGCCCATACACAGATAAACCGACGCGTTCGGATATGTTTCGGCGATCCGACGGTACAATCCTTCGCTCTTCTCCAACAGACGAACCGCTTCATCGGCATCCGTCGCCAGCAAATCCATTCCTTCGCGGTAACACCGTTCGGCTTCCGCCAACCGCACTTCGGCATCGGAGGCAAAAACAGAAAAAACCGACAATAAAAAATACCCGAGAATCATCAGTCTTTTCATCGCAATGCCTCCTCAATCGTATCCAAAACCGCATCAACATCCCGCGATTCCGTCCGTGTTCCTGAAAAAAGAAAATATTTCAGACGCGAAAAACATTCTCCGCATTCGGGATAAACGGTCGCAATATCGGCATACTCATCGGAAAGTTTCAGCAAATATTCGATTCGTCGGGGGTCTTCGAAGCGGCGCACCTCACGAACCGCTTTCAGAAGCTCCCGACGGCGGATTGCGACCGTAGGCGGTCGTCGACGCCGCACGGCTATCACCGATACACAAAACAAAGGTACAGACGTCACCGCAAAAAGCAGAAGATATACAACGTGCGCTGCCGTTCCATACGGAAACCGAAGATCGCGGCGCAGAACCTTCTTTCCCGTTTCCGCTGCCGGTATTCTGTTTTTGATCTCTTCCAATGTGACCGCTTCCGGTTCTCCGGGTCCCTGAAAAAATTCTTCAACCTGAGAGACCTGCATCGACGGCGAGGGATGAACTTTCAGCGGCAGAGCCGGAGCCGTGACCGTTTCGTAATGTTCCGTTTCGGGATTAAAAACAGTACATCTGTACTCCGGAATTTCGGTAACAGTGTCGGAAAGCGGCCGGATTGTGTAAACAAAAACGGCCGTACCGTTTTCTTTCAGAGGAGGAGAATGATGCTCGGGAATTCGAAAACTTCCGGCAAAACCGCCGACTTTATCAAGCGGAAGCAAATCCGAAGGCAAATGATCGATTCCGGAAACCGTCAGCCGGTAAGTAACCGGATCACCGACGTATGCTTCCTGCATGTCGGCAGAAGCGGAAAGCCGGGGTCGTCCGACGATACCGGAAAAGTCATCCGGCTGCGGCTGCGGTAACGGCAAAATTCTCAATTGTCCGCCTTCAGCGGGAATCACGACAGACGCATACCGGTGGTTGCGTACCGTACGGCCGAACATATCAACCGATTCGTCGGTACCGGTCACGGCACGGAATGTTGCTGTCGCCTCCGAAAAATCACAATCGGCAGCAGTCCGGTTGTCCTCCAATCGGGCCGCAAACCGGATTTTGGCGGAAAAGAGCGCCCGATCGCGTACGGCCGTTTCCCGTCGGAAAGGATAATATTCATCATTGATTTTTACATTTCCCGCATCAGAACCGGAAGAGCTGCCGGCTGCTTCCGTCGGGAGAATATCTGTGTTTTTCAAAAAAGGAATTCGAATCGCCAGGCTGTCGATATCGGAAGAAATTTCCATTTCGACAGTCAGGGTCACGGTTTGTCCGTGATAAGCCCGATCGCCGCAGTCGCTGCTTAAATGCAGCCGAAACCGGCTGTCCTTCTCGATTTCTTTTACGGTCAGTTTGACGGGTGAAGTCGGATAATCGGTTCCGCCGACAGTAATCCGTGTCTGAGGAATGATAAAAACGCCGGCTTCCTTCGGCGTAACGGCGTATGTAAAGCGGTAATGATATACCGTTTTCGAATCCCGGCGACCGTTGACAATGGTCGTTGTCATCTGCGTGCTCACATTTTCACCCCGGTATTCGAGTTCAAGACCGTAAACATTCCGCAACGGCTGCAAAACCGGTTTCTCTTCCGTCTGAATCGCAAAAGTCAGATAAACGGTCTGTCCGATATATGTTTCGGACTGACTGAGAGAAGTTTCCGCCTGATAAGGAAATGCGGGCTGTGCCGACAAAACAGTCGGAAGCAAAATCAGAAACATAACGATCTTTTTCATTACCAGTTTTTCTCCGTATCATCGTAGGAAGGAAGGCGGCGAAACGACGGTCGCTGACGCCGCGAAGATTCCTCCTGCTCCAACAGTTCGACAGCCGCTTTCATGCGGGCCGCTTCTTCGGCAGACATCGCGCTCTCCGCTTTCTCCTCGGCCGCCGCCGATTCGTTTTCGGCCATTTCCGCCCGATTCTCTCCGTTTGCCGGATCGTTTTGCGCTTCGTTCGCGGATAAAACATCGGACTGCATTTCGCTGCCGTTTTGCCGATCCCCTGAGGACTCTCCGGATGATTGCTCACCGGAATCATCACCGGCAGAAGTGCTCCCCTCGCTGCGGTTTTCTCCGTCCTGAGAAGAGTTGTTTTCGTTGCCGTTCTCCGATGACGGTTCATCCGAAGAACTTTCCCTGCTTTGTCCGTTATCCCCGTTGTTTTTCGTCTCCCGGGAATCCTCTTTTTTCTGCCGGTCGTCTTTTCCGTTGTCGTCGGAGCGGTTCTCTTCGTTTTGCTTCAGACGCAAACGAACCCACTCGGCGTTGACTGCGGCATCGGGAAACGGTTCGCCGTAGAACTGTTGTGCCAGGCAGTACAGCTCCAACGCCTCTTTCAGCAACGCACCGGAGTCGGTATTGGCGGCGGCAGAGGCCGCGCCGTCGGCCGCTGCCGTTTCCGCGGCGGGGGCTTTCGTCAGTGCAACAGCCTCTTTGACCGCGGTGTTGGCCCGATTGTAATAAATCAAAGCGGCGGTTCGGTTATCGGGACGACCGTCCAGTGCCCTCCGGTAACAGTCACCGGCCTCTTTCCAACGTTCCTGCGTGTAAGCGGCGTTTCCTTCGTTAAACCAGCCGGCCGACGAACGGAAACCGCAGGAACAAAGAAGCAACGGGAAACAGAAGCAAATCATCTTCTTCATCCGGCAAATCTCCTCAAAAACAAAGCCGTGACAGCCGCTGCGAGAGCCGGCAGGAGAAAAAGGCGGTACTCGTTTTTGTAATCTTCGTAATCGCCCGTTTCGAAACGACGCTGCTCCGCCCCTCTGACCAGGTCTTTATAGACCGAAGCCAAGTCGAAACTGCCGCGGGAGACGTTCAAATATTTTCCTCCGGGCGTCGCCGCCGCCATCCGACGCAGCGTTGTCGAATCGAGCCGGCTCCACACCTCTTTTCCACTATACATCAGAAACCGCTCCGTTCCGGAAGGATCCCGAACGGGAACCCGTGTTCCGGTTGTTTCGTCTCCCAATCCGATGCAAATCAGCCGGATTCCTTTGCGTCCGGCCTCTTCGGCCGCCTGTACGGGAAAACTGCCCTGATCTTCTCCGTCTGTAATCAGAATAATATCGCGGTATCCGTCCGACGATTCGGAATCGGGAAAGATGAACTGCAGTGTTTTACGTAAGGCATCTCCCAGCTGTGTTCCGCCGCGGTCAACGATATTCACGGAAAGTTCATCCGCGGCTGTGCGCAAAAAACGGTAATCGGTCGTCAGCGGCGACAATACGACGGCACTGCCGGCAAATGCAACCAAAGCGGCACGGTCACCTTCCAACAGGTCAACAGTATCTTTAATCGCGGTTTGAGCCTGTACCAGCCGGTTCGGATTCAAATCACGGGCCAGCATACTCTGCGAGACGTCGACCAGGAAAACAACATCGCGTCCTTCCGCTTCGACGGGACGCCGCTCTTTTTCCCAGGCCGGACCTGCCAACGCCGTAACCGCAAGAATCAGGGCAACGGAAAGAGAGACCGCCGTAACGACTGAGACGATCCGCTGCTTTCGGGAACAGTCGGCAATCCCGTATAAAGATCTCACATGACGCCGATACCGGGAAGCCCTGACGGCCGCTGCCGCCAAAACCGGCAACAGCCATAATAACAGAAATGCCGCCGGATAGAGAAACACAAAATCACTCACGCTTCCCTCCTGTAGACAGTGAGAGCTGCTGCCACCGAAGCAAAAAGCAGTAAAACGGCAACGGTTAAAAACGGCCGATAGTGGTCTTCTGTCTGTGTCAGTGACGACACTTCAAACGGTGTTTTTTCCAGACGGTCGATTTCCGCATAGACTGACAGCAGCTCGTCGGCATCTTTTACGCGGAAGGCCCGACCTCCCGTCGCTTCGGATATTTCCGTCAGATTCAGAAATCCGTCCGGATTATTCAGAACGGGAAAGCGTTGTCCGTAATAGTTAATATAACCGCGTCCGCCGAAAAAAACAGCATAAATACGAATTCCCCACTCCTTCGCCAAACGGGCGGCCTCTTCGGGAGTCTTTTCCCCGACATTGTTTTCCCCGTCGGTCAAAAGAATAATGACACGGCTGGACACTTTATAATCCTCTTTTTCACCCGCCGTTTTCAGTCTTGCCGCCGCCAGAGCCAATGCGTCTCCGATATTGGTTCCGTCTTCGGATTCGCTGCCGAGAGGCGTCTGCAACGCATCGATAACCGGCTTTAACGATTCATGAGAAACCGACAGGGGATAAACCGTATCGGCATATCTCGCAAATGTAATTAATCCGATCATATCATTGGGCCGTCCCGCCAATCCCGCTTTTTCATCACCGAAGACAAAAGAATGAATCGCTTTTTTTGCCGAGACAATCCGCTTTTGAGGCGGAAGACTTTCCAAAAGAACGGTTTCCATGCTGGAAGAACGATCCGGCACAAGCTCGATGGCAATTCCCTCCCGCGGACGATCGACCGATTCGGTCACTTTTTGGGGACCCGCCAAAGCAATTATTCCGAAAAACAGCGAAATCAAAAGCAGCGTTTTCGGTATAAAAGCAGTCCGGCTTCGCCATGTCACAGGCGGTGCTTCTCCGAAAAACAAAAGCGACGGAAAAGGAATCCCGGGACGTCTGCGTGCCGCCAGAAAATCGGCGGCAAAATAACCGCAAAGAGGAATCAAAAAGAGAAAAGCGTACGGAAAAGCAAAACTCATTGACGACCGCTCTCTGCTCTCAGACAGTTTTCAAACTGTTTCTGAAAACCGATAAAGAAGTTCAAATCTTCCAAAATTTCCGTTTTTCCGACGGGTTCCCGGGCGAATGCAATCTTCTGATATTTCTCCATTCCGGCACGCAGTTTTGCAATGATTTCGGGCGAAAAAGAACGCAGCATCAGCGCCATCGACTCTTCGTCACGAAAACGAATCAGCATTGTCTGAAGAATCAGAACAGCAATTTTATCCGTTTCGAGTGTTTCGAAACGGTTGGCAACAGCCGTCTGCAGCGATTCGAGAATATCGACACTCCGTCTTTCGACGGTTTCTTTCAGTTTCCGACGTAAAACGTAATAACGGACTATCAGGTAAGTCAGGACAGCCCCCAGAATCAGTACCGAGATGCAGGTAACAACCAGAAAAATCAAAAACCAATCGGTCAGATTCTCCCGGAAAGGACGAATTTCAGACGGAGCCGTTCCCTCTTCGGTTTCGCTGTAAACGTTGAGCGTTATTTCATCTGTCAGTATCGGCGGTTCTTCTCCGAAAACAGCAGTGAGCGGCGGAAGCGTATAAGAACCGGGAAGATCGGAATCGAAACGGTAAACGGTTTTTTCGGGCGTTTCGAATGTTTCAATCAGCGTCAGAGGCGGCCGGGACGACCAGTCCAAACGGGGAGACAATCCGTTATCATGGCGGGAAGACACTGTGACCGTAAACCGTCCGGCCGGGTTTTGATTCAGTGTATCGACAGAAACGGTCACGGTTGCTTTATCGCTGCGGTATGTTTTGATATAATCCGCCTCCTCCGCGGTTTCCCGACACGAGAACAGCAGTACCGCACCGACAAAAAACAAAACCTTCAATAATTTTTTATTCACTTTCGTTATCCTCCCCGATGTTCGCGATGAAAAAAAAGCTGTCGGAACGGACCGATCCAATCCCTGTCGGTACGAATCAGAACCGGATCCGTGCCGCATGAACGCAAACGATGCATCAGCCGGCGGTCCCTTTCCGCCGCCCGATCGTGAAACTGTTTCCGTACGGATGCGGATGAAGTATCGACTGTTATCGCTCGCCCGCTTTCACGATCAAAAAAGCCGGTCAGACCGGTCGACGGTAAATCGATTTCCGCCGGATCGCGCAAAACAACCGGAATCAAATCATGTTTCAGCGCCGTCTGCCGCATGATTTTTTCCCATTCCGTATCGATAAAGTCCGAAAAAAGGAAAACAACGGCATGCTTCGGATAAATTTCGCCGAAATCGGTCAGCGCCGTCGCCAATGAAGTAGCCCGGTCGGCGGTTTCGAATGCCAGCAACTCCCGGGTCAGTCTCAGGTAATGCTGTGCCCCTTTCGACGGCGGCAGTCTGAATTCGCTGCGGTCGCTGAACAGAAGCAACCCTGTCCGGTCGCGGTTGATTCCGGCCGCAAAGGCCAGTCCGGAAACGATTTCCGCAGCCGCTTCCCGCTTGGTTTTGCCGGCAGTACCGAAATCAAGCGATCCGGATACATCGACAAGAAAAAAGATTGTCAATTCACGTTCTTCGGAAAACCGTTTTATGTGCGGTTTACCGGTTTTTGCCGTAACATTCCAATCAATCGAACGGTAATCATCTCCGGGTTGATATTCGCGCACTTCCTCAAATTCGATGCCCTGTCCGCGAAACGCACTCTGATAAATACCCGAAAAAACACCCGATGTTTTTTTCCGGGTCATAATTTTAATCAGCTCGATTTTCTTTTGAAGTTCGGATGTCAGCATGAGACGATTTTGCAATTCTTCTGAAGTTCGGCAATAACATCGTCGGAGGTTTTCCCTTCCGCCATTGCTTCATAGCTGAGAATCACACGATGACGCAACACATCGGGTGCGACATAAGCGATATCATCCGGCTGAACCCAGTTACGACCGCGAAGAAGGGCTGCAGCACGGGAAGCACGGGCCAAAGCGATTGCGGCACGCGGCGAGGCTCCGAACGAAATCAGAGGCGCCAGTTTTTCCGCTCCGACCGTTTCGGGATTGCGGGTTGCCCGTACCAAATCTACAATATACCCTTTCAGCTTATCATCAAGATAAACGGAATCCGCAGCCGGCTGCAGCTTCAGAACCGATTCGGCGGAAACCAGTCCGCGTCTAACCTGAGGCACCTCGGACGAACTTCTCGTTTCCAAAATGCGGATTTCTTCATCCCGTTCCGGATAAGTGATATTCAGTTTCATAAAAAAGCGGTCAACCTGAGCTTCCGGCAACGGATAAGTGCCCTCCTGATCAACCGGATTTTGCGTAGCCAAAACCATAAACGGTCCCGGTAATGCAAACGTTTCGTCTCCGAGCGTTACCTGATATTCCTGCATACATTCCAAAAGAGCCGACTGAACTTTTGCGGGAGCGCGGTTGATCTCATCCGCCAATACAATATTTGCAAAGACAGGACCTTTTTTTACGGAGAAAGTTCCTTTCTGGGGATTGTAAATCAGAGTCCCTATCAGATCCGAAGGAAGCAGATCGGGTGTAAACTGAATTCGTTTAAAATCGACATCGAGAATCCTTGCCAACGTGGAAACAGCCAGAGTTTTTGCCAATCCGGGAACACCTTCCAGCAAAACATGACCGCCGCAAATCAAAGCAATCAGCAGACGGTCGGTCATGGCTTCCTGTCCGATAACCGCTTTTGCCATTTCCTCTTTTACGGACTGTAAAACCGCACTTTCTTCTTCAAATTGATTTTCTTCCGTCACTAAACATTCTCCTTTTTTGCTAAAACACACAGCTGCGTTCCGGGTTACACCGGAAACAGCTTATCGGCAATCAGCCGGCAGTTCCGTTCACAGATGTCGTAAACCGCCGCAAAATCTTTTTTCGTACCGTAATAAGGATCGGGAACATCCTTTCCTCCGGTCGTATCCATATCCCATTCGCGGAAAAATCTGATTTTCGGCCAGTATTTTTCATCCAGTTCGTCATAAAGACGATCCGAAATTTCTTCATCCATCGCAAAAATGTAATCGAATTTTTTTCCGTCCGCAGCGGTTATTTTACGCGCACGATGAGTCAGGTCAATACCGTGACGTGCCGCTTCCGTACGCATACGGGGATCGGGAAGATCACCGCTATGCCAACCCGAACAGCCGCAACTGTCGATTTCGACACAATCAACAAGTCCTCTCTTTTGAATCTCCCATTCAAAGAGTGCATGAGCCAACGGAGAACGGCAAATATTACCGAGACAGACAAACAAAACTCCCGTTTTCAAAATTCACCTCTTATAAATTCGCGGCACGCGGGCCGTCAGACAGGCCGTCATTTCGTACCCGATCGTGCCCGCCCGCAACGCCACTTCATCGGCAGAAAGGCAACAGACTTCTTCACAACCCCAAACCGTCACTTCATCACCGACGGACGCTCCGGGAACATCGGTCACATCCAGCATCGTCAGATCCATACAGACACGACCGGCAATCGGAACTCTTTTTCCCCGATACAGCATTTCGCCTTTATTGGAAAGGGAACGGTGGTAACCGTCGGCATACCCGATGGCAACAGTCGCAATCACCGACGGCCGGGTACTTTTCCATGTTGATCCGTAACTGACAGGATAACCGGCAGGAACTTCTTTCAGATGAATAATGTGAGTCCGAAGTGTCATAACCGGCCTCACATCGATGATTTCGTGATTAACGTCTTCCGACGGCCACAAACCGTATTGGATAATACCGACCCGGCACATATCCAAATGCATTTCGGGAAAACGGAGTGTCGCGGCACTGTTGGCGCAATGACAAATCGGCGGACGAAGATTGTTTTCTTCCAAGAGGCGAATCAGCCCGGAAAAGTTCTCGAACTGAATCCGGCACGAATCCAGATCATTTTCACCGGCATCGGCAGAAGCAAAATGCGTGTACAGACCTTCCGTTTCAAGTCCGGGCATTGCCGACACCGCAGCAACAACCCGAAGGGCTTCGTCAACATCCGCTTTTACCGCATTAAACATCAGTCCCAGCCGTCCCATTCCCGTATCGACTTTTATGTGTATTTTGACAACAGAACCGTTTAAACGGGCCGATATTCTCCGGGCATCCTCGATACCGTTTACGGAAAGCGTAATATCGGCAGCGGCAGCCTCCCGTACATTTTCGGACAGCACGGAGCCGAGAAGAAGAATCGGAGCACTGATTCCTGCCTGACGTAATGCCAGTGCTTCGTTCAATCTGGCGACAACCAGATAAGAAGCCCCTTCTTCCAACGCTACCCGTGCCGCTTCGACGGCGCCGTGACCGTAGGCATCGGCTTTAATCACAGCCGCCATTCGTGCCGACGGAGCAATGCGGGATCTCAGCAAACGGTAATTGTGAGCCAACGCCTTTAAATCGATTTCCGCATAAGTCATAAGTTGTGTGTTCATTTTCTACCGTACCCGTCCGTGTATGTATATGCATCAAACCGGGTCCGAATTTGCCCGGTGATTTTTCCGACTTTTCCGTTGCCTATACCCGGATCATTGATACGGACAACGGAAATAATTTTCCTGTCGGATGCAGCGACTTCACCATTGTCTATTCTCCCGCCATATAATATTTAACACCGGGCAAACGGTCCCAGGCTCCTCTCGTAAAATCGGGGAACCGGACGGATACACCGTTCCCTGCCGCCGCGGTTGCCGTCAGTTCGCAAAAAGCACTCCATTCGGCCGCATCGTAAACATCCTGATCCAAAGGCAATCCGTTTTTCAGACAGTAAATCAGCCGGCTATGCAGAATATAATCCATTCCGCCGTGTCCTCCGACAAGTTTTGCTTTTTTCTTGTATTCGGTCGTAATCGGATGTTCGTATTTTTTTATCAGACGATTCATAGCCGTCCTTGAAAGCGGACTATGAGCATGAGGATCCAGAGCAATCTGTTCCTGCGGATACTTTTGGGCAAATCCCTTTGTACCGCTGACAAGGTGTATCCGGCTGTAAGGACGGGGACTTGTCACATCGTGCTGTATCATCATGGTTTTTCCTTTTTCGGTACGAACGACAGTCGTATTCATATCACCCAACTTATAATCGGTCTTTGCATAATCCGAATCTTCTCCGAATTTCCGTTTGGCATACTCCGTCATTCCGAACTGTTTTGTCGAGAGCGAGACCAGAACATCGATTTTATCTCCGCGATGAATGTTCATAATATGAGCAATCGGCCCCAGTCCGTGTGTCGGATAAAGATTTCCTGTCCTTTTTTCCGACTCTTTTAACCGCCACATATCGGAATAATGTCCTTCCTCGCCTTCTTCGGCAAAATGCATGCTTCGCAAATCGTGAATATAAGCTCCCTCGGCATGTACAATTTCACCGAAAAGTCCCTGCTGTGCCATATTCAGCGTTGCAAGCTCAAAAAAATCGTAATTGCAGTTTTCCATCATCATACAATGACGGCGCGTTTTTTCGGCGGTGTCTACCAGCTCCCAACATTCTCTGAGCGTCAGCGCCGCGGGAACCTCTACAGCCACATGTTTTCCGTTTTTCATCGCCTCTACCGCAATGGGAGTATGCAAAACCCACGGCGTAAAAACACAAACCAGATCGACATCATTCCGGGTGCAAATTCCTTTCCAGTCGTCAGCCCCCGTAAAGGCAACCGGTTCGGGTTTTCCCAGACTTTTTAAACCTCGGACTGTCCGGCGAACCGCCTTTTCGTCCTTGTCGCAAACGACGGTAATCACGGCATCGGGAACCCGGGCAAAACTTAAAGTCATCGCACTACCCCTCATTCCCAAACCGATAACAGCTATACGAACCGTTTCCAACGGATCGCACCGCAGCTCCAGTACATCCCTTTGTCCCGGTTCGCGCGGCGGCACCGGATAAACCAGCACTCCGTTTTCGATTTCCGGTGTCAGATCGAAATCGGGGCTGATTCCGTATCCGGATACGGTCAGCAGACACGCGAAAACCGCCAGTAATTTTTTTACAGCCATAACATTTACTCCTCGTTAATGCAAACACCGGAATTATATCACTCCGCAGTCGAAATGACAAGAAAATTTAAAATCAATCACTGTCTCCGTAATTTGACTTTTTTGCGAAAATGGGCTATCTTAAAAGACAGGAGCTGATGATGACAAAAATCACAATCGAAAATTTGAAAAACAATGACGAATACAAAAAAATCGTAAAACGAATTCTTGTCTCTGTTTTGATTATTATTCCTTATATTGTTCTGTTTTTCTTTTTGGAAAAATACGATATTGTCAATCAGGGACGCTTTTCCTCTCCGGAGGATGTCAAACAAAATTTAATACGGGAAAATGACACTTTAAAACTCGAGAACAGCCGTCTTCTTGAAGAACTGAACCGTTTAAAAGCAGCGGAAACGGAAGAAACTCCGTAATCCGCACGATTTTACAATCCTGTTTTCAGCAAATATAAATCACCCTGTTCATTGGTAATAACAACAGTACCGTCTTCCGTAAAACAGACGCCTTCACACTGTCGGCATCCGTCCGTCGAATAAACACGAACAACTCTCGAATCCGGTTCATCCAAACCGTCCGACACGTCGTACAAATAAAGAAAATCCAAAGACAACACGGCCAGCAGCGTCTGTTCCCGATTAACCGCAGCAGAAGTTATCCGCGAGGGAATCGAAACCATTCCGAAATATTCGGCATCAACCCTGTCTTCTTCATTCAGAGGAATTCGAAAAAACAATGCCCGTCCGTAATTTTTCGTCAGAATATACAAATCACCCCCGTAAAAAAAGAGAGCTTCGGTATCCGCATAGACCGTTTTTTGATCTCTGACGCATCGGAAACGAATCCGCCGGTCAACATACGCCTTGCCATCACCGATACGGGTAATCACATAAACAGATTTCCATGTCCGAAAACGAAAGTTATCACCGATATCACCCAAATACAGCGTCGACGCCCCGTCGATGAAAGAAGAGGCCGTATCTTCCCAGTCAAACTGAAGAGCGCCTTTGAGCCGGTATTCTTCGTAACGGACAACCTTATCGTTTTCCACCTGAAGTCCGTAAAGCGACGAAGGACAGAAGCTGTCTCCGTGAGTCAGAAAAAACCCTTCGTCACCGAAAATATTCTCGACGCCGGATGATTCGGGAGCCCGAAGCGGGTCGAATTTAATTTTCAAAGCCGAGTCGGTTACTCTTCCGAAAACATTTGTCTTTTCGACCTTTTCTGCCTGTTTCCAAATCACACACGAAGAGAAAAACGTCAAAATCGTAAAAATAAAAATTATTCGCTTCATAATCTCAGTTTTACCATTCGGCCGGACCGCTCTTATCGAACGCAGACCGTCCGAAATAAGCAGTTCAGTATTTCAGTTTTTCAAACGGAAAAACAGCGTAATGCATTCTGCCGGACTCCCGTTCCGAATAAAGCGCGACAGCCGGCAATCCGTCTGCCGAATAAACAGCAACAGGTGCGGCCGAAGAATAAGCGAAATCTCCGGAGTGAATTTGTGTTCCGTTCCAATCAATTTTATCGCCTGAAGAATCTTTTATCAGACCGACCCAAACCGTTCCGTTCTCCCGTCCCGACTGCGACTGGGGAGAAGCCAAAATCAAAACATCATTTCCTTTGACTTTTACCGGATAATTGAATGCGGTCATCTGACAGCCGGATCCTCCGGAATTAAAAATCGGATCGATTTTTTGGGCGGGAAACCAGGTGCGGCCGCCGTCTGCCGACAGTGACGTACCGACATGACCCGATGATGTTCTCGAAAAAATCCGAATCTTACCGTCTGGCATAACCGTCAAAACCGATTCCGACATTTTTCCCGTATCACCGAGATCGGACGGAACATTCCCTCTGACCCATGTTTTACCGTTATCATCAGACCAGACCGCACACGGAATTTCCGCTTTGACTTTGCCGTCCGGAGAACAGTTTGTATAATATGTAAACATTACACGCCCCCGGTAAGGCCCTCTGTCCACATACAGACCGGTCCCCGGACTGGCAATCTGATATGTAACATAACGGGCGGGTCGTTCCGTCATCCCTGTCAGATTAATCGGATCGGACCATGTTTTTCCCTGATCGTCGCTGTAAATCAGATAATTATACGAAGTCCTGTACATCTGAAAAACGGAACGTTTATAGGCAATGTTCATCGGAACCGACCGGGATGAGCCGATTTGCCGTACCTGGAGAATCACACCACGGTCCGTTCCGTTATCGTAGCAGACCTCAAACCGCTCGTTCAAAAAATACCCCGTATATTCGTCCGCCTCGTTGAAAATTTTTCGCTGACACGGTTTTTTCAGCAACGCATAACCGTTTCCGTCGTAAAGGATCGATCCGTTTTTATCCGTTTCGTATTCGGGAAATTCGGCAACGCCCTTCACATAATAAGTTCCCAAATGATTGACATCACTGGCATTGGCCGATTTTGACCGTGGATCACGAGAATCGGGACGGGCTCCCCGGTCAAAATCATCCGTCGCGGAAAGAAGCATGACCTGTTCTCCGTTTATTTCCGTAAACGGCGTCCCTTCGTTCACGTTACCGCCCATAATCCCCCCTCCCCAGGGAAACATATTGACGGTAACAAAAACGCGTCCCGTACTCCAATTTTGAAAAAGCGAGCAGTCGATAAAAGAAGCGGACGAATACAGCAAACCTCTTCCGTGGGGCAGGTCTTCAAATGTGAAAGGGTTCAATAGCCGGTGATCATCAAAGGTCATACCGCCGTCACGGGAAATCCGTATCCCCGTATCGATATTCGCCGGAGAATCGACAAATCCGGTAAAACGGACATCCTGCACGGCTATGACCGTTTTTGTCAGAGATCCGTCGGGATGACGCAGTGTCAGCAAAGCCGGAATCCGGAACGAATCGGAGCCGGTCGAATCTCCCGAATAAGCCATTTCAAATTCCGTCAAAAACGGAGTATTTCCCATAAAAAGCACTGCTGTCAGACAGATCAAAAAAATACGTTTCATAATTTAAAATCCTTCGAATAAAACAATCTGTCTGTATAATAACGTCCGAAAGATTTTTTTGCAACTTTTTTTGTTATTATTCGCCCGAAAAACCGTTTTTCCGAAAATAGATTACCATTAAAATCTGTTTTTTCCGATTTTACTTAAAAATACGGAAGAATCTGTTTGTTTTTCGCTTAGAAATCTGTATAATAAGGTATGGGAATGTTTGATAAACTTGCTAAAATATCGGAAAATTTCGAAAAACTGGAAGCACAGCTTGCCGACCCGGAAATCATTGCCGACAGGAACCGCTATCGGGAGCTGACCACCGAGCACGCCGCCCTCTTCGATATCAAACAGAAGTTCGACGAATATAAGGCGGCCCTGCATCAAATCGATGACTGCAAAGAACTGATTTCAACCGAGAACGACGAAGAGATGCGGGAGCTGGCCAAAGAAGATTTAAAAGATTGGGAAAAGAAAAAAGAGGTTCTTGAAGAAGAACTGAAAAAACTGCTGATTCCCAAAGATCCCCTCGATACGAAAAACATCATTATGGAAATCCGTGCCGGAACGGGAGGCGACGAATCGGCCCTCTTTGCCGCCGATTTGTTTCGGATGTACTCCTATTATGCGGATGCCCATAAATGGAAAATCGAAATCATGTCGTCCAACGAAAACGAATTGGGCGGCTTTAAGGAAATTATTTTCAATATCAGCGGCCGCGAAGTTTACGGCGATCTGCGCTACGAAAGCGGCGTTCACCGCGTTCAGCGGATTCCCGCGACAGAATCGGGCGGACGGATTCACACCTCCGCGGTGACTGTTGCCGTTTTACCCGAAGCGGAAGAAACCGATATCGAAATCAACGAAAACGATCTGAAAATCGATGTTTACCGTTCTTCGGGACCTGGCGGACAAAGCGTCAACACCACCGATTCGGCCGTCCGCGTCACGCACCTGCCGACCGGGTTGGTGGTCACCTGTCAGGACGAAAAGTCACAGATTAAAAACCGCGCAAAAGCCATTAAGGTTCTGCGCTCACGTCTTTATGAAATGGAAGAAAGCCGCAAAGCCGCCGAGCGGGCTGCCGACCGCAAAAGTCAGGTCGGCAGCGGCGACCGCTCCGAACGGATTCGAACCTATAATTTCCCGCAAAACCGGCTGACCGACCACCGCATCAACCTGACCCTCTACAAACTGGATCAGGTCATGGAGGGCAAACTGGAAGAACTGATTGAGGCGCTGAAAATCAGCGCTAATCAGGAAGCACTGGCCAACGGCGATGCTTTATAGAGAATTGCGGGAACAGGCAGTCTGCCTGCTGAAAGAAACTCCGCCGCCCCGCTCGCCCGAACAGTTTGATACCCCCGAATGGGACGCCCGGCTGCTGCTGGAACACGCATCGGGGCTCGACCGAACCCGACTCTTTCTGGAAGACGCCAATCCGGCACCGCCCGCCGTTGCCAGGCGGTTTCGCCGCTATATCCGCCGGCGGGCGGCAGGAGAGCCGATTGCCTATATCATCGGAACGCGTTCCTTTTACGAACTCGAATTTGAAGTGACGCCGGCCGTCCTGATTCCGCGCGCCGACACCGAAACGCTGGTCGAAGCCGCCCTCGGCGCCGCCGCTCCCGGCGACCCGATTTGTCTGCTCGACCTCTGTACCGGGTCGGGATGCGTGGCCGCCTCCGTGAAAAACGCCCGACCGCGGTGGAATATTGCCGCTTCGGACATCAGCGCCGCCGCACTGAAAGTTGCCCGCCGCAATTTCCGAAAACATCATCTCGAAATAAAAACCTACCGTCGCGACCTGCTGAAAAAACTGCCGGGGACTTACGATATCATTACCGCCAATCCGCCGTATATTTCCGAAGAAGAAATGCATTTGCTCCGTCCGGATCTCCGCGAACCGGAAACCGCGCTCACCGACGGCCGCAACGGACTGTCGATTATTTACCGCCTGCTGGAAGAGGCTCCCTCATCGCTCAAACGGGGCGGACGCCTTTTTATCGAGGCGGCTCCTCACCAGATGAAAAATATTCGTGCCAAAATGGAAGAGCTGTGTTACAATCAAATCGGTATCCGAAAAGACGCCGCAAACCGGGAACGGGTTATTTATGGAAACATTGATCAGTAATTTCGAAACAAAACTCGATTTTTATTCCGGAAAGGACCGACGAAAAATTCAGGCTGCTCTCAACAAAGCTACGGAACTCCACGGCGGACAAAAACGGCTGAGCGGAGAACCGTACATTATCCATCCGGTCAATGTTGCCTCCATTCTGATTGACATGAAGATGGATGCCGCAACCGTTATGGCAGCGCTGCTGCACGACACCGTCGAGGACACAGGCTATACCCTGCAGGAACTTCAAAAAGATTTCGGAGAAGAAACGGCCCGCCTGGTCAACGGCGTGACCAAAATTTCGGGAGTCAAGCTGTCGAAAAAAAACGAGCAGGAAGCCGAATCGATCCGCAAAATGCTGATTGCCATGACGCATGATATCCGCGTCATTATTATAAAACTGGCAGATAAACTTCACAACATCTCGACCGTTCATTTTCTTCCTCCCGAACGGGCCCGCCGCTTTGCCCGCGAATGTCTCGACATTTATGCACCATTGGCCGAGCGGCTCGGAATTTCATGGATGAAATCGGAACTGGAAGATATGGCATTCAAAGAACTGAATCCTTCCGCCTACGACCATATCAAAAAAACAGTTCACGAAGATGTGGAAAAATACAAAGAAACACTCAATCGTGTCCAGGAAGAAATCAGAAATGAAGCCCGAAAAGCCGGGTACAAAATTCAGATTTCCGCCAGAACAAAACATATCTATTCGATTTACCGAAAAACCAAGAGACGGCACATCAGCCTTCAGGAAATTTCGGACATACTCGGAATTCGGATTATCTGCCGGACCAATCAGGAATGTTATATTCTGATGGGACTGGTTCACGGACTCTACACCCCTATCGAAGGAAAATTTAAAGACTACATTGCCATGCCCAAGGCCAATAAATACCAGAGTCTCCATACAACCGTTATGGTACCGAACGGTCTGATTCTCGAAATTCAAATCCGAACGGAAGCCATGCACAACCGTGCCGAACACGGCATTGCCGCCCATTGGGCCTACAAAAAGAACATCAGGATCGAAGATGAGAACGACATCAATCTCTCTGTCATTAACAAAATGAAAGAATGGCAGAGTTCGATGTACAACTCACAGGAATTTCTCGATGAAATTCAAAGAGATTTGCTGAAGGATACAATTTATGTTTTTACACCCGTCGGACAGATTCTCGAACTTCCGAAAGGTTCGACACCGATTGATTTTGCTTATCATGTCCATACACAGCTCGGAAACAACTGTATCGGTGCCAAGGTCGACGGCAAAATCTCTCCTCTGAACAGACCTCTCGAAAATTCGCAGATGGTCGAAATTCAGACGGCGGCTCATGCCCATCCGAATGTCAACTGGCTTAAATTTGTCAAAACATCGACCGCCCGTTCCAAAATCCGGCAGTGGCTCAATAAAAATGATGAAAACTACATCATCGAGTCGTCGATTATCGCCAAGAAAAAAACACCGGCCGTTCTTCCGGGCGAAGAGAAAAAAGAAAAACGGCGCGAACCGACGGAACCGGCGCCCGTTGTCCGCGAATTTTTCGACAAAGCACGGCTCGGACTGTCGGTCAACAAAGAAAAAAACTTTCTGATAAAACTGGCCACATGCTGTCATCCGGCTCCCGGCGATGCCATTATCGGTTATATTTCTCACAGCCGCGGCATTATTGTGCACCGCAGCAACTGTAAAAATCTGCAGCATATCGACGGCATTCGCGACCGCCTGATTGAAGTCGAATGGGAAATTTCCTCACCGAGAAAAATTTGCACCTTTTCGATTCTCAGCCGGGAAGTCAACAACCTTTTTTCCGAAATCGAAAATATTCTGAAACCGTTTTCGGGGCATCTGCTGAAAGGAAATCTTCATGAAAACGAAAAAAATTTACTGGAAGGCGAATTTATGATTGAAATTAATCGGGCAAAGGATTTATATAAAATCAAAAAAGGTCTCCTCTCCATTCCGAATGTACTGCAGGTAAGGACGGTCGAATCATGAACACACCGACCGTCAGCGCCGTTCTGCTGTGCGGCGGCAGCGGCAGCCGCATGGGAGCCGGCTGTCCGAAACAGTTTTTGGAGTTGGCAGGCAAGCCGGTGCTGCTCTACGCACTCGAAGCGCTGACCGGGTTTTCCGAAATCGGCGAAATCGTGGTGGTGTACCGTGAAGGCAGCCGCAACGAAACGGAAGCGGTTCTGGCCCAAACGGATGAAGCGCTGCCGCCGCTTGTATGGCAGGCGGGAGGCTCGACACGGCAGGAGTCGGTTTTTAACGGTGTTTCCCGCTGCCGTTACCCCGTCGTTCTGCTTCACGAAGCCGCGCGACCGCTTGTTACCCGCGAAACGGTGGCGGCCGTCCTCAACCACCCGGCCGAAGCCGTCACCCCGGGCGCGGAGATTCCGTTCACCGTGCTGGAAAAAAACGAAAACGACGAAATCTGTGCCGTTTTGAAACGCGACCGCCTTTTTAACGTACAGCTGCCGCAGAAATTCCGCACCGAAGCGTTGCGGACAGCGCACCGCCGGGCCGCCGAACGGCGCGAAACATTTACCGATGATTCGTCGCTCTATTTCGCGGCGGGATATGCCTGCAGCGTCATGCCCGGCGATCCGCAAAACCTGAAAATCACACGCCCCGATGATCTTTTTCTGGCGGAACAGATATTAAAATCCCGTCGAAACAGGAATACACCGTAATGAAACTGACATTTATGGGCACAGGAACTTCCCACGGCATTCCCACAATCGGATGCCGCTGCGCGGTCTGCCGTTCGGAAAATCCGAAAAACAAACGGACACGTTGCGGCGCCCTTCTGAACATCGACGGCCGGAACTGGCTGATCGATACGCCGACCGAATTCCGACTGCAGGCACTGCGGGAAAAACTGACACATGTCGATGCCGTTCTTTATACCCACGGACATGCCGATCATATCCTCGGTCTCGACGATCTGCGTGTATTCACGACGGAAGCTCCGCTGCCGGTTTACGGCAACCGCGAAGCGTTAAAGACCATCCGCACCGCGTTTCCGTACGCTTTCAAACCGCCGAAACAGGCCGGCGGCGGTTTTCCTTCTCTGGAACCGCACTGCGTTTCGCGGCCCTTTGTTCTTTACGGCACCGAGGTCGTTCCTCTCCCCGTCTTTCACGGCAGAATCCCGATTTTAGGTTACCGTATCGGAGATCTTGCTTACATTACCGATGCCAGTTTCATTCCCGAACCGACATTTTCCCTCCTCGACGGTTCCCGATACCTTGTGTTAAGCGCTCTGCGGTACTATCCTCATCCGACCCATTTTTCAATTGCGCAGGCGTTAAAAGCGGCCGCGCGCATCGGATCCGACCGGGTCTTTCTGACCCATATCTGCCACAATGCGGAACATGAACTCGTCAACGGAACACTTCCGGCCGGAGTCGAATTGGCTTACGACGGACTCTCTGTCGAACTGTAACTTCGGTATTGACAAGTCAAAAAAAAACTCATACAATAAATTATGAAAAAAGAACGCGGATATTTTATTGTATTTCTGCTGCTGTTTTATTCTTTTTCCGCATATTCTCAAGTCTACGTCCGGGCTGTCTATCCGGGCGGAGAAAATTATCCCGACGACCGGTTTTCCGGTTTTGATAAACTCTTCCTCTCGCGGGAACAGCCGCCTCTTGTTTTTCGATCCGATTTTCTTTCCGGTCCGGCCATTCTGGTCGACGGAGCCAGACTGGAGTTGGAAGCGGAAGAGATTAATCCTTATAAATTTTATGCCGTCAAAGACAATATCCGCTATTCGCTTTTTGTCCGCCCCAATATTGCCGCACGTTCGTTTATTATAGAAGTCGAAATGAGAAAGAATTCCCAAAAAGAATCATCCCCTCATGATTTGTCACTGATTCTCGGATTCGATATCGGAAACATGAACGGAATTCCGCCGAAACAGGTCTACTATCCGACCATTTTGAGAAAAGAAGAAAACAGCATGTGGGGTTGTTTCACCACTCCCGAAAACCGGCTTGTAGCAATTGCCTGCCCGAATCCTGTCGACAAAATTACCTATTTGCGCATTGACGATAAAACACAAACCGTTAAAATCGATTTACTGGCAAAAGAAAATTTCAGACCGCTTTCTTACAATGAAAGCGAAAAGTGGGCTGTTTCCGTTGCAGCCGTTCCCTCTTCGGACTGCCTGAAAAATGTGATTTATACCATTTCCAAAATTGCCACAATTGATTTAAAAAGAACATTTTACTTTCGGGGCGAATCCGTAAACGGCTACATTCACACCAAAGTTCCCGTTACACTGACGCTTTCCTATCCGTCCGGAAATACGGAATCTTTCCGAATGGTTATGCCCGAAAAACAGGACGACGGTAAAGACAGCGAAAAATCTTTACCGCCCGGAATTCCGTTCGAATTTAAAGAAATGAATCACCCGGGAGTTTATCTGCTATCGGTTACGACCCCCGACGGGGTGACGACTTCGGCCGGATTTACCGTATTCCGCGATCCGGAAGAAATCGCCGTACAGGAAATTCAGCGGGCACTCAAAACACCGGCTCCGAAATCGGCCGATGAAGTCTGTTATACCGATCTTTTGGTGTTGATTGCGGGAGAATGGTTTTCGGAATATGCAGCGATTTCCGAAGAACGCTTTCGGCTCATCAGGCAAATTTTTCTCCAGCCGCAAGCCGAACGCTTAAACCTGAACGCCATCACAACACCCGAATCGGGTTTTTTTCTCCTCGATCTGGCCTTACTCAGCAAAGATCCGGTTCTTGCCAATCTGATTGCGGAATATTTTTCCAGAATGCAGCTGCCGAACGGCAGTCTTTTTTACCCGAAAACAAAAGAAGATATCACCGCAACAACCATGCTCTTATCTGCTTTTATGAAAGCCATTGCAATGAACAGGAAAACAGGGAATACGGAAGCTGCCGGAATCTTTTCAAACGTTTTGATAAAAGCGATGAATTATCTGAAAAACAAAGAGCTGACATATGATGAATCCCTGCCTTCCCGGGCTTTGATGACGGCCGAGAACTTTCTCTATTTTTCGAAAACGGTCGGAAACGACCTGCCCGAAACCGAACGGCAGGAATTTTTTCAGGCCGGTGCGGAATTGCTGAAGTCGGTCGAATGTCATATTCAGAAAGAAAATGCCTCACCCTATTTCCACGCCTCTTACAATACGCCGTTTTATGCGGGCGTCTTCTTTCCTACCGATCCGACAGCTGTTTTTCTGAACGCATCCATGATCTGTTATGAAATAACCGGACGGGAAGAATATCTTCTCCATTCACTGAACGCATTGGCAACCCTGATCAACCGCAGCCGGGAGTTCGAACATCAGACGGTTCATGCAGGAAACAGAGCCGATCAGCACTGCCGCTTTCAGGCAACGCTGCTGCTGATGAACTTTTTGCTCGAGAAAGCCTATATTTATGTCGAATCACCGCAAACGGTTCGCGGATATCACTGTTTTATCAAAGACAGTGACGAGAAGAATACAATCCGTGTTGTGATTACGGATGCGGCTGTAAAAAAAATCCACATCCGCACACAGGAACCGGTCAGAATCAATTTCGAAACACCCGACGGATGCTTTTACAAAACTGTCAGCGAATCGGGCTGGATTGATTTGCGGCAGGATTAGAATACGGAAATTTTTTATTAATCAAAACAATTTTCTGACATGCTGTCGGTAATCCGTTTTCATCCGTAACAACACTTTGCTTCATCGCAAAACGGTAACTGAAAAAGGTATCGCCGTAGTCTTTCCCGTCAAAACCGAGCGATACAATTCTGTTTTTCCGGTAAAAATACAAATCGCGAAGAGGTTTTAAAACCGTCGTAACGGCATCGGTTTGATACAGGGACAGAAAGTTGCTGGTCACATCCCAACGAAAGCGGACCGAAGTCCCTTTGGGAACATAAAAGACCGTCCGATGCAAGTCAACGGCATCGTCGTTTTTATCCGTGGAATAACAAACCGTATTCGGTGTCAGAGTTACTTCCCGTCGGGAAGCAAGATAGAGAGAATCGGACGACGGGATCCGTTTCGGAATGTCCCCTTCTCTTACAGCCCAGGTAAAAACAAAGTCGAGGCTTTGCCGTTCGCGTTTCGATTCGAAACGGATGTCAGGGACAAATGCTTCGTACTCTCGTGGGTCGCCGTCGGTCGCAAACCAGTTCTTTTTATCAAAAGAATAAACGAGTCCTTTATCCCTCATCGTAAAATAAAAATCGCGGTTCAGACAAATCTCTCCGTTTTCGGACAGATAGAAGAGCAACCGGTCATCTTCCTGCCGCACGGGATACGGCTTTTTAATAAACCGAATTGTATCCTCAACGGAAAAATACCATAACAGCGGGTTGGGAAGCCAGTACGGTTGGGCAATATCAAATGCGGAAAAATCGTTAAACGATGCAACGATATCGGATGATGCATGCTCGGCAAAATCCAAAAAAGGCTCGGGCTGCATTCCTTTCGGAGGACCGAAACCGCAGCCCAGCACAAAAAAGACAATTCCGACAACCGGCAGCCGTAAAAGAAATTTCATTACTTGGCTACCTGATAAATGAAAACGGGCGCCTCGTCGAGATAAACAGAGTAAACCACTCCGGGCTCATCATAAAACGGAAAGGATATCTCGCTGTTCATAAACTGCATCGAAAAATAATCCTCTTCCTTTCGGTTCACGGGTGTTCTGGTAACTCTCAGCAAGACCGGAACCTGCGGTTGTTCCACGGTCGTCCGGACAAGACCGAAGACGCGGTCGGCCGATGCGTAGGTCGGCGGAATCACATTAAAAACATAACCGTCGAAAACGGAAATCGAACGTCCGGCTTCGACAGACTGCGAAGAAATCGTAAAGGGAGTTCCTTTCTTTTCGGACTGATCGGCTGTAAAACGGAAAAAAACATTCCGTCCGGCCAGTGACAGCATTGTCTCCCGAAACGAAGTTCCGATATAATCCTCCGACTGAACCCGGTATAAATTGTTGCCGCCGGAAACAAAAAGCCGCAAAGGGGTTTCTCCGTAAATTTCCGTTCCCGCCGGAGGGTCCTGTCCCAAAACGGTACCGCGCGGACGGTCACTGACAACAAAAGAAAGCGGATACTGCAACGTAAGACCGGACTGATACGCTTTGATATAGGCAGCCGTTTCATTAATCTCCCATCCCGAAAAATCGACAATTTTATCCAGAACAGGTCCTTTACTGACATTCAAAACCACCGTATAGTCGACTTTGACAACCGATCCGGGAGTCTTGGTCTGGGAAACCACAATTCCTTTATCGGCAGGATCTTCCGTATTAATACGGTTGATTTTAACTCTCAAAAAATGGTTCTGCAGAGTTTCCGTTGCTTCATCCAAAGGCATTCCGGTGACATTCGGTACCGAAATCGTCTCTTTTTCCTCGAAAAGAACGGAAAAAAGAATGCTTGACAGCAAAATACATACCGCTATAACCGTCAAAACCGTATATGAAATCACTTTTGTGGTTTTGACTTCGGGAGAATCGTTTTCGTCAAAAAAAAGACTGCGCAAAAACGAGACCGATTTTTCTCCGAACTCTTTTCCTTTTTGTTTGGATATTTTCATTCTTTACTCCCCAAACAGGTTCCGACAAAATCGGGGGACCCGTTTTTAAATGACGCCGCATCGAGCGCTTTTCTTGCTTTCAACTGCAAAACGGAAGCCGATAAAATTCCGTCCCCGGTTTTTATCAGAAATCCGTCCTGTTTCGAATACCCGAACACCGTTCCCGGTGAGACTCTCTCTGCCGGCTCGACCAGCGAAAACGGCAGACGCGACCGGTCATAAACCGCCGCACTTAAAAAATAAAGTTCGATATCATTTAAAAAAGTGTAAGCCTTCGGCCACGGATAGAAAGCCCGGATAAGAGCCTCAATTTCGACAGCCGGACGTGACCAGTCGATACAGCCGTCCTCCCTGCCGACTTTGCGGCAGTATGTAACGCCGTTCACGTCCTGCGGAATCCGATTTTCCAGATAACGGTCGATATTTTCAACCACGGGAACGACAGCAGCGGCACACAGTCCCGCAAACAGCTCCGTTAATGTTTCGGTTGTCTCTTTACCGCTCAGCAGCACCGTTTCCCGGTACAGGATATCGCCCGCATCCATTTTTTTTACCATCGTCTGAATCGTAAACCCGGTTTCGCGATCCCGATTTAAAACAGCCGCCTGAATCGGAGACGGACCGCGCCACCGCGGCAGCAGAGAAGGATGAATATTGATACCGCCTTTCGGAAACAGCAGTAAAAAATCTTCCGGGAAAATCTGTCCATAGGCAAAAACAACCAGCAGGTCGGGGCGAAGAAACCGGACGACATCGTAAAAATCTTCATCCGGTTTTTCGGGCTGATACACCCTCAATCCCGCCTCGAGTGCTTTCTGCTTAACGGGAGATGCTTCGATTCGTCTGCCTCTGCCGACGGGACGGTCCGGATTCGTCAAAACAGCAACGACATCCGTACCCGGAGAAGCTATCAGCGCCTCCAAAGAAGGGACGGCAATTTCGGGCGTTCCGGCAAACAAAATCTTCATTTTGTCGACGGCTCCCATTTATCCAGTTTTTTCTGAATCTTCGCCAAATCTTTTCCTTTTAAATGATCGACGAACAGCACGCCGTTGAGATGATCGTACTCATGTTGGATAATCCGCGCCAGATAACCGTCGGCATTGAGACGAAAGACCTTCCCGTCGGCGTTCATTGCCTGAATGCAGATCGATTCCGGACGCGAAACATCTCCCCACACTCCGGGCACACTGAGACATCCTTCCGTGAAATCCACCGTCTCCAAAGATGTTTCGATAATTTCCGGATTGACAAAGGCAATCGGCTGTTCGCCCGGCACCTGCACGACAAAGAATCGTTCGGGAATCCCGATTTGAGGCGCAGCTAAACCGACACCCGATTTTTTCCTCATCAGAACGACCATTTCGTCAAGAGTTTTTTTCAATGATTCGCCGAACCGTTCGACACGAACCGCTTTTTCCCTCAAAACCGGTTCTCCTATGTGTACGATTTTCATCTGTCCATTTTACTAAAATTTATCCGATTTGACAATACTATTCGATGGACAAAGGATCGACATCGATATCGATGCGGCAGTCACGGAACTCTTTACCTGTTTGTGCGCACGCCTCCCGAATGGCATCGGCATACCGCTGAGGCCGCTCCGAGCGGATGAGACAGTGGAAACGGTACTGACCGTTGACACGGGCCACCGGTGCCTCTGACGGCCCCATCAGTTCTTCATCACCAACGCCCGATTTACGTAACCGGTCCGTCAGAAAAACGGCCGCCTGCGACGCGGTTTCGGCGGATGACGACCGGACAACAATATGGATCAGCCGGGAAAACGGCGGGAATCCGGCAAGACGACGCATTTCCGTTTCTTCACGGTAAAAAGATTCCGCATCACCTTTGACTGCGTGAATCAGTGCCGGATGATGCCCCCGCTCCGTTTGAATAAACACTTCTCCGTCATCGGAATAGCGTCCCGTACGCCCGGCCACCTGTGTTATCAGAGCAAAAGCTCTTTCCGCCGAACGGAAATCGGGAATACTCAGAATATTGTCGATTGTCACAATACCGACCAGCTTCAGTCCCGGAAAATTGAGTCCTTTGGCTATCATCTGCGTTCCGAGAAGAATACGGGTTTCTCCCGACCGGAAACGGCTCAATAGACGTCCGAGTTCTTTTCCCGATCCGACGGTGTCTCTGTCAACCCGTTCCGTTTTATATTGCGGGAAAATCGTACGGATTTCCTCCTCGATTTTTTCCGTTCCGATACCCGCATAACCGATATCCTGAGACCGGCACTCGGGACACTCGTGTACAGCCGGTCTTATCCGACCGCAGCAGTGACAAATAAAACAATTTTCCTTTTTATGGAAAGTCAGCGGCAGAGAGCAGTAATCGCAATGAAATTCGAAACCGCATGTACGGCAGCGGAACGAATAGGAAAATCCCCGTCGGTTCAGAAAAAGAATCACCTGACGGCCTTCCGACAGAGTATCGCGGACAGCATGAATCAGTTCGGAAGAAAGCAGCGTTTTACGACCGCGCATATCGATAACATGAAAGCGGGGACGATGTCCTCCCGCTACCCGATGAGGAAGCATTAGGGGAACAACGGATCCGCTTTGCATGGCGGCGTACGCCTCGACAGACGGCGTGGCGCTGCCCATCACCAGTTTGGCATTGCGGCTTTTGGCAATATACATGGCTACCTGCCGCGCGTGATACCGGGGTGCCGTTTGCGATTTATAGCTGCTTTCATGTTCTTCGTCAAGAATAATCAGTCCCGGCCGTTCCAGCGGTGCAAAAACGGCACTGCGGGCGCCGATAACGAAATCGGTTTCGCCGCGTAGAATTTTACGCCACTCGGTATATTTCTGCGCCGGTGTCAGGCGGCTGTGAATAACGGAAACGCGGCTGCCGAAACGGCGGCGCACCTGCTCCGTCAGCTGATGCGTTAAAGCAATTTCCGGCACCAGATAGAGAACGCCGCGCCCCTCCGCCAGCGTTTTTTCGGCCAGCGTCAGGTAAACTTCCGTTTTTCCCGATCCGGTCACGCCGTACAGATAGAAGAAAGAATCTTCCGATCCGGAAACCGTTTCGACCGCTTTGCGCTGGTCGTCGGATAGTTTGTGATGCGTCCCCGACGCACTTTCGTCGGCTTCATCCCACAACGAGAGCGAATTCACTTCCCGCTTTCCGCCGGGCACCATCAGAGATAAAGCTTCCCCCGGAGAGCAGAGATACCGCCCGGAAATCCATTCCGCCAACCGGATTTGAAATTCACCGAACAGCGGCTCGGCATCCTGAAACTTCTGCACCTTTTTGACAGGATAACCGAAAGAAAGCTCATCCGCGGTATAACTGCGGATGACGAAGGCCGTCATTTTGCGATGATTAAAATCGACCGTTACCCGTTTGCCGACCGGATTTTCACCTCCGGTTTCCCCGGGATCATAGGTGTAAGCCGAGCATAGAGGCACATTCAGATAAACATCGATAAACTGTTTATTCACGGATCTGACGGTTTTCCAATACCCGGCGCAGCATTTTCAGATCTTCCCAAACAGGTCTGCGCAGTCCGGGATCATCCAGAACCGTCTGAGGGGAATACGTCACAATTACCGGAATCTCCTTGTATGCGTACAGCTGTCCCCGCACCGCCGAAACAGGTGCGGCTGTTTTCAAAAAGTAACGGGCAAAAAGGTCTCCGGTTGCCAGAATCGCTTTGGGAGAAGCGACGGCAATCTGATGCTCCAGATACGGGCGGCAGGCCTCCGCTGCCTGTGAGGAAACGGCGTGTTCCGATTCGGGGCGGCACTTCAAAACCGATGTAACAGCCGTTTCTTTTCCGGGCGTCAGTCCGACGGAGGCAAGCCATTTTGTCAGATACCCGAACCCGGCTCCGGCACCCGTTTTTCCGGCACGGTCTTCCTCATCCGAGGGAAAATCACCGACAACCAAAAGATCGAAACGTTGAGCGGAAAGACCGGGAACCACAGCCGTACGGAAACGGCTCAACGCACACAGCATACAGTTTTTCATACCGTCCGAACAGACCGTCCACTCGTTATGCCTTTCCCGGGGAGAAAGTTCGCGATACTCCGCAACGGATGTTTCCAGAAGAGGTTCTTTTTCCCATTGACCGAGAGCTTCTGTCTGATCGCGCTCTATTTTGGCAAACACAAACGGCTCGTGCTCTTTCGCTATTCCCGAGTCGAGATAATCTTCAAAATGATTGACCAAATCCCAAAATGCTTCCGTTTCACTTTTCCGATTCATATATCACCTTTACGAGAGACAAACCGCGTGCCGGAGCCGTTGTTCCGCAGCCGGAGCGGTCTCCCGTCTGCAGTAATTCCGAAACTGTTTCTTCCGCATCCTCATGATCATATTCGGACAATATCGTTCCGACGACAGAACGGACCATATTCCATAAAAACGCATTGCCGGCAATTTCGAATACCAGAAACGGCGGCTGCTCGAAAAAAAAGGCACGATAGACAGTCCGCACCTTGGACCGGTTCCGATCCCCTGCCGCACAAAACGCGGTAAAATCATGCGTTCCGACAAACAGGGAGGCCAGACGGTTCAGCCGCTCAAGTTCTATCGGCTGACGGATGCCCCAACAGCAATTCCGCCATATCGGAGGAACGGGAACTCCCCGATAAAAACGGTAGCGGTACACCCGCCCGATTGCCGAAAACCGCGCATGAAACGTATCGGCAACGGCACGGCTTTGCCTTACCCGCACATCGGCAGGCAGAAACGAATTCAAAGCCGGAGCCAGTTTTTCCGCCGGAATCGAACTATTTTCCGTATCAAAGTGACAGGTCTGATTTTCGGCATGAACCCCCGAATCGGTACGTCCGGAACCGGTAACGCGAACAGTCCCCTTCAGAAGCCCGGACAAGGCTTCTTCCAGTACCCCCTGTACGGTCCGTCCGGCAGCCTGAATCTGCCAACCGCAAAATTCTGTGCCGTCATACGAAATATCCAAACGAATCCGTCTCATACCGTTTCGTCTGATTCGTTCAGTTCCTCTGTCTGCTCCGAAATATATTCGCCCAATTCGGTGTACAAATCCCGGGCTTTATCGAGAACCTCTTTCGGTTTGTTTTTATCGGAACGTCCCATACCGAAAACACGGGAAACACTGCGCCGCTGTTCTTCCAGGACCTTAATCCGTCTTCTCATATCGGCGCGACTGCCGTAACGGTATTCCAGAAGACCGGCCAGATACAAAACGCCGTCGAATCCGTAATTCTTATCGATATCGGGACCGAGTCCGGCCACACTTGAAAAGGCCTCTTTTCCGGTACTTTCCAAATGAACGGCCCGCCGGTAAAGCCGTGCCGCATTCTGATAAAAACACTTCGCCAGCAAATCGTAGTTGTTGCCCGGTTCTTTTTTATGAAGATCCGAAAGCAGCCAGGCTGCCCGCAAGCAGGAAATCCCCTGTTTGATTGTCGGTGCCGAATCGGGCACACGGAATTTATACGAAGCACAGGCCAGATAGTAACTGGCAATTCCCTCTTTCAGAGTCCGCTCCGATTTGAAATTGACATCGGGGAAAATCAGAGCAACCGCCGCTTTCCGATCCGCTTCCCCCTCTTTCAGTTCGGGACGTTCTTTGTTTTTGACCTCCGAAAAGTCTTTTTCGAATGCGGCAAAATAACAGTGAGGACACACCATCACATAATAAATCAGAGGATAAATTTCTCCGTACTTTTCCGTCGGTTTATAAAAACGACGTAATTCATCCGAAAGCCGGTCGGAATTCAACCGGCCTCCTCCCGTCCTCAATGTTTCCCTGTGAAAAGCATGTCCGCAAATCGGACACTTACTTTCCGTTTTTTCGAAAAAAGTAATCGAAATTTCTTTTTTAGCCGTTTCAGCCATTATCCCCTCCTTCCCAGACCGCATTCGCTGTCGCATAATCGCGTCCGTGACTCAGCGAAATATGCATCCGCGAACGGTCTCTGCTGCCGGCCAGGCGGGCCGCCTCTCCGTAAAAACGAACGGACGGCACCCCGTCCGGCTGATTGACCACTTCGATATCCGCCCAGGAAACCGCACCGATGCCGCACCCGAAAGCTTTCGCAACCGCTTCTTTAACGGCAAAGCGCCCTGCATAAGATGCGATCCGTTCCGCTCCGCGACTGTCGCAATACCGCTGCTCCGCTTCCGTAAAAATACGGTCGGCTTTAGCCCGCTCGCTTAACAGGCGCTCGACACGTTTTAACTCGATTATATCACATCCGATTCCCAGTATCACTCTTTTTTTCCTCGTAAGTTACCGAAACCTCCCGCGGATTCCATTCCGACGCGACGGTTCCGTCCGGCAGTGTCAGTAAAACAGGTACGGTCACCGTTTCTCCGTCCAGCATATCGGGTAATTCGATACGCATTGATACCGCGGACGCATCCAGCCCGTCTATCAGCAGCTGTTTTCCGGAAAGACGGACACTGCCGGTTTGAGGGGAAATTTTCAAAATACCCTTTTCCGGCGGCCGGCTGATTTCAATCGGCAGAGGAGAAAACAGTTTTTCCGAAAAAACCTCGGAAACCGTCACATTCAGCCGAACAATCGGCGATTCCATGACAATCGATTTATTATCCGAAACCGCTTCCGCCAAAACGGAAAAACTGCCGTTGTAATTATCCAGAGGAATCGGCACAGTCGATACCGAATCTGTCAGAGACACAACCGACTCGGGTCCCGTTATACCGACAGAAGGAGGCACAACCTGCACTTCCGCCACTTCGAATCCCGTTTCGGGAAATCCGACAAAATTGGGCACCACATCCACCTGTTTGGTCATTTTCCAGTCCAAAACCAAATCCATCACTTTCGGAGTCGGCTCGATCTGAACGTCGTTAACCAATACGGCCGAACGCTGCGGTTTGACCGCAATCGGCACAATACTGTGTCCGGGAGCCTTATACCCCGAAAAATCGGCCGTCGCCAGAAAATCGTCATCGGAAAACAAATAGATATCTTCACCTTTTCCGCGCACAGTCAGTTTCACGACATCGGGATATGCTTCCGAAGGAACCATGGTTTCATCCAGTTTAATCTCTAAAGGAATCGTCAGATATCGTTCTTCGAGAGACAGCATATCGTAAAAAAAGTAAGTGAAAACGGCACAAACCAGCGCCGCAATCTTCAAATGCCATTCATTTGTAAAAAAGGATAGAAAGCGGTTCTTTTTACTTTTCATGCTCGATTCCCGTCGGATTACCGGATTCCGACTCTTCACGGACAATATTTTCGAATTCGAAAATTTCACTCAGATAGGCGGTCAGCTCCTCCCTTTTCAAATCGTAAAAAAAGTTGGCATCATACGCCAGCGATACGGCCTGGGTTTCCTCAGAGACAATCAGAACCACCGCATCACTGTTTTCGGCCATTCCCAGCGCCGACCGGTGACGCGTTCCGAAGCTGGAACGTAAATCTCTCTGTTCGGACATCGGCAGAAAACAGGCAGCCGCTTCGATTTTCCCCTGGCGGATATAAACGGCACCGTCATGCAGATGAGTATCTTTCTCGAAAATTGTACACAGCAGATTAAACGAAATTTCGGCATTGAGCGTCGTTCCGCTGGAAATAATATGATCGAGTTTCATCCTCCGCTCGAGAACAATAAGAGCCCCCCGACCGATTGAAGAAAGATAATAGAGTGCGTCCAGAATTTTCTTCATCTCGTCTTCTTTGGCAATCGGCGAACTCTTGCCGAAAAACCCGCTGCGGCCCAACTGGGTAAAAATCTGCCGGAATTCGGCCTGATAGGAAACGACAATCACAACACCGGCCAATACCATCAGTTTATTGAAAACCCATAAATTGGTTTTTAAATCCAGAATATAGGCGACCGCATAAAAAGCCAGAAAAACCGCACTGACGGTTACCAGCCGCCTGACACCGGGCACTTTTTGCAAAATATGCAGAACCGCATAAAAAATGAAACTCAGAAGCAGAATATCCAGAACAGGCAGCGCCCGGTCAAGTCCCCACTGTAAGTTTTCGTATAAATTCATATTCTTCAGTATATCAGAATTTCATAAAAACAGCAACGAAAACTTTTTTTTTGTGCGATACCGCGGGCATTGATTTTTTTCGTGCCTTTCGTAAAATAGACGACAGCAGGAGGAGTGAGAAATGAAATTCAATACCGTCATTTTCGATATGGGAGGAGTCCTTCTGAATTTCGATTTTGACATCTACCTGCAGAGTTTTCGCGAAATCGGCCTGACCGGAATCGACGAAATGGCCGACCGCTACCGACAACGCGGTCCTTTCTTCGAAATCGAAGCCGGACTCATCACCGCGGAAACCTTTTTCGACAAAATCCGCAGCTGTCTGCCGAAACCGCTAACCGACGGAGAAATCGCCGAAACATGGTGCCGTTTTCTGAAAGGAATTCCGGCCGAAAGCCTCGAGGCCGTAAAAGCGGTTCACCGTAAAAAGAAAACCTGCCTTCTCAGCAATTCCAACCCGATTCACTGGGGATGGGTTTGCGAACGCTACTTTCCGACCCGTACCGCTCTTGCGGAATACTTTGACGAATGTTTTCTTTCTTATGAAATGAAAATGAGCAAACCGGATCCCGAGATTTACGAGGCGGTCGAACAGCGGCTCGCCGTACCCGCGGAATCGATTCTGTTTATCGACGATTCCGAAGAAAACTGCCGGGCGGCAGCCCGCCGCGGATGGTCGGTTCTGACTCCGAAAACAGCCCGGGAATGGATAACTTTTCTCGATTCAGTCGAATAACGGCAACGGACGGTTTATCTTCTTTGCGAAAATGACCGATTTCCGTTGAATCATCTTTGCTAAAATGGTAAAATCAGGTATGAAAATCAATCGTTACCTGTGGAATTCTCTGAACAAGACCGACCGTGACAGAATCCTGAGCCGGTCTCAAACCGATATTTCGGCTGTTTTACCCGATGTCCGAAAAATTATCGATGAAGTCCGCCGCTGCGGCGACGAAGCGCTTCGCCGTTTTACGAAAGAATGGGATCATGTCGATCTGAACGGAATCCCGCTGAGGGTTTCGCCCGAAGAGCTGAGCGCAGCCGAAGCATCCTTATCCGACGATTTAAAAAAAGCACTCGATTTTTCGATTGAAAATATCCGCCGGTTTCACGAAAAACAAAAGCCGGAAGGAATCCCTCCGTTTGAAATCAGCAAAGGAATTTTCGGCGGCGAAAAAGCCACACCGATTGAATCTCTGGGCATTTATGTACCGAGAGGCCGCGGCAGTTTTCCGTCCATGCTGTATATGACGGCCATACCGGCAGTTGTTGCCGGCGTCGACCGTATCTGCGTTGTAACGCCTCCGGCCGCGGACGGTTCGGTCGATGCGGCCTGTCTCTATGCCGCAAAACAGTGCGGTATTACCGAAGTCTACCGGGTCGGAGGGGCTCAGGCCATTGCCGCTCTTGCATACGGAACCGAATCCATTGCCCCGGTTGTCAAACTGACCGGCCCGGGCAGCCGCTATGTCACGGCTGCCAAAAGACTGCTTTACGGTACGATTGATGTCGGACTGCCGGCCGGGCCCTCCGAGTCGATTCTTCTGGCAGACGAAACAGCCGATCCGTACACAGTCGCTCTCGATCTGATTACCGAAGCGGAACACGGATCCGATTCGTCGGCGTTGCTGATTACCCCTTCCGAATCCCTGGCCGATGCGGTTGAAGCGGAATTGCCGCGGCTGATTGGGCGCCTGCCGGAACAACGCAGACAATTTGTTACCGATGTGTTATCCGGCTACGGCGGTATTATCCTGACAGAAACACTTGATGAAGCGGTTCTTCTCGTCAACCGTCTGGCGACCGAGCATTTAAAGATCGTTACCGCCGATCCGTTCGCTACCGAAAAAGCCATCCGCAATGCCGGAGAAATTATTCTCGGAGGACAGACTCCCTTCTCTGCCGCCAATTATTCAATCGGGCCGAATGCCGTATTACCGACCGGAGGCACCGCCAAAACCTATTCGGGTGTTTCGGTTCGCGATTTTGTCAAATATTCGTCCGTTATTTACACGACCGAAGAGGGATACCGGACTTTAAAAGATATTGTTCCCGTCATTGCCGATTACGAAGGATTCGCGGCCCATAAGAATGCCTTCGATCTGAGAGAGAAAAGGAACTGATATGCCCGCAAAACCTTTTTCTGTCACCGATGCTTTTCAATGGATCGAATCATTCCATAATTCGGAAAAAACAGGCGGATATGACGACCGCACCTACCGGCTCGAACGCATGGAAGAGTTGTGCCGTTTATTCAAAGATCCGCAAAAATCGTTTAAATCGGTTCATATCGCCGGTTCGAAAGGGAAAAGCTCGACAGCCTGCTATATCGCATCGATTCTCGAAAAATGCGGCCTGAAAACCGGTCTTTACACATCGCCTCACCTCCTCGACTACAGAGAACGCATTTCCCTGTCGGGAAAACCCTTTTCCGACGGAGCTTACACCGAAGCAGTCGGTTCAATCAAAAGGAAAAAAAGCGAGATTCTGAAACTGCCTGTCTTTGCGGAAATGGCTCCGACCGTTTTCGAACTGCTGACATTAACCGCTTTTCTGATTTTCCGCAACGAAAAATGCGATTACGCTGTTATCGAAACGGGACTGGGCGGACGTCTGGATGCAACCAATGTCATTATTCCACGTATCAGCGTTCTGACCCCGATTGAAAAAGAACATGTCGAAATTCTCGGCGATACTCTGGCCAAAATCGCTTTCGAAAAAGGCGGCATCATCAAACCCAATATACCGGTTCAGTCATCGGAACAGGAAGCGGAAGTCAAAGCGGTTCTCGATGAAATCGGATTCCGGAAAAACAGCGAAATCAGCTATCTGCCGGACTCGATTGAAAAAATCGATGTCGATATTTCTGCCGAAGGGACCCGTTTTACGGCAGCACCGAAGACGGGTCCTACCGAAACATACACACTGCCCAATATCGGAGAGGTTTTTGCCCGTAATGCCGCCTTGGCCGTTTTGACAGTTCGTCAGCTGTCCGTCATCGATATGATTGAAACGGCAACGGCTTCGGTTATCCAAAACACACTGGCCTCCGCCTTTATCCCGGGACGTTTCCAGATTATCGACCGGACGCCGACTGTCGTCATCGATCCGGCGCACACGCCCCGTTCGGTCAAAAACACAGCCGATACTTTCAAAAAGGTCATAAAAGGCAAACGGATTCTGATTTTTGCAGCCGCAAAAGATAAAAATACCGAAGAAATTGCTGCCGCTGTCGGCAAATCGTTTTCGTCCGTTATTGTTACCGCCTTTCGGGGATTTAAATCCAGTGACGGTGACCGCGACTTTCGGGCCTTTCAGGCCGTCAACCGGAAAACCGTTTTCGAACCCGATCCGGAAAAAGCTCTTCAAACCGCACGCGACCTGCTTTCCAAAAGCGGAAAAAAAGGAACAGCCGAAGGCGGTATTCTCATTACCGGTTCTTTCTACCTGATTTCCCGGTTTCTAAAACAGGAGGAGGCATGTTCTCTCAATTCCTTTCCCGGCTGACCGCCTACACCCCCGGCGAACAGCCCAAAGATAAAAAATACATCAAACTGAATACAAACGAAAATCCGTATCCGCCCTGTCCGAAAATCATGAAAAAAAATCCGAATGCGGCGGATTTTCGTCTTTATCCCGATCCCGAATGCACCGCTTTGAAAGAAGCGATGGCCGACTGTTTCCGCGTTCCCCCCTCTTTTATTTTCATGGGAAACGGCAGCGACGAAGTTCTGGCATTTGCTTTCGGGGCTTTTTTCGACAGCACCGACGGAGACGTTCTGTTTCCGGAACATACATACAGTTTCTACCCGGTTTACTGCCGATTTTTTAATCTGACGTTTCGAAAAATTCCGATGAAAGGCGATTTTTCAATCGACTTTACGGCACTGGCTGCTTCCCGGGAAGATGCCGGAATCATTTTCCCGAATCCGAATGCGCCGACCGGAATCGCCGTATCCCGCAGCCGTATCCGCGAACTGCTTGAGGCCAGACGCCGCGACCGCATTGTCATCATCGACGAAGCATACATCGATTTCGGCGGAGAAAGCGCCGTAGAACTGACTGCCGAATACGAAAACCTGCTGATTACCGGCACCTTTTCCAAAAGCCGGTCTCTTGCCGGGCTGCGACTCGGATACGCTATCGGCAACCCGAAACTGATATCAGCTCTCGAAACCGTCAAAAACAGCTTCAACTCATATACCATCGGACGTTTTACGCAGGAATGCGGTATCGAATCGCTTCGCGATATCCGCTACTTTGAAAAATGCCGCAAAGCCGTCATCAAAACGCGGGAGAAAACCGTAAAAGCCCTGCGCAGCCGCGGCTGGGACGTTCTGCCGTCCTGTGCCAATTTCCTCTTTGCGGCTCACCCGACTCTGTCGGGAGAAGCCGTTTACACACGTCTGAAAAACGAAGGAATTCTGGTACGCTTTTTTAATCAGCCCGGAATCGACAACCGCGTACGCATCTCAATCGGCACACCCGAAGAGATGGAAATATTCGTGAAAACAATCGACCGGTGGTAATCGGGTGTCTCTGAACTGTGCCGAAATCGACATAATCCTCTACGAACTCTCGCTGACGGGTTGTTTTATCCAAAAAATACGTCAGCCCGATTTCGAATCGTTGCGTCTGGACATTTACCGCCCCGGCAGCACCCGTTTCCGTATCGGCATTTACCTTGGCAACGGAGCCACCCGCATCCAGCCGGAATCCTCGCCCCTGCCGCCCTCAAATACCAATGCACAACGTTTTGTACAGTTGCTGAGAAGCCGTATAGACGGTGCCCGTATCGACGACTGCCGCCAGATCGATTCCAACCGAATCGTTTACCTTAAACTGACCCACGGATCGCTGACAACGGATCTCTACATCCGGCTTTGGACGGGAGCCGCCAACATTATTGCGGTCAACGAAAACGGCATTATCATCGATGCTTTTTTCCGTCGGCCGGCAAAAAAAGAAGTCAGCGGAGAAGTGTTTGTTCTGCCGGCGCCGGGAAATCCGGGACATTTTTCACCGCGGCCGATTGACGGACCGGGAACGTTCGGCGAAAAAATCGCAAAGCTCTATGCCGCGACTGCGTCCGCACATTCCCAAACGCAAACAGACCCGAGGGAAACGCTTTCCGCCCCGCTTCGTGCCCGTAAAGCCCAAACAGAGCGTCTGCTGAAAAAATTCGAAGCCGAAACGGCCGCAGAAGATGACGGCGAAGAAGAAAAACAATACGGCGATCTGCTGATTGCCTGTCCTCCCCGTCCCGCAGGCGAAAAGACCGTCACCGTCGAAAATTTCTTCGATAACGGTCGCCCTGTGACCATTCCTCTCGACCCGAAACTGACACTTCGGGAAAACGCGGAGGCTTTTTACAGGCGCTACCGTAAAAAGAAAGCGGCAGCGGCGTTCCGTTTATCGCATATCGAAGAAATGCAAGCCGAAATCTCCCGTTTGGAAGATGAACTGACTGCCATTGCCCGGCTCGACGAATCGGAAGCTGCCCGCCGCCTGACAGACCTGAACCGTCGGGAAGAGAAAATCAAAAAATCGGTGCCGGCCGGTTTTCTCTGTTTCGAATCGGGCGGTTATCCCATTCTTGTCGGCAGAAACGATAAAGAAAACGATTTACTGTTACGTTCGCATGTCAAAGGGAATGATTTGTGGTTCCATACCCGCGATGTTCCGGGCGGTTTTGTTTTTATCAAAACCGGCAAAAAAGAAAATGTTCCCGAAGAAACGATGAAAGATGCCGCACAACTGGCCCTTTGGTTCAGCAAAGCCAAGCTTCACGGCAGCGCCGACCTCTACTGCACCCGCGTGAAACACCTGAGGAGAGCCAAAGACGGTCCCCCCGGAAAGGTTCTCCCGTTTCATGAGAAAAATATTTCCGTTACGGAAGACAAAGCCAGACTGAAAAGACTGTTGGGCAAAGATTCTTCCCGCCCGTAAGAAGATGCCTTTTCAGCCGGTTCTCTGAAATTCCGAAACGATAAGATCAATTTCTTCCTGTGTCAAATCACGTCCTCCGGACTCAAGCCGGTCATAAATCTTATGATCGACAGAATGCCCCGCTTTCTCGGCAAGATGATAAAAAACATCGGCTTTTTTTAAATCTTTTTCCGTGCCCAGACCGTGAAAATAGCATTCCGCCAGCATAAACAGCGATTCGGGTTCGTTACATTGTGCTCCTTTTAAAAAATAGGAAAAAGCCGAATGATAATCCGGAAAGACACCTTCCCTATTTAAAACTTGTTTTCCCTGATCCGAATAACTTTCCATATTCTATCCCTTAATCTTATGATACCACCGAATTCCGATAATGTAAACACTTTTTAAATTTTACAGATTACAATTTATTTCTGTTAAAATTATTTATTATTTTGTACACTTCGGAGCAAAATTCGTGTATACTGTTTACCGTATGAATCGACGGGCTGCGCTGATTTTTTTCTTATTGATTCCGATTGTAACAGGATGGTCGCTACCGCGAAGCCGGATTACAACAGAACATTTTATCTTTATATTCGAAAAAGACAACGAACGGTGGGCAACCGAAATTGCCTCTTTTGCCGAAGATGTTTACGACTCTCTGACGGAGCTGCTGGACAACCGGCCTCCCCAAATTAAAGTCGTGATTCACAGTGACGTCGATACGGCCAACGGCAGTTTTTACCCCGTTCCCGAACATCTGAATCTCTACGTCACCTCACCCCGTGATTTTTTTCTCGGCGCCAGGACGGAAGACTGGCTGCGATCGCTGTTTACGCACGAACTGACACATTATATATCCATTTCTTACGAAAGCGGATGGCTGTACGAACTTTCCCGGTTTTTCGGACCCGTTTTGCGTCCGGGGGCGGCCGTTTTCCAACCGGGGTGGGTCATTGAAGGAATCACCACCTATACCGAAACCCGGTTTACGAAAGGCGGCAGAGGACGGAATCCTTATTTTGAAATGATTTACCGGGCGCAAATTCTCGAAAACAGCATGCCGTCGCTCAAACAGGCCGCCTATTCCCCCTATGTTCAACCGTACGGACGGATTTATGTTCAGGGCTACATGATGGTCAACTATCTCTTTACTCATTACGGCGACGATGTTATGGCACGCTTTTACCGCCAAATGGGTAGAAATCCGTTTGCTCCTTACGAAGCCATCGAAACCGTAACGGGAAAAACGGCCGAAGAAGTTTACCGGGACATGATTCGCTTTTATTCGGAACGGTTTGCCTCCCTCTACAATCTGCCGAACGGAGAACGCTTTCCCCACAGAACGGGTATCGATTACGGACGTCCCGTACCAACTTTACGGGGAATTATATCCTATCAGGATGCGTCAGCCCGAAACCCGTCCCGTTTCGTTTTCCTGGACACCGACACCGGAAAAGAACGGCCGGTTGCGTTTGCGGCGGCAACCGGTAATAACGATTATGATGCACTTTTTGACGGCAGCCGTATACTCTATTCCGGTTACGAAATTGACAATGCCGTGGAGGGACACCCGCACTACACGGCCGATTTATTCGAGATCGACACACAAACCGGCAAAACCAGGCGTATTACAAAAAACCGGCATCTTTTTCAGCCGGCCTATATCAGCGAAACCGCGGCCGTTGCCGTTCAGACACAGGGCCCTTTCTCTGTACTGGTCACCGTCGACCTGAAAACGGGAAATACGGAAACATTATACGGGGAACCGGGAATCAATGTTTTTTATCCGTCTGTCTCGCCGGACGGCTCAAAAATCGCGTTTACATACAACAAACGGGGCAGTCAGTCGATTGCCGTTACGGATAGCGCTTCCGGAACTGTCAGACTGATATCGACGGACGACGACGGATCACTCTATTATCCCTATTTTGACCGTAAAGGCAATCTTTTTTTTATCGGCGACGGCGGCGGTTCTCTGGAGCTGTACGAAATTTCTTCCGAAAACCCGACCGTCGCCCTCAAACAGATTTCGGATCGAATAGCGGTTTTAAACGGCGTGCGCTACGGCAGCCGCTTTTACTATCAGTCTTACGCTTCCGACGGCTATACCATCAAAACAGTTCCCGTATCCCGCGCGCAAAAAGAGCCGGTTTCCCTGACGGTTACACTCCCGACGAAAACGCAAAGACCTCTTTCGGCTGATCCGCAGACGGAAGGATCAACCGTTTCGACCGCCACTCCGTCTGCGGCAGATTCCTTTTCACCGGAAATCAAAAAATATATCGATGTCGCCCAATTCGTCGGCTGGACACCGGTTCCGTTCAACTATTCTCCCGTACAGGGAATGGAAGCTCCTCTGGGAATGGGATTTCTGATGTATGCCCAATCGGTCGTCAAAAATGATTCGATTTTCCTGATGACAACGTTCCCGTTTACTGTTTTTCAGCCTTCGGTGATTCTCAACGCGGCATTCGAGTGGGGTCCCCTTGATTTCACTTATATTCTTAATCAGGGATACAACGCTCTTCTCGCCGATAATAACGGAACGTCAACAACCTTCTACCGGCAAAAGACGCATCAGGAAATTTCCGCTTCGGTTCCGCTGATTTCCAAAACCGTCGGTCCGGAATCATGGTTTGCCCGTCTCGATGCGGGACTTTCCTGGAATTATCTGACGGATGCTCCGCAGCCTTTTCATTTATTCGATATGACCGGCGCCGTAAAAGGATCCTCCGTAAGCCGTCATCAGCTTTTTGTCAATCAGGGTGTCCACTTTCAATATTCATGGCACGGCGGTTTTCGCGGATACCCGTCGCTTTCCCGTTATGTTTATGCGGGATTCAGCTCCTCCGTGCTGCTTCCGATTGACACACAGAAAGAAGCCGTCTACCTGGGCGTCCTGGCTTTAAAAGGAGTGATTCCGCTGGCCGGAGCCCACTCACTCTTTACCGAAGCCGCCTTTTCCTCATCCAATACTGTCAACCAGTCTCATCAAATTCTTCTGCGCGGCTTTTCCTACGAAGATCAAAACACAACCGCCGCCTTATCCGGCACATTCGGATACCGTTTTCCGATTGCCGTTACCGACGATCCCCTCTTTGCGACACTGGTTCTTCATTCGCTGTCGGGCGAAATCTTTTCTCAAATCTATGCCAATTTCAATACGGAAACCGCAACGGCCGCCTTCGGCAACTACGTTTATCTCGGCGGCGAACTGAATCTCCAAATCGGTTTTGCTCAGGCCCGTTTCCCGGTCAATGTCGGGGTTGCCTGCCGGGTACCGACATCGGCCGGCAACACTTTCGATATACGCGAAGATTTAAAACCGTATTTCTCGATTGATATTGCCTCCGTTCTTTCCGGTAACCGAAACCGTATAACGGAAACCGTCCGGACCGCAGAACCCGAAATTTAAGAAAGGCGGTCGAAACCGCCTTTTCCGATTGACTATTCCGGACTTACCGAAGCAGCGGATACTTCCGTCACTTTTTTCCCGGCCGGCTCCGAATTTTCCTCCGTTTTTTCGCCTTCATCCGCAGTCTCTTCGCTCACAACCGGTTCGGTTTTTCCGCCGACATTGTCAATCAGGTACATCAGCTGGAAATAATTGCCGACCAAAGTAATGCGTTCGTTGGCCGTCGAAATCAGACTCGTCTGATACTCAATCAGACTGCGCAGATAATCGATTTCCCGCAACTGCCCCGCATTGTAGCGAATTCTCTGCCGGTCTGCCAGCCGCTGATAGTTGGCCTCCTGATCTTTCAGATAAGCGATATTGGTATAATTGTATTCGATGTTGGAATAAAGAGTCGAAACCGTCGATTCAATCGAGAATTCGCCCGACTGCATCTGATAACGGGCACTTGCCAACTCCTGCTCTCCCGTCATTACGGAGGAAAGTCTGTCCCCTCCGTCGAGGATTCGCGATTTGATTCCGATAGAAGCCGAAAGAACCGGTGATCCGCTGGTAAACCAGCCTCTTTCGATAAACGGAAAGGCCGTCCCCGAAAAACCGGCCTGAATCTGGGCCCCGATTTGCGGTTTCAGATAACTGTCGGCTTTGGCTACCTCGTATTTGTGTTCGTAAACCCCGACCTGAGCCCGAAGAAGATCCATTTCGACGCTGGAGGCTTTTGCCATATCGATATACTCATCCAGCGTTTTCATCCAGTCGTTTGTTTCGAATTCCGCCAGCCGTTCTTCGCAACCGGTAAAATCGATATCGTTCAAATCAACGGCAGTGCCGCCCAGAGCCGCTGTCAGTTTATACCGGATCATATTGAAACTGTCTTTAACCCGGGAATCGGCAATCTGAACATCTTTGATTTTCGTCTGCACATCCTGAAAATCGGTCAACGTGATAAAGCCGTTCTCGTAGCTCGATCTTGTCAGAGTCAAAAGACGGTCCGAATATTTCATCTGTTCCCGAAGGGAATCGGAAATGCGGTTCAGGTAATAAAGAGAAAAGTAATATCCGTTTATCGAGGCTTCCAGCTCTCTTTCCTTACGGGCACATTTCAGTTCGGCCGCACGGGCAACTTCCCGGTAGAGTTTTACTGCCGCCGGAATCTTGCCCCAGGTAAAAATCGGCTGCTCCAGTGTAAAAACAAACCGGTAATAAGAATCATCCTGCCCGTCGTATAACTTGTAGTCTTCCAACGGGAGCATAATCGATCCGACATTGGGAATTTCCACAATTCCCAATTCCCCCTGCTTCAGTCGTATATCATCCAGCGGGTTCAGGAACCAAGACATTGATGCGGAGAAATCGATTTTCGGAAAATAATTCGATTTGGCTCCCATCACACCGATTTTGGCCTGATTCACCTCGGCTCTCAATTGTCCCAGTTCGGCATTGTAAGTCAGCGCATGATCGACCAGATCTTCGAGAGTCACTTTGCGGTCGGTCGGCAGCTCCTTTTTTTCCGTCGGCGGTCTCCAAATTCCGATTTTCTTTCCGACCGAAACCGACAGCCCCTTTTCGACCATCGGATCAGAAGTGATCACCTCAGTGTAGCTTTTCTTTTCGGCAAAAGAGAACAAAGAGAGAAACAGGAAGAAAACCGTAAAAAGGGACCGTTTCCCTTTTAATATCTGCTTCACAATTTGTCTCCTTTATTACGGCTTTACAAAATCGACCGCATTTTCGGATGCACCCGTTAACAGCACTTTTCCGTCGGTTCCGTACGAAATCTCTGTTCCCCCCACTTTGGCTTTCATATAGACCAGCTGATAAGAATATTCGCTTGTGTAGTTATACACGCTCCAGGAATAACTCATCGAATACTGATGAACATTGGTATCACCGCTGCCGGTCGGTACCGTAACGGCTGTCGTTGCATTGTCGTAGCCGCTGTTATCGGCCAGAAGAACCGATCCGGGGAATGTCGCGCCGGCTGCATCCATGATTTTTCCGCCAACCGTTGTCGTAAAACGGTACTGCCGCAGAAAAATGTTCTGTCCGAGCTTATAACTGCTGACCGCATTCTTCGTATTGCATTCCAGAACCACGGGCAGACACACTTCCTCTTCTCCGTCCCGGTCGATATCATACTTTTCGGTGAACTCGACACCGACACCGCCGACCTCTTCGC
>JAXEIF010000030.1:0-4517 GCA_034120015.1 Spirochaetia bacterium | reverse complement strand
GCTTTTGTTGCTGCGTCCACGGCCGCTTTTGTTGCTGCGTCCACGGCCGCTTCGGTTGCTGCGTCCACGGCCGCTTCGGTTGCTGCGTCCACGGCCTTTTCCGTTGAAAATAACGGAATAACCGGTAAACTCAAAATGATTAAAATCATAAATTTTTTTAACATAACTCCTCCGATACATATTTACTCGAAAAAAAGACCCTTTCTCCGTCTTCCCTGCATTCCGGGGCGCATGCACTCCATGCTGCATTGTAGCCGTTGTCGCCTGTTGTCGCTACCCTCGGACAGGGATAATTAGATTTTAAAAAAAAGCAATCACGACAAGGCCGTTCCAATCCCTTTGCGCTCTTTACGACAAGCTCGCGCTCTTCGTCTATTTTGATGACTTCTCCAATTTTCAAACAATTAATGCTTCTCATATACTTCATATATTCTTAATAACGATCATAGAAAGCATAAGAACAATAGTAATAACAGTCATTACCTTGATTGCCTTTACGGCTTCAACTTCTTTAGATCTTTCTTCATCTATAACATCTGATGTCGCTTTTGTATCCACGGCTGCTTTTGTTGCTGCGTCCACGGCTGCTTTTGTTGCTGCGTCCACAGCTGCTTTTGTTGCTGCGTCCACGGCCGCTTTTGTTGCCGCATCTACGGCTGCTTTTGTTGCTGCATCTACAACTGCTTCGGTTGTTGTCGTTTCCTCGGCTTTTTCCGTTGAAAATAACGGAATAACCGGTAAACTCAAAATGATTAAAATCATAAATTTTTTTAACATAATTCCTCCTTTACTCGAAAAAAAATGCTATGATAATAATTCCCAAAAAAAATACCAAGATCAATAAAGTGCCGAAATCTTTATTTATGCAAAACTCTTTATTTTCTTCGACAGCAGATTTTTGTTCTTGTAGTTCTTGTAGTTCTTGTAGTTCTGCGACTGCTTTTATAGCTGCTTTTGTTGACTCCTCAACAACAGTATCGATTTCTCCGTCGGTCTTTTTTATAGCTGAATCTTTTGCTGCATCTACTGTTGCTTTTATTACTGAATCCACAATTGTTGCTTTTGTTGCCGCATCCATCGAGGCTACATCTTCCTCTTCCTCAAGATGTGATCCAATTATTACTATCGCAAAGCACAGCATGATCAAGAATACAAATAAAGCCATTAATTTTTCCGTTATCGTCATAAAACTTAATCTCCCTAAAACCTTTTACCTTTTAAGACCCATTACACCGATCGAAACCATAGAAAATAATATCAATAATTGTACAACTTGAAAGGTCTCCTTCTGACCTTCTGCGTGTTGCTTTATAACATACAAGCCTATTACATAACCTACAACAACAAAAATAATAAGTAGTAGTATTATTATCCAAAACATTATCTTTCTGCATTTTTCTGATTTAATTTTTTTCATTTTTTGTCTCCTCATTACCAAACGCATAAAAAAGTTCAAATATTATTGATTTCATTTTTAACCCCCTTTGAAATCTTATGATTTATAATAGCATATTATGATTTACAATGCAATACATATTTTATAAATATTTTACAAAATATTATTTTTCTATATTTTACTTTACTTTGTATTGCATTAGAAACATCGCACCAAACCCCTCTAAAACGCTCCAGATTTGCATGGAGTATTAAATCGTATGATTTTACATAAAAATAAAAAAACGCCCGAAATCGGGCGTTTTAAAAGCATTTAAAAAATAATCAATATTTCAGAATTTCAAATATAAAAATGCGAAAAGTACCGTTGCATATACCGGTATCACAACAACCGAAATATATTTTTTTGCACTTGAAAGTATATTTTGTTTTTTTCTGATAATCCGGATTGAATCGTAAACAATCTGCTTCTTTTCATCGTCTGTATCTTCCAATTCCAATAAAGTATTAAAATCTTCCTCTAAGGAGGCGTTATACAACCGTATTATTTGAAGAATAGAAAAATATATAAACAACAACATTATCGAAACAGAAAGTAAAAGAACTGACAAATTATCTTTTGAAAATCCTGAAAAAATGGCAATACGAACTATTATATAACACATATAAAATATTGACGCATTTATCGTTACAAAAAAAATTTGACTGTCTTTAAAAACCAATCCAAGCAAAAAAACAAAACCAAAAATACACAGCATTGTCACCGGATAATTTGATAAATTATCACTATCAGTACCAAATCGCATACTTAAGAAAAGCGTTATTACGGTCATAATAACAAATGAAATTATAAAATTTATTACCGAACTTTTTATTGCTTTTTGTAAAGAATCTTTACCGTATTTCTTTGATATATTTTTTAGCAAAAAATCAGAAAATTGTTGTTTGAGTTCCAGCGCTATTTTATCCATTGTGTTCCCTCTTTAAAAATTATAGCTTCCGCTTTACAATTCGTCAATAAAAAATCACCAGTCAACAACCCGGTTGATCATCTCTTTCTGTTCCGATCGGGTCTGCCTCAGATAGATTCTTGTTGTTTCGATTTTCGAATGACCCAGCAAATCGGCCAAAAGAACAATATCCGTATTATGACTCAAAAAATTTTTTGCAAAAAAATGCCGGAATGAATGGGGATGAAGAACATTTTTATCAAGGCAATATTTGGCTCCACACCGGTATAAACGATTCTGATAATAACGGATCGCCGTTTCCGGACGCTGATTGTCTCGAATAAAAAGACAGAAACCCTCCGGAAACTGCCTGCGTGCATCATCCCTGGACAGTAATTCCAGAACCTCCTCGCACACCTTTTCCGGGAAAAAAACCCGTCGGTACCGGTTGTTTTTTGTATGTACCAAATCAATATAACCGACAGCCAAATGATCATACCGTACCTGCATCATCTCAGATATACGTAAACCGGTAACCGCCAGCAATCGTACAAAAACATACAGCAACCACACTTCGTCTCTCGCAAGGCAGGTGAGCAAATACCGGTAATCGTTCATCGTAATCACATTGTCAAGATAACTTCTCTGTTCCTGCCTGACCGTTTTTATTTTTAAATTATATCCCTGCATTCGAAGCCAGCGATGTACGGCATTCAGTCTCAGGTTAACAGTAGCCGGAGCATTGTTATCCATCAAAGATTCTCTGTACTCATACAGTAATTCTTTTGTCACCGCCCGGCTGCCGATGAAATCGGCAAAGTTCGATAAGGACTTTCGATACGACAGGATCGAATTTTTCGAATAATTTTGTCTTTTTAAAAACCTTGAAAATTCATCAACATCAATCATCATAATTGATTAATCGACTGATAGATAAACTGTCTTAATCGGGACGACATCGTCAAACCGTATTGACGTTCCGACTGTTGTTTAAATTTATCCCTTACGGCCTTGTCAATTGTAAAAATGATCTTTACCTGCTCTCCGCTCTCCGGATTTTCCGGCTGATCAATATAACGAATTCCGAAATTTTCTTTTGCCATTTTTTTACCTCTATGATATATGATATATTAACAATATATATATAACATATATATAGACAGTAAACAATAGGGAAACAAAAAACAGTTGACGTCATGTTGACGTCAGTTTAAATTTCTTTGACGTCAAAAATTCAAAAAGATATATATAGGAAATTACACAGCAAAAAACAGCCCCACTATGCATTTTGACGTCAATTTCTTTATCTTGCCTTACATAGTGGGTTTATTTTTTAAATTATCAGTTGACAAATTACATAAATACAGTTTATTATAATTAAAATCGTTTTGCGAAAATCAAACTGTTTTTCGTATAGCGGCTATTACCCGAGCTTCCCAAGCTCGTGACGGGGGTTCGACTCCCCTCAGCCGCTTCCCGAAAGATGTTCCGACAATAAACAAAGACGGCCGGAGAGAATCTCCGACCGAATGACGCCTCAGCTCAAAATGAGGTGGGGAGCCCGACGGGCCTCATGGAACAACGTTCCAAAGACTTGCCTATATTCTATGAGAATCCTGATATTTTGTCAAGCGAAAAATCCGATTCCGCGACGGACGCTGCAATCACAAACCGATTAATAACGAAAAATTTTATTCGAATCTGCCATAAACAAAGAAGAGAGGTCTTTTTGCAGCACTCACGCCGGTAACAAACCGGCGGCTCCACAAAAAACCTCTCTATATTCTAATGATAGACGCCTTTATGAAATCTGTCAATGCTCTCCCGATAAAAATCTCAGACCGAAAAAGAACAGCTGAGGGAAGGTTCATTTTTTAAGAGCAAAACGAATTACATCAAAAATACAAAAAACCGGGCAAAAGACTCTATTTGACAACAAAAAAAGCCGAGGCCGATTTTCAGACGGGATACCGGATTACCGAACCAGTCCGGCCTGAAAATCAAACCTCAGCCTTTTATTATGATAAAAGGCTTTATGAAATTTGTCAATGCCCTCAGGCGAAATTTCTTGATAAAAATTTCGAACCGAAAAAGGAAATTATTGACGCCGTACGCAAAGGAAAAACCCTCGACGACCTTCTGCACACACCGCAACGCAGGGAACCCTCCCGA
>JAXEIF010000029.1:0-235543 GCA_034120015.1 Spirochaetia bacterium | reverse complement strand
GATTGGGAATCAGCACGCCGCGGTTACCGTCGACAATGACCTTCATACCGTTGGAAACATTTTTCAAAACACCGCGGACTCCGACCACGGCAGGAATTTCGAAAGCACGTGCCAGAATTGCCGTATGAGAAGTCCGTCCGCCCATTTCGGTAACAAATCCTTTTACTTTCCGCTTATCCATTGCCAGCGTATCGGAAGGCAGAAGATTTCGGCTGACAAGAATGCAGTCATCCGGCAAAAAAGCCAGCGGATTCTGATCTTCTGCCGACCCTTTCGAATTCATTTTTCGAAGGAGACGTTTTGTAATATCGCTGATGTCAAGCGCACGCTCTTTTAAATACTGGTCGCCCGACTGATTCAGCATCTGAATAAAGAAATCGGAAGCCTCTCCCAATGCCCATTCCGCATTTTTCCCGTCCCGGATTCCGTTTAAAATCCGGACACGCAACTCGGGATCCTCCAGCATCAGCAGGTGTGAATCAATCATCAGCGATTCCATCGATCCGCTTTGATTTGTCAGCGTATTGCGGATTTTTTCCAAATCTTTCTTGGAAGCCGCGACGGCCTTCTCGAAACGTTTTTCTTCCGAGGCAACTTTCTCGGGAGGAATCGTATAATGAGGCAGCTGAACCGTTTGCGAATCATAGATCCACACGGTACCGATAGCAATTCCCGCGGAAACGGGAATTCCGTATATTTCTTTCATGTTCCTATAATAAAATACTTTTATTATAGTGTCAAATGATAGCAAAAAAAAAAAAAATTTGATAATATCTTTTTATGGCAGTTTCCCGGAAAAAACGCAAAACACGAAAAAAGAAAAACGAAGAAAAAACCACAAAAGGTCTGATTGCCGTCCTGAGCATACTTCTGGTGATCGGTGTGGGCGCCTATTACTTTAAAGACAACATCGGAGTCGACAGGTCAAATACAGACAGAAATCCGATCGATGAACCGACCGAAACTGCCGCCGGGGAACCTGCTATCGGAGAACCGTCTGAGGAAACTCCTATACCCGAAGAACCCTCTGTCACGGTTGTCAGGACGGAAGAAACACCGAAGCCGGCTCCGGAAAAGGCTCCCGAGCCGCAACAGCCCGTCAGCCAAAAAACAGAAACACAGCAAACACCGAAGCCGGAGCGGCGTCCGGATACGAAAACCAATCCGATTACCCCTCAAATCAAAACGGAAGAAAAACAGCTCTTTTTTGTCCGGTACAGTGAATCAACCGAATCGGTGGAAATCGTTCCCGTCATTCGCCGTATTTCCTACGAATCTTCTCCGCTGACTCAAACGCTCAACACACTTCTTTACGGACCGAATGTTTCGGAACTTTCACGAAATCTGGTGACAATGATTCCCGATAAAACAAAAATTCTTTCCATAAAAATCAATACGGGCATTGCAACCATCAATTTTAACGAAGCATTTATGTTTAATTCAAACGGACGCGAAGGAACGGAAGCCCAGCTGGCTCAGATCGTGTATACGGCAACCCAGTTTCCGACCGTCTCAGCAGTTCAGTTTTTGATTGAAGGCGAAAAGAAAACATACATGCCGGACGGATCTTATATCGAACTGCCGCTGTCCCGCAGTTCATTCTGAAACACGATTCCGACTCCGTTTATCCGTTTTCACAATTACCGACTGTCCCGATTAACATCTCATACGGATCGGAAGCTCCCGAAAACCGATGCAGCAGCAGAAGAAACTCGGTATTTCCTTTTGTTCCCTTAATAGGAGAAAGCGTACATTGTTTTAGGAACAGCCCCGCACTGCAAAGATCGTCGGCAAACTGTTTTAAAACCCCTTTCAGGTCATTTTTGTCGTCAATAACCCCGTTAAATCGCGCCGGAGGATTCTTCCATTCAAACTGGGGCTTGAGCAAAACCATTATTTCATTGCCGGAAACAAGCCGGAAAAGATGAACGGCCGGACCGATAATTGACCGAAAAGAAATATCAGCCACCGCAGCATGCGGCCGTAAAGGCAATCTGTCTTCTCCGACCGAAAGAATATTTGTTTTTTCCATAACGGTAACCCGGCTGTCGTTACGCAGCGAAAAGGCAAGCTGATTGAATCCGACATCAACCGCATAGACATGTTCCGCACCGTTTCGAAGCAAAACATCGGTAAATCCGCCCGTAGAACAGCCGGCATCAATAAATATCCGGTTACGTACCGGAAAATCCCAAATTTTCAGGGCCTTTTCCAGCTTGAGCCCGCCACGGGAAACGTATCGGAAGGATATACGCTCGACAGCGGCCGTCTCCGAAACCGACAGTTTGGGATCACGCACCACCCCGCCGTTAACCCTGACATCCCCGCATAATATGGCGGAAAAAAGCTGTTCACGTGTTTCGTCCGCATATCTTTTGACAAGCAGATCCAGAAGCTTCATCAAAATACCGAATCCGAAATTCTCTGAATTTGAACGGCACGCCCTGTTTCGCAGTCCATATCAATTACAACACCCTGCATAACAACAGATTCTTCCGCAGGCTCCATTTTGAGGGGAATCATCGTCATCTGACGCTGAACCGACGCATCAATATCACCCCCGATAACACTGAGCGATGCTCCGACCATACCGGCATCGGTTATATATGCCGTTTCATCATTGACAAGCCGTTCGTCGGCAGTCTGAACATGCGTATGTGTTCCGACAACAGCCGAAACTTTTCCGGACAGATAGCAGGCCAGAGCTTCTTTTTCCTCCGAAGATTCGGCATGAAAATCAATAAAAAGCAGGGGGGTTATTTTTCCGGTTTCTCGAGCCCATTTTGCGGCGCATTTAAACGGACAATCTATATTGGCAAGCTGATACCGACCCATAATATTCAAAACACCGATTTTAATCCCAGCCTTTTCGACAACCGTATATCCCGTACCGAAATCGTTTAGCGGATAATTTGCGGGCCGTAAAACAAAAAGGCCTTTTCTCAAGAGAGGAAATACGGATTCATCCTGCCATATATGATTACCGGAGGTAATACAATCGACACCGGCATTACGGAATGTTTCGACTATCTCCGGGGTTAACCCGAAACCGCGGTATGCATTTTCACCGTTTAAAAATGTAAAATCGGCTTTATATTTTTTTATCAATGTCCTTAAATGAGTAAAGACAGCCCGTACTCCGGGCTGTCCCACAACATCACCTAAAAACAAAACACGAACGGTTCTGCTCATTGTTCATCCTTAACGGGCATATTCGACGACGCGCGTCTCCCTGATAATGGTCACTTTGATACGTCCGGGATATTTCAGTTCGTCTTCAATCCGTTTCGCAATCGATTTTGCCAAATCTTTTGCCTGAGTATCATTAATTTTATCGGTATCGACCAAAACCCGCAACTCGCGTCCGGCCTGCATTGCAAACGCCTTTTCAACGCCCGGGAACGAGGTGGAAATCTTCTCCAGATTTTCCAACCGTTTAATGTAATCGTCAATTGATTCCCTTCGGGCACCCGGACGGGCAGCCGAAACCGAGTCGGCAACCTGAACAATCGTTGCATAAATACTTTCCGCTTCGACATCACCGTGATGCGCCAAAATAGCGTTAACAACCAGTTTGTCTTCTCCGATACGCTTGGCCAATTCGGCCCCCAACTCGGAGTGATTCGAAAAACCGTCCGATTCGATGGCTTTTCCGACGTCATGCAGTAAACCGGCACGTTTGGCTTTTACCGGGTCCAACCCCAGCTCCGCGGCAATCATGCCGGAGAGAATCGCCACCTCTTTGGAATGCTGCAGTACATTCTGACCGTAACTCGTACGGTAGTGCAGACGACCCAATGCCTTGACGCCCTCCTGCGGCAATCCGGGCAACGATAAATCATAAAGGACTTTTTCTCCTTCCTCGATAATCTTTCGGGCCACCTCTTTAACAACCTTTTGAACTATCTCCTCGATTCTGGCCGGGTGAATCCGTCCGTCCTGAATCAGGCGCTCCAACGCAATTTTTGCTACTTCTTTGCGAATCGGATCGAAGCAGGAGATAACAACCGCCTCAGGCGTATCATCGATGACAACATCGACACCCGTCAGTGTCTCCAACGTCCTGATGTTACGGCCTTCCCGTCCGATGATGCGGCCTTTCATATCGTCATTCGGCAAACTGACGGTTGAAATGGTTACATCGGAAGTCACCTCGACGGCAATTCTCTGAATCGAGGCAATCAGAAACTCACGGGCTTTCTGATCGGCCGCAAGCTGCGCTTCCTGCTCGATTTTCTGAAGCATTTCCTGCGCATCCCGTTTGGCCTCGTCCTGCATGAGTTCGATAATCTGTTTTTTTGCTTCTTCACGGCTTAAAGCCGACACCTGTTCCAGTTTACGAAGCAACTGTTCTTCCTGTCCGGAAATCTGTTTTTCTCTTCCACCCAGTCGATCTTCCCAATCGGCAAGCTCTTTTTTCTTTTTTTCTGCAGCGGCGGTCTTTTCATCCAGTGCTTCTTCTTTCTGAAGCAGACGACGCTCCATCCGTTGGATCTCTCCGCGTCGTTCCCGAATTTCCTTTTCCACCTGATTTCTGTCTTTCAACAAAGACTCTTTTGCTTCCAGAAGCATCCGCGTTTTTGCCGTTTCCGCTTCCTTTATGGCCTCGCTTTTTATACGCGCGGCTTTTTGTTCATTCGATGATAACTGCAGTTTAGAAAACAACCACCGCAGGAGCCACCCTGCGATTACACCGATAACAGGAAGGACCACAAATAAAATGACATTCACCATAATGGTTCCTCCTATCTTCAGTATATCCGAAAGACTCTCTTCTGTCAAGAAAAATATTTTTCACAAAAAACCGCCCCGTAGGGCGGATGGTTTTATTTGATGCGGCCGACATACTTATAAATTTTAAAATTGTCGTAGTAAACGAACGGCACCGACTGTTCGGGCTGCAACGTATTTCGGGCACTGACAGAACCGCCGTAACCACCCATGCTTTCGTTTGAGGCGATTACCAGGAATATTTTTTGCGCAATATTCGGAACTGCCGGAATTTCGTTTTCGTTGTATCCGTCTGCACGAAGTTTCGACTTTAAATTATCGGCAACATCTCCTGTATTGGTAATCGTTTGGATTACGCGATCATTAATATAGAAAACCAATTTTTCAGGAGTCCAGGCGACCGCAGCCTTGATATAACCTGCCGCATCAAATTGATTTCTCCAGTCATAATGGTAGATTACTTTGCTGCACCCAAACCGTCCGTCACCTTTCGGAAAATGAAGAATCTGATGGGCTTCATTATCCCTGACCGTTTCAAAAATATCGATTTCGTGACCGATTTCCTGTTTTCCCGAAACCGGTTTTGTTCCGTATGTATAAAATCCGCTCCAAAACCCGCTGTAAGTATGCTGCGGGATTTTAATCCGTGCTTCCGCATAACCGTACAGCATCATTTCGCCGAAATTCACACCTCCGACAACGCAGTCGGCACGTCCTTTAATCAGTCCCTGACGGCCGGCATCGCCCGCAATTTCCTTATGATTCATGTTGTTCACATCTATCTTGTAAATATTCAGAATCAAATTGGAATCTTGAATTTTGATGGCAGGTTCCCATGAGGAAACATTCCATGTACGATCTTCGGCCCACGCTTTATTACCGGAAGGTAACGTTTTTTGCATGAGTTCGCTCACTGTGCCGTCGAATTCTTCCGCATAATATGTTTTAAACGCATCGGCGCCGGATAAAAGATCATATTCGGCATCCTTCTCTACGTTATCGACGTCAACGACATGAGCTGTTTTCACCTCATCAAAGAATTTCAGAGTGTCTCCCGGCGGTAAAATAACCGCATTTTCATCCAGCTTATAAAAAGCAACATAGTCGATCGTTACCGTGTTGCCGGGGAACGCCCCCTGACTTATCGCATCCATTCCGAAATAAAGGGCAAAAGAATTTCCTTTTGCAAGAGCCGCGCCGCCGGCAGTCTGAGTATCGCCCGCATCCGCAATGAAAAAGAGATTACCGGCAACATCTCCGATACTCATCCCCAAAAGTTTCCATGTGTCCGGTTGAATCGAGTACTGTAAAGCACCGGGAGAACTGCCGTTCGTATCCCGAAAACCCCATTGAACACCGAAAGTACCGGCCGATGAAGCACCCGTATAAAAAAAGCATCGTTGATAACCTTCCTGCAAATTCTGTCCCGACGCCAGACCGACACCGAGAGTGGTTTTCAGATTATTATTCGTCAATTTTCCTTTGATTTCCACATAATCGGCTTCCGCCAACGAAGCATCTTCAAATGTGTAAACCAAAGCACCTTCCAGTTTTTGGGAACCGGCGGGATAATTGACAGTCAGAACTCCCCCGTCGATTGATCCCGAAAACTGCGCCCGTGTCGCCCAAATATCGTCTTTCCCCTGTAAATTCGAACCGTCTTCGGGGGTATTGAAATCATACCCTTTTACCAGCACATAAGATGTGGAAGCCCTGCGTATAATTTTGGGAATATTGGCTACGGTAACAGTGCAGGATGCTTCCACAGTTTTCTCACCGATTGTCGTAACCGTCAGCTTAACCGTTCCGGAAGCGCCGCTTGTAACACCGGTCACAATGCCGTTCTCGACAGTAATTCCGTCATTGTCGGAAGTCCAAGCAACAGAAACAACCTTGGCTCCTTCCGGTTGAACCGTGTATTTTAACTCGGCTGCCTGATCGACATCCAGGCTCAAAACAGACTCACTTAATGCAACGGAGGTGACCGCCACATCTTCTTTCGGAGGCGTTTTCCCGCCGTCAGCATTCCCGTTAGCGATATCACCCTTTGTGGGATCGTCCGGACACCCGGTCATTAAAAACACAGAAAATAATACAATTAAAAATTTTTTCATACACAACTCCCCTTTACAAATATTATTTTTCCCGTACTTTTTATACATGATCATGAAACAGCCAATCAAAAGCCGGCCGGCAGTCACCGGAAGGCAGCTGCCGGTCGGTCCTGTATAAATCAGTCTTCGGTACCGACATATTCGTAGTACTTGAAGGAATCGTATTTATAAACCAGTGCCGATGTTCCGGGCTCCTGGCTGGAAATTGTCGGTAGAGTTGCTCCCGTAATCGCTCCGAATCCCTTTCCAATGGCAACCACCAAAATAACCTCCTGCGGCACATTGGCAACAATCTGATAATTGTTTTTCTTGGCAACAGTTGCTTTACTGCTTTCGGTTATTTTTTTCACAGCTGTCTCCGTCAGTGCTCCATTATGATTATCATTATAAATGACATAGGAAAGCTGTCCGTCCAAATAATAGGCAACCTTATCCGGCGTCCAGGCAACGGAAGCGGTAATCCATTTATTAAATTCCAGCGGACTCTGTTTCTGTAATGTATTCAAACGATCTCCGGGTTGCAACGCTCGCCAGTGAGTCGGCTGATCAATTTTGCTCGTGCCCATCGGTTCAAAAATATCAAATTCGTAACCGGCTGTTGCTTTCTTTTCACCATCCTCGGTTGTGGTCGTATATCCTTCAGTGTAAAAACCGGGCCAGTATTCAGAATACTTCTTCTCGGGCATCATAATCTTCGCTTCAAGATATCCGTATTTTATTTCTTTATTAAAAGTAACTCCACCGCAAATCGAATCGCAAATCAGATGCCAGTCTTCATCCTGTCCGGTACCGGTTTGGGCTCCATCAGGTGTAGGGTAAGTCTCGGGATCAACCCGTTTAACATAGAGCTCCAACGCTCCGTCTTTGACTTCAATCGCATCAGGAGTATTATTCCATGTTAACTGTCCGAACCATGCATTCTTTGTTTTTTTATCAATCGTATCTTTTGAAATATCAATATCTCCAGGCAATGGAGCACTGAATAGTTGTTCTTTGCTCGTATAATTAAAGTCATCGGAAAAATAGAGCTTAAAGCAGTCTTTTCCCGACTTCATATCATAAGCGACTTCTTTACCGTCGATTTTTGCCGTCCCCGCTTCCATGCTCAATTTGTTGGATACAACATCCTCTTCGGTCGTTTTCGGCGGACATCCCATCATGCCCACGGCCGCAACTGTCAAAACTGTTCCCAAAAATTTCTTTGTTAAATTCATTTTCTTCTCCTTATTGTGTATTTAATTTTGCGTTTTATCTTCCAACGATCCGACATATTTGTAGTATTTGAAGGAATCATAGTAGACAAAAGGTTTTGCTGTTCCCACTGCAGCATTACGCATAACACCACCACCAGCATTTACTCCGTTCGCTGCAATCACAAGATAAATCGTCTGGGCAATATCGGGAATAACCTGAAAATCATCTCTCGAGACACCGAAGCTGCCAGCTATTCCTTTATTGGTAAAGCTATTAGTCAACCCCTGAATTTTAGACGGATCCGACCCGATAATCACCCGCCTTGCATTGCCGCTCATATAAAAAACAACTTTTTCAGGAGTCCAAACCATGGCCACATTGACATAATTATTTGGATTCGTATAATCGCCAGTTCGAGAGGGAAATCCTATATTTCCCTCATAATCGGTATTAAAACGATTATTGTTTCCTCGATTCGAGACAACACCCGATTTTCCCTGCTCAGAACACCATGTATGCAAAATTTGGTGCCCTGCATAATCATATTCTTCCCATATATCAAATTCATATTCCTTGTGAATTTCGGAAACTTTATACTCTTCTCCATATTGTTGATATCCACTCGGCCAATACGGTGCATTTATATCTTTTATTTTTTTTGTACCCAAAGTATAAAAGCCACACCAGAACTCATTCCCGGGCACTGATTGATGATCTATAAACAAACGCCCTTCCATATAACCGTAAAGCCAATCCTCTCCGAAAAGAACACTGCCGACAGAACAACTTTGTGTTCTTTTGATCTCATCGAGTTTCCGTTTATTTATTGTAGAATATCCAGCAGGAAGACTACCGGTTCCATCGTTATTAAGTACCTTGTAAACCGATAAAACCATTTTTCCATCTTTTATATCAACGGCAGGATACATCGTTGTTGCATTCCATGTGTCATCATTTCTCCACGCTTTTCCTGTTTTCGTTGAAGAAATCGGCGCTTGCATCATTTCACTAAATCCTGCTTTACCGTTGGGATAATCAAAATTATCCTCATGGTAAAGCACAAAAGCATCGGTTCCGCACCGCAAATCGTACTGAAGATCAGTTGATGATGTTGTCCAGACTTTACTGTCGTTATTCCAAACCGAAACGGATCCGGCAGCCGCCGTCTGCTCCGCATCATAGAATTTTAACGTATTTCCGAATGGACCGTCCAATCCGCCTACTTTTTTGTAAAATGCGATCGACTCGATGGTTAATGTGTTTTCTCCTCCGCCTTCCTGTCCCATATATATATAATATGTTGATGCCCCGATATCGATTATCTGTTCGGATTTAACCGAACCTGTTGCCTGTGCCTGTGATTCTACTTTAGATGCGTCATAATAAATGCTATGTTCGGCAGTTGTGAAATCAATTCCATAGGTATGAAAATCAGAATCATTCAAAACAAAAGATGTTCGACCACCACCTATGCGGTAATTCCATCCATTGTTATAACCATTAATCACTTCATTGGCCCATCCTCTTTTGGCATCATTACCGTCGTTTGCAGCTACCGTTCCGATTCCCAATGAAATAGACTTATCACTTGCCGGCTTTATAATCGCTGCTTTGATTGCGATATATGAAACATCTTCACTGACATCGGTGTTTCCGTCTTTCAGTGCAATCGGAAATGACAAATCTCCCTCATATTTTGTAGTCGGAAATTGAACTTTCAATTTTCCGTCTTCCGATTTACTCAGTTTAATCGTACACTCACTTACAGGCTTATCCTCTTTACATGTTAAACTTGCATTCAAAGCGTCGTAATCATAAGCATCGTTAAACACAACCTTTTTAACTAAGCGGAAGGTATTCGGTCCTCTTGTGATTTCTGTATCGATACCATCATCCGCCAATACAGTCCATGTAACCGAGCTTTTTGCAGAGGCATTATCCTTGCTGACAGCTGTAATCGTCACCGAACCAGCTGCAGAAGATACTACTTTGACATTACAGGAGCCGGATGCATCCGGTGTCAATTCAACCACACCGGTCGGTTCGGCACTCCACGTCACTTCCTGATTCGTTGCTGTTTCCGGAGTTATTTTTACATACAATGTTCTTGTGTCATCCTTTGTAACCATTTGTTCTTCTGCCGGAGAAATCTCGACTTTTTCAACTTTAACGACTTCCTGACCCGGTTTTGTACCGCCACCGCCTCCGTCCGGCTTGGTTCCTCCGTTATCAAAGTCCGGTTTTTCCGGACATCCCATCATCAATAAAACGGCAATAAGAATCATCCCCATTTTTTTCATACGCTTCTCCTTTTTATCCTTAATTTATTTTGCACCGTAACCCAAGTTACGGAATCAAAATCATCAGCATCGTTTCCGGCTCACTGAACACCGTCGAATTTGCCGGCATACTTATACAGCTTAAACGACTCATAGTAAATGAAAGGTTCGACCTGACCATAAGAAGCCTGAGCAAACGATGTGTTTGTCGGTGCACCGACAGCAGGCCATTCATTGGGTTTTTCCACATTGTTGGAAGCAATCACAAGATGTATAATCTGAGGAATATCCGGAATATAGTTGATCAACTTGATTTCTTCCTGCGAAAAAATTTCTCCCGCTTTTTTGTAGAATTCGGCTGTATCATCATCGGCGGAAAAAGACATCTTTTCCTCCATGACACCCTTATCGGGATTATACAGATAAAAAATCAGTCTTTCGGGTGTCCACGCAAGTCCCGCCTTGACATATTCGGCTTTGTTCAAATAACCGCCGGGCGTTCTGACCGTCAGATCCGACCATTTGGTACCTTTCTGATAAGAAAGAAAACGATTTGCCGGTCTGCTGTTGCAGACATAGCCCAGATCACTACTATGATCGGAAGACCAATGATGATAAATCTGATCACCGACAGTATTGCTGACCTCTTCCCATATATCGAATTCCTGCTCGTAGCAGCGGGCCGGATCGTTATTCAGTTTTTTATAACCGATCGAATAAAATCCGCACCAGAAATTGCAATACTTCCGGGGTGTCTGCACCCAAATTTCCGCTTCGCAATATCCGTAGAGCCAGTCCTGGGCAAAATTAATACCGCCGACAATACTCGACAGATTATTTTCTATTCTCTGCTTACGTTTAGGGTTGGGCTGATCCAATACTAAATTTTTGGCATACTGATTGTGTTTGGTAATTTCCTGCTGATAAATTGCGGAATCGGTTTTCGTCAAATCAATCCGGTATGTCGATAATATCAGACGGCCGTCTTTTACGTCGGTAAACGGCGTGCGTGACGAAACATTCCACGTCTCGTCCGATTTCCATGCCGGCAAAGTGTTGTCGGACGATATTTTGGCATTCCACAATTCATCCATGTCCGCATATTCAAACTCATCTTCATGCCATAAAATATATGCGTCTTTTATTTTTTCCGAACCGGCTTCACCTTCTTCGACTCCGCCGGCATACGTAATCATATCGTATTTTTGATTCTCTTTGAGACTCCACGTTTTTGTCTCGGTATCATAAACGTTTAAAGCCGTACTTTCTGTTTTTGGCAAAACTTCCAGATAAATTTTCTTTTTAACCTGATCAGACGGCGTTTCGGGAGGCGGACACCCGATCAGACAGGCCGTCACTGCAATCAAAATCGATTTTTTCATAATCCACTCTTAAAACAGCGGAAGGGGAGAACCAAATGTCTCCCCTCTGCTGTCCACTTTTTATTTTTCCGTTCCGACGTACTCGTAATAACGGAACCAGTCATACTCGTAAACAACCTGTTCCCAACCGTCCGGTGCCGTACGGACATCCGGAATTCCGGATCCCGTCCATCCCAGACCTGCGTTACTGGCGGCAATCACCATAATAATGCGCTGCGGAACATTGGCAACCACCTGATACTTGCTCTCTTTCGAAATCAGGTTTGAAGGTTTACCTTCTCCCGCACTGCGTATTTTATTAACCGTCGTTTCGGGCAGGAATTTGTTGCGGTTATCGTTGTAAAAAACGTAGGAAAGCTTATCATCGATGTAGTAAGCAACTTTTTCCGGCGTCCAGGCCACCGTTGCCGTTATCCATTTTTCGAATTCCAACGGAAGTCCGTGCCTGTAGGAAACAAGGCGGTTTGCATGAGTCGGCCAGTGAGTCGTCTGATCGATTTCTTTGTTGTCGAGCGGTTCAAAAATATCAAACTCGTAACCGGCAATCGATTTACCTTCTTTGTCCAGCGGGTTGGCATAGGTGTAAAAACCGGGCCAGTAGCTGTAATACTGTTTTTTATACATTTTGATCCGCGCTTCAATCACACCGTAAAGCACTTCGCGGTTAAAAGTAAAACCGCCGCACAATGTTTCGGCAATCGGAGCCCATTCTGCACCGACATCCTCAGGCTTTTCATTCTTAGCCAATTTTTTGACTTTTAACTTCACAGTCCCGTCTCCGTCAAACACAACTCCGGACGGATGAATATTCCAATCGGTCTGAAAATACCAAACACCCTTTACCTCGGGTATATAAAGAGGTCCGTCGTCGAACTGTTTTGCCTTCATTTCATCAAGACTTTTGTAGTCGAAATTATCCTCAAATGTCAGATTAAAACAATCCTTTCCAGACTTGAAATTATAATCGACTTCTTTACCGTCCTGATTAATGACTGTTCCCTTGGCATCCCGCGCAATCACATTATCGGCGGCATCCTGTTCGGTTGCCGTTCCCTGAGGACAGGCAACCAAAAAGGCACTCATTCCGGCAACAATCCATTTTGTTATACCGTATTTCATTCTTATCTCCTAACCTTATTCCGTAACCAGCTCGCCGACATAGTTGTAGACTTTGAAGGATTTGAAATAAATGAAGTCGTACGACTGACCTTCCGGTTCAGTCCAGTTTGTTTGCGGGTCTGCAAACCTACTTTCTCCGGCATATCCGCCAAGATCTCCGTTTGAAGCTATGTCCAGGTGTACATCCTGCGGAGTATCGGGAATCACATTTAACCCGGCTGCAGGCATATCCTGCGACGGGGGTAGTCCTCCATCCCTGTCCGTCAACTTACCGTATTCGCCTTCTTTAATGCTTCCTGTTTCATTATCATTCAGATAAAAAGTCACTTTATCGGGAGACCACGCTACCGCCGTTCTCACAAATTGACTTGTATCAATTGCGGGGCTATTAATCCAACTGGCAACCCGTCCGTTTCCACCATCTTTCGGATAGTGTATGATTTGATCGGCGGCTGTCGTCAAGTGCGGTTCATAGATATCGATTTCATGTCCAAAACGCGATTCTTTTAAACCGTATGTGTAAAAACCGCACCAGACCGATTTATACTTATACACCATCTTGATAGTCGCTTCTATATAGCCATACAACCATTTATGATTCCAGAACAATCCGCCGACAATAACCTGGCGTCGTGCATCTATTTGTGCCTTACGATTTCCATTGTAATCCGCATACGGCGCAATATATTTGTTATAATCAGCACTATTTTCATTTGTATCAATCTTAAGAACAGATAAAATAAGCTGATTGTCTTTTATTTTAACCGCATCCGCTCCCGATTCGACATTAAAATTACCGGGACTTCTTCTCCATGCATCGACCTCGGTCCCTTCACCTCCCAATTCGGCAGGAATCGTCATTTTCTTTGCCCAGAAATTTTCAATATTGTTATCGTATCCGCTGAAATCATCAATATAAACCGATTTGAAGACCTTGTTACCGACCATCATATCGTATTCGGCTTCACCCTGTATCCCGTCAGCTTTTATAACTGTTCCCGATACCGGTTCATCCAAAAATATTCTCTGAGTCGACTCGGGATCGGGAACAAAGCCGCCGGCTTTGTAAAAAGCGACGTAATCGATAAAGACAGTTCCCTGCGCAGTGGGGCCTTCATCCTGTCCGAGATTGAACTGATATGAATTACCGGTTGAAATAATATCGTTCCCGATTTTTTTATTTCCCCCGTCAAAGAAGAAATTTTCAGATCCGTCTGTAGCGATACCGAATGTGTGAAAAATCATCAAATCACTTCCGCCCGGGTATGTCAGATTGGGCTTGGAAGTACCATTCGACCGAAAACCCCATGCACTTCCAAGAGTTCCCTGACCGACTCCGTCGGTAAAGATGAAACCGGTTTTCCATGCCGGAGCATCATTACCTCCTTTACCCAAACCGACAAACGAACGGGAGGCAACAGTTGTCCCGTCCGCCAATTTGGCTTTGATTTCGATAAAATTGGCAGCTTCAGGCAAAGCAATCACCGAGTTCAGAACTCCCGATGCTTTTTCTGCGGGCTATGTCACTTTCAACACACCGTTTTCGACAACGGCTGTAATCGTCGAATCACCATCAAATGTTAAATCATCCTCTCCGCCGGTGAAATCGTATGCCTTCACCAATGTGTACAGTGTACCGCCGCGGGGAATCGTTTCGGGAACACCGGCAACAGTGATTTCCGACGAAGCACGGGCCACAACTTTTTCCGCAACGAACGCTTCTACGATCAATTCGGCCGAACAGGGAGCTGTCGCTGTCAAAGTTGCCTTTGTGTCTTCAGAATCCATTTTCAATGCTGCGCTTTCGGGCGTCAATGTCCACTTAATCGTCGAGCCTTCGGGCGCTTCGGAGACGTTCACCTCTTTGACATCACCCTGATTCAATTCGACTTCGGCTTCGATGTTTAATTTCAACGCCGCAATAACGGTGACCGTTGCCGTCGCTTTAATTTTGGCGTCGGCAGCGGAAGCAACCGTAATTGTCGCGGTTCCTGCCGATTTCGCCGTTACCAAGCCGTTCGCAACCGAAGCAACACCGTCATCCGACGTTGTCCATTTTACGGGAAGTTTTTTGGCTTCTTCCGGCGCAATGGTTACATTTAACTGCACCGTTTCACCGACTCCCAACACAGCATCCGTCGGAGCGACCTTTACGGACTGAATGGCAACTCCTCCGTCAGTTCCTGTCGGAGGGCAGCCTAACAGCACAAACGAAGAAAGAACAAATGATAACAATACATTTATCTTTCTCATAAAACACCTCTCATTCTTAACTTTCAGTCATTATAAATCGAATTGTTCATTCCTGTAATATTTTAATATAAAGTTATTTTTTGAGTACTACCAGACGCGAATATAAAGAGAAAAAAGATTGCCCATATTGGTCTGATGGGACTTTTCATTCCATTCAAATGTATCCAATCGGTTGAATTTCCCGGTTCCGCTGTCGTATTCTGTCAGGTAGCGGTAGTAAAAGGTATATCCTCCTCCTATGGCAATCGGCACATTGACAAACCGTAAATCCAGCTCGGCTTCGATTCCGATTGAATGAATCCATTCGTAAACGCCGTCTTTCAGAAAATCTTTCCAATACAAATCTCCCGGTTTGGCACCGTTGTAATCACCGCTGTAGTTCAACGCATCGGTATAAGTGCTGCCGTCTGCCGAGATTCCGTGCCGGATCATCCGATACATCAGAGAGGCATTCAAGTACCAGAGCGGCATGGTTTCCACTTTCAGTTTAAGTTCGTCGGAATTGGGATCGAGTTTATATCCCAGCGGTTCGCCGTGATTGATATAAGTTGTATCCATCGGCTGATCATACCACGGTGTATCGGTTTTCGGATGAGTATACATGTACGGTTCCACTTTTGTATATTGAAGCGAAACAGTCGTAAACGGCGCTCCCGGAACAGCCAGTCGTCCTCCGACCTGCCAGCTGTACATATTCCGATCGAGATGCGTAAAATTATCCATGAATTTCATTTCATCTATAAACCATCCGGCATAAAATCTAAAATACTTCGGAAGATTAAATCCGAATTGCGCTCCGAACTGTAAATTATCAAAATCACCGATCATATTCTGATACAGAATTCCCAACATTCCGGGATGCCCGTATCCGAGTTCGAATCGTTTCGGCCATACAGCGGAACTCATCAGGGAGAAATAGACCCATTCTCCGCCGAAAAACTCAACCATAGTCGCCGTATATGCATTTTGAAAAGCGCGTGCACCTCCCTTAATTCCGCCACTGCTGGCATCAAATTCCAAAACACCGACGATAAATGACCAGTTAAACCAATCAACCGGATTCAGATGTATATCGAGCCCCATAAACGGTCGTGCCGTACCGGAAATCATCAGATTTCCGTCGCCGGGGCCCCAATCCCGGCGAACACGGGAAAAATTAAATTTAAGTTTCCGATCCCATAATGCCAGACTTAATTCCGGCATAATCTGTAAAGCAACAGCAGGCTCTTCGGTAAAACCGGTCAATGCGGTTCCGTCTTTAAACGGAAACTGATAACCGTCCCAACTTTTCGAATAAGTATAAGGAGCATAAGCATTCAGACTCAATGCAGTAATCCCCATACCGGTCTGAAACCGGTACGAAAAATACTCGGACAAATCTCCCTGAAGATATAATTCCAGCCAGTTTTCTGTTGAAAAAACACCGTCTTTGTTGAAAGCACCGAAATCGACATCCGTTTGCCACGATCCGCCGATTTCAACGGTTGTATAAACCGGTTTTTTGTTTTTCTTTTCCGATCCGGACACCGTTTCTTCCGTTACAGAATGCGAGTCCGTCGGAGAATTCTCCGGTTCGGTTACGGAATCGGAAAGGGTTTCTTCATTTGCCTTCGTATCCGCGGAAACCGCGGTCAGTGAATCATAGCGGTAACCGCCGCGTTGATACCACGGTTCGGTTTTATGCGATTCGAATCGGGCAATCATACCTTCCGCTGCGCTTTTTTCCAGCGGCAAAATGCGCGGCGATTCAATCATTTCCCGTAATGCGGACAAAACAGTTGCCCGGGAATAAGGTTTGGCGGTCGGCAGCGCCGGAATATAATTCTTAATGACCGCGTTTTCGATTACACGGTAAACAGGGTCATCCAATGGAACGGACAGATGCTGTTGGGCGGCCAGCGGCAGAACGGAAAAACAAAAAAAACTGACAACTAAATGTAATCTTTTCATTTCCGTATTCTATACGATATTTTACGGATACGCAATAAAAAAGAGTGCCTTACGGCACTCTTTAATCAAAAATAGAAAGATTTTATTCGGCAACTGCCTCGGCGGCAGATTCTGCGGCTGCTTTCTTTTCCGCTTTCGGAGCAGCTTTTTTGGCGGAAGCCTTCGCCGGTTTCTCATCATTCTTTTCTTCCGCTGCCTTTTTGTCAACCAATTCCAGAATAGCCATTTCAGCAGAATCGTTCGGACGGAAGCCGATTTTCAGTATGCGGGTATACCCGCCGGCTCTTTCTTTTGACCGTACGGCAATGTCGGTAAACAGTTTGGCCAACACCGCCTTATCGTTAATGTCTCTGGCAATGATTCTGCGATTATGAACAGAATCGGTTTTCGCTCTTGTAATCATTTTTTCGGCCATTCCCTGAACAGCTTTCGCCTTAACGACTGTTGTCTCGATTCTTTCGTATTTGAAAAGCGAAGTAATCAGACTTCTTTTCAACGCTTTTCGATGACTTTCTTTTACATCCAATCTTTTAAAACCGACCTTATGCCTCATTGTCTTCTTCCTTACTCATGAATTTTTCGCTGATTTTAATTCCGTTGTAATCCGTCATACCAAACGACAGTCCCCAACTTTTCAGCTTATCTTTAATTTCCTGAAGAGATTTTTTCCCGAAGTTCCGTGTCCGGGCAATTTCATCTTCCGATTTGCGGGTCAGCTCACCGATTGTCTTGATGTGAGCATTCTTCAGACAGTTGCTCGAGCGGACCGAGAGTTCCAATTCCTCAACTTTTGTGTCCAAAAGTTTCTGAATACGCAATTCGTCCTCATCAATTTTATCGGGATCATTAATCGATCCTTCATCAAAATTGATGAATGCGGAAAACTGCTCTTTGGCAATTTTAGCAGCTTCGGCAACCGCATCCTCGGGAGAAATCGTTCCGTCCGTTTTTACGGTCAGAACCAGCTTATCGTAATCGTTACGGTCTCCCACCCGGCAATTCTGAATATCGATGCTGACTTTCTTTACGGGAGAAAACAGCGCATCGACAGGAATGGTTCCGACAATATCAATGTATTTGGCATTGATATCGGACGGAATATATCCGCGACCGAAATCAATATTCAGTTCCATTTCGAACCGGGCATCTGTCATCAGTGTCATAATTTCCAGATCGGGGTTAAGCACCTCAACCCCGCTCTGAACGAAATCCGCACCTGTGACTGTTTTTGCTCCGGAAAATTCGATTGCAATTGTTTTCTGCTCTTCGCTTTCATCTAATTTAAATCGCAGCTTTTTCAATGCGGCGATAACCTGCGGGGTATCTTCAACAACACCCGGAATCATTTCGAACTCGCTTGCAATCAAATGCTGTTCTCCGCTATCGGAGAGACAGGTCACACGCAATCCGGAAACCGCATACCCCTGAATCGAAGAAAGCAAAATCCGTCTCAGTGAATTTCCGATAGTGACTCCGAAGCCTCTTTCAAAAGGATAAGCATAAAACACGGTCGTATTGGCATCAAGCAGGTTCTTCTCAATGGTAATTTTATCCGGTTTTTTAATCCCTTTTAAAAGGTTTTTCCTTGCCATATTTTTCTCCTCAAATTTCCCCTAGGGCACCGATTATCTCGAATACAACTCAACAATCAGGTTCTCTTTAATATCCTCAAGATCCGTAATGTCTGCACGTTCGGGAATAGCAGCAACCGTTCCCTTCAAAGCATCGGCATCGACATCAACCCAGGAAAAAGATCCCGATTGATTCAACGCTTTTAAGCTCTCTTTAATAACAGCCATCTTCTTTCCTGATGCGGAAATTTCAATGACATCGCCTTTACGGACAATATATGAAGCAATCGTAACACGTTTTCCGTTTACCAAAACATGCCCGTGAGAAATGATCTGGCGGGCCTGTTTCCGTGATGAAGCAAAGTGCATGCGGTAAACAATACTATCCAGACGGCTTTCCAAAAGAATAATCAGGTTATCACCTGTTTTACCCGGTTTTTTAGCCGCACGGGCATAAAAAAGACGGAATTGTGCTTCGAGAATACCGAAAATTCTCTTCAGCTTTTGTTTTTCACGTAACTGGATACCGTAATCGGACATTTTTTTGGCTCGGGCTTTTGCATCTTTTCCCGGTGCCGGTCTCTTTTTATTAATAGGGCACTTTGCGGAACTGCATCGTTCCCCTTTCAGAAAAAGTTTCCGTTTCTCGGCTCTGCAATATCGACAACTGGGTCCGGTATATCTTGCCATAATTCATTTACTCCTTATAAAATTAAACACGTCGTGTTTTTTTCGGGCGACAGCCGTTGTGAGGAATCGGTGTAATATCTTTCATACTCATAACGGTGAGTCCCAGGTTAGCCAAAACGCGAATAGCCGATTCCCGTCCCACACCCGGACCTTTAACAAAAACATTGACGGCTCTCAGACCGTAATCCATCGCCTTTTTCGCGGCCGTCTCCGCTGTCAACTGAGCGGCATAGGGAGTCGATTTTTTGGCTCCTTTAAAGCCCAGGTTTCCAGCGCTGGCCCAGGAAATAGCATTTCCGTTCAAATCGGTCACTGTAACAATCGTGTTGTTAAAAGTGGCCTGAATATAAACGCATCCGTCATATACGGTCTTCTTCTCTTTTCTTTTTTTTGTTACCTTAGCCAAAGTTACACTCCTCCGAATTACTTCGTTGCCTTCTTCTTGTTTGCAACAGTCTTCCGTTTACCTTTACGTGTACGGGCATTCGTTTTGGTTCGTTGTCCGCGCACAGGCAACCCCTTTCGGTGCATCAAACCGCGGTGACAGGCGATATCTTTCAGACGGTTGATATTCATTGCAATTTGTGTTCTGAGACGACCTTCAATCATATATTCGTCTTCCAGAATTTTCCGCAATGTTGCAATTTCGTCGCTGTTTAAATCGTCCGCTTTTTTATCCGGATCGATGTTTGCTTTTTTACAAACTTCCAAGGCAATCGTTCGACCTACACCGTAAATATAGGTCAACGCAATCTTGATACTTTTGTTCGGAATATCAATACCTGCAATACGTACCATTCCCTAAACTCCTATCTCTGTCTCTGCTTATGTTTGGGGTTGTCACAAATAATCCGTACAACACCTTTTCTTTTTATGACTTTGCATTTATCGCAAATTGTCTTAACGCTTGCTCTGACTTTCATAACCAACCTCTTATAAATTTCTTGATCTGATTTTGCCTTTTTTCACAAGGCCTTCCTGATGATGCATTTTCAGATGACCTTCGATCTGACTCATCGTATCCAAATCGACACCGACCATAATCAGAAGCGAAGTTCCGCCCATTAACATTGCTGCTTCAGCCGGAAACCCGAACACGGCCGAAATGATTGTCGGAACAACAGCAATAAAAGCCAAAAACAACGATCCCGGCAAGATGATTCGATTCAAAACTCTTGTCAGATATTCCTCTATTTTATCGGATCTGATTCCGGGAATCGAACCGCCGTTTTCGCGGATATTCTTCGAAATCTCCTGCGGGTTCAAAGTCACCTGCGTATAGAAATAAGCGAAGAAAATAATCAGCAGACAGTAAAGAATCTGATAAGGTGCTCCGTCGTATCTGAAAAATCCGGCAAGCTTAATAACCCAGTCTGTCTGACTTCCGGCCATAAATGAAAGCGGGAATGTCAGAATGGACGAAGCAAAAATGACCGGAATAACCCCCGACGGGTTGATTTTAAACGGAATATGCTGACTCTGACCGCCGTAAACTTTCCGACCGACAATGCGACGCGCATAATTAACCGGGATTTTCCGTTGCCCCTGCTGTTCGTAAATGACAAGCGCAATAATCACAATATAAATCAGCATCACCAGGAGAAGAACAACCACGTTTAAATCTCCTGCATGAACCTGATCAATCAGCGATTTCACGGCATTCGGCAAGCGGGCTGCAATTCCGGCAAAAATAATCAGCGAAATTCCGTTTCCGATTCCTTTCTGAGTAATCTGTTCCCCCATCCACATCAGCAGCAGTGTTCCGCATGTCGTGGAAAGGATAGAGATAGCCACAAAACCGGCCATTGGAATTCTCAAAACCTGTTCCTGAAACTGCTCGTTGCCGGCATAATTGATAATTGTCAAAGCCTGAATAATACAGACAAGAACAGTCCCGTAACGCGAATATCTCTGAATTTTCTTACGTCCGCCTTCCTCTTCGGAAATTTTCTTCAGTTTCGGGAAAACCAGCAGCAAAAGTTGCATGATAATCGACATGGAAATGTAAGGCATAATTCCCAAAAGGAAAATGGAAAATCTCTCGAAAGCACCGCCGACAAAGAAGTTCAGATAAGACATTAAATCGATTCCGCCGCTGTTCTGGCTCGTGCTGGCAATGACATCTTTCAATGCATTCACGTCGATACCGGGAATCGGCACTACGGATCCCAACCGGTAAACAACGAGCATGAAAAGAGTAAAAAAGACTCTTTTTCGCAGCTCGCGGATTCTGAAAATCTTTGTAATTGAACTTGACATAATCTATCCCGTTCCTATGTCTCGTCGGTTTCGCAACCGGCACAGGCATCGCAACTTCCGCATCCGCAAAGAACGGTACCGCCGGCTTTTTTGATTTTTTCGGCAGCCGAAGCGGAAACCGCAGGAAGTTTGACATCCAGCTTTTTGGTTACATCACCGTTACCCAGAAGTTTCACGGCAACGGAAGATCCCTTTACAAGACCTTTTCCCATCAAAGCTTCGATATCGACAACATCACCGTCATTAAAGTTCTTTTCCAAATCCTGAAGATTCACGACTTTATATTCGGTTCTGAAACGCGCATTGGAAAAACCGCGAATGGCAATCCGCCGATACAACGGCATCTGTCCTCCCTCAAAGCCGGGTCTGACACCGCCGCCGGAGCGGGCATTTTGTCCGTTATTACCGCTACCGGATGTTCCGCCTCTTTTGGAACTGCGGCCGCGGCCGACAATAATTTTGTTTTTAACGGCTCCCGCCGGAGCTTTTAAATTCATAGACATAATCACACCCTCTCCACTTTGACAAGATGAGAAACTGTACGAACCATTCCGCTGATGGCATCATTCATTTCATGTTCGACAACGGAATTGACTTTTCCCAAACCGAGCGCCTTAACTGTTTTGCGGTGGTTCGGTTTTGTTCCGATAACACTGCGAACCAAAGTAATTTTTACTTTCTCTGCCATATCATTAACCCCACATATCATTGAGGCTCTTGCCCCGGTTTTTGGCAACTTTACCGGCGTCCAAAATCTGCTCGAGACCGTTAAAAGTCGCTTTCAAAATATTCATACTGTTCTTGGAACCCAAAGATTTGCACAACGTATCCTGAATTCCGAGCGCATCCATAACGGCACGAACCGAACCGCCGGCAATAATACCGGTACCGGGAGCCGCCGGACGAATCAGAACAGACGCACTCTTGTATTTTCCGAGAATTTCGTGAGGGAAAGTGTTTCTTTTCAGTGGAATCGAAATCATGTTTTTCTTTGCACGATCGACACTCTTTCGAATCGCTTCGGAAACATCATTTGCCTTGCCGAAACCGTATCCGACGCGGCCTTTTCCGTCTCCGACTACAACCAGTGCGGAAAACGAAAAGCGGCGTCCGCCCTTCAATACCTTCGCGACACGATTCAGTTTGACCATTTTTTCAATTAAAATTGTTTCGTTATTTTCCATAAAACACAAACCCCTCAGAACCTGATACCGGCACTACGGACGCCGTCGGCCAAAGCTTTAATAACTCCGTGATAACGGAACCCGTTCCGGTCGAAAACAGCTGTTTCGATATTGAGAGCTTTTAATTTTGCTCCCAAAGCTTCTCCCAGCTTACCGGCATCGGAAACAGTCGATTTTACCGCTTTGAAATCCGCCTGCAAATTATTGACTGCCGCAAGCGTTACGCCGTTTGTATCGTCGATCGCCTGAACATAAACATACCGGTTACTGCGGTAAACACTCAGACGGGGACGCTCGGGAGTTCCCGAAATATTTTTCCGAATGCTCTTTTTTCTTTTTAATCTCTGTTTTTGCTTAGCAATAATTCTGTTCATACCGCTATCCTATTTCTTGCCTTTACCGCCGGATTTTCCGACCTTTCTGCGTACGAATTCATCGATATAACGAATACCTTTTCCTTTATACGGTTCCGGACCGCGGATAGAACGGATTTCAGCCGCAACCTGTCCGACCTGCTCTTTGTTGGGACCGCTGACAGTGATTTTCGTCTGATTCTCGACCGCAGCCTTAATTCCGTCCGGTAAATCATACCAGAACGGAGAAGAATACCCCAGGTTTAAAACCAGTGTATTTCCCTTCAGCTCGGCGCGGTAACCGACTCCCTGGATTTCCAGTGTCTTAGAAAAACCGACGGAAACTCCCGTTACCATATTGGCGACCAGAGTCCGATAAAGACCGTGGTTGGCGCGGTTTTGCTTCGAATCATCGGCACGCGATACAGTCAAAATATCGCCTTCCTGCAGAAAAGAAATACCATCCGCATAATTCTGTGTCAACTCTCCGTTTTTACCTTTTACCGTAACCGTATTACCGGAAACAGTAACAGTCACTCCCTGAGGAATTTTAATCGGTGTTCTTCCAATACGTGACATAGCTCTCTCCTACCAAACGGAACAGATCAATTCGCCGCCGACTTTCTTTTCGGAAGCAATCTTTCCGGAAAACACACCCGAAGAGGTGGATACGACAATCGTTCCGAAGCCGTTCTTAATTCTGGGCATATCTTTGTATCCGGAATACACCCGTTTACCCGGTTTGGAAATTCTTTCAATTTCATGAATAACGGGGCAATGATTTTCGTCATATTTCAGGAAAACGCGAACGAACGCCTTCCCGTCAACTGTTACATTCTGAAAATCCTTTAAATACCCCTCCGACTTCAGAAGCGAGATGACCTCTAATTTCAATTTAGAAGGAAGAACATCTACTGTCTCAAAGCCGGCGCGACTTGCATTTCGCAATTTTGTTAACATATCTGCTACAGGATCAGAAACTGCCATCTGCTTTCTCCTACCAACTCGATTTTGTTACGCCGGGAATCATGCCTTCATTTGCCAATTTACGAAAACAAACCCTGCACATTTTGAATTTACGGATATAGCCCCTGGGACGTCCGCAAATCTGACACCGGTTCACTTTTTGGGTCGAAAACTTCGGCGTCCGCTGCGCCTTAATAATCATCGATTTCTTTGCCATAATTAAGCTCCCTTCTTCCGCAACGGCATACCGATTTTCTGCAACAGCGATTTTGCTTCCATATCAGTTTTCGCTGTTGTGACAATAGCGATATTAAATCCGCTGATTTGGGCGATTTTATCATAATCGATTTCAGGAAAGATAATCTGTTCCTGAATACCGAGTGAAAAGTTACCGTTTCCGTCGAAAGCATTTGCTTTAACACCGTGAAAGTCTTTTACACGGGGAAGCGCAATGTTAATCAGACGATCAAGAAACTCCCACATAATATTTCCGCGAAGAGTGACTTTCGCGCCGATTTCCTGCCCTTCACGAATTTTAAAATTCGCAATCGACTTGCGGGCTCTGGTTTTGACCGCTTTCTGACCGGTAATCAATTCCAGCTCATTCAACGCCGATTCGAGAAGTTTTTTATCCTGAACCGCTTCACCGCAACCTACACTCAGAATCACTTTCTCGATACGCGGAACCTGCATAGAAGACTTATAATTAAACTCCTTCATTAATTCCGGCGCAACCTTCTCACTGTAAAACTTCTTAACTGTCGGAACGTAACCTGCCATTATAATACTTCCCCACACTTGCAGCATTTACGGATCTTCTTATCTCCGTCCATGGCATATTTAATTCGAGTCGGACCGCACTTCTTGCAGTTGATCATAACATTGGAAGCATCAATAGAAGCTTCGATCTCGACAATACCACCTTTGTCCTGCTGATTTTTCGGACGCATCGCCTTTTTCACAATATTTCGGTCCTGAACGACAACACGACCCTTTTTCGTATCAACTTTCAAAATACGACCGGATTTTCCTTTGTCTTTTCCGGCAATAATTGTCACCAAATCATCTTTTTTCAGTTTCATCTTCATTTTTCCTCTTATAAGACTTCAGGTGCCAATGAAACGATTTTGCTGTAATCGGTTTCCCTGATTTCACGGGCAACCGGCCCAAAAATACGTTTTCCTCTCGGATTGCCTGCTGCATCCAAAATAACACATGCATTATCGTCAAAACGGATATAAGTTCCGTCGGGACGGCGAATCTCTTTTTTGGTACGAACAATAACGGCTTTAAAAACTTTTCCCTTCTTAACGGCTCCGTTAGGAAGAGCATCCTTAACGGCCACAACGATTACATCGCCGACAGAAGCATAAACTCGTTTGGAACCGCCCAAAACTTTGATACACTGTACCAGTTTTGCACCGCTGTTATCCGCAACATTTAAATAGGTTTGCATCTGTACCATAACGACCCCCTATTTCGCTCTTTCGAGAATCTCGACCAGTCTCCAGCATTTTTCTTTGCTGTAAGGTCTCGATTCGATAACTTTGACACGGTCTCCGATATGAGCCGAGTTTGTTTCGTCATGAGCTTTCACTTTTTTTGTGCGTGTGACATATTTTTTGTACAGCGGATGAAGTGTTTTAAAGACAACCGCCACAACGATTGTTTTATCCATCTTGTCGCTGATGACGTTTCCGATGAATGTTTTTTTACTGACTGCTGATTCCACAACCGTTCTCCTTACTTCTTCAATCCGATCTGATACGCGTGAATCAGTGTGTTGACAGTCGCAATGTTGCGACGTACTTTACGCAATTCAATCGGACTTTCCAAATGGCCCGTCACTTTACTGAACCGAAGGTCCAGATGCTTTTTGGCCAATTCTTCTTTTTTGCTCAAAAGCTCTTTATAAGAAAGTTCATTAAAAGACGTTTTCATATCTTACTCCGCATCTCTTCTTATGATAAACTGACACTTGCAGGGCAGTTTATTGGCAGCAAGACGCATCGCTTCCCGTGCCAGACTTTCGTCAACAGCCGACATTTCAAACATCACCGTTCCCGGCTTAACGATAGCAACCCATCCTTCCGGATTTCCTTTTCCGCTTCCCTGACGTGTTTCAGCCGGTTTTTTGGTATACGGCTTATGCGGGAAAATACGAATCCAAACCTTACCGCCTCTCTTAATATGACGGGTCATCGCAATACGGGCAGCTTCAATCTGCTTATTGGTGATCCAATGGTTATCCAAAGACATCAACCCGAATTTTCCGAAAGCAACTGTATTTCCGCGTGTCGCGATTCCTGTCAGACTGGCTTTATTTCTGAATGTTTTTCTGTGAAGAACCCGCTTTGGACTAAGCATCTCTTTTTCTCCTTGTTGCCGGTTTGTCGTTTCTTACCAATTCGCCGGCGTCATCCTTCATATCGGTTTTAAAAATCAAACCGTTAAAAATCCAGACCTTGACTCCGATTTTTCCGAATGTGGTATCGGCCTCGGCAAAACCGTAATCGATATCGGCCCGAAGTGTATGAAGAGGAATTCGTCCCTCTTTATACTGCTCCATACGGGACATTTCGGCACCGCCGATTCGACCCGAAATTTTGATTTTCACACCCAAAGCCCCGGCCTGTAAAGCTTTCGCCGCCGACTGTTTTAAAACTTTGCGGAAAGCAGCACGGCTTTTCAGCTGCTTGGCAACGTTGAGAGCCAAAAGCTGAGCGTTGGCTTCCGGTTTTTTAACTTCTTTGATTTTGATGGAAACCTTTTTCGAAGTTATCTGCGAAATTTTTCCGGTCAAAACTTCAATATTCTGTCCTTTAGGTCCGATCAAAGCTCCAGGACGGGATGTCTGAAGAAGAACGGTCACTTTCTGCGGCTGACGGACAATTTCCACTTCGGCAATATCGGCTTTTTCCACTTCGGGACTGTTTAATATCACCTTACGGATTTTCAAATCTTCCAACAGAGTATCCGCATAATTTCGGGGGTCAACATACCATTTGGATTTCCAAGTTTTATTGATTCCCAATCTTAAACCAATCGGATTAACTTTCTGGCCCATATTATTCTCCTGCCTTCTTAACTTCATCTACAACGACGGAAATATGACTCATTCTCTTCAAAAGAAGATCGCGTCGTCCCCGGCCGCGAGCCCAAACACGTTTCATACGAGGGCCGTCGTTAACCTGAATTTCCCTGACAACAAGAGACTGTTCATCAAGCATTTTATTCAAAGAAAGTGCATTGGAACCGGCCGATTTGACAACTTTATAAAGAATCGCCGCACCTTTCTGAGGCAAAGCACTCAAAACAGCCAATGCATCCGTGTACGGCTGATTTCGAACGACATCAGCAACCCGACGGACTTTTGACGGTGATATCATCAAAAACTTTGCATGTGCTACATAACCTTTCTTTTCAGCCATTATTTCTTCCTCGCTTTTTTGTCAGAACCGGCATGCCCTCTGAACAGACGTGTCGGAGAAAATTCGCCCAGTTTGTGTCCGACAAGGTTTTCTGTCACATAAACCGGAACCCAGCTTTTTCCGTTGTAAACGGAAATGGTAAAACCGACCATATCGGGGATGATTGTGGAACTGCGGGAATAAGTTTTAATCATCTTTTTCTCACCGGCACTGTTCATCTCACCGATTTTTTTGAACAAGTTCTTATCAATATAAGGTCCTTTTTTTATCGATCTGGCCACTGTTCTGCTCCTACTTTCTTCTTGTTACGATAAACTTACCCGAAGGCTTTTTGCGGCTTCTGGTCTTGTAACCTTTTGTCGGGACACCCCACGGAGTAACGGGATGACGTCCTCCCGAAGTTTTACCTTCACCACCACCATGCGGGTGATCGACAGGGTTCATAACAACACCGCGAACCTTCGGCCGACGTCCGAGCCAGCGCGAACGACCTGCTTTACCGACAGATACATTCATCGAGTCTTCGTTGCCGATAACGCCAACCGTAGCGATGCATTTTTTGAAAACCATTCTCATTTCACCGGACGGCATTCTCAGTGTAACATAATCACCTTCTTTGGCAGCAACCAAAGCCCCGCATCCGGCAGAACGAACCAACTGAGCCCCTTTCCCGTACTGAAGTTCGACATTGTGAACGGTAATACCGATCGGAATAAATTCCAAAGGAAGACAGTTTCCGACTTCAATCGGAGCATCGGAACCGCTGACAACGGTCATGCCAACCGTCAGACCTTTCGGTGCAATAATATAACGTTTTTCACCGTCAGCATAGAAAATCAGAGCAATATTGGCCGAGCGGTTCGGATCATATTCGATGGAAGCAACTTTTCCGGGAACCCCGAATTTATCACGTTTAAAATCTACAACACGATATGATCTTTTATGTCCGCCGCCACGACGTCTTACGGAAATACGTCCTCCGGCTCCGCGACCGGCTTTTTTATTCAATCCTTTCGTCAAGCTCTTTTCAGGAGCATTCACCGTCATGTTCTCTTCGCCGTATGTCAATGTTGTCATATAACGACGGGACGGTGTTGTCGGTCTGTAACTTTTAATTCCCACAGTCTTCCCCCTTATACGCCTTCGAAAGCCGAAATACGATCACCTTTTGCCAAAGTAACAATTGCCTTTTTCCACTGAGGAACCATTCCCGAGGTTTTTCCGGAACGGGTCCGACGGGTTTTCGTCTTTGCCTTTACGGTAACAATGTTGCAGCTTTCGGGTTTTACCGAAAAGAGCTTATATACGGCATCCATGATTTCAAACTTGTTGGCATCATCATGAACACGAAAAGCATATTTGGCACACGTACCTTCTTTCATAAGGTTTGTTTTTTCCGTCAAAACCGGTTCGATAATAATCTGATCTGCTCTCACGATATCAACCCTATTCCTTTGTCGCATAAAAATCATTCAGATTTTTCGCAGCTGTTTCCAACACAATCAATTTTTCCGTATAGAAAAGATCGTGCGCATTCAAACGGTTATAAGCCATATAACTGACCCACGGAATGTTTCGGGCACTTCTTTTCAGCATTTGATCGTCATCTTTCATGATAATCATTGTTTTCGATTCGGGCGAAAAATTCTTCAGCACAGCAACCAAATCTTTCGTCTTTCCGCTTTCAATCGAAAAATCCTCGATCACCGTCATTCTTTCTTCTCTATTAATCCGGGAAAGGATCGAACGAACCGCCAGTCTTTTCTCTTTTTTCGGCATCGAATAAGAGTAATCACGGGGTTTCGGACCGAAGACAATTCCTCCGCCGACCCAAACGGGCGAACGGCGACGACCGGAACGGGCACGACCTGTTCCTTTCTGTTTCCACGGCTTCGATGTCGTTCCTTTAACTTCGGATCTGGTTTTTGTACAGGCTGTTCCGACACGTTTATTGGCATTTTCATTGCGAATTGCATAATAAACGGAACCTTCGGAATAGTCTGCATTAAATACATCATCGTTCAGTTCGATTGTTCTCAATTCTTCTCCGTTAACGGAGTAAACTTTTCCTTTCATATTCGCTGCCTCTATCTTTTAATTGCCTCACGTACAAACACAAGACCGTTTGTATAACCGGGGACAGCGCCTTTAACCAAAAGAACACCTTTTTCCGGATCAACTTTAACAACACGTAAATTCAGAACCGTGACACGCTCGCTTCCCATTCGCCCCGCCATCTTGCGGCCTTTTTTTGTCGTACCCGGTGTTGTCGCTGCACCGGTACCGCCAAGCGCTCTATGAAATTTAGAACCGTGTGTTTTACGGCCTCCGCCGAAACCGTGACGCTTCATAGCGCCCTGAAAACCCTTTCCTTTGGAAATTCCGACAACATCGACATAATCGATATCGTTAAAAGTTTCGACAGTCAGTTTGTCGCCGACATTTGCATCCAAATCAAAATCCCGGCACTCGATCAGATATTGGGTCGGTTCAATGCCTTCGGGAAACTGACCCGCATAAGGTTTTGTTATGCGGCTTTTTTTTCTTGTTCCCGATCCCAAAACGCAGGCATCATAGCCGTTTTTTTCTTCACTTCTCAACGCAACAACATAGTTATCTTCAATCTGAAGAACTGTCACAGGCGTTACTTTACCTGCTTCATCAAAAACTTGTGTCATTCCGATTTTCTTGCCGATCAATCCAAGCATCTTATTTTCCTCTATTGTTTGATCTCGACATCCACACCGGCAGGCAATTCCAATTTCATCAATGCCTCTACCACTTTTTGGTCCGGATTATAAATATCAATCAGTCTTTTATGAGTTCTCATCTCAAACTGTTCTCTTGCTTTTTTGTTAACATGCGGCGAGCGGAGAACAGTAAATTTTTCGATTTTCGTAGGAAGAGGAACCGGTCCGGAAAAATCGGCCCCGACCTTATCAACCGTATCGACAATCGATTTTGCACTCACGTCAATTAATTCAATATCAAAACTTCTTAAGCGAACGCGAATTTTATCTTCTGCCGCTTTTCCGTTTTTTTCTTTCGTTGCCATCATTCCTCCTGAATAAATAGTCCTGCTTATAAAGCAGGACTATTCCTCGCTAAAACCCGTATTATTCGATAATTTCGGTAACCTGACCGCTGGCAACAGTTCTTCCGCCTTCGCGAATAGCCAGACGCAGACCTTTTTCCATCGCAATCGGGTGAATCAGTTCAACCGTCAATTCCACATTATCACCGGGCATAACCATCTGTTTGTCAGCCGGAAGTGTTACGGAACCGGTAATATCGGTTGTTCTGAAATAGAACTGCGGACGATATCCGTTAAAGAACGGGGAGTGGCGACCGCCTTCTTCTTTACTCAGAACGTAAAGAGCAGCCTTAAACTTCGAGTGCGGAGTAATCGTACCCGGTTTTGCCAAAACCTGTCCTCTCTGAACAGCTTTCTTATCGATACCGCGAAGCAGAGCACCGACGTTATCACCGGCCTGAGCTTCATCAAGCAACTTGTTGAACATTTCGATACCGGTACAAACTGTTTTCTGAGTTTCTTTAATACCGACAATTTCCAACTCATCGTTCAGATGCAAAGTTCCGCGCTCGACACGACCCGTAACAACGGTACCGCGACCCTGAATCGAGAAAATATCCTCAATCGGCATCAGGAACGGTTTATCGATATCACGCTCGGGAAGCGGGAAGTAGGAATCCATCGTATCCAAGAGTTCCTGAATACATTTTGTTTTTTCGGGATCATCCGGATGACTCATCGCTTCAAAAGCAGACCCCTTGATAATCGGAGTATTTTCGTCGTAACCGAAGCTGGTCAGGATTTCCTGAATTTCCATTTCAACGAGTTCCACCAAATCCGGATCGGCAAGATCCATTTTGTTCAGGAAAACGATCAGCTTGGGAACGCCAACCTGACGGGCCAACAGAATGTGTTCGCGGGTCTGGGGTTCCGGACCGGAATCGGCAGCACACAAGATAATCGCACCATCCATCTGAGCAGCACCGGTAATCATGTTTTTGATATAGTCGGCGTGACCCGGACAGTCAACGTGCGCAGAGTGTCTTTCCGGCGTTTCGTACTCAACGTGACGGGTGTTAATGGTGATACCGCGCTCTTTTTCTTCCGGAGCATTATCGATATCCTCATACTTCATGACCTTACCGCCGTTTTTGATAGCGCAGTATTGGGAAATAGCTGCGGTTAATGTCGTTTTACCGTGGTCAACGTGACCGATTGTACCAACATTAATGTGCGGTTTCGTTCTTACAAACTTATCCTTTGCCATCTCTTTCCTCCAAGACAAATTAAGTGATAATATTCTTAGCAGATCTTCTGCTTTTTCACATTTCAATCGAGACTGTTATTTAGATGTATTTGAGGGAAAATCTCTTTAAATGAAAGAGACTCTCCACCTAATTATCCTCGCCAAAAGGCCGGTTAACCGGTTTGGACAGTCCGACGCTTGAAATAATATATCAATCCCCTGTTTTAGTCAAGGGATTGAAGGAATTTTCTTTTAGAAACGATAATGACTGAAAGCCTTGTTCGCTTCCGCCATTCTGTGTGTATCTTCTTTTTTCTTAAATGCCGCACCGGTCGAGTTGGATGCATCCAAAAATTCGGCACAGAGTTTCTCCGACATCGTTTTACCGCTTCTGGCTCTTGCCGCTTTAATCACCCACCGCATCGCCAACGCTTCCTGCCGCTTTTCATCGATCGCCACAGGAACCTGATATGTCGATCCGCCGACTCTGCGCGATTTAACCTCAATCTGCGGTTTGACATTATCAATTGCCTTTAAAAATACATCCAACGGTTTGTCGTTGCCTTTTTCCTTAAGCAAATCCAATGCACCGTAAATATTTTTATAACTGACAGTTTTTTTACCGTCAAGCATCATGCGACCGACGAAACGGGAAACAACCGCATTTCCGTAAATCGGATCCGCCTGCACATTTTTCTCTTTTGTATCTCCAGTCTTACCCATCTTTTTCTATCCTTATGCCTTCGGCTTCTTGCTTCCGTATTTACTTCTTCCCTGCTTGCGGTCATTGACACCCAATGTATCCTTTGCACCGCGGATAATATGATAACGTACACCGGGAAGGTCCTTTACTCTTCCGCCGCGAAGCAACACAACAGAGTGCTCCTGAAGGTTGTGTCCGATACCCGGAATGTAAGCTGTCACTTCGATTCCGTTGGACAAACGAACCCTGGCGACTTTCCGCAAAGCCGAATTCGGTTTTTTCGGCGTCATTGTCATAACACGCACACAGACACCGCGTTTCTGCGGACAGGCATCCAACGCCGGCGATTTGCTTTTTTTCTTTGCTTGCTCTCTACCTTTTCTAACCAACTGGTTTATTGTAGGCATTTTTATCTCCTAATTAAAATTATATCATTGACTGTGTATTGCGGATTTAAAAATACCAAATTCGCAATCCCTTGTCAACCCGTTCCCATTAATTTTCGGACAATTCCTCTTCCTCGTCATCGACATCAAAACTCTCGAAACGATCGAATTCGCTGTCCAAATCATCGAAGTCATCATCCAAATCAAGCCGTCCGTCCATAATATTCTTTACGGACTCGTCAAGATTTTTCAAAGATTCATCCACAAGTCTGACATCGCGGTAAACACGGTTACCGGTTCCGGCCGGGATTTTGTGTCCGATGATGATGTTTTCTTTCAGCCCCCTCAATTCATCGGTACTTCCGGCAATCGCCGCATTTGTCAGCACTTTTGTCGTCTCCTGGAATGAGGCAGCCGACAGGAAGCTGTCGATACTCAATGCCGCACGGGTGATTCCCAACAGCAACGGTTTGGCTACAGCCGGCTGACCGCCTTTTTTGATAACCCGCTGGTTCTCTTCAAAGAAACGGAATTTATCGACCTGCTGACCGTAAATAAAGTTGGTATCGCCGACAGCAACAATTTCGACACGGCGCATCATCTGACGGATAATAACACCGATATGTTTGTCGTTGATATTTACACCCTGCAAACGGTAAACCGCCTGTATTTCGTTCATCAGGAAGCGCTGAAGTTCGTTCTCTCCCAGGATTTCGAGAATATCGTGCGGTTCGATGCTTCCGTCGCACAACTGCTCGCCGGCTTCAACCAGGTCTCCGTCACGCACCAACAGGTGTTTGTCCATCGGAATCTGGTGTTTGTACTCTTTACCGAAACGATCGACAACAATCACGACACGTTTTTTCTTCACGCTCTCGCCGAAACGAACCGTACCGGTAATACGGGAAAGAACGGCCGGATCTTTCAAAGAACGTGCTTCGAACAGTTCTCCGACACGCGGCAGACCGGAGGTAATATCCATCGTCTTTCCGCTCTCTTTCAGAATCTTGGCAAGAAAGCGGCCTTTTTCGACTTTGTCTCCGTCCTGAACGTTGAGGTAAGCACCTCCCGGCAAATAGTACTCGCCGAGAACATTTCCTCCATCGTCGGTAATTAACAGTTTCGGTTCGACATCTTCGTAAATATCGGTGATTTTGTACTCGATATTTCCCGTATCGTCGTTAATCTCTTCTTTTAATGTCGATCCCTGAACAATTCCTTCGAACTTCACGGTACCGGCCTGCTCGGCGATAATCGGCTCCGAGAACGGGTCGAAGGTCGCAATCGAATCGCCCGCTTTGACAATGTCGCCGGCTTTGGCCAACAGTGTCGATCCGGTTCTGATTTCGATTTTCTGTTCCTGAGCCAAAAGCATCAGCTGCGAACCGTCGATATGAACATAGCCGTTTTCGGGAGCCGTTACGGTTTGACCGTTTTCTTTATAAATCGGCATACCGATTGTCACTTTCTGTCCTTCCTGAACCAGGACCTCATCGGCCGGCTTCAACTCAAACTGCGTAATAATTTTGTGAACCCGCAGGTTTCCTTTTCGGGCAAACAAAACGGAGCCGTCGGCCGCTTCGACACAGGTACCGTTGACAACGCTGACCACAACCGGATATTTGAGACTGATACGGTTCTCTTCGCTGATCTTGGTCGCCGCACCACCGATGTGGAAGGTTCTCATCGTCAGCTGGGTACCCGGCTGACCGATTGACTGAGCGGCAATAATACCGACCGCCTCACCGATATCGACCGTTTTGTTGTTGGCCAGGTTTCGTCCGTAACACATTTTACAGACACCGTGTTTCGCTTCGCAGGTCAAAACCATACGGATTTTGACTTTTTCGATACCGACAGATTCGATGGTATTCGCAATATCCTCCGTAATTTCGTGGTTTGCTTCGACGATGATTTCTCCCGTAATCGGATGACGGACATCTTCGATCGGGAAACGTCCGACAATGCGGTCTTTCAGGGATTCGACAATATCTTCGCCGTCTTTCAGCGCCGATGTTTCGACACCGTTAATCGTTCCGCAGTCTTCTTCGTTAACCACGACATCCTGAGCAATATCAACCAGACGCCGGGTCAGATAACCGGCCTCCGCCGTTTTCAACGCCGTATCGGCCAAACCTTTACGGGCACCGTTAGTCGAAATATAGAATTCGATAACGGACAAACCTTCTTTAAAGTTGGAACGAATCGGCAGATCGATAATTTCACCCGACGGCTTTGCCATCAAACCGCGCATACCGGCCAACTGACGAATCTGAGTGCGGGAACCGCGGGCTCCGGAGTGCGCCATCATAAACACCGGGTTAAATCCGTCATTTGTTTCACTCAATGTTTTCATGAGTGTATTGGTCAAATCCTCGTTGGTTTTACTCCACTCTTCGACAACACGGTTGTAACGCTCTTCGAGAGTAATGTGTCCCTGAATATACTGCTGCTGAATCTTTTCGGTTTCGCGATTAGCCGCATCAATCATTTCCTTCTTTTCCTGAGGAATGATGATATCATCGATACTGATAGTCGCTCCGAAAACAGTCGCATATTTATATCCGGTATCTTTAATCGAGTCGAGCATTTCGATTGTCACAGCCGATCCGAATTTTTTGAAAACATCTCCGATAAAGACTTTCAATTCTTTATCACCGAGCGTTTTGTTAATAAAAGGAACTTCTTTCGGCATCGCCATGTTAAAAACAATACGTCCGGGAGTCGTTTCGATCATCTCGCCGTTGACAAGACATTTGATTTTGGCATGATAGCTGATACAGTCGGTTTCGGCCGCCAGCACCACTTCATCCTGATCGTAGTAAACTTTACCTTCGCCTTTGACGCCCGGTTTATCTTTCGTCAGATAATAAATACCGAGAACCATATCCTGAGACGGGAAAACGATCGGGGAACCGTTAGCCGGGTTCAGGAGATTGTTGGCGGACAGCATCAGCGTCCAACACTCGATTTGCGCGGCCTGAGTCAAAGGCAGGTGAACAGCCATCTGGTCACCGTCGAAGTCGGCGTTGAAGGCATGACAGACAAGCGGATGCAGCCGGATTGCCTTTCCTTCTACCAGTACCGGTTCAAAGGCCTGAATACCCAAACGGTGAAGAGTCGGCGCACGGTTGAGCATAACGGGATGTTCTTTGACAACCTCGTCCAAAACCGCAAACACCTCGGCATCTTCCTGCTCAACCAGCATCTTGGCTTTTTTGACATTAAACACAACACCGCGATCGACAAGCTTTTTAATCAGAAACGGTTTATAGAGTTCCAATGCCATTTTGGTCGGAATACCGCACTGATGCAGTCTCAGCGTCGGACCGACAACGATAACCGAACGGCCCGAATAGTCGACACGTTTTCCCAGCAAATTCTGTCGGAAGCGTCCCTGTTTACCGCGCAGCATATCGGAGAGCGATTTTTTCGGCCGGCCGTTTGCCGCTGTTGTTTTTTTCTTCGAGTTATCAAAAAGCGCATCCACCGCTTCCTGCAGCATCCGTTTTTCGTTACGGACGATAATATCAGGCGCGTGAAGATCCAACAGTTTTTGGAGACGTCCGTTACGGGTAATCACCTTACGATAAAGATCGTTCAAATCGGAAGTTGCAAACCGTCCTCCTTCCAACTGCACCATCGGCCGCAAATCCGGCGGAATCACGGGAATCACATCGAGGATCATCCATTCGGGTTTGTTTCCCGAATCTCGGAAATTTTCGACAATTTCGATACGCTTTACCAGCCGTTTTTCCGCTTTTGCACCCTTCTGAATCATCTGTGCACGTAACTCAATAGCCAGCTTCTCAAGATCCAAACCTTTCAGCAGAGTCCGAATCGCTTCAGCACCCATATCGGCGGTAAAATTCATTCCGTAACGGGCCCGGCATTCATTCATCTCGGCTTCGGTCAAAAGCTGATATTTTTTTAAATCGGTATCACCGGGATCGGTTACAATATATTTCTCGTAAGCCAGAACCGATCGCAAATCATTGGAATTCAAATCCAGCAGCAACGCCATACGCGACGGCGCCGTACGGTAATACCAGATATGAGCCACGGGAGAAGCCAGTTCGATATGCCCCATACGCTCACGGCGAACCTTAAAATGGGTTACTTCGACACCGCAACGATCGCAAATCACACCCTTGTATCGGACCGACTTAAACTTTCCGCAGTAACATTCCCACTCTTTGGTTGTTCCGAAAATCTTTTCACAGAAAAGACCGTCACGTTCCGGTCTCAGAGTCCGGTAATTTATCGTTTCCGATTTTTTAACTTCGCCGTAGGACCATGCCCGAATTTTTTCCGGAGAAGCCAAAATGATTTTCATTTTATCAAAATCCTGCATATCTTCCATCGATCTTCTTCCTTAATTAAAACAGGGTGGACTGTCGGTTAATCAATTCTTCGTCACGTTCCGTGAGAGGAACCAGCTTTCCGTCAGCATCGTAAATCATGATATCGAGAGCCAGACCGCGCAATTCCTGAACCAGAACATTGAACGATTCGGGAGTATCGGCCGTCGAATTCGGCTCTCCTTTGACAATCGCTTCGTAAATCTTGGTACGACCGTTCATATCATCCGACTTGATCGTCATCAGCTCCTGCAGCGTATTCGATGCACCGTAAGCTTCCAGTGCCCAAACTTCCATTTCTCCCAAACGCTGTCCTCCGAACTGGGCCTTTCCTCCCAACGGCTGCTGCGTAACGAGCGAATAAGGACCTGTACTTCGTGCGTGCATTTTATCGTCAACCAGGTGATTCAGCTTAATCATGTACATAACGCCTACAAAAACGTCGTTTTTAAACGGCTCACCGGTTTTTCCGTCGTAAAGAGTAATTTTGGAACTCTCCGGCAATCCGGCTTCCTTTAATTTGGCGCGAATCTGCTCATCGGATGCCGACTGGAAGACGGGTGTCGAATACCATTCTTTCAGTTTGAGACCGGCCCAACCAAGCTCGGTTTCCAACAGCTGACCGAGGTTCATACGGGAAGGAACGCCCAGCGGGTTCAGACAGACATCCAACGGCGTTCCGTCGGCCATGTAGGGCATTTCTTCGACAGGCAAAACGCGGGAAACAACACCCTTGTTTCCGTGACGTCCGGCCATTTTATCGCCTTCGCGCAATTTGCGCTTCACGGCAACCAAAACTTTCACCACTTCGTTTACACCGGGACTCAGTTCGTCGCCGTTGTTCTTGCTCAGCCGCTGAACATCAACAACAATACCCTGCGATCCGTGCGGAACGCGCAATGACGTATCGCGTTTTTCTTTGGCTTTCTCACCGAAAATCGCATTCATCAGCTTCGATTCCGGAGTCGATTCCCCGTCGGCTTTCGGACTTACTTTTCCGACAAGAATATCGCCGGACTGAACTTTGGCTCCGATACGGATAATTCCCTCGGCATCCAGATTCTGAAGCGCTTTATCTCCGACATTCGGAATATCGCGTGTAATCAGCTCGGGACCCAGTTTCGTTTCGCGAACTTCCATCGGAAACTCTTTGATATGAATCGATGTAAAGACATCGTCCTGAACAATCCGTTCACTGATCAGAATCGCGTCCTCGTAATTATATCCGTTCCAGGGAACAAATCCGACAAGAACGTTGCGTCCGAGAGCCAGTTCTCCGTCGTCCGTAGCCGGACCGTCGGCCAAAACGGAACCTTTACCGACTTTATCACCAACCGCGACCACCGGTCTCTGATTGAAACAGGTATCCTGGTTGGTTCTGGTATATTTCTGCAAAGGATAAACCAGATTGGAACCGCCATCATTCGGTTTGACTTCGACCCGATCGGCGGAAGCGTAAACGACTTCGCCCTCAACTTTCGACTTCAAAAGAACACCCGAATCGAATGCTGTTTTTCTTTCCATTCCGGTACCGACAATCGGCGTTTCGGGAAAAAGAAGAGGAACAGCCTGTCGCTGCATGTTCGAACCCATCAAAGCACGGTTCGCGTCGTCATGCTCCAGAAAAGGAATGAGCGATGTTGCAACAGAAATAACCTGTTTCGGAGAAACGTCCATAAACTGGATTTCACGGGGCTCCTTGGTGACATAATCGCCCTGTTTCCGGCAGGAAACAAATTTTTCGACAAACGAACCGTCAGGATTCAGTTTGGCGTTCGCCTGCGCAACGACATATTTATCTTCATCCATTGCGGAAAGATATTCGATCTCGTCGGTTGCTTTTCCGTCAATCACCTTGCGGTAAGGCGTTTCCAGGAAACCGTAATCGTTGACTTTGGTGTAGTTTGCCAGCGACACGATCAAACCGATGTTCGGACCTTCCGGCGTTTCGATCGGACACATACGGCCGTAATGCGTGTAGTGTACGTCACGAACTTCGAATCCGGCGCGGTCACGGGTCAAACCGCCGGGTCCCAAAGCGCTCAGACGGCGCTTATGCGTGAGTTCCGACAGTGGGTTAACCTGATCCATAAACTGCGACAGCTGACTCGATCCGAAAAATTCATTTAAAGCAGCCATTACCGGTTTGGTAGAAAGAATATCCTGCGGCTTAATCGTATCGGCCTGATCTTTGGATGACATTTTCTCACGGACATGCCGTTCCACTTTCACAAATGCCGTTTTGAGCGCATTTGTCAAAAGTTCGCCGACACTGCGAATCCGTCTGTTACCCAGGTGATCGATATCATCGACAGAGGCGTCACGCTCGAAAACCCGAATGAGGAATTTCATTGTTGCGACAACATCATCTTTTGCCAGGCAGGCTTCGTCAATCGGAAAATCAAAATCAAATTTTTTATTTAATTTGTACCGTCCGACTTTTCCCAAATCATACCGGCGCTTTGAAAAGAACATATCGGAAAGATCTCTTTCCGCGTTCTCAAATGTTATCGGTTCACCGGGCATCAGAACGTTATAAACAGCTGTCAGAGCCTCATTTTTTGTCATCTCGTCAAATTCACCGTCTTTTGCCGTGTATTTGACCGATTCTTTTTCAAAACAATTAATTACAATTGTCGAATTCAGCGACCCGGGAGCCTCAAAATCAATTAAAGAAATCTCTTTAACTCCGAATTCTATCAGCTCGGAAATATCGTGCTCATGAATCTTGTCGCCGGCACGGAAAAGCTTCACTTCTTCACCGTCTCTGTCACAAACAACGGCATCAGCCAAAACACGATCGATCAGTGCGGCATTTTTCTCGTGATCACCGTAAACCTTAACCGTTTCCGTTTTATAGAATGCATCAATGATTTTTTTACGGGTATCGTAACCGATGGCACGAAGAAAAATCGTTCCGAGAATTTTTTTCTTGCGGTCGATTTTTGCGTAAATCAGATTTTTCTTTGCATCGATTTCAAATTCAAGCCACGAACCCCGATAAGGAATAATCCGCGAGGAATAAATGCCGCCCTCGAAGTTAAAAATAACACCGGGCGATCGGTGGATCTGACTGACAACAACACGTTCGGCTCCGTTAATAATAAACGTGCCACGGTCGGTCATCAGAGGAATATCTCCCATGTAGATTTCTTTGCGACGAATTTCGCCTGTTTCGAGAAATGCGATATCAATGGTTGCACGAATCGGAATCTGGTACGTCTGTCCTTTGATTTTGCACTCATTCTCGGTAAACTTTATATTTTGCTCGTCGAAACGGTAAGAAACATAGCGCATTTCGATATCGCCGTTCTGGCTTTTTATGGGAAATGTACTCTGAAAGACATCCTCCAACCCCTGCCGTTCCGGTGTCTTTCCGGCTGCTATGACATCCCTCTGCAAAAATTCTTCATACGACTTCAGCTGGATATCGATAAGATTCGGAAGCTCCATGACATCTTTGAAATCCTCACCGATATAAGTACGCTTAACAGGTGCCTTTCCTTTTGCCATCTTTTACCGTTCCCCCTTATATAAACAGACAGTCTACCTCTGCCGAATCGAGAGATAAACTGATACAGTCACATTTCATTATTCGAAAAAAAGATATTTTCAATTTTTTGTCCGAAAAACAGAATTCTTCCGTCCGAAAAGGACGGAAGAACAAAATTATTTAAATTATTTGACCTCGACTTTAGCCCCGGCTTCTTCGAGTTTCGCTTTAAGAGCAGTCGCATCTTCTTTGGATACGCCTTCTTTAACAGCTTTTCCGCCGGCTTCAACAAGATCTTTCGCCTCTTTCAGGCCCAGACCGCTGACTTCACGGACGACTTTAATGACATTGATTTTTTTCGCTTCGTCGAAAGAAACCAGAATGACATCAAATTCGCTTTTTTCTTCGGCAGCACCGGCGGCAGCACCGGGAGCGGCGGCACCGGCAACAACAGCGACAGGAGCAGCTGCCGTCACACCGAATTTTTCTTCCATGGCTTTAATCAAATCAGCCACTTCCAAAACCGTCATGTTAGCGATTGCTTCTAAAATTTCTTCTTGTGTAGCCATATTCTCTTCCTCCTACATTAAGATATTTTTACAGCGATAGCATGGTACAAATTGAAGACTAACGCTGCAATTTCCGTTATACGGCGGCTTATTCTTCGCCCGCCAATTTCTTCCTGTATGCCTCCAAAACGTAGACGACATACTGAACCGGAGCTTTCATTGTGCCCATCAACGAAGCGATCAGCTCGTTCTTCGTCGGCAGCTTCGAGAAAGCTTCCATCTTTGCCGGATCAAAAATTTCTCCGTCGATGATACCGCCTTTGATATCCAACGGCATGGTCTTTGCCATTTCGAAAAGAACTTTTACGGCCGGCATTGTTTCGCCGTCGACATAACAAATCGCTGTCGGACCTTTCAGGAGATCATCAACTTCCGGCGCATCCAGAGATTTCAAAGCAATTCTGGCAAAATTGTTTTTAACGACACGAAAAACAGCCTGATTGGTACGCAACTGTTTCCGCAACTCGGTAATCTGTTCGACAGACATACCGCGATAATCGGAAAAAATAAAATCGCTGTGACCTTTGAATTCTTCCGTCAGAGAAGCAACGGATTCTTTTTTATATTCCTGAATTTTTACTTCACGTTCTGCCATTTCCTCTCTCCTTACATTCTGTCGGTGAAGTCAACTTTGACTCCGGGGCCCATTGTCGACGAAACGGCAACACTTTTCACAAAATCGCCTTTTACATCGGACGGACGTTTCTTCTTGATTTCACCCAAAACCAAACGAACGTTTTCGGCAACCTGTTCGGGATTCATGGACACTTTTCCGACAGACAGGTGAACAACACCGGTTTTATCGTTACGGAATTCGACACGGCCTTGTTTCAGCTCTTTAATCGCACCGGCAATATCCATCGTAACGGTTCCTGTTTTCGGGTTAGGCATAATACCGCGCCGCCCCAAAACAGGTCCCAAACGACCGACGTCTTTCATCATATCGGGAGTCGCAACAACGATATCGAAATCGAGCCATCCACCCTGAATTTTCTGAACCAGATCGGTATCGCCGACATAGGCGGCACCGGCCTGCTGAGCCTCGGTCGCTTTTTCGCCTTTGGCAATGACCAGAATCCGTTTTTCGGCAGCAAACTGATTCGGAAGAACAATAGTATCGCGAACAGACTGTCCTTTTTTCAGATTCAGCTTCACGGAAAGTTCGACCGTTTCGTCAAACTTCGCATACGCCAGATCTTTAACCAATTTGACAGCTTCTCCCAATTCATAGCGTTTCTGCTTATCGTATTTTGCCGCAACGGCTTTATACTGCTTTCCTCTGCGCATATTAATCCTCCACCTCGACGCCCATGCTGCGGCATGTACCGGCGATAATTTTCATGGCGGCATCAATATCGTTTGCATTGATATCCGGCATCTTCAGTTCGGCCAATTCTTTCAGTTTTGCACGGGAAATTTTTCCGACTTTTTCTTTCTTGGAATTGGCGCTGGCCGTTGTCAAACCGAGTGCTTTCTTAATCAGAACAGCCGCCGGCGGTGTTTTCGTAATAAACGTAAACGATTTATCGGCATACGCGGTAATAACAACCGGAATAATCAGACCCGGTTCCATGTTTTTTGTTTTGTCATTGAACTGCTGACAAAATTGAGGGGCAGAAACCCCGTGAGGACCCAACGCAGGACCGACCGGAGGCGCCGGCGTCGCTTTTCCTGCGGGAACTTGCAGCTTAATCACTGCCGTGACTTTTTTCGTAGCCATATTTTATACTCCTTATGGTACAAGCGTCCGTATACGGACTCCCATTTCCACCAAAAACGAAATCAGATCTTTTCAACCTGAGTAAAATCAACCTCAACCGGCGTCGAACGGCCGAAAATACCGACCGAAACACGCAAACGTCCTTTTTCCTGGTTGACCTCCGTAATTTTCCCCGTAAAAGTATCAAACGGTCCGGCGATAATTTTAACCTGTTCGTCGACGGAAAAATCCTGCTTCAATCTGACAGATTTATCGGCTTTTATATCTCCTGTTTTCTGAAGAACAGACCGGGCTTCGTCAGGCGTAATTGCATTGGGCTTTTGTCCGCGAACCGTAGTTCCGAGAAAACCCATCACACCGTTGATTCTGCGAATTTTGGAAACAACCGATTTCCATGTCAAATCCGACAAATCCATCTCGACAAGCATATAACCGGGCAAAAATTTACGATTAACGGTCCGCTTTTTTCCGTTACGGATTTCCATCACCTCTTCCTGAGGAATCTTCACGTCAAAAACCGACTCCGCCAACTCGGCATCATCTTCTATGAGTTTTTTGAGAGCATATTCGACTTTGGCTTCATATCCGGAAAGAGCATGAAGCACATACCAGCCGCGCGCCATTTTTACATGCCCCCCGTCAGCCATTTGCCGGCCAGTACGTCGGCAACCAGCTTGGAAGAAAGAAAATCAACGCAAAAAAGAAAAACCGCAACAACCGCAATCGAAACAATAACGATCTTCGTGTTTTCCATCACCGACTCACGCGTCGGCCATACGACTTTCTTCAACTCGCTGTAGCATTCTTTAAAGAAATTGATGATTTTTTTCATAAAAACCTCTTTCCTTTATAATACAGGTCAGGAAGGAATCGAACCCTCATCCACGGTTTTGGAGACCGTTGTACTGGCAGTTGTACTACTGACCTAAAAAGGACTATTTAATTTTTGTTTCTTTGTGAAGAGTGTGCTTTCGATCGAATTTGCAGTATTTGCTGAATTCGAATTTTGCGGTTGTATTTTTGCGGTTTTTCTGAGTTGTATAATTGCGACGGCCGCATTCTTCACACTTCAAAGCGACCAGTTCAACATTTCCTTTTTTCTTCTTTGCCATAACACTTCTCCTGAAAAAATCTTTCGATTCCGTTATTAAAAGAAAAGCCCCCGATCGGACTTGAACCGATGACCCCAACCTTACCATGGTTGTACTCTACCGACTGAGCTACAAGGGCATAATATACTGATAATACAGTGACTAACTATATAAATTTACGGGAAAAAAGTCAACGGATTTTTTCTGTTTGTGCCGAATTTTTTTAAGCACGAATCAATCCGTTCCCGCCCGCGCCCGCTCCGCCGCCAGGGCTGCCACCGCACCGCGGTTACCGGCCGCCGCAGCCAGAACGGCGCCGCCTGTCAACTCGCAGGCCGCGTACCGCGGCACATACAGACGCACGCCGCCTGTTTCCGCCTTGCGCCGCATCCAGGAAAGCGATTCGGCCTGACTGCCGCCGACAACCGCCTCTTCAATCGTCCGCCCGCGGAGACGCAACCGGCCGACTGCCTCCCGAAATGCCGCCCCGAATTCATCCAAAAGGCGTTGCCCCGCAGCAAAAGCTTCTTTTGAAAAAAATATCCCCTTCCGCAACGCCAGGGCTTCCACCGTATCCGTTACGGAATCCCCCGGCAAACAGTAACGAAAAAACCAGTCACTGAAACGGACTCCTGTCTCCGGCAAAAAAACGGAATCGACATTCAGTCCATCCCAAAACGGAATACTGTTTATATCACTGCCGTCCGTAACGACATTTACCGCCTCACTGGTACCCGTCCGGTTAAACACAGCCCCCGGAACCATCGATCCCGATCCGATGAGCCCCATCACATAATCGGGCGCTCCGGCATAAACCGGAATCCCGCCCGGAATTCCCAAGAACCGTGCCGCTTCTTTTTTTACCGCACCGATCCTTTCGCCGGTCGGCACAAAACCAGGCAACCGGTTAGGTGCAATCGAAGCAAAACGACAGGAATCTTCATCCCAATACAGCGGTCTCACACCGGGACAGGACAGCGCCGCAACCGCCTCCCCCGTCATAAAATAAGGCAGGTAATCGGACAAAGGCAAAAACAGCGCCCCGGACTCTTCAATTTCGGGGAAAGCCCGAAAAAACGTAAGCAGCAACCGCAAATATCTCGAACCGACTTCCGAAAAGGCATTCGATTCATACATTCGGGAAAAAGGAAGACCGAGAACACGTCCGCCGGCATCCAACGCCACCCAGGCAGGTCCGTTTCCTCCGACAACCGCCGCATTAATCAGTGACGGAGTTTCGCAGGTCAGTTTCCTCACCGCATTACGGGCTGTTTCCAAAACGGTTAAAACCGATCGTCCGTAATAATCGGGTCTGACCTCATTCCCGTAAGCCATTCGGACAACCCCCACACGGTTACCTTCCCCATCGAAAAGCCCCGCCTTCAGAGAGGACGTTCCCAAATCGAAAACAAGAACCGTTTCCGGAGTCATTACGGATTCAGCAGTTTTTGAATAATTTTGATATTTTCCAGCAAAGGACTGGTTGATTCGTTATAATGCAGTCTCATAATAAACTGCGCAAACAGCTCGGAAACACTCGCCGAAATATACCATTCTTTCTTCAACAGTGTTTCGTCGTGAAAGACACTGTTGGTTCCGATGATTTTACAGAAACAGCCCTCGGCATACGCTTCATCAAATGCTTCGATGGCATTTCCCGTAAAAAGCGGAAGACTGATGCCGCAGAAAATATTCTTGGCACCCATTTCTTTCAGACGACGCATCGCTTTAATCAGCGTACCGCCGGTTCCCAGCATATCGTCGGCCATGAAAACATTTTTCCCGTTCACATCACCGAGCAGACGGATGGATTTTATGTTGGACTGACCCGCATTTTTGGTAACAATCGAATAATCACGTTCTTTATAGAGCATCGCCAGCGGGCGTTTCAGATTGTCGGCATAAAATTTATTCCGGTTGACGGCACCGGTATCCGGAGATACAATGACCAAATCGTCATCTTCCAGATGCACCAGCGAACAGAGCTTCTTCATAATCTGATACGAAGCATGCATATTTTCGAGAGCAATGGTCTTACAGCTGTTTTGAATTTCCGTCGAGTGAATATCCAGGGTCAGAATCCGATCAACCCCCATAAACTCACACATTCGGGCAAACCATGCCGCCGTCAGCGCTTCGCGGCCTTTACGTTTATGCTGCCGGGAGTAAGGATAAGCCGGTACTACCAGTGTAATCGTTGTTGCTCCCGCCTGAACCGCCGCATCGATAACAGTCAGAAGGCACATCAGGTGATCGTTGACCGACAGCACAGCCGATTCACCGCTGTTCGGAAAGAAAATCGGATAATGATTTTCGACGTCCTGAAAAATATATAAATCCATTCCCCGAACACACGATTCAATCGTTGCTTTAAATTCGCCGTTGGCAAAACGGGTAAATTCGACGGGGATATGAAAACGCGGAATGACGTACTCATCGGGAGACCCTTTGGAAACCCGCTGCCGGACTTCGAATTCCGAATTTAAATTGAACTTTCTGACAATTTCTTCTCGCGGTAACCCGTACTTTTTCGCCAAATCGTTCGTTTTTCTTTCCAAATCACGTTTGAAAAGCCGCGTTAAATGATCGGTTACACTTCTGGCGAAATCTTCGCCGCCCGGACAGGAAATAATTCCCAGTTTCGATGATATCTGAATTCCCATAAACGTCTCCGTTTTCCGCATTCTAGCACGAACACCGCAAAAAGTAAACGGAGAAACGGTTACGTTTTCGCAAAATCGCATCCGGTTACAGATTGAAATTCCGACTGTTTTCTGATAAGATAAACCATACAGACTCAGGAGCGTTCATGGATATTTTCAAAAGTATTTTTGCTTCCGCATTCCAGATTATCGGAAGTCTCGGTCTTTTTATCTACGGAATGAAACTGATGAGTGACGGTCTTCAGAAGTCGGCCGGTGAAAAAATTCAGTCAATTATCAACTGGATTACGGGCAACCGCTTTAAAGCCGTCGCGACCGGTTTTCTGGTCACCTCTATTATCCAATCTTCGTCGGCAACAACCGTTATGGTCGTCAGCTTTGCCAATGCGGGACTGATTTCCCTGTTCCAGTCCATCGGCGTTATCATGGGCGCCAATATCGGAACGACGGTTACCGGATGGATTGTCTCTCTTCTGGGATTTCAGTTTGACATTGCCCTGATGGCTGTTCCCGCTGTCGGAATCGGCGTTATTTTTCTTTTTCTGAAAAAGGCAGGCATTGCCAATTGGGGCGAAACCATTGTCGGATTCGGACTCCTTTTTCTCGGTCTGAATTACCTGAAAGAGTCGGTCCCCGATATCGGCAGCAATACGGCTCTTTTGGAATCTTTCCGCAGTTTTACCGACTGGGGATATTTATCGATACTGATTTTCACGGCAATCGGACTTCTGATTACCGTTGTCGTTCAATCTTCTTCTGCCGTTCTGGCCATCACCCTGACGGTAGCCTTTTCCGGCTGGATTGACTACCCGCAGGCCGCGGCAATTGCCATCGGCTCCAACATCGGAACTACCGTTACCGCGTTGCTGGCATCTATCGGCACCTCGGTTAATGCCAAACGGGCTTCATTGGCCCACTTCCTTTTTAACGCCTTCGGTGCCGTTTGGGCGCTGATTCTGTTTTATCCCTTTCTGCATCTGGTCGACCTCATTGTTCCGGGCAACCCCAATATTAACCCGACCGATATCGAAGCTGCCGCTGCTGCCGGAATTCCGTATACCAATGCAGCCATCACACTGCATCTTTCGGCATTCCATACCATTTTCAACTGTATCAATACGCTCATTTTTATCGGCCCGATGAAATATCTGGAAAAACTGATTATCAGACTGATGCCCGATAAGAAAGATTCTAAACCGGAGTATGAGTTGAAATTCATTTCTGCTTCATTCCGTGAAGTCGGCGAATTAAACATCATTAATGCACGATACGAAATTCAGCACATGTTCCAAATAGTCATTGCTATGTTTGACCGCTTCTTCGACATTTTTAAGCAGCAGATTTCGGCTTCACAAGAAGAAATCGAAAAACAAATCGAAGACGAAAATTTTACCGATCGAATGCAGGAACAGATTTCCCTTTATCTCATCGAATGTTCCAATGAAGAAATCAATGAACAGTCACACAGCAATGTATCTGCTCTGTTGCGAATTACCGATGAACTGGAAAGTATTGCCGACAGTTGTCTGAACCTCAGCATGCTTTCACGCAAACAGATCGAGAAACAGATCGCTTTTACGCCGGAGCAGATGAACGAACTGACACCTTACTGCGGACAGGTTCGCAACTTTCTGATGATGATTGCCAATAACCTGAAATTCCGAATGCCCAGTTCCGTTCTGAAAACAGCAGCCCAGCAGGAAAACGATATTAATGATACCCAAAACCATCTGAAACATGTTGCCCGAACCCGTATTGAAAACGGATCGAATGTACGGGCGGAATTCCTTTATCTTGATTTTGTCAAACATCTCGAACACATTGGCGACTACCTGATGAATATTTCCGAAGAACTCACAAAAATTCGTTAATGCCTGTATCTTGCGGAACAACCACCGACACAGTCGGCGGCCTGAACCGTCATTGACCATGAAATCCATCGAAAAAACATGTCGGTATAAACTGCGGTATTTCCGACGGTAGGTGCAACAAAAAAGGCTCTCGAAAGAGAGCCTTTTGCTTCAGTTGAAAAACCTTTTCAGTTCGTCCCTACTGGGTTATAAAACCTGAGCGATTGAACAATCACATCGCCCTTTTGGTCAGTTCCGCTATTATCATCGCAGAACGCAATTTCTAGATTACCCCCTCTCGGACTGTCAAATCGGAAATCGGCCAGATTGTCCGGATTAAAAGCATCGAATACATTGACAACACCGTTATTCACCGTGGCCGAACGTACCGTAGTGCCTTTTGCGCCTTCGAAAACTTTAAAGGTATTCCAGTCATTGACAACCGGTGCCGGACTGTACGATTTCGTTTGATTTATAGTCCAGCCCGGTCTTGCAAATCCGCTCTGCTGGTTCTTGTAAAAATAGAATGCGTAAATATCCGAATCACTCTGCCAATCCACAATATAAAAATTGGGCTGATAATCGGCGCTGGTCCACTTGACTTTCAATGCCAGAAGCTGAAAACCGACATCAGGCAATGAATTCTTGGGATATAGAATTCGAATATCTCTCAGATTACCGCCAAATCTCAGTCCTTCTGTGTCTAAAGTATAGTGTGTATCCCCTTCAGCAGCCTCGAAGCGACCTCCGCTCTCTCGTTTTCCGATTGATACACCTGAAGGCAAAGAGTTTCCGAAAAAAACGATTCCCGAATCATTAATTTCCTCGAAAATATTGTTCCCGAAGCGTATATGGTTGGTATTAGCGTAAATTTGACCGGTCACCGTCGTACTTCCCGACTCTCTGCCTTTAACGGTTCGATAGCTTACCGTTAAAGAAGCATCGAGCTTTTCCGAACCGACTGTCACAGCGTTATCCTGCGCATTATACGTCATGTCGTTCGTACTTACCCCGGTCACCTCGAGAAACTCTTGCACCTCGTCCTGTAAATCTACGGTTAATATTTCCCCTTCAATCCAGGCATCGGTATAGCCGCCTAAAGTCACCACAGGGCTTTCGATCACGCCGACAGTCAAAGTTGCCGTTACCGGCTCCAATCCCGTCTGCTCGACCGTGGCGGTAACCGTCAGCGGCTCCGCATCTGTTGTCGATTCACCACTGTCGGAAACCGCTTTGAGTTTAACGAAACCATATGCCGTCGTACTATCAATCGCATCGCCATTTGAATCGCAGATCTGAATTCTATCGGAACTGACAGACCACACAGCGGTTTGCGCCGCACTCTCTGGATAGACGAAGACCTGAACACCCACTCCCTCTCCGGACTCCAGCAGCATCAGACTGTTATCGGCGAACGCATATCCGGTAGCGTCGACAATTTCCAGGGAAGTGACATCACCTTCCGCTACGGCACGCACTGTCAACGTTGCCGAAACCGACGGCGCCGCATTTGCGGTCGCTTTAATAACGGCAACACCTCTTCCCTTTGCTGTAAAGACACCGGTATCGCTCAAAGTAAACACCCCTTCCGGATTCTGACTCTCCAGATCCCATGTTACCGTCTTATCAACATCTTTATCCTCTTCAGAAAATTCAACCTCTGCCCCGAAATCTCTCTCTACAAAAAACTCTTCTCCCGTACGAGTCAATGTCAGAGTCAATTCTTTCTCTACCTTCGTCTCTCCGTCATAAATAAAGACCCCCGTTACCTCCGACGGATTCGGATCGGTCACAACCTCGATTTTGACAGACGACGCTAATTTCGGATCTGCTTTTGCAACCAGTGTAACGGTCGCCGTTCCCTCTTTCATCCCTTTGACAGCACCCTTTTGGTCGACAGAAAGAATTTTGTCATCACTGGAACTCCAGACAACAGCCTCTTTCACTTCGGCCGGCTCCGCCTTGTATGTCAGCTGTGCCGTCTGTCCGACATACAACGAGGTAACGGCACTCTCTATCTTCAATGCCGTATACTGAGAGAGAGGCGTTTCCTCACAGCCGATGAACGCCATCAGCAGTACCGTTAATAATAAAATCTTTTTCATCATACACAAATCTCCTTTTTAAATTATTATTTTGCGAGATAAATGCCCAACTCCGATAAAGCCACCGGAACCCGTGTATCGTTGCGGTAATTAGTAAATGTCACACGAACATGGTTTGCCCGCACCGTATCGGAACGAAGGATTCGTTTAAATCCGATCGTTGTCGTTACATCGGGATTATTCGTATCGCCGCTAATGCTTGTCGGCATATTGGGATAGGTCACCGTTTGCCAAGTTGTTCCGTTATCACTGTACTCAACCTTAAACTCTTTTACACGCTGACCCAACGCAATATTCTCCTGCAAAACTATTCTGTTGAAAGAGACCGGTTCGGAAAATGTCAGCTGAATCCATTCATTGCCTTCTGTTCTGTTGTCATCCACCGACCAATAAGTCTCGTAGTCTCCGTCAATGACATTGTACTGCGAATAATCGAGAGCATTATCGCGGGTGTTGCTTGCCGTGACACGAAAGACTTTACCTGCCAGATTTTCCGCAAAATCCGAAGAAATGGTCTTCCACATGGTCTGTGCCGATGATAAATTGTTTGACGGAATTTTACCGGTCGTATCGGGCGAGAAATTGAGCAGCAGTGTTCCGTTGCGGCCTGTCGATCGGTACCAGAATTCGATCATTTTGGCAGAACCTTTATCTTCATTCGGTGTATAAAACCAACCGTTCTGCGTTTTCATATCGGCCTCGGCCGGTCTGACAATATCTCCTTCTTCGGATCCGTACATACACAAATTATCCGCCAATCCTTTGCTAACGGTAATCCAATTGGTACGTCCGGCCCAACCCTGTTCGTTACCGACCCAGCGAATTTGCGTTCCGAAAATCATAATCTCGGCAGGTTCGTAACTATCAACCACTTCCTGAGCCATACTGTATATACGATTTCTCCAATCGGAAGGAAGCGAAACATTGCTATGAGATGGATTCTGAACATTTACTTTTCCTGCCCAATCATAAGTTTGTCGAAATGAATCGACATCGGCACGTCCGTTGTCAAGAACCGTTACACTGACCGAAGCTCCGTCCGCTTTATGTTGTGCATACGTTTTACCCCCATACCAACCGGAAGGTGTATTTGCTCCGTCCAACCAGAGCTCAAACATTGTCACATGTCCTTCCCCGACTGTTTCGACACATTCAATCACTTCTGTAATTTGCGTTCGCAATACATATTCGAGATAAGGATATTTTCCTCCATCCTCAGCGCCGTATGTCCAATGATTTCTGTCCCACGGCGAAACATAAACACCCAGTTTTAATTCCTGTCCGGGATGACTCAGATTGTATTCCTTCATGTTTTGTACAAGAGCAACTAAAATGTCCTCATTGTAGTAGGAATATCCCTCTCCGCTTTTACAGACCGAATATTCCGTTGTCACCGTATCCCATAAGCAAAATCCGTCATGGTGTTTCGCCACGAAAATCAAACCGGTCATGCCTGCCGTCACAATATCATCAATCCACTCCTGTGTAATCACATCCGCCGATCGGGTGGGGCGAAAACTGTTAGCTCCCGCCGGATAACCGTTGCCCCACTCCGCATTACTGAAAGCATTGGGTCCCCAGTGAATGAAAGCGTACTGTCCCATCGCCATCCAGTCAATTTGCGCCTGTGACGGCAGCGGAAAGCCGTCCGTTGAAACAGCAGTTGCCGTACCGGTCATTGCGGCCTCATCCTCTTCCTGCATGGTGCCTTGGAAAGTCACCGTATAGGTGAATGCGGCACTCGTGTTTCCGGCGTTGTCAGTGACCGTAACGGTTCTTTCATATGGTGTAAACATGTCTATCTTGGCGGGATTGTCTTTCCAACTTCCCTGAATCGTAGCAACACCGGAATGAATTTCGATAATCTTCAAAAGAGCGGATGTCTCCTGAAAAGCGAGTCGAACTTCGTTAGTCATGTATCCGGTCAGCACTTTCGGAGCTCTCTGAACAACAGGCGCCGTTTGATCAAATCCTATGTTAATCGTTTTAGTCGCAATTTGTCCTCCCGCATCCGTTACTTTCACCACATAAGAGACAACTCCTTCCGTTAATGAATCGGATGGAATGGCATATGTCTGCTCCCCTGCTGTGAAATCCTCATTCCCTTTTCTCCATGCATATATATAAGGAGCTGTACCGCCGGTTACCTCTCCGACCGTCAATGTGATATTTGAAGTTTTGTCTTTATACCAGTAAACCTCCGCATCGTCGGGTTTCTGAAAACCTGTGCTCGGCGTAATGGTAATCGCAGAAAGCGAACCGAGGCCCTGACTATCATAAACGACAACCGACCACATATACGGTTCGGAAGCATTCCCGGCATTATCATAAACCGTGTAAACACGCACATATTCACCCGGTTCGGTCGGCTCTTTTCCGTCTTTCCATACCGCATGCCACTCTCCGTCGTATCCGCTTCCGCCTTCGTCTCGGACAGCGTTTTCAGGCAAACTGTCTTCAAAAGGGGTGTTCGTGTATAAATCATACGTTGCCGAAGAATTAACGAAACTGATCCACGGCGCCGTTTTATCAATGACGATGGTTTCGGTTTTTCCGTCCGTATACTGAATCGTATAAGAGCCTTCTTCTGTCAGCTTGTAGCCAATAACGACCTCTCCGTATTGATCTGTGATCGAAACAACGTCGTCACCCAGAGTCACATCTTTGTTAAAATAGCCCGATCTTTGTTTTGTCGGGTTTTGGGTTTCCGTAAAAGCTCCCTGCGATTCATCAAAACCGGAAGGACAGCCGATTAAAAATGCTGCAAAAATCATCAATAAAGACCTGCGCATAACTTCTCCTTAATCTGATTTGGTATAATTCTACTATAATGAATTTATATTGTATATAATTTTAATCAAATGTTATAGAAAATACGCGGTTTTGGGGTTACGGATCATTAAAAAAGGCTCTCTTCCGAGAGCCTTTGAAAGATTTCGAATAACACCGGAGCGTTCTCCGTTTCCGGAACTTACCTCGCGTAGTACAATCCCAGTTCGGAAAGCGCAACAGGAAATTTTTCTCCGTTTCGAAACTCTTTCAGGGTCACGCGTACATCGGTTGCGCTGACCGTATTGAGACGCAGGATTCGTTTAAACCCGATCGTTGTTGTAATGTCCGGGTCATCCGTATCACCGGAAATAGTTGTCGGCATATTCGAATACGGCAGAATCTTCCATGTATCCTTTTTACCGTTTCTGTATTCTACAGTAAATGAACGGACACGTTGTCCGAAGGCTATATTTTCCTGCAGTACAACGCGATTAAAGGAAACAGCTTCATCAAATTCCAACTGAATCCACTGATCGGAACCGGCACCCGCCGCATCGTCTACAGACCAGTATGTATCGTATTGACCGTCAATAACCTTATAGGGGGAAAAATTCCGATGATTGTTTCGAATATTACTCGCTGTAATTCGGGAAACGCGGACGGCAATATTATCCGCAAAATCAGACGATACCGTTTCCCACATTTTTTGAGCAGAATTTAAATTATACGACGGAATTCTTCCTGCCGTATCCGGCGAAAAATTCAATAACAACGTGGCATTACGACCGACAGATCTGTACCAAAATTCAATCATCTTGGCCGATCCTTTATCTTCGTTTGGCGTAAAAAACCAGCCGTCTTGAGTTTTCATATCAGCTTCTGCCGGAATGACTTTATTGTTTTTTTCTTCCCCAGAAACACCGTATCCTGTAATCCAGTTTGTTCGGCCTGCCCATCCCTGTTCGTTACCGACCCACCGGATCTGACTTCCGAAAATCATGACTTCCGTGCTATATGCCGTATTGTAGCTGTCAACCACTTCCTGCGCCACCGCATAAATCCGGTCTCTCCAGTCATCCGGCAATTCAACTTCCCGCATTGCCTCATTCGGATTTTCGACTTTTGATTCCCAATCATAGACTTCGTTGAAAGTCTGAATTATTGAACGATTTGTTACCGGATCAATTTCAACCGAAACATTTGCCCCTTCTGCCTTATGTTCGGCGTAACTCTTACCGCCGTACCAACCGGACGGCGTATTGGCACCGTCGAGCCAGAGCTCAAACAACGACACTTTACCGTCGCCGTATGTCTCCACATATTCGATGACTTCCGTTATCTGAGTTCTGAATACATATTCCAAATAGGGATAAAAATCTTTTCCGTCCGCGACCTGCTCGACTCCTCCGTAAGTCCAGTTGTTACGATCCCAAGGTGACACATAAACCCCCAATTTTAAAGGCGCCTCGGGATGTGATTCATTATACTGCTTCATATTTAAAATCAATGCTTTCAGAAAATCTTCACCATAATAGGAATAATTACTCCCCTGTTTACAAACCGAGTACTGCGTCGTAACCGTATCCCACAGACAAAAACCGTCGTGATGTTTTGCCACAAAAACCAAACCGGTCATTCCTGCCGTGACAATATCATTTATCCATCCTTGAGTGATCTCATCCGCACTTCGTGTCGGTTTAAACGCTTCCGCTCCGTACGGATATCCGTTACCCCATTCTCCGTTACCGATCCGTCCGGCACCGAAAGCATTGGGGCCCCAATGAATAAAGGCATACTGCCCCATCGCCATCCAGTCAATTTGCGCCGGTGTCGGCGTAGGAAAACCGGCAGCGGAAACAGGCGTTGCGTCGGTTCCCGTCATATTTTTCTCATCATCTTCCTGCATCGATCCTTTGAAAATAATCGTATAGGTAAACGGATCACTGACATTCCCTGCTTTGTCGGTAACGACAACCGATCTTGTATACGGTTGATTTAACTGCACATCCTGATCCGACGGAACCGTCGGTTGAAATTCGCCTTTTATCTCTTTTACCCCCGACCCGGTCTCTTCGATCTGCATCAGACCGATTGTCTCATTAAAATTCTTCCGTTCTTCAATACTGTAACCGTAAACAACTGCCGGCCCTTTTTTCACGACAGGCTTTGTCAGGTCGATAACCACAGAAACCGATGTCCACCCGACCTGTCCGCCTTCATCTTTCACTGCTGCTGTTATAAGATAGGCGCCTTCTTTCAAATCCGATTGCGAAAGCGACAATGTTGCCGCCGTTGATTTCTCCTGCTGATTGACTTTCCATGAATAAGAGGGATTCCCGCCGGCAGTACAATCCGGCAGAGAAAAAGTCAGAGAAGAAATTTCTTTAAACCAGTATGTTGTTTGCTCCGAAATCGGATTTCCCCCTTCCACAAGAATGGAACCCGTCTCAAAAGGCGGATTACCTTTACTATCGTACACAATTACAGGCCATTCAAACGGTGATGCTGTATTTCCGGCCTGATCGGTTACGGTATAGACCCGAACATAGGTACCGGGCGTTGTCGGAACCTTTCCACCCTGCCATGTGGCAGAATATGTTACATAGCTGTCGATTCCGGAATACCCGAGAATAGCCATTTCCTCAGAACACATGGAAAAAACTGCATCCTCGTATGCTGTTCCCGGAACACTGTCCTCAAAAGGAATCTGCTGATATAAATCAAAAGTGGCCGATGTATTTACAAATTTAAGCTGCGGCGCTGTTTTATCGAGAATCATGACGGCCTTTTTCTCATCCGTATAAGTAACAGTATAAGCACCCTCTTCTGTCAGCACCCGCTCATGAACAGGTTCTCCAAAACGGTTAACAACGGATTTAACATCGTCTCCCAATTTTATATCCTGATTAAAAAGTCCCTCTCTCTTTTCTGTAGGCTTCGGTTTAACGGAACTGCCCCCCTGATCTGTCGGATTGGGACATCCGATAAACCCGATCACGGCAAGAAGGAAAATCAGTCCCCTGATATGAAACTTTTTTCTGCATAAAATATTCAAACCATCTTTTATCATAAGATTCTCCCGTAATGTATATTTTTATATCAACTTTTTAAAAAATTCGTACCGACAATCCGGTTAAAGTTTCCAAAGCCGACTGATAACGATCGGTTTCATTACTTTCTTTCTCCGTAAGCATGCGAAGTTCCTGTTCTGCCTTTTCCAAATTCAGACATCCCGTTGTTCCCGTATATGTTCTGTCGGCAATTGCCTTATCGGGATCATACTGTTTCAGTCGGTTCAAATGAAGTCCGACATCTTTATATGCATTGCGAAAACTTTCTCCGGACATAACCTTTTCCAATGCCGCATCCGTCGCGAAAATATCCGGAGTAAACGACTGTCTCAGGCGGTCGCGGTTCACTTCCAGTTTGCGGAATGTCAGCTCCATAATACGAACGCACTGAACCGACAACCGTGCCGCTTTCAAAAACGGCTCCTTCGTATCCTGAAAGTCACGGTTATAGCCCGAGGGTGTCGAACGCAGTATATTCTTAATGGTCATTGAACAGCCGCCGATTACCGCGGATTTCGACCGCATCAGCTCCAAGCCGTCCGGATTCTTCTTTTGCGGCATAATGCTCGAACCCGAACACAATTCCCGCGGCAACGAAAAATAACCGAATTCGGGCAGTGAAAACAAAATCAAATCCTGTGCCGCCTTCGAAAAGCAGAGACAAACCGCATCGGCCGCATCAACCAGCATCGATTCAAACTTTCCGCGCGAATTGTTGGCATACAAAACATTGTTTTGAACGCGGGAAAAGCCCATCAGCGAAGCTGTCATTTCGCGGTTTAACGGCAACGGCACACCGTAGCTGGCTGCGGAACCGAGCGGACACTGATCAACCAGTTCATAAAGCGAGAAAAAGTGGCGAATATGATCGATAATTTCCTCAGCAAACGAAGCTGCCCACAATCCGACCGACGACGGCATCGCTGTCTGTAAATGAGTGCGCCCCGGCATGGGCGTTTTTTCCTCACGGCGGGCCAGTGCCAGGGCTGTTTCGGTAAATTCGCAAAGCACATGTATCATTTCCAATACATAGGCTTTCGAATACAGTCGTAAAGCTGTCGCAACCTGATCATTTCGGGAACGGCCGGTATGAATTTTTTTACCGGCATCACCGAGTCTCTCGGTCAGACGCCCTTCAATAGCCGTATGACAATCTTCATCTGAAAAGGCAATCTTAAATTTTTTCCCGGAGGCCTCTTTAATAATCTGTCCGAGCTCTCCGCATAAACCGGCTGCTTCTTCCTGCGTGAGGATTCCGATTGAAGCCAGCATCTTCGCATGTGCTGTCGATGCCACACAATCCGCCGCTATCAGTTCCAGATCCAAAACCGGATCATTGCCTACCGTAAATTCCTCAATCAAAGAATTCAAACTGTAATCTTTCTGCCACAGCTTTGCCATTTCGTTCCCTCACCGTTTAAAAATTCTGTATTTTTGAGCCATCATATCCGGCAAATATGAAGATTTGGAAGCACGTAAAGGCAAATTCCCCAAATCCTGCTCCATATTAATATACGAATACCCTTCCGCCAGTCGGGACGCTGCCGCGCTGAAGAGAAACTGATAAATTCCCTTAACCGATTTGTCGCCTTTGGCAAAATGATAGGCAAAGACATCATCCTGAATCGGCTCTCCTATCAGAAATCCGACCGGACCATTCTCCCCGAAAACCGTAAAACCGCAAAGTCCCAACCGGTCATACAATTCCAGCGCCTCACGGCACGGTTCGTAATCGGTATCTTCGGTCACTTCAAAACCGGATTCCGCCTGCCACCGCTCCAAGACCGTAAACGCTCCCTTTCGGGCCTCCGGATCATCTATTTCGGCAATGCGATGATTCGGTTCGTTTTTCAGAAACTGATACAGCAGATTGCGCTTACTCTGAAGACGCCGCCCCGGATAAAGACGCATCTTTTCCCGTTCATATATATAATCCAAATCCTCCTGCATCGATTCGAACCGAAACTCTTCCGCAGAAAAAAAGGCCAACGCTCTCGAAGGAACCGGAAAAATCATATCCACATGATCAAGAGCCGCAACCAGTTCTTCCCGATATTCTGGACACTCCAGCTGCTTCAGACAGCACGGCATCACATAAGAAAGACCGTCATAGCTGACTCCCCGGATAAACAGACAGCCGCCGGCCTCTTCCACGAAATAATGATGTTTTTTTCGAAAAAGATAGAGGTTCGAAAAACAGTATTCGGACAGAAAATCCCCGGAGAAACGGAGAATCGACTCCAACCTGCTCCGATCATCCAATGCCAACAGTTTCATGACAACCTCAGGATAACCGAAAAATCATTCTGCCGATAGCCGTCAGCATATTCGACCGACCGCGGACGAATGCGGACTCTTTTCAGAAGACGCTCCACAGCGTGCGGCGACGAATAAAAATAAGCCTCTTCCCGGTTCTGCGACCGCTCATGCAGCAGATTAAACACAACACATTCGGAGGCTATTTCCGTAAACATCGGCAACATCTGCGCCAAAAACGCTTCGTTATCGTTTGTATTCAGATTAAACATCCCCGAAGCATACACAACATCAAAACAGTTGCGGTCGAACGGATTGTCTTCACTCAAATCAAGACACAAAAACGTCCCGTCCGGTCGCCGCTTCCTCGCCATCTCAACCATCTCCGGAAGAATATCGATTCCCAAATAACCGCAACGGATTTTTCTGCCCTTTATTTCATCAAGAAGCGCACCCGTTCCGCAGCCGGCATCGAGAAGAGATTTTCCGTTCAAATCGACCGCCCGAAACAATACGTTATAGCGTTCGCGAACGGCCTCCTCGCTTTCCCAACCGTGCACTCTGAAGTCGGGTTCGGAATCTTTCATCTTATCTTTATAATAGGCAGAAATAATTTTATTCATGTTCACCACAAATTATGAAAACGCTTTCGCTTATCGAAAGCCACGGCATACAGATGTTCGTATTCGGCCGCCGACTGCGCCCAATCGAACCGACGCGCCATTGCCGTTTTTCTCATCTTCTCGATATGCCGGGGGCGGTCATACCAGGTTGACACCGCCCATCCGACCACATTATACAGCGCATTCGGGGTCAGATCATCGAAGAGAAAACCGTTTCCTCCGCCGTCCGCCTCATTATACTGCCAGACCGTATCGGCCAGACCGCCCGTACGTCGGACAATCGGCAGTGTTCCGTAACGCAGAGAATACATCTGATTCAGTCCGCACGGTTCGTAAGCACTCGGCATCAGGAAAAAGTCGGCCGCCGCCTCGATTTTGTGCGCCAAAGCGTTGTTGAAACGAATCTCCGCGCGCAGATTCGGCAATACCGAATCCAGCTGCCGCAACTCACCTTCGCACCATTGTTCTCCCGTTCCCAAAATCACAAACTGAACTTTCATATCGCGGCAAATCGGGTAAAGCGCACCCGAACCCGGTCCGCATAATGCACCGAACCCTTTCTGCTCGGCCAACCGCGATACCATTCCGATCAAAGGCACTTTCGCATCGGGTGTCAGCCCCAGTTCCCGTTGCAGCGCTTCCTTATTACGGACCTTCTCCCGCAGCGTTTCTTCCGAATAGTTAAACGGAATCAGTTTATCGGTCTCGGGATTCCAGTCTTCGTAGTCGCACCCGTTTAATACTCCGTACAGATCGTACCGGCGCTGTGCCAGCACATCCTGCAACCCTTCACCGTAGCCGCTGCCCTGAATTTCGCGCGCATAAGTCGGCGATACCGTCGTAATCAAATCGCTCTTCAGAATACCCGCTTTCAGAAAATTAAGGCTGTCGTGTCTTTCCAGACCGCTTTCGTAAAACTCTTCCCACGGCAACTGAAACAGCGTCAAATCGTCTTTCGGGAACCACCCCTGATAGCCGAGATTGTGAATCGTCAGCACCGCAGCGGTTTTGGTAAAATAACCGCTCTTCTCCCACGTATTGAGAAAAACGGCCGCCGGCGCCGTCGGCCAGTCGTGCAGATGAAGAATGTCCGGATACCATCCCAACTTTTTGCAAAGCTGAAACGCACCGCGGCTGAGCGTCACAAACCGCGACGCATTGTCGGGATAACTGCCGCCGAACTCGCCGTACACGCCGTCACGTCCGTAAAATCCTTCGTGATCGAGGAAATAAACCGGCACTTCGGTTCCCGGCAGACGCCCCTCGTACACGCCGCCCCAAACCTGTCCGAACCCGAGCGGAATGCCGAGCGCCCCCGGCAGCAGTTCCAGCCGGGAACGGTCGATCTTATAATAACGCGGCATCACGATGCGCACATCGTGCCCGTTTTTCTTCAGCTGTTTGGAAAGTGCCGAAACGACATCCGCCAAACCGCCTGTCTTGACAAAAGGAACGGCCTCACTGGCCACCATTAATATCTGCATGGTTTATTATACCACGACGACGGATTCTGTGACAAGCAAAAATAAAAAAACGCGCCGAAAAACAGCGCGTTTGGGCCCACAAGGACTTGAACCTGGGACACCTTGATTATGAGTCAAGTGCTCTAACCGACTGAGCTATAGGCCCGATGTTTTATAATAACTTCTCCGTCCGGTTTTGTCAAGTCGTTTTCGGGGGGGCTCTCGATCCCTGCGGCCCTGCCCCGGTCGGTTCCGTCGGGGTAAACCCATTCCTTCTAATATAAAAACCCGCCCCAAAGGGGCGGTCAAAAACTTAATTTTCGGACCAGGTTACAGCACCGGAAGAGGTATCGTAATTCCAGTAGCCGATCGGCGAGTCGGGCTTCGTTTTATCCTGTTTGCCTTTCCATTTGACGGGGCAAATACGGAAATTAGTAACAAGCGAACCGTAATCGGCACTATTACCTGGGTCAAGAATCGAGTAAAGCAAACTAACAGAAGTGATATTTCCACCGCTAATCGTCGTCTGTCCTGACTGATTTTCCCATTCCGATCCGCTGTAATTACCGACGAACCCCATGTGCTCATAGGCCCAGGTATCCTTATTGGTTTTTACCGCAGCCGTATGAGAAACACTATAAATTGTTTGTCCTCCAAAAGTACCTGTTCCAGCTGTTCGTGCGACATCCAAATAGCGCGCGCCTCCTGTATCTCCTAAAGCTGATCCAGATGTTTTAAAATCAGCCGCATCATAGCCGATTTCATAAGTTACGCCATTATACAAAGTTACATTGGCTGTAGTCGAAATCGCAACATTAACATTTCTAATCATTGTAGAAGCAGCACCCACTCCGATATTCCCGCATGTCAAGTAGGCACCTATTGTAGGAGCAGAAGAAGGATAAAGCACCCCGCAACAGACAATACAGTCATTGTTCGGATCAGCCGCACTGACAGCATTAATAGGCCCATGTCCGCTGGAAAACAGTGAAGTCCAATACCATTCTCCGGAACTACCATCTCGCGGTGTTGCAAAACTCCATCCTATAGGTGTAATCGGTTTCAGATTTTTAGCTACACCTTTTCCGTCATTACCGGTATAATCAGATGCTTTTGTCAAGAAATTATAATTAACCCCCGCCTGTGCCAGAAGATTGTTATTTACCCAACTGCCGCCAGACGGAGATAATAGGGGCGAACCGACCCGAACCGGGTAAGTCAAAGTAGACGATTTACTCGGATTATTTGGATGCATCGCTGTAAAAGTAACGTTAAAAGAACCTTCCGTCAAGGCATTATCGATTGCCGCCAAATCAAGACCGGAACAAGATCCTTCCGCACCTGAATTATCCTGCCACCGTAATTGATGAGAGCTGGAAACAGCCGAAATTCCAAAGGGGATCGTAATATTTGATTTAATAATTTCCGGTGCGGTCGTATCGGTCAAATAAACGGTAATTTCTTTTGTAACTGAATTACCGGCCATATCCTTCGCCCACAATGTCACCTTCTTATAGTTAAGCGGAGCCGTCGCATTATTGTAATCATAATTGGCCAAAAATTGATCACGATCGCCGTTCATTGTCAAAGCGGCACGCAAAGCCGTATCATCTATGCCGTGTTCTGAAATACCATCAATCGGTGTATTCGGTGTAAACGGCTTCGGAGTATACTCTTCCATGGAATCATCTATAATTGTTGCACCCAACTTTTGAAACAGCTCATTCCACGCTTTTGTGTTATCGTTCCATGCATCTATTTCGATGGTATACATCGGCTGATCATCTGCAAGAGTAATAACAGGCGGTGTTGTGTCGGTTACCACCGTTACGTAAAATACGGGAAGCGGACTGGGAGTATTACCGCTAGAATCGGAAACTGTCAAAGTCAACGCCTTAGGAGTGTTGTCTGAAGCCGAATCAGCCTTCAAAGCAGAAATAAGATTATTGTACACTTCATCTTCGCTGACCGTTACTTTGTAAGAAATATCTCCGTCCTCCAAATCGTAGGCCTGAAAATAGGGCAACGCTTTGTTCAAATAAGATTTAACAGTCTCATCGCTTGCTGATGCTCCCTGCACCTGAAGCGGATACGGATTATCTGCTATTGCACCGACCCCTTCCACAATAATCCGCGGTGAACTTGATTCCATTACATATACGTAAAGCTGAGCTGTGCCGGTCACTCCGCTCGAATCGGTGACGGTATAAGAAACAATGTAAGTCCCCACTTTGGTCGTATCGACACTCTCCGCATTGACCTGAATCGAGTCACTCAGATCGGTGCCGTCATACGCCATAGCGGTTGCCGAGGGCTGCGTAAACTCTCCGTTCAGCTTCAACAGAAGGGGATTGGATCCGGAAATGGTTATTTCCGGAGCAAACGCATTACCGACATTAACGGTTCTATAAACCGCATCCGATTTTACTCCTTTACGGTCGACTGCCACATAGGAAACCTGATAAGAGCCTTCTTTTCCCATATTCAGCGTTGAAGTGTCGCGTCGCACGAGAGACGAAACATCGTTCCCGTCGACATCGGTTGCTGTATAACCGTATTCGATATAAATATCATCGACATTAAAAAAGACTTCGGAAGGTCCGATCAGAGTAATCCGCGGAGCCACATCGATATTTTTTCCTTCTCCTTCGGGACACCCGATAAGGAACAATACTGTTGCCAAAAACAGAACAGATTTTTTCATTCTTTACCTCCTACTTTTTTCTCCATCGTCTTTACCGGCATTTTTCTCTTTTTCAACCCGGTAATAATACGAAATACCGCTTCCTTCCAGAGCCAGAACGCGTTTATCCTGTGACAATGTCATCTTATAAGAGTAAATCGGCTGATTCTCACCTTCCGGCATCAGCGTCAGAACATACCATTTTTCGCCGTAGTCATTAACACGGCGGACATTATAATGACCTTTTACGGGATCGACAATATCAACCCCCTGAATCTGCCGCGTCCATGTAAAACAGTATCGTCCCTTTTCGAAATACAAATCCAGCGTCTCCGTGATTTCGCCGGACTCCAAAATCCAGTAATCGGTAATTCCTGCTGTTGTTGCCGGATAATACCCTTCCGGCAGACAGGAAATCAGTCCGAATATCATCAGTAAAAGTACCGTCAGTCTTTTCATTTTCACCTCTCCTACCATGCCGTTGTTTTGTAATCAATCGCCGCTTTGTTTCCTTTATTCATCATATAGGAATTATTTTCGGGATACGGACGGGCCGGCCAATTAATCCGCGTAAAATGCCATGAACCGCCCCCTTTGGCCGGATACGATGTTTTTTCTTTCGGATCCAAATCACGCTCCCAATCATAGCCGTGCACCTGATAATCGAAAACATCGGATGCGCCGGTTCCTTTCATAATAATTTCCGAAGGATTAAATTCGGCAGCTGCACGCTTTCCCAGTTTTACCTTTACATAACCGCCTTTCTGATATGTCCCGTTTGACTCGGACCAGAGTCCCCAGAACGGACCGAAGTCACGAACGGTAATCTGCATATCCATGGTTCCCGAATAAAGCGGTGTCGTCACCTGAATCCCGTTCAGTGTCACCTGACGCGGCTGGTTCGACTCGAGCGAAACCTTCATACTCATCGACAGTTTGATACTGTAACCGTTCCAGTCGGAATAAGCTGTTCCGCTTGTGCCGCCGGAACCGCTCAAATTGGTTACGCTTCCGACATTAAAATCCATACGACCGCCTTTTTCTCCGTTGTGGCTGAAACTGAGACTCGGCAACCAGCCGACCGTTTTATCCCACATCATACGCGGAATATTCAACTGCCAGATCGTATTCAGCGCACAGTCGGTCATCCATTTGGCCAGGTGGGCAAATTCCTTGTCACTCAAATCGGGCCATCCGACAGCCGGAGTCGTATTCAATACGACAGGATCTCCCATTTCCGCACCGCTAACAGGATCAAGAGCGACGGAAACAAGTTTGTATTCGATCTTCATGAACTGCCGCATATCGACATCTTTCTGACGAAGAATACACTTCCAGCCTTCTCTGTCCCATGTCGCATAATCCCAGACGACAGTCCCTTTCTCCTGCCCGTTGGAAAGATAGTCCGGCATCGGATCCGACCATTCGATCACTCCCGATTTAAAGTATTCCTGCATCGGGTAAGTCGATGTATTGGCCTTCTTCGGCTGATTTTTTAACGGAAAATGTTTGTCGGCATCAGTGTTCGCCGGCGGCAAACTCAAAGGATAAACTCCCGCCTCGTCACCGTAGTAACAGGTTCTCTGCAGTTTGATATTATACAGATATCCCATTTCGGAATTCAAATCGAGTTCTGCCGTCACCTTCACGGTTCCGATTTCGGTTCCTTCTGTTGCCTTAATCGAAACCAGAACGGGAGCCTTTTTCTCGAAATAGAGAGACCTTGTATAAGTCGATCGTCCGACCAGACAGGTTTTGGCTGCCTCTTCACCCAGTTCCGTTTCGTATTTCGTATAATCGGAACCGACAGCAATACCGCTTCCGGAAGTATAAGTTACCATTTTTGTATTCACCGGTAAAACGCGGAAATAGAGTTTGGCATCGGCAATAGGAACCCCGTTCAAAACGCCGTTTAAGTCGGATTCGGTGAGTGTCATATCCAAAGCCTTAACGGGATCCGCCGTAAGCAGCGTCCAACCGTTTTCGTCGGCAGGTTCACTGCCGGTACTGCCGTCGGCCGCAAACAGGTAATAGCCTTCATCGCCGTTGATTGTCGTAAAACAGGACGGCCATGAAACATAAAAACCCGTTCTGGTCAGCATAACATACGGCGTCAGACCTTCCGCAGAAGGAATCGCTTTTCCTGTTATACGGCTTCTCTCCAGTACATCTTCGGCAATCGTCGGAGAAGACAACGATCCGGCGCCGTAATCATTCACGGCGGCAACACGATAATAGAACTCCTCTCCGCTGCCGACAGATGTCGATTTATCGTACCAGACAGCGGCATCTCCGTCTTTTTTTGTTTCATTGATAGGAACAACAATTTCCGTACCGACAAAGTCACCGCCGTCGATATTATCTTTTGTCAACCGGTAAACCCGGTACTCGGTTGCACTGTCATCGGCTTTCCAAGTCACACGAATCGCATTCAGAATTTCGCCCTGTGAAACCGATTCGATGTACCCTTCGGCGGGAGCACCGGCTGACAGCAGAGCTCCGCGTGCGAATCCGCTTCGCTGACTCACCGTCTCCCGGTCATAACACGCTTCGACATAATAATAGTAACTTTTCCCCGATTCCAGAGAACCTCCGTTCAAAACACTGTAATCATCATAAGATGTGGTTGTAAAAGCCTGACTCAGCCGTTCGAATGACTCTTCATTGGGAACAACGTTTTCATACGGTTCGGGAGCTCTGTAGAGATAATAAAAAGAAGCCCCTTCCACTTCTTTCCATGTCACCGTCACTTTTTCCGTCGAAACACGGAAATCGGCAGAAATCGATGAAACACCGGAAAGCGCATATCCGGTAACAGGCGTACTGAGAACACTTCCTTCCGTATTCGGCGAACTCATATTAATCGCCCGTACATAATATTTGTAAACCGCTCCCGGCACAACCGTTCCGGAAACCAAATCATCGTAGTGAAGTTGGGCAATCGGACGGTAACCGGTCAGACGAAGCAGTTTTGACTCACCGTCTTTTTTAACATCTTCTCTGTATACATGATACTGAATCTGCGCATCTCCGTAAAAAACCTGTTGCCAGGAAATCCGAATCCGATCGCTGAAATTGCCCTGTGTAGCCGATACGGAAGTCGGAATCGGGATATTGGCATCAATCACATAATCGTTTTGCGGATCGGAAATTTCCACGGCTCCGGCTGTCTTGACGACCTGTCCGTTCAGGCTCCGCAACTGATTGGCACAACCGGCAACCAGCAGTACCGATAAAAAAATCAAAGCTATACGTTTTTTCATAACAACTCCCCTATTCGGATGCCCCGTCGGACACCGTAACTTTTCCGCTTTCAAAAATGATTCCGTTCTTTCCAGAACCGTCAACACCGGCCACACCGAACCAGTAACTGCCGGCTGCCAGACTGCCGATCTGCATCGATGCTGCACCGGAAACGGTTCCGATATCTTCCATTTGAGTAAATTCGGCTTCGCCCTCTTTCTTCATATAAAGATACCACCCCTGGAAACCGGCGCCTTCTGTTCCCGTCCAGCTGACCGTGACAGCGTTCGGCGCATCAGCAACTGCGGAAACTGTTCCGTCTTTCCAGATTTCGGACTCAGTCGGACCGACAACATATCCGTTTGCCTTATTCGACCACGGGAGAGCCGGATACTTAACATAAGTTGAACGAACCTGAAAATATCCCTTTTTACCCCAAATCATGTTATCTTCGGAGTGGGATGTTCCGTCAACGATAACATACAGACGGTAAGTATCGATATAGCCTTCCGTTTTTTTGTAAATCTTGGCTCCGCCGACAGCACTCATTTCGGCAGCCGTAAAACCGTCCTGTTCGGGAGTAAAACCTTCCCAGGCATCGCCGTTATAATTGGAAAAAGCATCGATACCGGCAGAAAGCCCCCAATCGGATGAAAAATTAGCGTCTTTCTCATCAAGCTGACTGGCACCCGAAGCAACGCGGAACTGGAACCCTAACCCGTTCATAATTTCACCCAACTCGGGATAGGCAACGGGATCAACAGGCTCATCTCCGTACCCCAACAGTGACGACTGGATATCCCATTCGACGGCAAAAACACCTTTATTGTCTTTGTAGAAACCTTCGCCGCCCTGACCTGCCCGCAAATCATTTGCCAACGGCCAGACAAAACCGGCTTCCGTCACGGATGCAATACCGGCGATACCGCCCGCATCAACCGGCGTAATCCGGTAATCGTAACAGTAACCGCCTTTCGCCGTCTGATCGTAATAATAATAAAGCGATGCCGAGGAATCGGCGTTGACAATACCGGCACTGATCAGCTCCCACTCGGCATCATCCGGAGCCCCCGTCATTCGACGCTCCAGTTTATACCGGTCGGCATCCCTGGCCGGTGTATATGTCAGCAAAACCGAGGTTTCCGTTCCTCTGGAAGCATAAAAATCATGAACCTGTTCACCATATACGGAATCGCTTCCGAAAGACACCACCAGAGGAGCACTTTTTGCGGAAACTTTTCCGTTGATATTGACAGTTTTTAATGTTACCGAAGCCGTAAACGAATCCCCTTTCGTCAGGGAAACCGGAAATTTAAATTGGGAAACATCAACTTTCTCGGTTTTTGTATAATCACCGGTAACGGAAATTTCGTATTCTTTCGCATTGGCTACGGAATCCCATGTAATCAGAACCGTATAAGCGGAATTTTCGGGCGTAATCGTTCCCTTTATACCGGAAGGAGGCAACACACCGACAGAAGAAAGGGATTCACTCAAAACGGAATGACCGCCCGTCAATTCTTCTCCCATCAGACTTCCCCATCCGCAACCGGACAGCAAAGCGACAACGGCCAAAACGACAGCAATTTTTTTCATTTCGAAACCTCCTGTTTGTAGTATTTCTGTTTACTGACGGAATCCGATTCCAAATCGTAAGTCCCCAAAACCAGCTGTTTTCCGCCGTTTTCCAATGCATAGAGCCGGACATATGCTTTTGTATTTTTCGGAGATTTCGGAGTAAAGGCAATCACTCTCTGTTCTTCTTCGTAGTTTCCGACTGTCTGTTTCTCGGTAATCCACGAGCCTTCCTCTTCATATACACTCTTTCCATCCTGTTTTCTTTCATAAATATATGATCCGCCTTTGTTGAGAGTGTAAATTTCCTCATACAGCACCGAGAGCTCCACGGCACGCGATACCCACATTCCTTCCACACTGTCGGAGGTTGTCATATCACAGGCGCCCAAAACCGACAAAATTAACAAAACGGAAAAAATCAAAACCAATTTATTCTTCATTGTTCACCTCTATATTTCACATTTTATAATCAAATTTTCGGCACGTGTAAAAAAAACAAAAAGTTATTATGTAATTTGCTGTCTGTTTTCGTGTTATCAAAAGTAAAATTGTTTTGACAGATTCAATTTTTCGTTATAAAATCAAAACCAGGGAGAGACTCTGAAAAATGAAAAAATTATTAATGGCATTTATTTTTTGTTCGCTCAACGGATGGTCGGCCGGTCCTGCGCTGATTCCGGTTCCGGCGGAAATGACGGTTAACGACGACGCGGCTTCCGTTCCGGCCGTTTTAACATACACCGTATGTCCGAAAGAAGCCGCGGGTGCGGTTGCTTTCTTTAACAGAATGGGGAAAAACATTCCGATTTCGGCCCGACAGGGAAATCAGGCTTCTCTGCAAATGAAAGCCGACACGACGTTGGGAGCCGAAGCTTTTTCCCTGACAGTCGAAAACGGACAGATCGCAATCACAGCCGGAGGAACAGCCGGTTTTGTTTACGCTTTTTCAACTCTGATTCAGACAGCGGGACAGACCGAAAACCTGAACGCTTTTACCGTTAACGACCGGCCGGAAACCGAATGGCGCGGATTTATGCTTGATTCGGCCCGCCACTTTCAAAGCAGCGATACGATTCTGGCACTGCTGGACAAACTGGCATTTGCCCGCATTAACCGTCTCCACTGGCATCTGACCGACAACGACGGCTGGCGCATCGAAAGCAAGAAATTCCCGAAACTGAACACAATTTCGTCCCGCGTCGGACGCTACCCGGAATCGGAACGCAACGGTTTTTACACGGTTGAGGAAATACACCGCGTTTTGGACCGCGCTGCCGAATTGGGTATCACGGTTTATCCGGAAATCGATATGCCGGGACATGCCGCCGCATTTGTCGAAGCATACCCCGAATTTTTATGTCCGACCAACCGGGATCGCGTCTCCGTTTCCGAACGCATCTCCAACCGCGACTGGACGGAAATTCTCTGCATTGCCAACCCGAACCTGTTTCCGTTTCTGGCGGAGATTTTAGACGAAGTTCTGACAATCTTCCGCAACCCCGAATATTTTCACATGGGCGGGGATGAAGTTCCTCTCGGTATCTGGGCAAAATGTCCTTTATGCTCGGAGAAAATGAAAAAAAACGATCTGACGGAAAAAGAACTGCTGGTTGTTTTCCTGAAACAGTACGCTTCCTATCTCGAAGAAAAAGGAATCACCCCGATTTACTGGTGTGAATATCCGAATCTGAAAATCAGCGACCATGCCATCGCCCAGGTCTGGCGGGCTTATGTCGGCCGATCCTATCTTACACAATCACTCAACGCGGGTATCAGAACCCTGAACGCGGCCGGAGACTACGCTTACTTCGATTATCCGCAATACGCCGGAACATGCAAATCGGCCTGGATGCCGGTTCTGTCGCTTAAAAAAGTTTACAACTATAATTTCCGTCCTTCGGCACTCAACCGCAATAAAAATCTTTTTGTCGGCGGAGCCTGCACTCTGTGGACGGAAGAAGTAAACGAAAGCAGTCTCGACGAAATGCTTTTTCCCCGGCTTTTTGCCTTCTCGGAACAGATGTGGACAGCAAAAAACAAAAAGAACTTTTCCGGATTTGAAAAACGGCTGCAGACACTGACTCCGGTCATCCTCAAAACAGGGATTACTCCGGCGCAAACGCCGTCACGGGAACGGCTGCAAAATTCCGTAAACGCCTCCGTGACAACATCCCTGAAACACAAAAACAGCACCTACCCCGAATACGCGGTAAACGGTCGCGATGCCGATGCTTTCGTGTCGGCTTCCGCACCCAAAAACGGCGATTTTTTCTCTGTGCGTTGGAATGAACCGCAAAATGCAAAAGACAACCGGTTACAAATTATTTCGGGAGGTTTTTTCATCCATGATACTCCGAACGGACGTATTGAAGACGGAACACCGGTTTCGGTTCTGTATGAAGGATCCGCAACACCGGTAAAAGTCGGAGAATTTGAAAAGGGAATCGCCGACTGCGCTGTCAATGGCGCCATACTCGAAGTTCGAATCGATTTTCTGAACGAAGACCAGGCCGTATCGATTAACGAAATTTCGGTCAAATGAAAAAATCGGCGATCCTGTTTTTGACGATCTTTTGCTCCTGTTCGTTTTCGATTTCATACGAATCGTTATATCAGATTAAAACCGCTTCTTCGTCGCCGCAGCGATTTGAAGCGGTCTTAACCGACGGGAGCAAAAAATCCGTCGCTTCCCAGGCTTCGGGTACTTACACAATTTATTCCCAATCGATTGCGGGGGGAGAGTCTGTTTCCTCTTCGCTCGATGATGAAGCATTTCGAAAACTCTGTCCGACGCCTTCTGCTCTGATTAAAGAAATCAATATCTACAGCGTGAACGTTTCGTCGGAATCCTCAACCGAAAACCTGACAAAAACAATACCGGTTGCCGATAAAGAATGGTCGTACCGCCGTTTGGCTCAAAATATGGGAGCATATATTTATGAGCTTAAATGAGAGGCCTCTCTGCGACGCCCATATTCATCCGAAAGCCGCGCAAATGTGCGGACATCCGGAATTCCTGCTTTTTGTTAACAGCATCGACGAATCGGACTTTTCAAAATTCCCCTCTTTCTCGGCAAGCCGCTACTATTTTGCCGGGATTCACCCATGGAACCTGCGGAAGCCGAAATACAAAAACACGGGATACTATTTTGACTTACTGGAAAGAGCCGTCCGCAGAGGTTTTTTCCTCGGAGAAACAGGAATAGACCGTCTTCATCCGAATATCGAAATACAGACTGATTATTTTCGCCATCACTACAATCTGGCACAAACCTACGAACGCCCTCTGACATTCCATTCCGTCCATGCCGATGACACCATCCTGTCGGTGATTAAATCTCCGTATCCGAAAATGATTTACCATTCTTTCGTCGGTTCGCTCCGAAATGCCGAACCTTTTCTGAAAAAAAATGTATTCCTTTCATTTTCACGCCGTTCGCTTTATTCGCCGGCAACAGCCGAGACAATTCGCGAATGCCCGTCCGACCGGCTGCTGATAGAAAGTGACAGTACCGACGAAGAACCATCCTCTATCCTGACCGAAGTCCTGGAAAAGACGGCATCTATCCGCAAAATCACTGTCGACAATCTGCTGAAACAGGTTCTCGACAATATGAACCTCATCATCCGGAAGTAAATCTCAAACCCGGCACCGTTGTTTCCTCTTGAAAATTTCTTTATTTACAGTAATATTATATAATATGAATAATCTGAATTATACCCTCAATTTCGAATTGAATCCGATTATCGAAACACTCGAGGCGCAAACGCGTGCGGCCGCCGCTGCCGAAGGGCGGCTGACTCTCGGGCTTGCCGGACGGGCCGAGATCTGCGAAGCTCTCAAAAAAATTCTGGGTGTTTTTTTCCCCAACCGCTATCTCGAGGAAAAAATCGAAAACGATGAAATGAATATTTACATCGGCGACAATCTGCGGCAGGCTGCCAGACTCCTTCAAAAACACATTGCCGATGCCCTTTGTCTTAAAGATAACAGCGACTGTGCGCAAAGTCGGGAGAAAGCGGATGAAATCGTTCGCAGACTTCTGTTTGCACTGCCGCAAATCCGCCAGGATTTAATGGAAGATGTCAATACGGGCTATCACGGCGACCCGGCTGCTTTAAACCTTTCCGAAGTGATTCTCAGTTACCCGTTTGTGGAGACGGTAGCGGTTTACCGCGTTGCCCACAATCTGTACGCGCAGGGTGTTCCGATTATTCCGAGAATTATGAGCGAATATGCCCATTCTCAAAGCGGTATCGACATTCATCCGGGAGCGGAAATCCAACCCGGGTTCTTTATCGACCACGGTACCGGAGTTGTTATCGGCGAAACATGCCGCATCGGACGCAATGTCATTATTTACCAGGGAGTCACGTTGGGAGCAATCTCGCCTTTCGACACAAACGGCACCCCCATCCGCGGCCAAAAACGTCATCCCGATATCGAGGACGATGTGATTATCTATGCCAACGCCACAATTTTAGGCGGCAATACGGTCATCGGAAAAGGATCGGTTATCGGCGGCAACTGCTGGGTTACAAAATCGGTACCGCCCCATTCAATTATTTACAACCGGCCGGGAAACAGTCAGCATGAAAAAATGTGAAATCAATATCGAGGGCATGACATGTTCGGCCTGCGCCGTTCATGTCGAAGATGCCGTAAAAAAAATAGAAGGCGTCGACTCGGTTCGGGTCAGCCTGCTGACAAATAAAGCCCAAATCGTTTATGACGAAACCCGCACAAACGAACACCATTTTTGTGATGCCGTCAAAAAGGCGGGTTACCGCCCCATAACGCCGTCGGAAGCGGCCGATCGCGGTTCGGATTCAGGGTTGACCACCGGAAAAACGGCGGCAGCCGACCGGGAAACGCGTATGCGGCTGATTTTTTCGGCCGTTTTTCTGGTACCGCTGTTTCTGCTCGATATGGGGTTGATGGCAGCGCACCGCTTTGCTCCCGGCTCGACCGTTGCCGCATTTCACGGCACCCTTCTTTCCGCTTTAACGCAATTTCTGCTGCTGATTCCGATTTTGTTTTTAAACCGCTCCTATTTTACCGGCGGTTTCAAAACGCTGTTTCGCGGGAAACCGATTATGGATTCGCTGATTGCCGTCGGTGCCGGTGCAGCCGTTGCATACAGCCTTTTTGCCCTGTACCGGCTCGGATACGGCCTGGAAACAGGTAATCAGACTCTTGTAAAACAATACGGTACTCACCTCTATTTCGAATCGGCCGGCATGATTCTGACGCTCGTTTCTCTGGGGAAATACCTGGAAAGCCGTGCCCGACGCAGAACATCTTCGGTCATCGAAAAACTGATCGATTTATCGCCGCGATCGGTAACCGTCATACGTAACGGCCGTGAGGAAACAATTCCCGCCGACAGTCTGCTTAAAGATGAAATCTTCCTGATTAAAGCCGGAGAAACAGCCGCGGCCGACGGAACGGTGATCGAAGGCAGTTCGGCAATGGATGAATCGGCGTTGACCGGCGAAAGCATCCCTGTCGAAAAGAATCCGGACGATTCTGTTTTGGCCGGATCCGTCAACCGGTGGGGACTGCTCAAAGTACGGGCCACCCGTGTCGGTAAAGAAAACACTTTGGCCCGCATTATTTCTCTTGTCGAAGAAGCATCCGCCTCCAAAGCCCCGATTGCGCGTCTGGCCGACCGCATCAGCCGCGTTTTTGTTCCCGTTGTGATGACGATTGCTCTCGTAACGTTTGCCGCCGCCTTATTTTTCGGACTCGGTTTCGAAACGGCGCTCGGGCGGGCAATCGCGGTTTTGGTCATTTCCTGTCCGTGCGCTTTGGGGCTGGCCACACCGACAGCCGTAACAGTCGGAATCGGACGCGGCGCCGAACTGGGAATTCTGATCCGAAACGGCGAAGCGCTGGAAAAAGCCGGCCGCATCGACTTTTTGTTACTGGATAAAACAGGAACTTTGACCGAAGGCAGACCGTCCGTCACAGCGGTGCGACCGTCACCCGGAGTAACAAAAGACGAACTTATAAAGACCGCAGCCGCCCTCGAAGCGGGTTCCTCTCACCCGCTGGCGGATGCCGTCACCGCCTATGCAGCCGCTCTCAATATAAATTACCCGCCGGCCGACAATCTGCAGACAGTTCCCGGCAGAGGCATCTGCGGCACCGTTTCGGGCAACACCGTTTACGCCGGCAATGCCTCTTTTCTGACGGAAAACGGCATTACCGTGCCCGCCGGGGCGGGCGACGCCGTCTCAGGCGGCGAAACGCCGCTCTTTTTTGCCGAAAACGGACGTTTTCTCGGCACACTGTCCGTCATCGACCGCCCGAAACCCGATTCGGCAGAGGCCGTTGCCGGTTTAAAAGAAATGGGCATCACTCCCGTCATGCTGACGGGAGACCGCGCGGAAACGGCAGCGGCCGTCGGCGCCCTGGTTGGAATCGAAACAGTCCGGGCAGGTCTTTTACCGCAGGACAAAGAGGCAGAAATCCGCCGCCTTCAAAACGAAGGTCACAGCGTCGGTATGACCGGAGACGGCATCAACGACTCGCCGGCACTTGCCCGCGCCGATATCGGTATCGCCCCCGCCGGCGGGTCCGACATTGCGATTGAAACAGCCGAAATTGTTCTGATGAACAACCGTCTTTCCGATGCTGTGACGGCGTTGCGACTCAGCCGAAAAGTTATGCACAATATTAAAGAAAATTTGTTTTGGGCACTGTTTTATAACTGTCTCGGGATTCCGGCCGCGTCGGGACTGCTCGAAGCGCTTTTCGGTATTCCGCTGCGACCGGAGTTTGCCGCTGCGGCCATGAGCCTCAGCTCGATTTGCGTTGTCGGCAACGCACTGCGGTTAAAACGCTTCCGATCCCGCTTTTCACGGGATGCGATAATCGGTAAAAACAAAAATCAAGGAGGTTTTCCCATGAAAACGGTCGAACTGAAAATCGAAGGTATGATGTGCAACCACTGCCGTACCCATGTCGAATCGGCTCTGAACGCCGTGGAAGGCGTTTCCGCAACCGTCGACCTGCAAACAGCCAAGGCCACCTGCCGCATCGAAAACAATACCGCGGTCGACGTTTTGAAAAAGGCCGTCACCGGCGCAGGCTATACGGTAACGGACATCATCGAAAAGTAAGTCAGGCGAACAGACAGACGGGGACTCCCGCCGGTCTGTTTTTAACAAAAAAGCTGCCGGAGAACCGGCAGCTTTCATCTGGTTGCGGAAAAGGTTTACTTTCTGCCCTTTTTACCCGCATTATCTTTTCTGAAGCACATAAACCAGTCAAGGCAGTACTGATCCGCTGTCTGATTTTCCATTCTTTCTTTTGCGGTTCCGCAGGAGCCTGCTGTCGGCACAATCACATCATCTCCCGGTCTCCAGTCGGCAGGGGTCGCCACACCTTCGTCGGCTTTCTGCAGTGCCTGAACCAACCGTTTAATTTCGTCGAAGTTACGTCCGGTCGAAAGCGGATAGTACAGAATCGTGCGGATAATTCCTTTCGGATCAATAATAAAGACGGCACGGACAGCCTGTGTCGAAGAGGCATTCGGCTGAAGCATTCCGTATTTTTTGGCAACTTCCATTTTGATGTCTTCAATCAGAGGGAAAGTGACTTCGATGTTTTCGAGATCTTTCCACTTGAGTTCCTGAATTTTTCGCAGCCAGGCGATGTGAGCATACAGCGAATCAATCGAAAGACCGACCAGCTGGGTATTCAAAGCCGCAAATTCATCGATCATGGAAGCAAACGTCATAAATTCTGTGGTACAGACGGGCGTAAAATCGGCGGGATGGCTGAACAGAATCACCCATTTTCCTTTAAAATCTTTCGGAAAATCAATGGTTCCCTGTGTCGTCACGGCTGTAAACGCCGGAGCCGGATCGCCGATCAGCGGCATTCGACTCGATTCCTGTGCAAACGCACCCAACGCAAACAGAATAAACATAACAGTAAAAATTTTCTTCATTTTTTTCTCCTATATAAAATATTTTTTTATAAAAGGTATAAACAAAAGATTAAAAAAGAAAGGGGACATCCCCTTTCTCCCGCTTACTGGGCGGAAAACATGCTTTTGGCAGCTCCGCAAACCGGACAAACCCAGTCTTCGGGAATTGCCTCAAACGGTGTTCCCGGAGCAATACCGCTGTCGGGATCGCCTACGGCAGGATCGTAAACATATCCGCACAAATCACAAACATATTTCTGCATTTTTTTCTCCTTTTTCAATTCAGATGACTGATTATAACGCGAAAAAAAAAAATTGTCAACGATTTTTATAAATATATTTTTTTATTCAATCCAAATAAAAATTGATTTTCCTTTGTTGACTAAATGCAATATATATGTTAAAGAGAGAAAATTTTTTAGGAGTTATGTTTATGAAAAAAATTGTATTATTGATTTTGCTTTTTACTTTTAGAATATTTCTCTGCATAATTTCAAAAACCCGAAACCGACACCCGAGACCGGCGAAACAGTAATTGATTCCGTGATAACCGAATCTTTACCGATCGAAGGCGGGACCGGCCGTATCGATTTCAACTTCCGATAATTTAACATTTCAGACTGTCAACCGGAGGAATCCTCCGGTTTTTTTTCTTGAAAAACGGCATTTCTCAACATATAATATTGTTGAGGTAACTGAATTTATGGATGCATTTCGTGTTATTGAAATTAAGCAAAGTGTTTATGCCGACAACAATGCGGAAGCTGACCGTCTGCGTGCCGAACTGAAAAAAGGAAAAACGTTTCTTCTCAATCTGATGTCCTCTCCCGGTTCGGGGAAAACTACTTTTCTGGAAAAAACAATCGGTGAACTGAAAAATGATTTGAAAATTGCCGTTTTGGAAGCCGATATCGATTCCGATGTCGATGCCCGCGCAGTGGCCGAAGCCGGAGCCAAAGCTGTTCAGCTTCATACCGGAGGTATGTGCCACCTGACGGCAGGAATGACCCGACAGGGAACCGACGGCATCGGGCTCGAAAATATCGATTTGGCCGTTATTGAAAATATCGGCAATCTGATCTGTCCCGCCGAATTCGATACGGGAGCGGCAGCCAACGCGATGATTCTCAGCGTACCAGAAGGAGACGACAAACCTCTTAAATATCCGAATATGTTTGCCGTTTGCGATGTTCTGCTGATTAACAAAATCGACGTCCTGCCCTATTTCGATTTCAATATCGACTTGTGCATCGAACGGGTACGAAAACTCAATCCGAATATTCGGATTTTTACGATTTCGGGGAAAACGGGCGAAGGCATCCTTTCCTGGATTCAATGGCTGAAAGATGCAGTCGCCGAATGGAAAAGTTCCGAAATAATACAACCCAATGCGTTAATGAAAAACCGTCATTAATTTTATACGGAGGATGAAATGGCTTTAAGAAAGAAGATTGTCAAACTGGCAAAACTGGTCGGCGGAACACCCGGTATGCTGAACCGGATAACCGCCGAATCACCCGAGTATTACTCACTGGAATGCTGTGTCTCCGATGAAGAGGCCGACGCGGCGCTGCTCCTGAAATGGAGAACGGAAACTCCGATTTCCGAAATTCAGAAAAAAGCACAGACAAAACTGGGCTTAAGTCCCGAAAAAACGCATCAGCTTCTGTTGTCTCTGGCAGATAAGGGTGTTTTGCGAGTCAATAAAACAAAAGAGGGCGAAGATTGCTTTTTTGTCCAAACATTCGCTCCGGGAATTTTGGAGATGATGGTCGGAAATAAAGAACTCGTCGAAAAGTATCCGCAAATAGCCCGCGCCTTTGAACAGTACACACGGGAAAGAATGGCCTCTATGGCCTCTCTCCTCCCGAACGGTACAGGACTGATGCGCGTCATTCCCATCGAACAGGCTATCGACGGCAATCCCCAAACTGTCGATGCCGAACGTTTAAGCTACTATATTAATAAATACGATGTTTTTTCCGTTGCGCCGTGCTCCTGCCGGAGAACCCGACGAATTATGGGAGAAGGATGCGGACACCTGGAACACGACATTTGCCTGCAGATGGGGAAAGGGGCCGAATATTTTATCCGAACCGGCCGTGCACGTCAAATTACGCGGGAAGAGGTTTATGAAATTCTGAAACGGGCAGAAGAAAACGGGCTGATGCATCAGCTGCCCAACATCGACGGAACCGGCAGTTCGGCTGCTATCTGTAACTGCTGCAGCTGTTCCTGCTTCGGATTACGCGTGGCAACCCTCTTCGGCGCTTACAGCGCGGTCGGCAGTAACTACTACTCGGAAATCAATCCCGAAAACTGCGTCGCCTGCGGTCAATGTGTCGAATCCTGTCCGTCGAACGCACTGAAACTCGGACAAAAGCTCTGTACAATCACACCGATTAAGCCGGAAAAAGAATATGACAAAATTACCGACACCGTCTGGACGCAAAAGAAATGGAACGTCGACTACCGTACCAATTCCGAAGACGTCGTCGACACGGGAACAGCTCCGTGTAAAACCAAATGCCCCGCCCATATTGCGGTTCAGGGATATATCAAACTGGCGGCTCAGGGCAAATACGACGAGGCTCTCGAACTGATTAAAAAGGAAAACCCTCTGCCGGCGGTTTGCGGACGGATCTGTAATCACGCCTGCGAGGACGAATGTACGCGCGGTGAAATCGACCAGCCGATTGCTATCGACGAAATCAAGCGCTTTTTGGCGGAACGGGAATTGAAAAAAGAAACCCGCTTTATTCCGAAAAAAATGCATGACTATTCCGATAAGAAAATTGCCGTTATCGGTTCGGGACCGGCCGGTCTGGCGTGCGCATACTACCTGGCTATCGACAACTATTCGGTCACCGTTTTCGAAAAAGAAGAAAAACCGGGCGGAATGCTTGCTCTCGGAATTCCGTCGTTCCGTTTGGAAAAAGATGTTTTGAATGCGGAAATCGATGTTCTGCGCGAACTCGGTGTCGAATTCAAAACCGGTATCGATGTCGGGAAAGATGTCACGCTCGACGAACTGCGCAAACAGGGTTACAAAGGCTTTTACCTGGCAATCGGAGCCCAGGGAGGGCGAAAGATCGGCGTTGAAGGGGAAGAAGCGGAAGGTGTTATTTCGGGCATCGATTTCCTGAAAACAGTGAATGCAGGTAAGAACTCCGGCATCAGAGGCCGCATCGTTGTTATCGGCGGCGGCAATGTCGCCGTCGATGTAGCCAGAACTGCCATTCGCGAAAAAACGGATTCGGTCAGAATGTTCTGTCTGGAAAGCGAAAAAGAAATGCCGGCCAGCGCCGACGAAGTCGAGGAAGCTCTCGAAGAGGGTGTTACGGTCGACCATGGCTGGGGGCCGAAACGAATTCTGACGGAAAACGGAAAAGTGACCGGTATCGAGTTCAAAAAATGTATTTCCGTTTTCGACGAAAACCGGAAGTTTGCTCCGAAATTCGACGAGTCTGAAGTCATCACCGTTTCCGCGGATTACATTCTTCTGACGGTCGGACAGACTGTTCTCTGGGGAGACTTACTGAAGGGAAGCAAAGTCAGACTGAACCCGAATATGACAGCAGAAGCCGACGGATTCACTTATCAGACCGCCGAATCCGATATCTTTGTCGGAGGAGATGCCTTTACGGGTCCTAAATTTGCTATCGACGCCATTGCCGCCGGAAAACAGGCAGCCATTTCCCTGCACCGCTTTGTCCAGCCGGGGCAAAGCCTTATTCTCGGCCGTGACCGTCGCCGCTATCATGCTCTTGACAAAGAAAATATTGATATAGCCGGATTCGACAATACCCCGAGACAGGTCGCCGGACACGACAAGTCGAAAGACAAGACTTTCCGCGACGCCCGTCTGGCCTTTACCGAAGAACAGGTAAAAAAAGAAACGGAACGGTGTCTCGGTTGCGGAGCCACGGTTGTCGATACATACAAATGCCTCGGCTGCGGTCTCTGTGTTACCAAATGTAAGTTCGATGCGATTAAGCTGGTAAAAAAACAGAATCCGGCTTTCGGCGGCAAGTTGGAAGATTTACCGATGCGCGTTGCGGGATACGCTGTAAAACGGGCCGGTAAAATTACGGCAAAAAGCATCAAAGATGCTTTCGTTAAAAAATAATTCCGCACAGCGCCCGTTTGCACGGGCGCTTTCTCAGGAGAACCGATATGCACGAATTGGGATTGATGGCTGAAATCGTCGATAAGATAGAAGCGGTTGCAAAAGAAAACAACGTAACGGAAATCGGTACACTGGTATTGAATATCGGCGAATATTCGGGAGTGGTTCCCGAATATGTTGAAGAATGCTATCCTGCCGTTATTGAGGGAACATTACTGGAAAAAACGGAATTAAAAATCAATATTATTCCGGGAAAAGCTCTTTGCTGGAACTGCGGTAAAACTTTTGCCATAAAAGGAAACGAAGACCGATGTCCGCACTGTCAATCACAGAACTGTAAAGTCATTGAGGGGGGAGAATTTATTATAAAAGAAATCGTGGCCAGATAAAAAATCAATGCCCGAAACCGGATGATTGATAAAAAAGGGTCGTTCAAACGAACGACCCTTTTTTTAAGATTGCGGATAATTAATCCGCAATTATTGAATTTCCGATGCGGAAACCTCAACGGTTTCGCCGGCAGCAACCGCAGCCGCCGCATCGGTCTTTTTAGGAGTGACAATAATCTGTTCTTTCACCAGAGAGTCGTCGACTTTAAATACCTTGCGAATCATTCCGGTGTTCCAGAATACAGTGTACAGTGCACACAAAATCATAACAATGGCAAAGGCAATCACATTAAACGCGGCATGTGTTTTGAAAATTCCGCTTTCCAGAACCAATGCTTTATTGTCATCCTTATTACGATTCTGCATCAGACTGATAATCCAGATAATTGCCATGGTAACCAGACAGGTGATCCCCATCTGATGCATGAACGGAATCGATACGGAAGGAATAAAGTTAACAACCAATTTAATTCCCAACGAAAAAACCGATCCCAAAACAGCACCGATAATCGCACCTGTCGTACTGGTCCGTTTCCAGAACAGCCCGAGCAGGAATACAGCCAGAATCGGAGGCGAAACCAAACCGGTATATTCCTGAATAAACTGAATACCCTGTCCGATATTCTTCATCATAGGCGCAATAATCATACCGATAACCAGGGCAACAACGGCAGCCAGACGACCGACATTTACCAATGTTCTGGAAGAAGCATCTTTTTTAATGTAGACTCTGAAGATATCCATTGTGAAAATAGTGGAAATCGAATTGAGCATAGAGGCCAAAGAGGAAACGATTGCCGCCAGTAATGCCGCAAAAGCAATACCGCGCAAACCGGGTTTCAGAAAACCGAGCAGAATCGGGTAAGCAGAATCGTTAATAACACCTCCTTTCTCATTGACAGGCATCGAAATTTGTCCGTCCTGAAAAAGAACATAAGCGGCAATTCCCGGAATAACAATAATCAGAGGCAGAATCATCTTCAAAACGGCAGCCATCGCAATTCCTTTCTGCGATTCGGCAAGACTTTTGGCAGCAAAAGTTCTCTGGATAATATACTGATTGAATCCCCAGTAGTAGAGGTTGGCAACCCACATACCGCCGATTAAAACACCCAATCCGGGCAAATTTTTAAATTCGGGATTTTCGGGACTCAGAATCAGTTCGAAATGACCGGGAAACTGAGCAATCATAGTGTCCAAACCGCCGACTTTCTCGACAGCAACAATCGTCGTAATAATACCGCCGATCGTCAGACAAATAACCTGAATAACATCGGTCCAGGCAACGGCCGACAGACCGCCCCACAGTGAATAGGCGGCAGCAAAAAGAGCCAAAATTAAAACGCAGTGCAGCAGATTCAAGCCGGGAATGACCGTCGACATAGCACGGGCTCCGAGATAAAGAACCGAAGTCAGATTGACAAACGTAAACAGAGCCAGCCAGAAAACGGAAAGAATGGTTTTCAACGTCCGGTTGTACCGTTTTTCCACAAATTCGGGAATCGTATAAATTCCTTCCTTTATAAAAACCGGCAGGAAATACTTACCGACAATAATCAGAGTCAGGGCCGACATCCACTCGTAACTGGCAATGGCCAGACCGATGGCAAATCCCGATCCGGATGTACCGACAAACTGCTCGGCCGAAATATTGGCGGCAATCAGAGAAGAACCGACAACCCACCAGGGCAACGACTTTCCGGCCAGGAAATAGTCTTTCTCGTCTCTTTCATGACCTTTTTTTGTCCGTGACGCAAATAATCCCAACGCCACAATCAAAACGGCATACAGAACAACAAGAACATAATCCAATGTTGTCAGACTTTTTCCGTCCTGAATCAGCTGACTTGCGAATGCTTCTTCGGTAACCGTTTTTCCCTGCAAAGCCACTGTCTGAACGGTTTCCGCTTTCGGTGTATAAATGCTGCCGAACGCAAACAATGCCAGCAAACAGGCAATCGCTACGTAAATAAAAACCTTTTTATTCATGAAAACTCCTCTTCACAAATGATAAAATCCCGATACAATATCGTATAATGACTTTTCTTATTTGTCAAATTTTTTTTCCGTACAGACGGAAAATTTTTTCGGAGGGGATTAACTTTTCGGAATTTCGAAAAAATCTACTGGAAAAAAAAGGATTTCCATTATAAAATGCAAACGTCAGGTTTGATATTAAAAAAAGGAGTAAAATCATGAAAACTATTTTCGATTTAGCCGTAACGGATGCCGAGATGGACGACATTCTCGGCCAGGCAATGAGTGCCGACGAATATAAAAAAATCAGAACCGGCGACGACGAAATTTTGGGAGATGTTTACTGTCTTCTCCGTTACCGGGGAAATAATGCCGAAGCAGACGAGATTCTCGGTCAGATCGGCGACAAAAACTTTGCGGAAAGCCTGAAGGCCAGTTTTTAAACAAAATGAAACGAGATTACCGCCCCGAATGGATTGAGCTGACTGAAATATTAACGCGAATTGATGATAAAGACATGGTAGAAAAGTTGCTTCACGCACTTCTGACCCAAAAAGAGAGAGAAGAAATTTCTTTACGATGGACACTGGTCAAGCAACTTTACGAAGGACGTCCGCAAAGAGCGATCGCAGCCGATTTGGGAGTAAGTCTCTGCAAGATCACACGCGGATCGAAAGAACTGAAACAGGAAAACTCCGTATTTCCGAAATTATTCCGTCTGCTTGGAGAAAAAAATGCCTAAACCGAAAGCCAATTATTTTTGCGAAGCCTGCGGCAACCAGGTCGACAAATGGGACGTCCGATGCCCCCACTGCGGCAAACAGTTTGATTCTATTAAATGTCCGCAATGCGATTATTCCGGAAACGCACAGGAATTTTCCAACGGATGTCCCTCCTGCGGCTTTATGAGCGAAGAACAAAAGAAAGCGGCTGCCGACCGTAATCGGGCAGCCCAATCTAAAATCCGATCGATTTCACTGCCGTCTCCCCAATCAGTCTCTGTCGGGGGACGCATTCTCCTTGTTACGGTTCTGTTGGGGATTATCGCCGGTTTGGCGTATTGGATTACCCGTCTGTCCGTTTAATTTTTTCCCGTTTTATCGCTGTAAATCCCGTTGATTTCCGATTCGTACATCCGGGAGACGACATTACGTTTTATTTTCAGGGTTGTCGTCATTTCGATTCCGACACGAAAAGCCTGCGAGAGCAGAACAAAACCGCCGATTAACTCGCAGTTGCGGAATCCTTTTGCCGGAGAAATTTTTTCACGAATCAGATTCGAATAAAAATCATTGATTTCGGGAACATTAATTAAATCCTCGGCGGGAACTTCGTTAAAGCCGTGTTCTCTGGCAAATTCTCCCAGCATATCAAATGCGGGAACAATCAGAGCTCCCAAATACCGTCGATCCTGCCCGACCAGCATCACCGACTCGATATACGGAGATTCGCACAGTGCATCTTCAATCGGTTTCGGCTCGACGTTTTCTCCTCCGCTGAGTACAATCGTTTCTTTTGCCCGTCCGATAATTTTTAACGCTTTGTTGTAAGTCACAAGGACCAAATCTTCCGTATCAAACCACCCGTCTTTCAAAACGGCATCGGTTTTTTCGGAATCTTTGTAGTAACCGTCCATCACCTGCGGAGATTTGACAAGCAGACGTCCTTTGGAAGCCGTAGGAACGGGATTTCCGAATTCATCCACAACTTTATACTCGATGTCGGGCAGAAATTCACCGACAACTCCCGGTATCTGATGGTGCAGTTTGCGAACCGCCAAAACCGGCCCGGTTTCCGTCAATCCGTAACCTTCGAGCAAAGTAATCCCCGCTGCCATAAAGAAACGGTCAATGTAAGGCGGTAAAGACCCTCCTCCCGAAACGCAGGCAATCATGGCTCCGCCTAATTTTTTCCGGATTGCGGAAAAGACCAGCATATCCCCCAGATAATGAAACGGAGCCAGACAAATCAGCGGGAAAAAAGAAATCAGTATGTCGGCAAAACGATTGGGGCGCTTCAGCCACGCATACTCACCTTTTAAAATATGCTGAAAGCGTTTGAATTCCGTGCTGACGGAAACAAAAAAATCAAACATCAGCTGTTTAACAAGACCGCCTTCCCGGACAGTTTTATAAATTCCCTTGTAAACACCTTCCCAAATACGAGGCACCGAACCGAACCACTGAGGACGGAATTCGGCCAAATCCCTTAAAATGGCAGGTCCGATCGGTTTACCGTAAACCAGTGAAGCGCCACAGGTAGCCACAATGTATTCGCATGTCCGTTCGAACGCATGCCATATCGGCAGAACACACAGATCTTTATGCCCCGGTTTGCACGGAATAAAATCGGTATAAATACGTTCCAGCTGAAACATAAAACTGCGATGCGGCAGCATGACCCCTTTGGGACGGCCCGTTGTCCCGGAAGTATAAATCAGACATGCCAGATCATCGGATTCTCCTTTTTCGGCTTCGGCCGAAAAAAATCCGACCGGATCGGACTGCACCTCTTTCCCCATACCGATTAAATCGGAAAAGAGATATTGGGGAACGGATATATTGTCAGCCTTCCCGTTTTCGGAAAAAATGAAAACACCCTTTAAAGCGCTTTCCGGAAAATCGGAAAAGAACTTTTCGGCCAAGGTTTTTGTCTCAAAAACCGCCCACGTACTTTCGCTGTGTCCGATGATATAGGAAAGTTCGTCAAAAGAAGTATCCGTTCCGCGCGGCACATCAACCGCACCGATGCCTAAAAGCGCAAAATTAAAAATCAGCCATTCGGGACGGTTATCGGAATAAACGGTGACTTTTTCGCCTTTACCGATTCCGAGCGACTTCAGTCCCGCGGCGACACAGGCAACCGTTGAAAGCGATTCGGCATAGGATACCGTATGCACTTCTTTTTTCTCTCGGTAAATCTGAATCGGCAACTCGGGATAATTCCGGCAGGCGGTCAAATAGCGTTGGGGTACCGTTTTCTCATTCATATACAGACTCCTTTATTTTTCCAGTAAACCTTTTATTTGATTTTTCGTCAAGAGCTCCGGCAATACGGTCTCATTCCCGTCCTGATCGATAAACAGGGCGAACGGAACGCCGGCACGGCCGTAACGGCGCAACCAGGATCCGATGTTTTCGTCTCCTGCGGTGAAATCCCCGTAAAACAGACGGACGCCCCGTTCCCGAAACAGCCGACGAATACCGTCATCGGAAAGAACGGTTTTTTCGTTGGTTTGACAGGTAAGACACCAGTCTGCGGAAAACACGACAAAAACAGAGTCCCCGTTTTCAACCGCCTCACGGACAGCTGCTTCGGAAAAAATTTCATAACCGGAAAAAACCGACCCGGCCGCCTCTTTTTCAATACGCTGAGTCGGAAACAACGCAAAAGCGGTCGGAACCAGCAACAGAACAATGACAGAGAGGGCGATTATGCGCACCGTCCGTTTCTTGCCCAAAACGACATACCCGTTCCAAATCCGAAACGAAAACACCAGTAAAAGCAGCCACCCCAAAAATCCGCATATGGCCGTCGTTCCGACCTGTCTGCCCAAAACGGAAAGCAGCCAGACAGCAACACCGCACAAAATAAAACCGGTCACTTCTTTGACCGTATTCATCCATTGCCCCGGTTTCGGCAGAAAACGTACGGCACCGGGGAAAATTCCGATCAGCAGAAACGGAAAGGCCAACCCCAGCCCGATGAGAAAAAAAACAGCAAAGATCAGCACCGCCGACTTTGTCAGAGCGAATCCGACGGCAGCCCCCAACAGAGGTGCCGTACAAGGCGTCGCCAGAAGAACAGCCAGAATACCCGTAAAAAAACTTTCGGCATACATATTTTTATGAGATCGGACCCGAACTCCCCCCGGCAACGAAATCACGAACACATCAAACATGGCAAAAGAAACCGAAACCAGCAGTACGATCAGAAAAATCAGATATCCCAAACTCTGGAACTGGAAACCCCAGCCGACGCTTTTTCCTCCCGCCCGCACTGCAACCGTGACCGCCGCAAGCAGCAGTAACGATACGATAATACCGCCACTGTAAAGCATGGCATTGACAAACATCTGCTTGCGTTGCGAGCCGGCCTGCTGCAACAGGCTGAATGCTTTCAGGGAAAGAACCGGCAGCACACACGGCATGATATTCAGCAAAAGTCCGCCGAGAAAAGCAAACAGCAGGATTAAAACAGGTGAAAGCGCCCCGGCTTCGGAAGAGGCACCGGTCTGCACCGGCGATGCTTCCTCAACAGTGCCGGTTCCGACCGCAACCGTTGAGCTGTTTACGGACGAAGGCAAAAGGGGCACGGAAGCCGTCAGTTCCGCCCGGGACGGCATAAAACAGACTCCGGAAAGATCACACAACTGATAACGAACCGTGAAAGGGATTTCCGCCTCTCCCGATTCAAGGGCTGTCAGTCTCACTGTTATTGTGACAGTTCCGGTCAAATAAACCCCTTCGCGAAAACCGTCGGGGAAATCGATACCGGCCACGGTATAACCGTCTCCCCCGGCCACATCGACGCCGAAAAACCGGGGCTGCCACCCCTGTTGAAATCCTTCGGGAATGGTCATAATGATATTGATTTGATTCACACCCGGCTCTATCGTCAATTCGGGAACCGGATTTTGAGAAAAGCCCGGCATAACCGCCGTTAAATAAAGAAAAAAGAAAAGAAGCCGTTTCATTTTTTATCAAACCTCCAGCATCTGTGAATTTTTCGATTCCGCCGAAAATCCGGATCGAAAGTCGCTTCGGTTATTTCTTCCGGCATCCATTTTTCCGTCATCCGTTCATCGGGAACAAATTTCCGAAAATGATTGGAAAAATAGAGAACACCTCCTTTTACAAGCCGCTTCATGCAGAGATCAATCAGCTCGCATTGCGCCGTCTGCAAATCAAAGTCATCACGGGCACTTTTTGAATTGGAAAAAGTAGGCGGATCGAGATAGATAAGATCGAAGACGGCAGTGTCTTCTCTCAGAAATTTCATGACATCACTCCTGATCCAAACGGCATTTTCGGGTGAAAGACCGTTTAACTCAAAATTGCGCTTTCCCGTTTCCAAATAACGGGCAGAAGCGTCGACCGAAACCACCCGAACGGCACCGCCGGCAGCGACGCAAACGCTGGCGGTCGCCGTATATGAAAACAGATTCAAAAATCGTTTCCCCGATGCTTCTTTGCGCAGAATCCGGCGCAACGGCCGGTGATCCGGGTAAATACCGGTATCGAGATAATCCGATAAATTGACTTCAAAACGCAGGCCTTCTTCGGCAATCACAAACAGCGCCGACTCGTCGCTCAGCTTTTCATACACCGCTCCGTTTTTCTGTCGGAAACGGGTTCGCAGATAAAGGTGCCGGCGATCAGTTTTGAAAAAGAAGAGAAGCCCGTCGATCATTTCGTTCAACCGCTTTTGCCGCGATTCTTCGGAAACCGACGAAGGCGGGGTGTATTCGCTCACATAAATGCGGGGCGAACAGTCATCGCCTTCAACCGGAGTGTAAATATCGACAGAGGCGTTATATTCGGGCATATCGGCATCGTAAAGACGGTAAACGGAAGTTGTCCGAGAGACGGCCGTTTTTTTCCACTCTTTGCTGTTTTTCTTCAAACGGTTGACAAACATCAGGCTTCCGTCAGACAGCGCCTCCCCCGAATGAACGGCCGACAGTTTCGATTCGACCGCCAAACGGGAAGCGTTCCGTTGAGATTCCGAAAAAATCGGATAGACAGCCAAAACGGTTTCCAGTGCTCCGTTACGAAACGGCGCCGTCTTTGCTGCCTTCAACCCGACAGCCGCCGCCAGCGATGCATCACCGCACAAAATGCAGGCAACCGATCCGGGAAATACCTCACGCAGACAGTTACCGAAATCGCGATACAAATCCGGTACGGTTGCTTTGTCCCCCAGCCGTTCTCCGTACGGCGGATTGACCACAAGACAGGTCTTTTCGGGGCTCCAGTCATCGGGAAAGGCATCGGCGGTCAGCGTATGAAAATCGGCCTGCCGAATCACAATGCGGTCGGCCAATCCGGCAGCCGCTGCGTTTTGCCGCGCCGCCTCCGCCGCCCGCCGGTCGATGTCAAATCCGAAATAACGAACCCGGGAACGTCCGGCGGCGCCGTTTCCTTTGGAAACCGCCTTTTCGGCTTCGGCGCGCAAACGATCCCACAAACTGCGATCGAAATCTTTCAGCGTTTGAAAACCGAAACCGCGGGAACGGCGGCTTCGCAACAGCCCGGCCGGAATACCGGATTCGGCCATTGCCGCCTCGATTAACAGCGTCCCGCTGCCGCACATCGGATCGACGACAAATTCGGCGGCCGACAGCGGTTTGCGGCAGCGGGCAATCACAGCCGCGGCCGTATTCTCTTTTAAAGGAGCTTCGACGCCCATCGGACGGTATCCCCGGCGGTTGAGCGTTTCTCCGGACCAGTTGACGCAAATCAGAGCGTGGGCATGAACAATCTGCAAATGAAGCTTCACATCGGGATTGTCGGTATTAACTGAAGGACGACGCCCGTACACATCGCGAAAGCGGTCACAAACACAATCTTTTAAGAGCAGAGCCCCGTAACGCGAATCGGTAATTGCCGTACTGTTATTGGATGCCAGTTTGCAGGTCACCGAAAATGATGCATCTTCCGAAAAAATATTTTCCCACTCCACTTCGGTCGCCAGACGGACAATCTCCTCTTTTCGCCCGGCATGTCCTTCCGTCAGAATTCGATACAGGGCATTTCCGTAAGCCGAATACAGGCACAAACGATACCCGACTTCCCGTGTCCCTCCGAAAGTAACGGATCGGATACGGGTCTTAATATCGACTCCTCCCGCATTCTCGATTTCTTTTCTCAGCAATTCTTCACAGTAAGCAGGACAGGTCATGTAAAAACGATAAATCACGCAGTCTCCTATCGAAAAAGAGAGTCAAACCGTCGACGGGCATCGTCCGCCGAATCCGTTTTTTCTTTCTCTCTGTTTTCGGGCCGAAAATAGTCGCAAAAATTGGCACTTTCTTTATCGGTTACAGGCTCGGCCGCATCCTCACGGCATTGGTGCGACGCTGCTGTATCATAAAAAATACAATTGCGGCAGGCATGCAGAGGCCGTCCGCAGGAAGCACATTCTTCCGTTCTGCCGATTTTTCCTTCCGGAAATTTCATTCCGCATTGATAGCAATCACCCATGTCTCATTATACCGTAAAAATTTAAAAATTCCATTGCAAAAATTTGATATTTCTAATATTTTTATAGTATGAGTTTGAATAAATATATTTTCGTAACAGGCGGCGTCTGCTCCAGCCTGGGCAAAGGTGTTGCGGCTTCTTCCATTGCGGCTCTGCTCGAAGCACAGAATTTTTCGGTTCGCATGCTGAAAATCGATCCTTATCTGAATGTCGATGCGGGAACAATGAGCCCTTATCAGCACGGAGAAGTTTATGTTACGGATGACGGAGCCGAAACCGATCTCGATCTCGGCAACTACGGTCGTTTTACGTCCGCATCATACTCTAAAGACAACTCGATTACAACAGGACAAATTTACGAAGAAGTTATCCGTCGGGAACGTCACGGCAAATATCTCGGAAAATGCGTTCAGGTTGTCCCCCATATTACGGATGAAATTAAACGCCGCATCTATCTGATCGGAGAGAAACCCGATGTCGATTTCACTGTTGTCGAAGTCGGAGGAACCGTCGGCGATATCGAATCGATTCCCTTTTTGGAAGCCATTCGTCAGATTATCCATGAAAAAACATCTCAAAATGCGCTTTCCGTACATCTGTCGCTTTTGCCCGTTGTCAGCTGCGGAGAAGTCAAAACGAAACCGACTCAGCACACAGTCAAAGCCATGAGAGAAATCGGTATCCAGCCTCAGGTTCTCATCTGCCGATGCACGGAACCGATGGAACCGGATCAGAAAAAAAAGCTGGCTCTTTTCACCAATATCAACGAAGATGCTGTTATTTCCGGACATGATGCGACTTACACGATATACGAAATTCCTATTAATTACTGGAAGGAAGGGATCAACGAAGCCATTCTCTCCCGAATGGGAGTCATACCGCGTATTCCCGATTTAACCAAGTGGGAGACTATTGTCAATACTCTCAAACACACCGACAGGCGGGTTCGCATTGCGATGGTAGGAAAATACATTCAACTGGAAGATGCCTACAAATCCATCGATGAAGCTGTCCGCCACGGAGGCTTCGAAAACAAAGCAAAAATTTCTTTTAAAAAAATCGACTCCGAGGAAGCCGAAAAATTATCGGACGAAGAGTTCAACGCTTTGTTCGATGATATCGATGCCATACTGATCCCCGGCGGCTTCGGAGAACGGGGCATCAACGGGATGGTGAAAGCGGCCCGCTATGCACGTGAAAACAGAATCCCTTTTTTGGGAATTTGTCTCGGAATGCAGATTATGGTTATCGAATATGCCCGCAACGTTCTCGGTTACGAAGATGCCAACAGCTCCGAATTCCGCCCCGACGGGCAACACTGTGTTGTCTCGCTGCTTGAAGAACAGGTCGATGTCACGCAATACGGCGGAACAATGCGCCTCGGATTAAGCGAGTCGAAAGTTCAAAAAGGCACGAAGATTTATGAAGCTTACAAATCGGAATCGATTTGGGAACGCCACCGTCACCGCTATGAAGTCTCCAACCGCTACAAACAGGAACTGCAGCAAAAGGGTCTTATTATCAGCGGTACAACACCGGACAACGAACTCGTTGAAAGTGTGGAATGGCCCGATCATCCGTGGAGCACGGGCGTCCAGTTCCACCCGGAATTTACCTCACGCCCGACGAAAGCCGGTCCTTTATTTCGTGAATTTGTGAAAGCAGCCCTCGACAATCAGGCTAATCGGAAACAGTCTCCGAATAAAGCGGAATAATCCGCCGACCGCCACCGAAATCGCGAATATACATTTCCCGATACTCCAGAAACAGTGCCTCGGCCTCTGCATATTTTCCATTGTTCATGTAAATAACACCCTGCATGGAGACTTTCTCGATATCTTCAATCGGGTTTTCCGATTTTTCTTTGCGGTTCAGAATATTTTTGACAGTCGACTTTAATTTCTTATCTTTTTTAGCCTCAATGACAAGCTCTTCCCAGGTCTGCGGCTGGTCGAAAATAATATACCGTCCGCGTGCACGCATTAAATCGCAGTAGCGGGCAAATTCCTTGTCAGCTTCCTCAGCCATCCCCATTTGTGTGTACAAATAAGTAAGAACCTCGGCAATAACGCTGTTCTCCGGATTCACTTCCCGCAGTCGTTCGAAATAGCAAAGTGCATCTTCCTGTTGAGATGACTGAAACAAATCGATTGCCTTTAAAGCGGTATCACGGTACTCTTCGACAGAATCGATGGCTTCAAATCCCGTATATCTCATAGAATCTCCTTGTCATTTCCGATATATAGTTTATTTCGGCAAAAAAAGAAAAATAACGAATTTTATTTTATGTTTTTTTAGAGACAAAATATCGATAATATTATATGAACAAAATGAATGATAAAGACATGTTCCGATACAGTGTCAGAACAATCTGCTGTGTTATCGATTCCGTTAATACAGCCACCGGAGAAACCGTCAAAATCCGAATCAAATCTTTTATCAATCTTCTCGAAAACGACCCTTTTTTAAGTCCTGTATTTATGCGTATTTTTAAGTTACGTCCCTACTACCGCCTGCGGATGTCGACGGATGATTTATACCCGTCTATCGATATGCCCGGCGAACCTGTTGCCCAAATTATGTTTGTACTGAATTTCATGTATGACTGCGTCAAGCGTCCGCCCCGTTCGATTTTTGATTTGATTTTTGAAATCTACGGCTCCGGAAATGAAACCCGCGATTTTATCGAACACGTTTTGCACGCTCCGCTGCTCCTTTTCAAAGCCCGTCTTCTGCAACTGTTCGCTTTTTCATGGGATGAAATAAAAGATAATCTGTCGGAAATCCTTTTCCCAAATTATGCATACCGTTTTCTGACTCCGGATTCACTGCCGCAGGAACACTGCATCAACATGGATCGAATTCTCTTCTACTTCCGCGAGGCCCGCATCGACGAGGAAAAAACAGCCTTCCTGTTAAAGGATATCAACTTATATATCGAGAACCACAATTCTTATCATCCGGACTATTTTTTTATCAAAGAATTTCTTTCTCATATTGTCCGGCATGGAGGAAGAAAGGCTTTGTCGGCAATTCTTTGCGCTTCCAGCAGCTCTTTGATTATTCCGTATATTCTGGATGCGGATCCTGCTGCCGTCGTCCCCCGGAAACGGGGACGAAAACCCAAAGACACGACAGCAGCTCCACATACCTTATCATCTATGTGCAAAACGGTTCAAACTTCTTAACGCGGTTCTCGATTCCGGTATCATAAAATTCAAACGCTTCGACAGAATCGGCAATGTTGTCCGACGCTTCCGAAAACTCTATAACAATTTTCGAAACTTTCCGATCCGGAGACTGAAACCGAATTGTTCTTCCGTCGTCAATCAGTGCCGAAATCGGATACTTTGTTCCGTCTCCGAAATCGACGATCGCTTTGCCGACAAACGCACCGGAACCTTCTTTCAGACGAAATGTTAACAGGTCTCCGCTAACGTCGCCCCCGAAAGAGAGTTCGATCCGGTTTCCTTTCCGACTCACGGTTCCGGATAACGGTGCATAAACACTCCCTTTAATTTCAAATTCTTCGGAAACACCGGTGAACGATCCGATGCTGTTTTCATCGCGTACATCTGCTGTTTTTCGAAATCTTCCCTTATAAACAACGCGGTAAAGACCGTCACGGATTCCGGGAGGAATCCGCCAAATCACATCGGCTGTCGAATACCGGTTCGTTGTTTTTTTCCAGTACAGATTGGTGTTGAAATCATCATCGTCGGTCTCGGTCACCCAGGCAGCCTTTTCCGGACTGTATCTTTGAATATAAAAATACGAATCATTGTGAAAAATTTCCGTATTTAAACGTGCGGAATAAAAAGAAACCGAAAATACCTCTCCGGATTTCCACTCTTTTTTTTCAAGAGGTTTTTTCTGCTCTCCGAACACCTTCCCTGCCGGCACACGGTCCGGGTAAATTTTTTCTTTGGCATAAACAATTTTATCGGCGGGAACACGACGCGGTGATGTCACAATCCAATCCGGATCACCGGGAACACGTCCGCTTTGACCGTCAGCCAGTTTTCCGGCAAGCCGGCTAAATTCCTGCTGACAGGCAGGAACCTGGTTAATGCCGTAAGCAGTCGAGCCGCCCTCGTAATGCTGTAAACGGTATTCTTCCGGCGTTGCCATATAACCGACGTAAGCATTCGAATTACCGCAGTAAATTACCTCTTCAACCGGCTGACCGGCCTTTTCCAATGCCTTTTTAACCTCTGCCCGTATACGGCGACCGGACACAGTCGTCGTTTCGAAAGGAGCGCCGATAACGGCAATATTTCCGATTCGAAAAATCTGAAACGGAAGATCCAAATCCATCCATGACGGATTGGCATTACCGGATGCCATTAAAATCGGTTTCGGGAAGTGCGCCGCTTTCAACTCGTCGGAAGGAGAAAATATTTTAGGCAAACCGTGTTTTGTATCCAGATTTTTATACGGCCCCAACAGGCAACGCACCAACGGTAATAAAGCATGACGGGGTTTTTTTGCATTTTCCAGACTCATTCCTTCGACAAATCCGGGAGGCATCGTCACCTGATGAATCTCGGCACCCTTTGCCATACTCCATCCCGTTGCCGGAGGCCAGGTTCGGGGCGGATAAACATCCGGTTTGTACGCAAATTCATCATCCAGGAAAACCCGATCCATTGCCACCCACTGTGTCGCATACGCAACAGGTCCTTTAACAGCAAACTGCGGCTTCATATATAATTCCATTGCTTTTGCCGCCTGCGCCCGTGCCGAATAAATTCCGTTTTCGGCTTCCTCATCAATCGAGTAGCCGAATTTATCCCGGTGATAAATGGTACGGCACGGGTCGACATCTCCCAAAGCGCTCTGGGCAAATCCGGCGACAAAACCCGAATCGGTATTTACCGATGACCCCATCATGCTTTCAAACATCTGAGCCGCAAACCCTTTACTGTCACCGGAAATCATTCCGAACGAAGCACTGATCGAAGTCGGATGAACCGAAAACCAGTTTAAAGCGCCCTTATCACGACCGTCGACCGTCCGAAAACGGAGCAGATACATCATTTTGTCGGTCGCCTCTTCATGCGTCCGGTAGGCTTCTTTCTCCTCTTCTTCGGGCAACGCATCAAATTCTTCCGGTGTCATTCCGTAATCGAAAATATCACTTTCGTTGTTCAGGTGAGCCGTAAACGACCTGTTTTTGGAGATATTGTATGTATCGGTCAGTTTTCCTTTGGAGAATTCGATTGTACACGGTTCCAGATTCCGATGTGCTTCGACAAGCGCTTCGACAGCCGCCCGAACCGTAATCATCATCAAATTTTCGTTATAACCGCCGGCTGAAATATTATACTGATGACGTTGGGCATCGCCCATAACTCCGGTATGTGTGTGTGTCGCATTCAGCAGAACGTTGTGGTCGTTGTAATACGGAGTCAACCCGTCATTCAACAAAGAAACCTCCGTTCCGTCTTTGCCTTTTTGCGTGCTTTTTGACAGTTCTTCAATCAAAGCCGCCCGCATTTCCAGTGAAACAGCCCAATCATCGGAAATCAGTATCGCTATGCGGGGACCGTTTTTTCCTTCGGCGATAACGAATGCCCGAACCCATTGGCGGGTAAAAATACCCTCTGTTTTCTGTCTGGACTCGATATAACCGCCGCACAGCTGTCCGGACGGATATTCCGTCGAATCGCTGATTCCGACGCCGACCCAATAGGTATCACACCCGGCAAGAGCTTTTTCGCCGTCACCTTTAAAACAGGAAAGATCGGTCGTCTGCTGTTTTTCAAAAAGCTCGGGGACATCCCATCCGGCACCGACACATCCCATAAAAAGAAATAATCCGAAAATCAGTCCTCTCTTTCCGAACCTTCTCATAGACTAACCCCCATACAGTATTGTTGATTTTACTGCGAAAAGAGAAAAAAAGAAAGAATTTTTTTAAAAAGTTCAGCTTAAACTGGAATAAGTTCCCGTCATTCTTTGCAGATTCGATACATCGATGATCAATTCGACCGCACCGTTATAATCGCCGTTTCGCCCGAATAAAGGAACATAGCGGGTATAAATCTGCCTGCCGTTTTCGGGGAACCAAAACTCGACAAAAGGAACTTTACGTGATTTTAGGGAAGAAAGAATCTTTTTTATATTGGTATAATTTTTTCCGGAGAATGCTTCTTTCAGCGGTTTTCCGATTAAATCGGATTTACGAGGATACAGCCGCCTTTCACCGTAATTAAAATAAACCGCAACCCCCTCTTTATTGAAAACCGTGATTTCCGCCAATGTGACGTTCAAAAGGGCATCTATCATTTCCAATGTCAGAAAACCGCCTTCGAGATGAAATCCGTCGAGAAACGGCACGCCGTTTTCGACCGGCTTTTCTTCGAGTCGTTCGCCTTTATCCGACCACGGATAACCGATGGCGGCACCTTTTGCACGTACCGTCTTCCAGTCGTCGGCTGAAAGATAATTCAAAGCCGTCGGGAACAGAATCTGGTCTTCGTCGGTGATAATCTGCCGAATCGAATCGGAAAGTTCATAAAAGAGTTTAAAGACGGCATCCTCACTGCGGCTTTTTACCGACTGGGAAAAATTACGCAACAGTCTCTTGACATCTCTGTAGCGCTCCGAAAATTCCTGATCCAGACGGCTGATTTTGGAATGCTCAAGATAAGCAAACAAGACCTCCTCGATTCGCCGGTAATGGATTTCGATTTCCTTCAGTTCTTTTGCCAGATAAGAAAGCTGATTCCAGTCGGACTGGAACGGCTGCTGAGAAATGCGGCGTATAATCTTTTTCATGTCACGCAAAATCTGCTCGGCGTACCGGTTTTCCTGCATAAATGTATCGACAGGATGACCGTTCTGCACATCTGTCGGTTTACCCGAAGAACGCCGCCCCGGGAAACCCCCGGACTGTTCATCCTGAAAAACGGGACGGTTGAATTTCCCCCGTTTTGTACCGAACATCTCTTTAAATCGCTGCCATGACATAAAACGCCTCTCTTCCAATATATTGCTAAATTTTTTCTTTTTTTTCAAGTATAAATTTCCGATAAATGAACAGGAGGGTTTCATGCCGAAATCAAATACTGTTTTTTTTCTCCTTTTTTTACTGGCAGTTCCTTTTTGCGCTGTTGCCGCACCTTTTTTTTACAACTCCGTCAGCTACAACGCTGTCTACCAACCCCGTATCGATGCAAAAACAAAAGAAACCGTCTCTTATACTGTCTACTTCAAACCGGAAGAATCTGTCCGTATGGATATTTTTCCTTACGAAGACCGTATCAAAACCGATGTCATTGTTTACGGACAACGAATTTACAACGGAACAGTCATTCCTCTTTCCTGGGAAACAGTTTGCCTCCTCAATTTCGAAGATATCATCGAGGCCTCACGTATGGTTATCGATTGGGATTTGCTGTTGGCGGCACAAAATAAAGCCCAAACAAGAACCGTTCAGGTTATAACGGAGCGAATCGATAAAACCCTTCCCGATATTAAACTGGCTGACTACAAGGCGATGTCGGAAAAGGGAAAATGGGTCGATATATCCGACGGCAGCGAATACAGCCGGGCTCTCGTCAACAGTTTCGGTTTTGTTAAATGGATTGCGGACGGTTTCTACAAACCGGCAACGGGACATCTGATGAACTTAAACGATCTGGTACTCAAACATTTTGAGGAAGCCCCCAATAATAACTGGCTGATTAAAGAAACTTTCAAACGCAATCCGTATTTCGGAATGGACTGGATAAAAAACATCGGCTTGAAGCTGAACCGTCTCTCCGTATCCGATGTGACAACAGATGAAATCGAAGTCAAAACCGTCCCGTTTTACGGATTTACGGAGACAGCCGGATTCGACACATCGGCGTTACGGTTTGTTATGTACTACCTGGCCGCAAAAGAACCGTCCCGTTTCTATTTTATTTCCTACAGCAGCCCCTCCCAATGGGACGGAGACAGAACATTGCTGGAACACAGCAAAACGGCTGTTGCCTTTCCGACAATCGATTACCGCGGTCTGTTGAGTCTTTCATATTACGAAAACGGTAAGAAAATAGATCCCGAAGAAATCGAAGAACGAATCGGAGACGCCAATATTTACCTGATCGGCGTCGAAACGTCCACACTGTTTTACCTGCCACCGGTCAAAAATCTGAGTATTCTCTACCGCTGATCCGGTACGGGAAACCGGCAACCCATCCAACGAAACCGTTTCTTCACTGCCGCCTGATCACAGTTCCGGCTAAGAATCGGCGGTTTCGGTTTATTTAATCAAAAATCCCGAGGAGCAAAATATCCCGATTCCGCCCATCCGGTTCGGCTTAAATGATTCAATTCAACGGCACAAGGTATGTAACGGCGTCCGTAATCACCGTCTATGACAGAACTGTATTTGAGCAGATAAAATCCGGTTCGCTTCTGCTTAATATGATCGACAATCTTTTTTATTCCGGACGGATCATCGTAAGAAAGAGCCAGACCGTCACTCTCCCGGGCCAGTTCCTTCATCGGTTCTGCCGGCATTTTTCCGTCGGCATCAATTGTAATCACATAAAGCCCGATATGATTGGCCGTCGCATACTCGGCAAGCCGTCGTGTATCATAAAGTGTAAAGTCCTGTGTATCGCTGTGACGGTTATTGGTAATGTAAATAACCGCTTTACGGGTTGAAGCCGTTTCCAGTTGAGCCATCGCTTCGCGCAGACATACATCGAGTTTTCGGGGCGTTGTTTCCGGCTGATTTTCTCCGGCCATCAGAGACACAAATTTCTTGACATCATCCAGAGATTCGGAATCGGGCGATACAATTTCATCCAGACGAACAGGCTTTTCTTCCGCTCCGATCAGATAAAAACGGTCCCTGTAGCCGCTTCGCTGAAACAGTTCGGCTGCCAGATATTCAAATACGGAAGCATATTTTTTCTCATCCAGATTACGGTCCACAAGAACCGATACGGTCATCTGCTCGGAAGCATCGGCCGAATAAACGGAAAGCTGTTTACCGATCGGAGCCGATTCTTCATATACCGTAAAATTCGAGACATCAAGTCCCACAAACGGTTCTCCGAGACTGTTTTTCACAGCAACAACCATCTCGACCTTCGGAAAATCGAGAGAATTAATCGAAACGATTTCCGCATCAAAACCGGCATATAAACTGTTGATATCACAAAAAAAATCCACACGGTTTTCTTCGGTATCGACGGAAATCAGATTTCCGTTGATATCGCCGACAGCTTTGGTCACCCGGGTTCCCGCACTGCCGGCATCGGTCAGCAATTCAAAAGTCTTACGGCTTAAGTCGAAAGAAAAAATCATTTCGCCGTCAGCCAGCAGAAGCTCCCGGTCATTCCAGTTAAATAACCCCTCGGGCCCCTTCAACCGCGGATCCGTCAGTGTTTCGATAAAGTTTCCGCTTCTGTCAAACACATACACCGCTTTGGCCCGTTGATCCGCAACATAAACAGATTCTCCCGAAACGGCAATTCCGCTCGGCATCATAAAGCCGGGAAACGGATAAACCTGTTTTCCGAAAGCCAGAACGAACTGCCCTTCAGCCGTCCATTTTGACACTTTTCTGTTACCCGCATCGGTTACATACAAAAAACCGTCCCCGTCCGCAGCCATAAACTGAGGACCGAGAAAACAATCGTCGCCGCGCCCCGACGTCCCGAAAGAAGCCAATTCCCTGCCGAACCGGTTGACCTTAACAACACGATCGGCCCCGAATTCGGTCAGCCAGAAAATATTCGGATTTCCGGTCGGAAGCACATCAAACGGTTTAAAAAATCCCCGATAACCGGATTTGATTCGTCCCGTTTCCTGCCCGTTGGCATTAAACCGCAGAACCTCTGAAGTCAAAAAGGAGGAGACCAGCAAACCGCCGTAAGAGTCGGCCGCTACCGAAACCGGAGCCGAAAAAAGTTTGCGTCCGCGGTCGGTTTTATCATACAATGTATGGGAAATGACAAAATTACGCTTTCTGTACGAAGCGTCTTCACTGTAATAAATACGCCCCAAAAAATCCACACGGCTTTGAAGAAAGTCGGGTTTATATCCTTCTTCAATCAAACGCAGCCACACTTCACGCGCAGCCGAATAATACCCGTTTTGAACCAGAGAACGCCCCAGCCAAAACCGGTAAAGACGGTTTTCGGGTTTAATGGAAAGCGCTTTTTCGAAGCGCATATGTGCCTGATTGTAATAACCGCTGTTAAACAGCATCACCCCTGTACGGAATTCATCTTCCGCTTCGACCCCCTCCAAATCAATGGTTTGTGCCGAAACGGAAAAAACCGAACAGAAAATCATCAAAAAAACAGTAATCAGCTTGAATTTCACGGGATTATTATACAATAAATTTTACAGAGAGTAAACATTTATTTTTTCACTCAACTGCTCCCGCAGTTTCTGCTGAATCATCATCATCGTCCCTGCCTGTCCCGCAGCGCACCCGCGGCAGGCTCCCCGATAGCCGATATAAAGCTGCAGTTCTCCGTTCTCCTCTCTCACATCTTCGATTTCCAAACCGCCGCCGTCACGGGCCAGAAGCGGCCGTACGGATTCATCCAGAACCGACTCGATCCGTCTCAGCTTCTGTACAAGAGTCAGAGATTCGAAAGGAATTTCGATCTTTTCACCTTTTTCTTTTTCCATTTCACGGCGCGTTTCACGCAGAATATCTTCCAGATAATATTTTCTCTTTTCGTGTCCGCCGGGACGGATACAGGATTTACAGAAAGCACCCGCTTTGGTGTATTCGGTGATTTCTTCGACCGTTTTCAAATCATTCAACCGAATGACCTCTTTTATGGTAGAAAGAGAAACACGCGCACACTCGCAGACGATTTCATCTTCGTCATAATCTTTCATCTCTTTTCCCGAATAAAGAGAAGCCGCTTTTTTGATAACATCGTAAGCCATGACGGAACAGTGCATTTTTTGGGGCGGTACCGCCGGTTTTGCCGGTTCGTCACGTAATGCAAACTCGACATCCAGATTGGTAATTTTCACCGCCTCATCAACCGTTTTCCCGATACACATTTCGGCCATTACATCACTGGAAGCAATTGCCGTTCCGCAACCGAAACTTTTAAAGCGGGCATCGAGAATCGTTCCGGTTTTTTCGTCAACAATCCAATACAACCGTACCGTATCGCCGCAGGACTCGGCCCCCCAATCGGCAACGATCAGTTTACCGCCCTTGCGGACGGCATCCTCTTCGGTCAATTCGCCCCGAAAACGGGGTTGATTCATCCGATCGACCACCTGCTGCGAATAATGTTCCCATAAAGAACCGCCGATTAAATCCTTTCTCCCCATACCAATCTCCTATATCCGATCCGCCGTCGAGATGGCTCTCAAACGAACGGTTGCCCGCCTGACAATTTCGGCCGCTTTTTCCACTTCGTCTTCCGTCGTCATCCGTGAAAGGCTGAAACGGATTCCGGTATGGGACAAATCCCGGCTCAAATTCATTGCCTCAAAAAGAGGATTTGCCTCCAGCGATTCCGAGGCACAGGCACTTCCCGTCGAAGCAGCCAACCCGGCCCGATTCAAATCCCACAGCATGGCTTCACCTTCAATCCCCTTAAAACCGATAAACGAAGTGTTCGGCGTCCGCAGAGACCGCTCTCCGACAGCAAATGTTCCGCTCAAAGCCAGAATTTTATCCTCGAAAGTATCTCTTAATTTTCTGACAACCGTGTTTTCGTAAGGAAGCGATTCGGTCGCCAGTTCCATCGCCAACCCCATTCCGACAGCTCCGGCAATATTAACCGTTCCGCTGCGTAAACCGCCCATCTGATCACCGCCGTGAAGCAGCGGTACAAACGGAGCGCCTTTGCGAATGTAAAGTCCGCCGACACCTTTCGGCCCGTGAAATTTATGCGCCGTAAACGTCAGATAATCAACCGGAATATCGCGAACCGAAACCGGAATTTTTCCGACAGCCTGTACCGCATCGGTATGGAACAAAACACCGTTTTCGCGGGCAACCGCGCACAGTTCCCGAATCGGGTTAATCAAACCTGTTTCACTGTTGGCCCAAACGACGGAAACCAGTGCCGTTTTATCGGGATCGATCGCCTCACGCAGCGCCCCGGCATCGGCAACGCCGTGTTTATCGACCGGCAGTTCGACAACTTCAACCCCCTGTTCCGCCAGAAAAGCGGCTGTATGCGATACACTGTGGTGTTCGACTTTGCTGATAATGATCTGTTTCCTGCTCCCGTTAAGGATTTGCGATATCCATGCACTTTTTAAAATGGTGTTATTGCCCTCGGTGGCACATCCGTTTATCAGAACCGTATCTTCGTCGTCTGCGGAAATACCGGCGTAAAGACGATCCAAAGCCGTCCCCAGATGCGAACGAACCTCCATTCCGAACGAATGCAGCGAATTGGGATTTCCGTACATTTTCCCTTCAAACGGGTGCATCGCTTCGGATACGCGTTCGTCAACCTGAGTTGTCGCATTATTATCAAAATAAATTCTGCTGTCCATGTCAGTTTCAGTATAAAAAAATCGGCATGAAACGACAAGTAGATAGAAAAAAGAATTGTAAAAATCAGTCGACCGTTTCGGGGTGGATTTTAACAACCGAAAGCGCAATTTTTCCTTCCGCGACAAGGTAGCTGTCGCTTTGCGGATCGGTCGGCGGTTTCGGAGGACCGCCCATCAGAAAATAATATTCGCTTTTATCGGCAGCCGTCATTTTTTCGATTTTATCCGAATAAAAACGGCGCGCCGGCACCGCTTTGACAAACGGGTCGTTGACGGAAATGCCGCACGGTATGTTAATATTGATGAAGGTCTCCGGACGGTGAAGTGTCCGGATTTCGTCGAAATGAGCCAGCAGCCATTGTGCGGCCGCCTCATAATCGGCGACCGTTCCTTTGTGAGCACCGCATAACGAAACGGCAACGGCGGGCACGCCCCACAAAGCGGCCTGACGGGCCGCGGCCGCCGTTCCCGAATAAATCAAATCGGTACCGAGGTTCGGGCCCGCGTTAATGCCGGAAATTACCCAGTCGGGCCAGCGATCCGACACTCCGAGCAGCGAATACATAACGCAGTCGGCCGGAAAACCGGAACAGCTGTACCGGTTTTCACCTTTTCTGACCACACGGACCGGATGGACCAGCGTCAGCGATTGGGATGTCCCGCTGCGTTCGCGGTCGGGCGCAACCGTTTCGCATTCATAAGAAGAAAATACTTTCAGGAGAGCCTCCAGCCCGGGTGCTCCGTAACCGTCATCGTTGGTAAATAAAATTCTCAAACCCGTACCTCAAAAAAAAGCTGTCCTTACCGGACAGCCTGTTCGCCGATTATTTATCGGTCTTGACGTTGTACTTTTTATTGAACCGTTCAATCCGTCCCGCCGTGTCAACCAGCTTCTGTTTGCCGGTGTAAAAGGGGTGACACTGGGAACAAATTTCAATGGAAGTATCGCCTAAAGTTGATTTGGTTTCAATCACATTTCCGCAAGCACATGTAAACTTGGCGGTTTTATATGTGGGATGAATGCCCTTTTTCATACTTATTTCCTCCGAATAGAATCTCTGTCTTTTTAAGTATATCTTTTTTTCGATTATTAATCAACTGCCGCATCGTTCATCGAGCGTAAAAATGCCTCATTATCTTTTGTTTTCGACATTTTTTCGATCAGAAGTTCCATGATTTCCAGATCTTCCATCGGATTGAGCACTTTTCGCAGCAGCCAGATTTTGGCCATCTCTTCTTCCGTCAGCAGCAAATCTTCTTTCCGGGTTCCCGATTTTTTAACACTGATAGCCGGGAAAATCCGCCGTTCACTCATCCGTCTGTCGAGAACGATTTCCGAATTACCGGTTCCTTTAAACTCTTCAAAGATGACTTCGTCCATACGGCTGCCCGTTTCGATCAAAGCCGACCCGATAATGGTCAAACTGCCGCCGTTTTTAACATTCCGTGCCGCCCCGAAAAACTTTTTCGGTTTATGCAGCGCATTGGAATCGACACCGCCGGAAAGAATCTTACCGGAAGCCGGCACTGTCTGGTTATAGGCGCGTGCCAACCGCGTAATCGAATCGAGAAGAATCACCACATCACGGTTGTTCTCGACAAGCCGTTTGGCTTTTTCAATGACCATTTCGGCAACCTGACAATGACGCGTCGCCTGTTCGTCAAAAGTCGAAGCAATGACTTCTCCCTTTACATTCTGACGCATATCGGTTACCTCTTCCGGTCGCTCGTCAATCAGCAGGACAATCAGATCGATTTCCGGATGATTTTCCGTAATCGCATTTGCAATCTTCTGAAGAAGAACGGTTTTTCCCGTTCTCGGCGGGGCCACAATCAGACTGCGCTGTCCCTTTCCGATCGGTGCAAAGAGATTAATAACACGCATCGATATATCGCCGTTTTTCGTCTCCAGATTAATCCGTTCATTCGGATAAAGCGGAACCAGATTATCGAACGGAATTCGTGTTTTGGCAGCCGCCGGACTTCCGAAATTGACATGTTCTACCTGAAGCAGAGCAAAATATTTTTCACCCGGCCGCGGTGAACGGACCAGACCGCCGACAACATCCCCGGTTCTCAGATTCATTTTACGAATCTGATGGGGAGAAACATAGATATCATCCGGCCCCGGCAGATAGCTGTTTTGCGGCAGACGCAAAAATCCGAAATTATCGGGAAGAATTTCCAGTGAACCGTAGCCGTGAATGACACCGCCTTTCAGCGTATGCTGTTTCAGGATTTCGGAAATCACTTCCTGAATTTTCATATTTGCCAGCGATTCACGGGAAACCCCCATCGACTCGGCCATCTCTCTCAATTCGGAATAATCTTTTGTCGTCAGCTCGTTGATAATGATGGAAGGCCGATCGGCCATATCTTCGGGTGAAAATTCGGCATCTTCCTGTTCGCGCAAATCCGCTGTTTCTACCGGCTCTTTGATTTCCCGTTTTTCTTTGACAGGTGCGGTTTCGGTCGAAACGGTAAATTTGACCGGCTTTTTTTTCTTAACGGCAATCGAATGTCGCGGCTTGTCGGCTGCTTCACCCGGCTGCACTTCCGATTCGGCGGCGGCCGACGCTACGGACGGGCTTTCCGCAACGGTTTCCGCGGTCTTGACCTTAACAGGTCGCGTTTTTACTGTGACTTTCTTTTTGACTTCGGGTTGAGACTCCTGTTCCGAAAACAAATTTCCCTGTTCCGATTCGGACCGGTTTTCTTCCATAATAAAAAATTCCTCGTATTCTGTTGAATTCTGTATGAACGGTAATCTGAAAATTATTTTATTTTAATGAATGAATCGACTGACGGTTTTATTATAAGTGAAACCCGCAACTCTGTCAATAGATCTGTTTGACCAGCATACGAAAGAGCGCTTTCGCAGACAGCCGCCGAACCGCACTTCGGTCTCCCTCAAAACAGTATCTTTCGATACAACATCCGCCCGCCGATGCCGTACCGATATAAACCGTCCCGACCGGCTTTTCGGGTGTCCCGCCGTCCGGTCCCGCAATGCCGGAAACGGCGCCGGCAACAGCACACCCCGTTTTGTTCAATAAACCCTGCAGCATTTCCGCAACGGTTTCCTCAGAAACGGCACCGCAGCGCATCAGCGTTTCCGCAGAAACATCCAAATCCCGCTGCTTGGCTTCGTTTGAATAAACCGTGTACCCGCACAGGAGAACCGAAGACGCCCCCGGAATCTCGGTAAGGGCAGCTGCACACAATCCGCCGGTACACGATTCGGCCAAAGCGGCCGTTATACCTCTCTCACGAAAAAGCCCCAGTACCGTTTGGGCCTCATTCATAATTTCTTCCGGTATATTAAAAGAAAACATTACGATCTGAGTGCCGCTTTAATTTTATCGGCGGGAGCCGAAAAAATATCGATATCGACGGCGCTCGGCTTCAGCATCTCGCAATTCCCGATTAATTCGACGCCGTCATCGATTCTCAATCTCGATGTTCTGATATCACCTTTAATTCGCGCCGTCGGCATTAAGTCCAGAGAATCGGAAACATTAATATTACCGTTTACCTTACCGGCAACAACCATCGACTTTGCGGAAATATCGGCTGTCACTTCGGCTCCCTCGTCAATATATAAAAATCCGTCGCAGGAAATCGAACCTCTGACTTTGCCTTTGATTTTCATTGCGGAAGAAAATCGAAAATCACCGTCAAAGAATGTTCCCTCCGCCAATGTTGTTACGATTTTTGTATTACGAATCGATGCGGACATAATTACCTCTCTTTCCAATTTATCACACTTATCTTTTTTTGACAAGTTTTCCGTTCCGCCTGCTCTCCGCGGAAAATTTCCTTATTCTTAAAATTTGAAACACCAATGCCGCAGCCGACAATACAGCCAGCAAAATCGGAAAAGTATCGCGCAGAACAAAGGCATTCGCCGCAGGCGCCGGTGCGTAAAGCGGGACATCGGCACTCAATACTGTTTTAACAAACGGATCAGCTTCCGCCGCAACCGTTCCGTTCGGCAGTATGACAGCCGTTATTCCGGAATTGGTCGCCCGAACCGTCGGAATTCCCGTTTCCAGCGAACGAAAAACGGCAATCGCCAGATGCTGCATTTGGGCGGCATTGGTTCCCGACCACGAATCGTTGGTCAGATTAATCATCAGACGCGGTCCGTTGCGAACATCCTGCCTTGCGATTTCCGAAAAAACATCCTCATAGCAGATATTTACCGAAAAAGGAACTCCCGAAATACTTTTAAATAGAACCGCTTCCTCACCCGGTGTCCATAACTGGCAACCATGCGCTTCCAAAAACCGGACAATTCCCGGAAAAGTCTCCTTCCACGGAAAATCTTCGACAACCGGAACCAGATGCCGCTTTCTGTAAGTTCCTTTGATGTGCCCGCGCTCAAGCACGACTGCCGCATTATACGAATAACGGTTCAGGAAGCCGTTTCCGTCGGCATCGTAGACAACCGGCGGTTTCTGCGGATCGGCCAGACAACTCTCGCTGTTACCGGTAATCAGAATTCCGGGAACCGTTTCGGCCCACGCCAAAAACTGTTCCGTGAGCTCCTTTGACTCGTAAGACGTGTTGTAACGGCTGTGCCATTCGATACCGGGAACGAAAGCCGTTTCCGGCCAGATCACCATATCATACGGTGCCCGACCGGCCGTTTCGTTTTCCGCCAGAGCCCGGTCTGTCAGATGTTTCAGAATTTCGTAATTGCGCCGGTAAGCAGGCAAACCGCCGGTCCATGTATCTCCCGAATGCTGCACAGCCAAAATCCGGACAGATGCCGGACAATCCTCCGACGGCATTTTCCCGGAAAGAGGCTTGATCGTCGACGTATGAACGGTTCCTGCTATTATCATAAAAGAAAACAACAGCACGAACGCAGTCAGCCGTCGCCGTTGACGGTAAATAAAGGCCGCCGCTTCTGCCCGCCCCGGCATTCCTGCCACCGCCGCAAAAAATGCCGCCGGAAAAATCAGACAAAACGAAACTCCGAAAACCCCGAAAACGGAAGCAATATCCCGCATCCCCGGTACCGAATACTGGGAATAACCCGAAATCCCGTAGGGAAATGCCAGAAAACCGACGGTTTTCAAATATTCAAATACCGTAAACCCGGCAGCGGCGGGAAGATAGGCGTTTTCACCGAAACAGCGGCGGACAACCGATACGTAGACCGCAAACAGCAGATAAGCAATCCCCATAACGGTACAGACAAAAATCATTGCCAGAGGATTAAAAGTATAAAGCCAGAAATGAACAAAAAGATAGGTAAAAACGCCCGCAACAGGCACCCAGAAATAGCGGGATTTGCCCGCATTCAGTAAAAGATAAAAAAGCGGGAAAAGACCGAAAACGGTAAAAAACGGCAGTCCGCGTTCGAACAGCGGATTGGGAAACGCCAAAAAAAGCAACAGCGGCGATACCGCTGCCGCCGCCGCATTCCGCCCCTGCCGGACCGCATTCATTTATTTTATATCCCAGACACGGGCTTTCAGCTCTTTTCCCGGACGAAAAACAGCCACACCGTGATTTTCGACACTGACCGTTTCTCCGGTTTTCGGATTTCGCGCCCGATCGCGGCCTTTGCGGCACTTGACCTCAAAAGTCCCCAATCCGCGTAACTCAATCACCGAACCGGCGGCAACGGCTTCTTTCAGCTCGTTTAAGAACGAATCGACAACGCGCAAAAGTTCCGACTTTTTTCCGGGAAATGTCCCGCTGTTCCAAATACGATCGACAAGATCCGCTTTGGTCACTTTCTCAACAGATTTTTTTTCCTGATCGCCCAAAACGGCCCCCTATGAAAAAAAATATCCGACGAATCGGATATTTTTGAACGTTACTGAATCTTGGAAATCTGACCCAACAGGCGCGATTTCTTTCGGGCTGCCATATTGGAGTGGAAAACCCCTTTTCCTTCGGCAGTATCAATCATTTTTTCAAAAACCTTGAACTGAGCCAAAGCGCCGTCTTTATCACGTGCGGCAATCGCAGCCGTCACTTTTTTCATTGCAGTACGAACGGCACTTTTTGTCATACGGTTCCGAAGCGTTCTCCGTTCGATTTGTCTGATTCTTTTTTTTGAAGATTTATTGTTAGCCAAAGATCTGTCCTCCGCTTAAAATTTTATTTGAAATCTTTCGGCCGCCGTTCCTGACGGTTGCACTTTTCACAAACAGCCACGTTTTGGGCTTTCCCGTTTCTGAACAATGTTCTCATTTTGACTTCGCCGCCGCAAGGACAGGCAAATTTATGGGTATTGGAACCGACACGAGAGTTTTTCGAAGCCTGCGCCATATCCGATCTCCTTAATATATTAAAATTTATCTTAGGCAGTATACACAATCCGAAGAATAAAATCAAGAGTTCTTTTCCATTTTCGGGATTAATGTTACAATCGGATATGAATTATTTTCCCGAAATTTTGGAATGCGTTCCCAACTTCAGCGAAGGCCGGAATTTTTCCGTTATCGATGCCGTCACCCGCGCCGCTGCCCTTCCCGGCGTTCGGGTCCTTCACCGCGACAGTCACCGCGACGCCAACCGCACGGTGCTCACTTTTGCCGGCAAACCGGCGGCCGTCTGCGAAGCCGCATTCCGTGTCACCGAAACCGCCGCCTCACTCATCGACATGAGCCGCCACAGCGGCACCCATGCGCGAATCGGTGCCGCTGATGTGATTCCGCTGATTCCCGTTCGGGGAATTTCCATGGCAGAAGCCGTTACCCTTTCCCGTCAGCTGGCCGACCGCATCGGCACGCAACTGCGGCTGCCGGTTTACCTGTACGCCGAATCGGCCGCCTGCAGCGAAAGACGGCGGCTGCCGTTTCTCCGCCGCGGCGAATACGAAGGATTGGCCGCCCGCATTGCTTCCGGTTTTTTGCCCGACAGCGGCCCGGCGGTTTTTAATCCCCGCTTCGGAGCCTGCGCGGTCGGGGCGCGGGCGTTTATGCTGGCGTTTAACGTCAACATCCCCGGAGGAGAGGATCTGCTGCCGCGGCTGAACGCCATAGCCAAACGGTTACGCAGTTCCGGCGACGGAAAAACTCCCGGACGGCTGCCCGCCGTTCAGGCCAAACCGTGGTTCAGCAGCGACTTCGGCATGTGCCAGATGACCGCCAACCTCTTCGATTACCGCCAAACCGGCATGGGCCGTTTTTATGAAGCCGTCAAAGAAGAATGCGCCAAAGAAGGTTTGTCCGTCGACGGCTGCGAACCGGTCGGCATGATACCGCTGAAAGCTTTTGAAGAGACCGCCGCCTTTTACGGCTGTCCGACAGCCGCCGGCAACAGCGAAAGTGCGATTGAATTGACGGCACGCCGACTGAACCTGAACCGCTGCAAACCGTTTATTCCGGAAAAAAGCGTGTTCGAATTTGCATTCGATGCGGCAAAAAATGATCCGCAAGCTTGACATTTCATCGATTTTCCGCTACTATCAGCAGAGAAAGCCGGTGTGGTGAAATTGGTAGACACAGCAGACTCAAAATCTGCCGGGTTCACGCCTGTAACGGTTCAAGTCCGTTCACCGGCAAAAAAGGTCTCCGAAAAGGAGACCTTTTTGTTTTCCGGCGGACAGACAGCGTCACTCACCGTATTTCCTGACAACCACCTGAAGATTAAGAGTCTTGGCAAAATCCAGAGTAGGATCACCGCAAAGCGCACGAGCCTGCTCCGGAGTAAACTGAAGAATTTCCTTCTTTCTATTATCCATCACCATTTTGGCAGTCTCATTCGGAACATAAAAAGTGAGCGGCGCGCCTGTTTCCGCCAGTTGTAAATAAAATCTGTTCTGCGTACTGTCTTGCTGCTCTCTTATATACTGAGAATAGGTCAGGTTATCGCGGTATATATCCGTCAAAGCATTTCCGCCTCCGTACTCCAGAAAACCTTCATACTCCTTCTCCCCCGGCATCGACGAGGTCCGAGGCTCAAAAAATACATTTTCAACAGTGCGTTCATACAAATCCCACGGATTCTCATGCTCCCACTGTAAATAAACCTCGTCGGAATAGTACAGCCTTCCGGTATAGGCGAATGGGTAGCGCGGATCGACAACGACAGGCCCGTCCGACCGGATGGCCCCCGAGAAGAGCGGAGCTCTTATATTCACCGGATTATAAACAACCCGGGCGTCGGAAGACCAGACCAGGTCGACGCTTTCAATATTTTCGGGAAAAATGACCTCTTTGAAAGTCAATCCCAAGAAAGCCATGGGAAATTCCTTTAACTTTCCGGGCAATATGGTTATTTTTTCCAAATTCTCACATTCATCAAAGGCCCACTTTCCGATTTCGGAAACGGATCCGGGAATGACCAATTCTTTAATGGGCACTCTATGGAAAGCCCAACTTTCGATTTTTTCTACCCCGTCCTCAATGGTCAGCGACTCCACAGAGGTACACGACCCAAAAGCCCTCTCCCCGATCACTTTTACGGAACCGGGAATGACAATACTTTTTATCCCGGCCTCTTTGAAAAACATTCGTACCCGATACCTGTCACCGGTTTACCGTTGATTTCCGACGGAATCACCAGCGAGTCGCCTGTCACAATCGCATTTTTAATGATGACTCCGCCTTCGCCGTCGCTTCCGTAGCCAAAAGTGCCCCCTTCTCCCCTGTAGCAGGAAGACAGGATAAGTATCAAAACCGCCTGTATAATCATTCCGATTCTTCTCATTTGATTCTCCTTTCTCATTTGATTCTCCTTTCTCATTTGATTCTCCTTTCTCATTTGGTTCTCCTTTCTCATTTGGTTCTCCTTTCTCATTTGATTCTCCTTTTTTCTTTTCAGTCAAGACCGGTTCCGGACGGAAGTGCGATATTATCGGAAAAAGAAACGGCTTTCCCCCACACAGTGTTCAGAAAGGCGGCGTTGATTTCTTTCAGAACGACCGAAGGGTTTTCCGCTGCTGTATACGGCAGGTAAAATCCGGGAGACGCCCCTTCCGGAGCCGTTTCAAAGACTTCTTTTAACTTTGCGGCGGTTTCCGCGGATACCGCCTGATCAAGAAAATGGAAAAAATCATAAAAGACAACCGCGTATCCGTTTTCGGGAGTCTGCATCGGTTTCATATCCGACCGCTGAACGGGATCGAATGTCAGCTGCCGCGAAAAAGGACCGGTACTGCCGAAATCCTTCGGATCGCAGGCAATCAGCATCAGCTCTCCGCCGCCGGCGGATTTGTATTCCGCAACAGCTTTGTTCAGGTCAATCTCTTCCCATCGGGACATTCCTGCCAATGTCGTGTAGTAAAGCCCTCCGACATCAATATCTGTCGCCGGGGCAATGATGCGCCGAATTTGGGCAGCGGAAAATTCGGCAAAAACTTCCACCGTTCCCATCCGGCACGAGTCAAAAACCAGCGTCCCGACCTGAAAAGACGATTCAAATACCGACGCCAAATCCCGGATCGACATGCGGCTTCCTGCCGTATCATCAACGGCAAAGGTGCGGGAAGCAATACGGGAAGCCGTGTCCGCACCGGTATCTGCCGTACCGGCCGGGGTATCCTGCAGCGGAATCCGGTTGTAATCAATATTTTCCGGCAGCCATCCGGTTGAATGGGACCAGAGAATCAGTTTGTCAAAATAAAAACCCGCCTCCGATAAAACCGACACCATTCCGTTTTTGGAAGCCGAATCAATTTCCTGTAAAAACACCTTAACGACCGGACTGACAATTTCATCCGTCTCATCATGGACAATCCGGAAAATCAGCGGCTGGTTAAACGGTGAATTTTGGGGCGGATCAAGAAAGACATAAAGCGGAACGGATGCATTCCAGCCGGCTTCCATCTCATTGATATCATTGAGCGCGGCCGTGTACAAATCGTTATCGGCAGCCATATAAACAAGCACATTACCATACATTTCAGTCGGCATTGATTTCCGGTCTTCCGAAGCCTTTCCGGCGGCCAGCCAACTGTCTTTCACCTCAAAAATCCATTTATAAATCTGACGTCCGTCCCGTTCGTCATACTCCGAATCGATTCGCACCGGATAGGCCGTAAAAATCCCCCCAGCAGTTCGTCGCTGAAGCGGCCCTTATTGGATTCCCAATTCTCTCTGAGTTTCTGAATCGGGATCGTAAAAAAACAGGAATCGTTAGGAATAGAAAAACCGTTAAACCTTTTTAAGTTTTCGCGGCCAAAATAGAGTTCGGACGCCGAACGGCTGTCCCGGGCACGGGCATGGAAACTTTCGGTCGGTTCAATCGTCTTTGCCCGTTCGTCATATTGGATGTACACGGGCTCCCCGGTCTGGTTTTCCACATAAAATTCGATTCCCCGCAGCTCCTCCCACTCTTCCAAAGGCGGACAGGCTACCAACACCGGCAGTAAAAAAATAAGCGGCAGTAATTTTTTCATAAAATCCTCCTTAATTTCCTTTGACGCCGGAGGCGGCTTCCAAAATGCCGCTGTACCAGTAAACAGACTCGCGATAGCCTTCATTAAGCTTATCTATGGGAGCGCCGCCGGAAGGTGTGATGTAACGTTCATCTTCAACCGCACTTTCTCTCAATGCCGGAAGCAGCAGGTTCTGCGGGGCTTTCGGCAAAAGAGACGCCGTTTCCGCTTCAATTTGTGCCAATGCGGGTTGAAATTCCGCTGTTTCGGCATCACCGCTAAATTCCGTTGTCACTTGGGTAAAAACAGTCCCCAGATATCCGTCAGTCGTCTCCAACCCGAAAAAATCTATAATATCCTGCGTTGTTGAAAATTCCGTCAGCCGGTTGCCGTCCATTGTCAGGACAACTTTATTTTCTTTCGCCATAGAGGAAAGAACCGTTACCATTCTTTCGGTACGGTCGTTAAGCCAGTTTTTATAGGCTTGAAATCCGGCTTCGATTTCTTCCTGTTTCCGTTTCTGATCGGCCGAAAGGCTGATTTTTATTCCGGAAGACAGACCGGAGACCTCATCCATCGTACTTGTTAAAGAATAATCCCCGTTCAAAACAAATACCAAATCATCGGCAGAATCGTAAACAAATGTCCGATCAATAAAATAGTTGGTACTGCCGGAAAGCTGTATCTCGATACGGTATTGAGAACCTCTTCCCGGGAAAGGATATTGGGGACGCCAAATCACGCCGGACGTTGCCTCGCCGGAAACTTCGGCTTTCACTTCCCCGTTCACGGACACTTTCACCGATTCAATCCGGGCATCGGAGCGGTTTTCTATACGAAGCTCCCCCGGTGAGAGCATATCACCGCCACGGGAACAACTTACCGCCAAAACACATAAAAACGATAACATCAACCTTTTCGTCATATAACTGCCTCCTATTACCTATATATTAAACAATATTATTTCCAATTTTACAAATAAAAAATTTATTTTTCATTTTCTCCCGGCAACAGCAGTGATCTTGAAACACCTTCTGTTTTTCGATATAATGGGGCTAAGAGGTGAACCATGATTCGAGTCAATGAAAACTATTTGAAACTGAAAGCATCCTACCTGTTTGTCGATATTGCAAAACGAGTCTCTGCCTTTACGGAAGCAAACCCCGACAAAAAGGTGATCCGAATGGGCATCGGCGATGTCACCTGTCCTCTTCCTCCCGTATGCGTCAAAGCGCTTCACGAGGCAGCCGACGAAATGGGCAGTGAAGCTTCCTTTAAAGGTTACGGTCCCGAAGCGGGATATGCGTTTTTACGTGAAGCGATTGCCGAAAACGATTACCGATCCCGAGGCTGCCAAATCGAAGCCGACGAAATTTTTATTTCCGACGGTGCCAAATGCGACACAGCCAATATTCAGGAACTTTTTTCCGAAGATATCAAAATTGCCGTTCCCGACCCGGTCTATCCGGTTTATGTCGATACCAATGTCATGGCTGGCCGGACCGGCGACAACGAAAACGGCCGCTACAAAGGATTTGTTTATCTGAATTCAACCGCCGCCAACAACTTCGTACCGGAACTGCCGAATGAAAAAGTCGATTTGATTTACCTCTGCTTTCCGAACAACCCGACCGGTGCGACAATCGGCAAAGAAGATTTAAAAAAATGGGTTGACTACGCCAGGGCCAACAAAGCTCTGATTCTTTACGATGCCGCTTACGAAGCTTTTATCCGCGACGAATCATTACCCCACTCGATTTACGAAATCGACGGTGCCGATGAAGTCGCCATCGAATTCCGCAGCTTTTCCAAAACCGCCGGTTTTACCGGAACCCGGTGTGCCTTTACCGTTGTTCCGAAAAAAGTCAAAGCCTATACAGCCGACGGAGAGGCTGTCGCACTTAACCCGCTGTGGAACCGGCGGCAATCGACCAAATTTAACGGCGTTTCCTACCCGGTTCAGAAAGCGGCCGCAGCCGTTTACACCCCCGAAGGCAAAGCTCAGGTCAAAGCGACAATCGATTTTTACCTCGAAAATGCCAAAATTATTCGCGAAAAAATGACTTCGCTGGGTTTCCGATGCACGGGAGGCGAAAATTCTCCTTATATATGGGTGGAAACAGGAGAAGACAGTTGGAACTTTTTCGACAAACTGCTGAACGGCGCCGCCGTTGTCACTACTCCCGGTTCGGGATTCGGATCCTGTGGAGAAGGTTTTATCCGCATCAGCGCTTTTAACTCACGAGAAAATGTACTTGAAGCTATGGATCGCATAGCCGCTGTTTTGGGTAAATCTTATGATAACTGATTTCGGATTTGAACAAGACCGGCAGATACCCATTTGCCCTCAGCAATCTGTCTTAAAAGACGCTTTTGACTCGTTTATTTTGTCGCCCTCCGGATTCCGTAAAGTTTTCGCTATTGACGGAATCGAAGAAAGCGCCACACCCGCAATCTCTTCTGCCGATGCCGCTCTGACGGTTTTTATCGGCCGCGAATTTGCGTCTTTTCTGAAAGAACATACCGGAAAGGAATCTCCCGTTATCGTTACGGGAACCGACACACGCCCTACAGGCCCCGCATTGGAACAGCTTCTCATCAGATCTTTTCTGTCCGAGGGGATCGGTGTTCGCACAATCGGGGTAGCGGCAGCACCGGAAATTATGGCTTATGTCAAAACAGACCCGTCTGCGGATGCATTCGCGTACGTTTCGGCCAGCCACAACCCGATCGGCCACAACGGATTTAAATTCGGTTGGGGCGACGGAGCCGTTTTGGATCCCGACACGGCCAATCTTTTTATTGAAAGAATACGGGAAAAAGTACCCGTCTTTGAAGAAATTCAGAGCGCCGTTACGGCAGCAACCACAATCGGCGGAGACCGCATCAAATCCGTAAACGAAAGCCGGATAAAGAACAAGGAAGAAGCTCTTAAAGCCTATACCGACTTCAGTTCCGTCGTCTTTTCCGGTATCAGTGATACCCGGCTCGCCGGCGAATCGATACAGCGGTTTGCCGAAACGGTTGCCCCGCGTCGTCTCGGCATCGTCATTGATTATAACGGCAGCGCTCGAACTCTATCAATCGACACCGATTTTTTCACCTCCTGCGGTCTGACGGTACGGACCATGAACAACCGTCCGGGACAAATTGTTCACCGCATTGTTCCGGAGGGGATCTCTCTTGAACCGTGCCGACGTTTTCTCGAAGACTGCAACCGGATGGAATCTTTTAAAGAAAACGGCATCTGTTTTCCGATCGGCTTTACACCCGATAACGACGGTGACCGCGGTAATATTGTTTATATGCAGAACAACCGTAAAACGGCAGCCGTTCCGGAAGCCCAGCAGCTGTTTGCGTTATGCGTTCTGAGCGAACTGGCTGCTTTGACTGTCGACGGTTGCCGGCAGCCGCTTGCCGTCGCCGTGAACTGCTGCACCTCGGATCGTACAGAAGCTGTCGCAGCCGTATTCGGAGCGAAAGTCTTCCGTGCGGAAGTGGGCGAAGCCAACGTCGTTAATCTGGCACGTAAACTGCGGCAGCAGGGTTACCTGGTCCGCATTCTCGGCGAAGGTTCCAACGGAGGCAACATCACCGATCCGGCCACCGTCCGCGATCCGCTGAACACGGTCGGAGCGCTGATGAAACTTCTGACCCGTCCCGAGCTTTTCCGTCTCTGGTGCGAACGGACCGGCCGTGAATTTTCTCCCGACTTTTCGCTTGAAACGATTATCGAATCACTGCCCGCATATACAACAACAGGCTCATACGAACCGCAGGCCAAACTCGATATCCGGACAACCGACCACGCCGCACTGAAAGCCGCTTACGAACGCCTTTTCCCGACCTACTGGGAAAACGAACTGAAACCGCTCCGCGAAAAATTGGGACTGACTTCATGGCGTGAATTCAATTACGAAAAAACGGAAGAAAAAGAAGGAGTCGGCTCGGAATTCCGAAGCGGCCGGGAACGGGGCGGTTTTAAAATCCGCTTTTACAATGAAACAGACGAACCGGTCGCTTTTGTCTGGATGCGCGGATCGGGAACCGAACCGGTTTTCCGGGTTTTGGCCGAAGTCAAAGGAAACAACCCGAATGCCGAAGCCGAACTGTTAAGAATTCACTCGGCTTTGATTCAGGAAGCCGACAGACTTTGCTCAAAATAAACAAAAAGGCGGATGCTTCGGCTCCGCCTTTTTGCTGTTTACTCCCGACTATTCCGACAGCGTGTGATCAACCCAAATCAGACGGGAAACATCAAAACCGAGCCCGGTTGCCATCTCCAGATACCGGGTTTTGACTTCCTCCGGAATTTGAGGAGTTCTTCCCAAAATCCACAAATAACCGTCATTTTTTCCGCAAACCAGCGCATACGAATAGTCGTTCTCAACGGCAATCACATTATAGCCGGCGTAAAACGGTCCGAAAAAAGACACTTTCAGCGCACCGACTTGCGGACTTTCTCTGAATTTAGCCTTACCGACCGCTTCTTTCCATTTTTGTTTTTCGTAACGATACCCGCGATTCACAACACGAACGGTTCCGTCCTCATTCAGGGAGTATTCGGCCGTCACATTGTTCAATCCCTTTTCAAAGAAGAAATCAAAACGGGCAATTTCATACCATTTCCCGAGATAACGGTTCGCGTCAAAATCCCGGACAGGAGTGACATTCTCCGGCACCATCGTGCATCCCGCCAAAAACAGAACGGATATCAAAACTAATGATAAATTTAAATTTTTCCTCATACAGATACCTCTGCTCTCAGTTTACTCTCTTCATAAAGAGAAATCAATAAAAATAATAGAAAATAATTTATATAATTTTGTAATATTGACAAAACACAAGACAATATCATAAGATAGCTCATCATCATTTAACGGAGAGAATCATGAAAAAAACAGTTTTATTTTTAATTTTGGGAACACTGTCCTTTTATGCGGCGGCGCAAACATCGAAAGAAAGCTATCAGCTCAGCACGCATATTCTGGATGTTCAGAAAGGCTCGCCGGCATCCGGTGTCACCATCGTTCTTTACAGACAGAACTCTTCCGATGATAGCTGGATAAAAATTGATGAGGGCATTACCGACAGAAACGGCCGAATCGCCGATTTTTTGAGTCATAAAAACAATAATGAAGGAATTTACAAATTGCGATTCGAGACAGCGTCCTATTTCAGGAAGCAGAAGGAAACATCAATTTATCCGTTCATCGAAGTGGTATTTCAGATTCGGGGAAACGGACATTACCATATTCCGCTGACAGTTTCGGCAAACGGCTACTCGACATACCGGGGCAACTGAATTTGCGGGCAGGCCGCCAATTCAGCCCGGCGGCAAAACGTTAAAGACCGACGGCCCGGCGTAATTTTTCCATTTTGCGTTGAGCCAGCTGTCGGGCGCGTTCGGCTCCGCGGTTCAGAGCCTCATCGATTACGGAAGGGGCGGCCATCAGCGCCGCATAACGGTCGCGAATCGGTGTCAGCATCCGGTTCATTTTGTCGAAAAGCTCTTTTTTGGCATCGCCCCAGCCCATACCGCCGGCGCGGTAACGGACAGCCAAAGCGGCCTGTTCTTCCGGTTTTGCGAAAAGTTTATACAGAGAAAAAACATTACAGCTGTCGGGATCTTTAACCTCTTCCACCCCCTGGGAATTGGTTACGATACGCATGACCTGCTTTTTCAGTTGCGCTTCGCTTAAAAAAAGCGGAATCGTATTATTGTAACTTTTGCTCATTTTCCGTCCGTCGGAACCGGGAATAACCTGCGACGACTCTTCGAGATACGGCTGCGGAATGCGGAACAGCTCTTTTCCGTAATTGCGGTTGACGGCCTCGGCGATGTCGACGGCAATTTCGATATGCTGAACCTGATCTTTTCCGACCGGCACAAAGTCGGCGTCGAAAAGCAGAATATCGGCGGCCATCAGCACCGGATAGGTATAAAGCCCCATATTGATACCGCTGTCGGGATCTTCTCCTTTTTCGAGATTGGAGGCAACCGCCGCTTTATAAGCATGAGCCCGGTTCATCAACCCTTTCGGAGTAAAGGCATTCAGCAAAACCGACAGTTCAAACACCTGCGGTATATCCGACTGGCGGTAAAAAAGTGTTTTTTCCGGATCCAGACCGCACGCCATCCAGGCAGCAGCGACTTCGTATGTGTTGCGCCGTAATTCGGCAGGATCTTTGACCGTATTCAGCGCATGGTAATCGGCTATAAAATAGCGGGCTTCAAACGATTCGGCCGCCTTCAACGCCGGGCGAATCGCTCCGAAATAATTGCCGATATGCGGCGTTCCCGTCGGCTTAATCCCCGTCAGATAAACTTTATTTTCCATTTTTCTTTCCTATTTTGGATTTTACAAAAGAAACTCCCGCAACCGCTCTTTTTCCGAAAGCTTTTATCCGATCGCCGATTGTTTCATCTTTCGGTGCTTTATTGTCTCCGGAAATCAGAGCATCGACCGGCTGCAAAGCCGGAATATTGATCATAATAATTTTTATCAGCATCATCATCGGGACTGCCAGAAACATACCGACAATACCCCACATCCAGCTCCAAAACAGCAGCGAAAAGAAAACGACTACAGGACTCAGATTAAATTTCCGTCCCTGAAGCATCGGATCAAGCCAGTTACCGATAATGAACTGAATCAATCCGTTTATGAAGAAAATATAGGCGACAATTCCCCAATTCGGAGAGAACTGGGCAAATCCGAATGTCGAAATAATAAAGACAGCCGCAATCGAGCCGATGTTGGGAATAAAATTGAAAAAGAAAGTAATGGCCACCCAAAGCGGAACGAAATCCATCCCGACAACCGAGGTTGCGATACCGACACAAAAAGCCGTCAGCGCACTGATGATGGTTTTCAGCCACAGATAACTGAGTGTGTCTTTTCCGATCTGGGAAACGATGGCAGCCACTTTTTCCGCCTTCTTTAACGACTCGGGAGTTTCGCTTCCGTCTTCATTTTTTCGGATAAAAATCAGTTTCAGCCGGTCCTGAATTACGACTCTTTCGGAGAGGATAAAAACAAGAAAAAGAACCAGCACGGTAAATGCGGATATAAACGAAAACGATCGGTTCACCACCGTATTTAACCCGGACGAAATCCAGTCTCCCCATTTCATTGTCTGTATCAGCGAAAACAGAGAAAAGTTGTCGGGCATATCATAATTCAGTTTCTTTCCGAGAGCTTCTCCGAACCCCTGAAGATAACTGTCCAACTGAATATAAAATGCCTGGATTTTGACCTGATATTTCGGAAACTCGACGGCAAACTTCGATACGGTATTCAGCAAAAACAGAGAAGCAAAAAGAAGCAGCAGAAGCAGAACCAAAACGGCGAAAATGACCCCCAGCATCCGGGGAACATGCCGTTTCTCCATTGCATTTAAAAGGGGTAGAAAGAAAATCGAAAAAAAGAGGGCCAAAACCATCGGGATAAAAATCGAACTTAACGTTTTCATCACAAAACAGGCAGCAATCAGCGCCATAAAACCGATTCCGCCGGCAATAATTTTCAAACTCTTTTCCATATATATCTTATACCATATAGAAGGAAAAAGAAAAAGAGGAATCCCCGATAAATCATACCGGAGAAGATTCGGAAGATTTGAATCGAAAGTTTTCCAAAAAATTAAAGAAAAATATAGACACCATATATATAGTGTGATATAGTGACTAAGTTCTCTTGAGAACCACTACAAAAGTGCCGATAAAAAAAGGAAAGGTTATGAGATGTCCGTATTGTAATTCAACCGACGACCGTGTCCTCGAGTCCCGCCAAAATTCGACGGGAACCGTTATCCGGAGACGGAGAGAATGCCTGAATTGCGGTACACGATTCACATCTTACGAAAAAACCGAAGAAAAGCCGCTGATGATTCAGAAAAAAAGCGGCGAATTGCAGGAGTTCAACACCGAAAAACTGCGCAAAAGTATTACGACGGCAACACGGAAACGGCAAATTCCGCAGTCGATGATCGACAGCATGATTGCCGAAATCGAAGATGCGGCCGAATACGAAGGAAGAATGAGCCATATCATTTCATCATCGATGTTGGGTGATTTGATACTGGAAAAATTAAAACAGGTCGATGCCGTCGCTTACATACGCTATGCGTCGGTTTACCGGAATTTTGATGATTTAAAGCGTTTTATCACCGAGATAAAACAAATCGATAAAAAAAGCAATAAGCGATAGCAAACCGGGAGGGGGATATAATCGATGGGAGAAGTAAAAAACGACTGGAGGGAATTTCTCGGCAATTCCGCTCCGCAACGGCCGTTTGCCGTCAGACAGATTGTCAAACGGGACGGCAGTTTGGAAAAGTACGACCGCTACAAAATTGCCAGCGCCATTTCAAAAGCGTTGCAGGCGTCCGGTGATGATTATTCCGCGGATACCGTCGATTATCTGACAAAAAAAACCGAAGAGAAGCTGGCGGACTTCATGAAAGGCCGCCATCCGAATTCGGCCCCGGCTTTGGAAGAAATTCAGGATATTGTCGAGACCGTTTTTATCGAAGAAAAAAAGGTCAAAACCGCCAAAGCCTACATCCTCTACCGTGCCAAACACGAAGCAATGCGCGATACCAAAAAACTGATGCTCGACATCAACGGCACGATGGACGGCTATCTGATGCAGTCGGACTGGCGGGTTAACGAAAATGCCAACGTCAACTTTTCGCTCGGCGGCCTGATTCTGCACAACTCTGGGGCGATTACCGCCAATTACTGGCTGAAGAATATTTACACGGAAGAAATTGCCGAAGCGCACCGCAATGCCGATTTTCATATTCACGATTTGTCGATGTTTTCCGGTTACTGTGCCGGCTGGTCGCTGCGGCAGCTGATTCAGGAAGGTCTCGGCGGCGTCAAAGACAAAATCAACTCCAAACCGGCCAAACATTTATCGACTCTGATTCAGCAGATTGTCAACTTTCTGGGCGTTATGCAGAACGAATGGGCCGGAGCGCAGGCGCTTTCCGGTTTTGATACCTATCTGGCCCCGTTTATTAAAGCCGATAACCTGAACGACGACGAAGTGCGGCAAGCGCTGCAGAGTTTTCTTTTCGGTGTCAACACCCCGTCGCGGTGGGGCAGCCAGGCGCCGTTTACCAACATTACCCTCGACTGGACGGTTCCCCACGATTTGAAAGACCGCAAGGCAATTGTCGGCGGCAAAGAAACCGAATTTACATACGGCGACTGTCAAAAAGAAATGGACACGATCAACCGCCTTTTCATCGAGCTGATTCTGGAAGGAGATGCCGACGGCCGCGGTTTCCAATACCCGATTCCGACCTACAATATCACCCGCGATTTCGACTGGGACGGCGCCAACACCGAACTGCTGTTTAAGATGACGGCCAAATACGGCACTCCCTACTTTCAGAATTTCATCAACAGCGACCTCAACCCGGAAGACGTCCGCTCGATGTGCTGCCGGCTGCAACTGGACAAACGGGAACTGCGCAAACGCGGCGGCGGCCTTTTCGGCTCCGACGAATTTACCGGATCGATCGGCGTTGTCACGATTAACCTGCCGCGTATCGGCTACCTCTCTTCCACAAAAGAAGAGTTTTACGACCGCCTTTACCGGCTGATGGATCTGGCCCGCGATTCGCTGATTATCAAACGGAAAGTCATCAACCGGCTTCTCGAAGCGGGACTCTTTCCGTATACAAAACGGTACCTCAGCCATCTGAACAATCACTTTTCCACCATCGGCATTTGCGGCATGAACGAATGTCTGCTCAATTTCATGGGGAAAGATTTGCTCGACCCGGAAGCGCGCGCTTTCGCCAACGAGATTCTGCTGAAAATGCGCGACCGGCTCTCCGAATACCAGGAAGCAACCGGAGACCTCTTCAACCTGGAAGCGACTCCGGCGGAAAGCACCAGTTACCGGCTGGCCAAACACGATAAGGAACGTTATCCCGATATCATCACGGGCGGTAAAAATGAGGTTTACTACACCAATTCGACTCAACTGCCGGTCAATTTTACCGATGATATATTTGAGGCCCTTGATTTACAGGAAGATCTGCAGATCAAGTACACGGGCGGAACGGTTTTTCACGGCTTTTTGGGAGAAGCCATTACCGACATCAACGCCTGCAAGAATCTGGTGAAAGCGATTTGCAGCAACTACCGGATTCCTTATTTTACGTTATCGCCGGTGTATTCCATTTGTCCGGTTCACGGGTACCTTTCGGGCGAACATTTCAACTGTCCGAAATGCCGCGACGAACGGAAGAATGAAATCATCGAACAGATAAAAGAACTGGAAAAAGAAAAATCAAAACTGAAAAAAAATCTTTGAGGGGAAGAGAAATGAACACACAAAAAATCGAAGAGCTGAACAGAAAAATCGAAGAACTGAAACAGGAAATGAATTCGGTACAGGGAACGGACACGGAAGTATACGCCCGCATTGTCGGCTACTACCGTTCGGTTGCCAACTGGAATAAAGGCAAACGGGAAGAGTTCGGTATCCGCAAAAACTTTGTTCTGAACGGGGAAACACCTTCCTGCGACTGCACGCACACCCATATCGAAGTAACCTGCAACGAAAAGAAAGCCGATATCAGCGGCCGCATTCTCTGTTTTGTCCGCAAAACCTGCCCGAACTGTCCGCCGGTCAAAGCTGTTTTGGACGAATCGGGACTTTCGGTCGAATATATCGATGTCGATACTCACGAAGGAATGGAACTGGCGATGAAATACGGCGTCATGAAAGCGCCGACCGTTCTGTTTCTCGATTCCGCAAACGAAGAACAGGCCCGCACCGGCAACGCGGCCGAACTGAAATCCCTTTTGACGGCGGCTGTTTAATCGTATAATGGAACAACCGCTGTTCGCAGGCTGCCGCTTCGGACTGGAAAAAGTCTCGATGAACGACTATCCCGGTCTGGTGGCAGCCGTTCTTTTTATTCCCGGCTGCAATCTGCGCTGCCCGTACTGTCACAATGCCTCGCTGGTGGAACGCCCTTTTCCCGACGATCTGCTTTCGTTTGAAGAAGCGGCCGCTTATCTGCGCAAACGGAAAAATGTGCTCGGCGGTGTCTGCCTCAGCGGCGGCGAACCGACACTGTTTGCGCCGTTACCGGAATTGATAGCGGCTGTGCGCAGGCTGGGCTATCCGGTCAAGCTCGACACCAACGGCACCCTGCCCGACCGGCTGGCCGCCGTCAGACCCGATTTCATCGCGATGGACATCAAAACCTCGCCGCAAAAATACGGACGGCTCGGTTACGAATGCGGCGATGCGGTTTTGAAATCGATCGAATGGATCCGCACCTCCGGCATTCCGCACCAGTTCCGCACCACCGTTGTTCCCGGCATCACCGAAACGGACGACCTCGACACCATTGCCGCGCTGACAGCCGGAAGCCCGTGGGTTCTGCACAATTTCCGCAACGGCAACGTCCTCGACCCGGCTTACCGCAACCGCCTGCCGCTGCCCGACGCCGAATTCCGCGAACTGGTGTGCCGCTACACGCCCGGCGACACCTCGTTGGTCATTTTCTGAACCGCTGCGCTTGCGCTTCGCCCGCGAATCGGCTATACTTTGAATCAGGAGAATTTTATGGATACCATTGCCAGTTTTACCGTCGACCATCTGCGGCTTCTGCCGGGCGTTTACGTTTCCCGCATCGACCGCATCGGTGCCGAAACCGTCACCACCTTTGACATCCGCATGACCGCTCCGAACCGCGAACCGGTGATGAACACCGCCGAAATTCATGCCATCGAACATCTCGGTGCCGTTTACCTGCGCAACCGCGCCGACATCGGCGACCGCATCGTTTACTTCGGCCCGATGGGCTGCCGCACCGGTTTTTATCTGCTGCTGGCCGGAGAGCATACCTCCGAAAGCGTTGTGCCGCTGATGAAGGATCTTTTTGCGCACATCGCCGCCTGCAACGGCGCAATTCCGGGGGCCACGCCGGAGGGGTGCGGCAACTGCCTCGATATGAATCTGCCGATGGCCAAATGGCACGCTGCCCGGTTTCTCGAAGTGCTGAACGGCATCGGCCCCGAACGGCTGCACTATCCGGAATAAAAAATCCCGTCCGCAACCGGACGGGAAATGTCTATTTCAGCCCCTGATTCTTTTCGGCTTCCGTTACCGCTCCGATGCGGGTTCGTTTACCGTCCTGCAGAGACATGGAGTACACTATATCCTGATATATATAGCTGAATTCGGTTATTCCTGCATCCTGATAATACTCCATCTTATTATTCTCCCTATTACTACTTGCCTCTTTCGCTTCCTGAACTGGAAACTCGCTCTCACTGCTCCAACTGTCCCAGTAAGGAAGAAAGGCGATCTCCCCCATATCCCATCCACTATTCGCTAACGGACTTGTCTTGTCGGTAATTTCGTTTTTACCTATATAACTAAACGGCACATCGGGTAAGTCAGTATATGTCTTCGTTTCATTCTCTATTTTCTGAATCAATTCTTCTGTTATCTCCACTACACGAGTTTGAGTTGAGGTATACATGTAAACACAAAGCCACTTTTGTTCCCCTTCATACGGAATCCGTAACATGAAATAAAAATTCCAAAAATCGGCACCATCAGGTCTATAAATCGCTACTCCGTACGCTTCCTTTTCCTCGCCGGGCAAAAGAGTCGCTGCCGCATAGTCGATTTTTTTCCCCTGTGCTTCAAATTGATATCCTATTATCCCTCTTGTGCTGTAGGCATAATCAATCTCCCTATCTGTAGTATTTTTAAAAAAGATACCTCGTTCTGTTTTATATTGGATTTCACCACACCCCAACAGAGCCGACGCCGATAAAATTGCCATTAATAAGATTTTTCCTTTCATTTTGTCCTCCTATTTGCTTATTTTGATATCCCAATACTGATAGACCGAATGCAGGGCTGCCGCCAAACCCTCCGAAGTGCTGCTCGGGTCTTTCATACGGGATTCGTTTATTTCACTCCCTGATTCTTTTCGGCTTCCGTTATTTCTCCGATGCGGGTTCGTTTGCCGTCCTGCAGAGACATGGAGTACACTATATCCTGATAAATATAGCTGAATTCGGTTATTCCAGCACTTTGAATATCATCCATCGTATCTTTACAGATTATTTTCGCTTGCTGTAACGGAAACTCGTTCTCGCTGTTCCAACTGTCCCAGTAAGGAAGAAAGGCGATATTCCCCATATCGCATACAACCGACGGCTTTGTTTTGTCGGTCATTTCTTCTTTACCTTCAAAAAATAACGAGGGCTCATCGGGTAAATCAGTCATTGTCCGCTTTTGATTCTCTATTTTCTGAATTAATTCTTCCGTTATCTCTAGGACGTAATTTTCTTCATAGAGTCCATACCCTGCAGTCATGCAGACACAAAGCCATTTCTGTTCTCCTTGATACGGAATCCGCAACATAAAATCAAAACCCCACCTACCTTGTTTAAGGTCATGTGCATAAACCGATATTCCGTACAGTTTTTTTTCCTCACCGGGCAAAAGAGTCGCTGCCGCATAGTCAATTTCTTTCCCCTGTGCTTTAAATTGATATTGGTCTGAAAAAGTCGAATTGGTATCGTAAATATAATCTATCTCTCTCTCCGTGCTATTTTTAAAGACGACATTTTCACCTGCTTTATATTCGGGAACATGGAAGCATCCCGACAGAACCGACGCCGATAAAATTGCCATTAATAAGATTTTTCCTTTCATTTTTTCCTCCTATTTGCTTATTTTGATATCCCAATACTGATAGACCGAATGCCGGGCTGCCGCCAGACTTAGTCCCGACATTAAACAAACAAATCGTTTTTTTCCTTTCATTTTTGCCTCCTACTTGTAATTTTTACATTATCATTATCCGTTACAATTTTGAATTTTGCAAATTAAATTTTCATTAAATATGATAAAAGTTTAAAAATTAATTCTTTTAAATTTAAAAAAGCCCCCGTTTCTGTCAAACGGGGGCTTCGGCCGGATGTTCGTCCGGTTTATTTACCGACGGCCGATTTCATTGCGGTCATGTAAGCCCGCAGTTTTTTTCCGACAATTTCAACCGGATGGTTACGGATTTCGTCGTTGATGCGGATGATTTCCTGATTGGAGACCGAATTGTCTTTCACATTCAATCCTTTTCCGATCACATCGGTATCGATTTTGGCCATGAAATCTTTCAGAAGCGGCCGGCAGGCGTTATCGAACAGATAGCAGCCGTATTCGGCGGTGTCGGAAATGACCTTGTTCATTTCGTAGAGCTTCTTGCGGGCAATCAGGTTGGCAATCAGCGGCACTTCGTGCAGCGATTCGTAGTAGGCACTTTCCGCTTTGATACCGGCATCGGTCATCGTTTCGAATGCCAGCTCGACACCGGCTTTGACCATCGCCGCCATCAGAATGCCGTTGTCGAAATATTCCTGCTCGCCGATTTCCGTCGTTCCGGCCGGCGTCTGCTCGAAAGCGGTCTTTCCGGTGGCTTCCCGCCAGGTGAGCAGCTTGATGTCGCCGTTGGCCCAGTCTTCCATCATGATACGGCTGAATTCGCCGGAGATGATGTCATCCTGATGTTTGCGGTAGAGGTCGCCCATGATCGCTTTCAGTTCGAGAGAGAGCTTATGGGCTTTGATCTTCGCCGGGTTGGAAAGGCGGTCCATCATGCCCGTAATTCCGCCCCATTTCAGAGCTTCGGTGATGGTTTCCCAGCCGTACTGAATCAGTTTGGCCGCATAGCCGGGATCGATTCCTTTTTCGACCATTTTGTCGAAGCAGAGAATCGAACCGGTCTGCAACATACCGCACAAAATCGTCTGTTCACCCATCAGGTCGGATTTGACTTCCGCCACAAACGACGATTCCAGAACGCCGGCACGGCTGCCGCCGGTTCCGACCGCCAGCGCTTTGGCAATCGCCCACCCTTTTTTCTCGGGATCGTTGACCGGGTGAACCGCAATCAGTGTCGGAATACCGAAGCCTCTTTTGTATTCGGTGCGGACTTCCGAGCCCGGTCCTTTCGGCGCCATCATCACCACAGTGATGTCTTCGCGAATCTGCATTCCTTCTTCGATCATATTGAATCCGTGACTGTACCAGATTGCCGACCCTTTTTTCATCAGCGGCATAATCGAGGCAATCACGTTCGAGTGCTGTTTGTCGGGAGTGAGGTTTCCGACCACGTCGGCCGTCGGGATCAGTTCATCGTAAGTGCCGACTTTAAATCCGTTTTCGGTCGCATTTTTCCAGCTGGCCCGTTTTTCGGCAATCGCTTCTTTGCGCAGCGCATAGCTGACATCCAGACCGCTGTCGCGCAGGTTCAGTCCCTGGTTGAGCCCCTGAGCACCGCAACCGACAATCACGATTTTTTTGCCTTTCAGCACATTAATACCGTCATCAAATTCCGTCCGGTCCATGAAGCGGCAGTGTCCGAGCTGCAGCAAAGCTTCCCGCCACGGAATGGAGTTAAAATAATTCTTTCCCATATGATTCTCCTCAGAGGGAACCCTCTGTTGTTTCCTATATTAGCACATTTTGCGATTTACGTAAAGAAAGAGAGAAAAAAGAATTGCCCGGGAAAATGCCGGCGGAAAGGAACACCGTCTGCCGCTTTTACAGCCTTTCCTTTTCGAGTCTCCGCATGCGGGCCAATTCCTTCATGACAAAGACGGTTGTCACCAGAAAGGCCGTCAGATCGGCTACCGGCGCCGAAAACAGAATGCCGTCCGTTCCCCAAAAGAACGAAAAGAGCAGAATCAGCGGAATCAAAAAGAGCACCTGCCGCGACAGACTGAGGAAGGCTCCTTTCAGCGGTTTTCCGATTGCGGAGAAAAAATTGGATGAAAGCATCTGCACGCCGTTGACCGGCAGCATCAGCAGATAAATCCGCATAAAACGGGAAGCAAATTCGAAATAGAGAGGATCTCCCGTCCCGAAAAGCGAAATAATCTGTCTCGGAAAAATCTGAAAAATCAGAAAACCGACGGTCGCAATCACGATGTCGCAGGTCACCGCCAGACGGTAAATGCCGCGCACCCGGGCATACCGGCCGGCTCCGTAATTAAATCCGACAATCGGCTGCGTCCCCTGCGAAATACCGATGATAAATCCGAGCAGAACCGCATTGCATTTCAAAACAATTCCGCAGGCCGCCAGCGGAATATCGCTGCCGTATTCGCTCATCGCTCCGTAATAGGCCAGCGTATTGTTCAGGACAATCTGGACAAAGGTAAGCGAAAGCTGATTGATACTGTTGCTCATGCCGTAGGCGGCAATCCGGCGCATGACCGCCGGCTGCGGGCGGAAAATCCGGCGCGTCAGCCGAATCTGTTTAAAGCGGGGAATATAGGCCAGCGCAATCAGAAACGAGACCGCCTGACTGATGACTGTCGCCCACGCCGCTCCGGCGACGCCCCAACCGAATCCGAAAATAAAAATCGGGTCCAGAACGGTGTTGACCACCGCCCCGGTGACCAGACAGAGCATCGAAAACCGCGGACTGCCGTCGGCGCGCGCTATGTGGCTCATTCCGTTGACGGCCATCATCAGCGGCATTCCGATCACCGTAATGCGGGTGTAGGTTTCGGCATACGGCATCACCTCCGGCGTTCCGCCGAACAGCAGCAGCAGCGGCCGGCAGAAAATCTGCACCAGAACCAGAAATCCGATTCCGGCGGCCGTCATCATAATGAAGGCGTTGCCGACCGTCTCGGCAGCCGATTCGCGGCGGCCGGCGCCCAGCTCGAGAGAAAAGCGGGAAGCGGTTCCGATACTGATCAGCAGCATAATCGAAAAACAGATCGTCGTCAGCGGAAACGCCACATTGGTGGCGGCATTTCCGAGGTAGCCGACGCCCTGTCCGATAAAAATCTGGTCGACAATATTATACAGTGCGCCGACCAGCATCGAAATGACACTGGGAACGGCATAAGAGCGAAGCAGTTTCGGCAGTTTTTCGTACCCGAGCGGATTGGGTCCGCAGACAGGAGCGCGATGATTCATGGGCGGTTCTCCGTGAAGTCGTTGAAACGATTCCGTAAAAAATTATATCCCGAAAACAGGGTTTGAACAACCGTTTGCGGCCCGTTTATCTCTTCGGTCTTTTCGATTCTCCGGTGCCGGCATCCGGTTTGCCGTCCGCAGAGAGACCGGGTGACTCTTCCGTCTCCAGCAGCCGCGGTGCAAGAGTGTCGATAAGAACGGCCCCCAACGGCGCGGTCACCAGAATCGCCGTCACGGCTGCCGTCAAAACGATGCCGCCGCAGGCCAGCCCCATGTCCAGTGCCGCCGAGCCGATAGCCGCCTGAACGGTCGCTTTGGGAAGGTAAGCGGCCGTACAGAAAAGCCGTTCCCGGAGGGTCAGCCGGGTTCCGACCGTGCACAGCAGCACACCGACACACCGGAAAAGCAGCGCACCGCCGATGACGGCCGCAACGGCCGCTCCCGCAGTGCGGATCAGCGCCGGCTGTACCGCCGCGCCGACCAGTACAAACAGCCACAGTTCCGCCGCCACCCACAGTTTCGAAAATTTCCCCGTAATGCGGTCGGCCAGCAGCGGATAGCGTTTGCGGACGGTCATGCCGATCACCATAACGGACAGCAGTCCGGAGAAAGGCATCACATTCCGCACCGCCGGCTCGATACCGGCAAAGGCAAACGATACCGCCAGAAGAATCAGCACCTTAACGGTATCCCGCATGTGAAAGCGCTTAAAAAAAGCGACCAGAACGGCACCCGCCGCCGCGCCGACCGCTATCCCGCTCACAACCGCCGCCGGAACCTCTACCGCCGTCATCACCGAAATACTCCCGCCTTTCAGGAGAGACGAAAAAGCGCCGAAAAGAACGATGACGAAAATATCGTCAACCGAAGCGCCGGCCGTAATCAGCTGCGGAATCCGATGCGCCGTTCCCCGTTTCTGCTTCATCAGATCGAGCATACGGGGAACCACCACCGCCGGTGAAACGGCCGCCGTCACACTTCCCAGCAGCGCCGCTTCCGTCAGCGAAAGCCCCAGCAGACGCGGAGCCGCCGCCACCGTTCCGAGAATCTCGAAACAGGCCGGCACGAAACACATCAGCACAGCCGGACGGCCGACCGCTTTCAAATCGCTCAGGTCGAGCGCCAGTCCCGCCCGCAGCAGAATGATCATCAGCGCAATCTGCCGCAATTCGGGCGAAACCGACAGAAGTTTTTCATCCAGCAGCCCCCAAACAGACGGTCCGAGCAAGATCCCGACCAGAAGCATCCCCGGCAATGCGGGCAGCCGCAACCGGCGAAACAGAGAACCGGCCGCCAGTCCGCCGGCCAAAACCAACGCCATGGAAATCAGCATAACACCTCCTCAAAAAAAAAGCCGATGATTCCGCATGTTTGCAGAAGTCATCGGCCTTTCGGCGGTTCAAACGGCAGTGCCGTTTCGGAAGAACCTCATTTCCGAATTCACGGTAACAGAATCCGCCGAAAAAGTCAACCGGTTAACGGCGGCGCCAGAAACGGCCTTCGTCTGTCGAATAATAAAGACCTTTCGACGTTGTCGCCAGAATTTCGTTGCCGTTCTCGGTCAAATCTTCGATGACACCGACCGAAGACGTAAACGAATAACGGTTTCGCCAGAAACGTCCGCCGTCCGTCGAATACTCCAGACATTTTTTCGCTGCATTGATGCGGATCAGTTCCGCTCCCCGATTAATCATTTGTGCCATAAAAAGCTCCTTATTGTTAAGATGAGATATTTTATGACAGGGAGTCTATCAGGATGTGATATGACCGAATATTTTATTTCGCTTCCCGATTTTCGAGGGCGGTTTCGTGTCTGCGGCGGAAAAAATCCGAAACGAAAAGCGAGATTCGTGCTATCCGGCGGGCAATCATGCCGACAAGAAGGGCGGCAATGACTGTTCCTTCCCTCACTCCCTCGACCCGACGGGAAAAAAGCAGCGACAAAAGGGCCGCAGCGATTGTGATCGACACATCGAAGGCCACTTTAGTTTTGCCGAAATCGCTTTTGCGGACAAGGCAGACCGCGCGCACGAAGCCTTCCCCCGGCAACATCACGACATTGGCGACCACCTCGAGCCAGACACCGAATCCGAGCACCGCCGAGCCGACAGCCAGATAGAAGAGATTTTCCGGATACCGGTCGGGAGTCACAAAAAAAAGCAGTTTCATCGTCAGATCGATAAATCCTCCGAAAAGAAGCGACACCGGAAGCTGCAGGAGGTCGCGAATCCGAAAGTGACGGCGCAACATCATCAGCTGCAGCAGAATCAGAAGAATGCTGAAAAGAACCGTCGTTTCTCCCAGCGTCAGGGTCGAATTCAGGCTCAAAACATACGGAATCGAGGAAATCGGCGATGTGCCGAGACCGGCTTTGGTGACAAAGCTGACGCCGAGTGAATTGAAAAACAGCCCGACCGCCAGCAGCAGATACCGTTTGACCTTATTCATCCGCCGCCTCCTTTGCGGGTTCGGCATTCTCCGGCGAACGAAGCGCGGTTAAATTGCCGTAAACACGGGTCAGCACCTCCCGAACCGCGGTTTGCTGTTCCCCGGGAATGCCGTCAAACGCCTCGGCTTCCAGCTGACGGAAAGCGTCGGCAATCTGCCGCTGCCGCCGGCGGCCCGTATCGGTTACGAAAATATAAAATGTCCGTCTGTTGCCGTTCAGCATCCGCCGTTCGATCAGCTTTTTCTCTTCCATCCGGTTGAGAATCGATGTCAGCGAGGCCGGCTCGATCAGGCAGCCGGACGCCAGTTCTTTCTGACTGACCCCGTTGTGTGCTTCCAGATATTCCAAAATCTTCGGCTGCCCCGCCGTCAGTCCCGATTCCTTCAGAAGCTCGAAAAGCCGTTTCTGAAAAAGCACATGAGCGGCCATCAGCAAATAGTGAAACGAATCCGCCATTATCCCTCCGTAAAACAAAAACAGTTAGAATGCTAATTATTAGTAGACTAACTATTTTTAACAAAATTGTCAATACGGATAAGCACCGGCGGCCGGTTTCCGAACCGGAATTTTTTTACGGCACAACGTTCCCGTTATCGTCGACAAAGAAGATCTGTTTCCAGGTACGCCCCCTCCAATTCAAACCGCTGACTTCCGTTTTTTTGTTTTCGTGAAGATAAAGGGTGTGCGAATCCAGAGAATACGTTACCCCGGAACTGTCGGAAATAACCGTAATTCGATTCGGCGTTGTCAGCCGGACGGTCAATGAAACAGATCCCCTTAAAAACTCGAACCTTATGCGCTGTGCATTGGGAAATTCAAGCAAAAGATTCGCACATCCGGAGAAACATCCCGAAGTATCGATCTCTGTCATATCGGAAAAAACGAGATGTTTTAATCCGTAACAATGGAAAAAAATGTTTTCACTACCGAAACTTGTTACATGAGAGCAGTCGATATTGCGCAATGCATAACACTCTATAAAAACCGAAGCGCCCAATTTTTTTACGTTCGGGCAATTGACATCGGTTAAAGAAACACACGAGTAAAATGCTTTTTCACCGATTTCCGTCACCTGCGGTAAATCGATTTTCCGCAATCTTCTTGATCCGGAAAAAGCAAGTTCACTCACACTCTCCAGGCGGGGAAAACTCAATTCTGTCAGCGAATTGGGCACAGAGGGACCCGTCGGACCGAAAAAATTAAAGAATAAAAAGTGATTTGTGGGAATCTGACCGGTAAAATCAATTTTTTTAACACCGAGAACCAATTTCTCCAGAGAAGTACAACCGGAAAAGGCGTGTTTTCCGACCGTCTCCATCTCGGCTGCGGGAAGCTCGAGACCCGTAATCCAATCGCAGCCGGCGAAGGCATCCGATTCCACGGATGTCACTTTCGGCAGTTTTACATACAGCGTTTCCGGAAACGAGCCCCCGAACAGATCCAAAAACGAGGAAACGGCGGAGGCCCCCAGTTCCGTCTCCCTCAACGCGGTACAGCCGCCGAAAATGGCCGTTCCGGTTACCGCCAATTCGGGAAACCGGACGGCTGTCAGTGCCGAACAGCCTTGAAACAGCGCCTCTCCGGCCTGCGTCAGCAGCGGCGCCTCGATTGAGGTCAGCCCGGTACAGCCGGCAAAAGCGGACGAGCCGGCCGTCACGGCTTTCTCCAGGCGGACACTTTTTAATCCGGCAGCACCGGCAAAGGCTTCGGCGGCAACCGATTCGGCGTTCGGCGCTGTCAGATCGAACGGAAAAACATCGGTTGATCCGAGTGCCGCTGTCAGCGTTCCGGACAAAGCGGTGTCGGTCAGCGTCAGCCGGTAAGAAAGGGCCTTATTTTCTTCGGTCGGCAGCGGAAGTGCTGCGGCCGCCCCGGTTTCGGTGCCTTCAAACGAGACAGCCGTCACCGTCAGCGTGTCTGTGATGCCGTCAACTGCCGCTGTCAGCCGGGAAACACCCAGCCGGTCAATCGTCACGCTTCCGTCTCCGTTAACCGTCAGCCCACCGTCCGCCGTCAGAACCAGACGTCCGGCCGCTTCGGGCGGATAGACGGTGACCGTCGGTGTCAGCCGGTCTCCGACAGCCGCATCGACGGCATCCGAATCAAACATAACCGCATAAATCAAACCGCCGGGAGTCTCCGTCTCCCCCGCCGCCGTGACGGTCACATGACAGACGGCCGTCAGCGTTTCCCCTTCCCGGGTCACAACGGAAGCCTCGATCTGCGTTTCGCCTTCGGCGACCGCCGTCACCGTTCCGGCATCATCGACCGCAGCCACCGCTCCGTTCCCGGAACGCCAACGGACATCCGGCAGCGCTTCTTCAGGATTGTTTCCGACACGGGAAACCGTCAGATTCTGATTTTTTCCTTCCGGCAGATAAAGCCGGTCGATATTTAACCGGATTGCCGAAAGCGGAGCGCCGACCGTCACGGCGCAGACCGCCGTAAAGCCGCCCTCCTGTGTTGTTACGGAAACGGCTGCCGTTCCGGCGCCGACCGCTCTGACCTCGGCGGTGTTGTCTCCTGTCGGGGTCACCGAAACAACGGCATCATCTGTCGTCTGCCAGGAAATATCCCGGGCGGCGGCGCTTTCCGGCAGAACGGTCGCCGTTAAGACGGCTGTGACTGCCTCTCCGACAGACAACCGCAGCTGTGTCTGATCCAACTGTACGCCGATTACAAAATGATTTTCCGGTTTACACCCGAAAATCATCAATAAAGTTCCGATAAAAATCGTCAGTAATTTTTTCATGTTTCACTCCCGATTCAATTTTAGCAGGCCGCTCTATCAGGGAGTGAGAGAGTCATTTTTTTTCGATTATTTTTTTATCGATTCTATCAGTTCCTGAACCTGTTTTAACTTTGACAGCAGAATATCCGTTTCGATTTCTCCCGTTTGCGGAAAAATGCCGGAAATTTCGGCAACGGTTCCCGTTCCGCCTCCTTTGAAGCGGGATCTTTTGACAACTGTCAGACCGAACTCGGAAGCGGCCTCGGACACTTTTCTGTAATAATGACGAAGATGTCTGCTTTCCACAGTCTTGGCGTTCTTTTCCCTACTGTCCATACGAATATACAGATGAAGTCCGTCTGCAAAGTGATTTTCAATCTGAATATACAGCCAGTTCCCGTCGGCCTCGGCCGCCTGCCGCCAGAAATACCACAATCCGAGAAAGCCTCCCTTCGGATTGGAAACATATCCCCATTCGGGAGAGCCTCCGCATTCCGGATCGGCAGCCAGCTGCTCGGCCAGTTCCAGAAAAAACCCTTCGACTGCATAAGAGGAAGAACAGACCGATTCGATTTGCGTACAATTTTTTGTCTTATCTTCGATTGTCTGAAGATTCTCTCTGAATTCCGTCAGAATATCATTGGAAGTCTTGCAGGAATTCAGAATTTCCAGAATATCGCCTCGTCCGACAACCCTGTATCCGTAGGCTTCAACATTTTTGGATAAATCGAAAACACTTTCATTTCCTGTTTTCAAATAAATACAGTAAATCGTTTTTCCGCCAAATATTTCTTCGACTTTTTCTCTGTACCGTTGCAACTGATTACTGTGTGTTCCCGTAACGGTTTTATCTTCGATGATAATCACACTGTCATCGTTGACTTCAACCAGAATGTCGATACGGTTCCACTGACGGTATGCTCTGACTTTCTCAATCCGAAAATCATCCTGTTTTTCCATTAAAAACCGCACAAATTTCTGTGCACACTCGAATACGGCAGGATTTTCTCCTTGGCATTCCGGATCGGCATAACGAATCAGCCAAGTCAAAAATCCGTCCTGAGACAATTCTTTTGTTGCAATTTCAAAAAGATTCGGTTTCATTTTTCACTCCTGATTTGATTCTGACAGAACCGCTCTATCAGGGAGTGATATTATCGAAAATTTTTTCGTGCATAATCGACAAAATCGGGGCGCTGCAAAAGGCGCGCCGGAGGCAGCTTTGCCGTGCCTCACCCGCGCACAGCCGCCGTCCCGGCCTGCTGGAACAGGACAAAAAGGCGGCCGCACGTTTCCGCATCGGCCAACGCGTTGTGGGCGTCGTACACGATGCCGTAGCGGTCGGCCAGCACCGTCAGCCGGTGAGAGCCACCGGGCAGTGCCCGCCGCGCGGTAAGGCACGAGCAGTAAAACGGATAATCGGGGCAGCGGATGCCGTAATGAGCCGCCGATTGCTGCAGTACGGTCCGGTCGAACCGGGCATTGTGCGCCGTCAGCGGCAGATCGCCGATAAAATCCCGCACCTGCGGCCAGATGCGGTCGAAGGTCGGCGCATCGGTCAGGTCGGCAACCGTCAGCCCGTGAATCGCCGTAAAATCGGGACGAACGTAGAGCGAAGGCGGCCGAATCAGCGAATAAAACGAATCGACCGCTTTCCCGTCCCGAAAACGTACCAGCCCGATCGAACAGGCGCTTTCGCTGCGGTAATAAGCCGTTTCGAAATCGATGGCCGTAAAATCCAGAATCATGTTTCCTCCTCCCGAATCAGCGCCGCCATCCGGCGGATTTCCTGTTTCCATTCCTCGACAAAAAAATCCGGTTCGACGGGACGGGCATTGCACCCCTGCGACAAAATCCACTCTTTCACCATCATCGACTGCGCCGCGGTGAACGAGACCACCGTCTTATTTTCCTCTTCACACTCGGTAATCTGCTGATCGTCCGCCCAGATGCGCTCGCGCACCCACGGCCGCGCCGTGCCGAAAAACTCGACCGTAAACCGGAGTTTTTGCTTTTCGTAAAAAGCGCCGAAATGACCGCCGCCGCAGTGAGGGGTAAAATCATAATCGGCGGGAAGCTCGAACGTCTCCTGAGTCAAAACCGGGTTACTCATCCGCGACAGCACAAACAGCCGCATATCGGCGCGGTTTTCGTCGTATCCCCACAGCGAACAGACGCCCTGATCCATTAAAAGCTGGTACGGTCGGACACGACGGCGGCTTTTTCCGACCCGCCACCGGCCGACATAATCAAATTCGATCACCGTATCGCTCATCAGCGCCGACCACACCTTCTCCCAAACCGCTTCGTCGATCGCCGCCTGCGCCGTCGGCGCCACCGCCACCCGCGAAAGGCCGTACTTCACCTTCACCGAATGGAGAGTCGACATCGACAGCAGATTCAGAATATCACACGCTTCCCGGTAAATCGGCGTCGTCCGGTAACACTCCAGCAGATTCTTAACCGCCGCCAAAACCTGAAACTCTTTTGCGGAAATCAGATAGGTCGGTAAATGAAACTCTTCTTCATAATAATAACCGCCGCGGCTGCGGCTGTATTCGATTCGCGCCCCGAGCCGGCTGCGCATATATTCCAAATCGCGATTAATCGTCGCCACACTCACTTCGGTATGCTTCGCCAGAAACGGCGCATTCGGATACGATTCTGTCTGAATCAAATCGTGAATCCGCAGCAGACGCTCCAGAAACACCTGCGTCACAGGCCGGTAATGTTCTTCGTTCGCTTCTTTTATCGTTTTCATGAAGTCAGTATACCACACCACTCTATCACGGAGTGACAGAGTGCGAATTTTTTTGAAAATTTTTCGGGCGTGCCGGCCGCATTGCGTCCGTCGGGCTTCGTCCGGCCCGGCCCGCCTGCGGCGGGCGCACGGCGCTTCTCTTGTGCCCGGACGAAGCCCTCACGCCTGCGCGGACAAAAGCAGCGCACCGCGTCCGGCTGCCGGCCGCGGCGGTTAAAAACAAAAAACCCGGCCGTTAACGGTCGGGTTCGTTTGCGTTCGGTTTACATCAAAACCAGTGCGCCCATCGGGCAGAAATCGGAACATTTGCCGCAGGCGATGCATTTTTCCGCATCGACCTGCGGTGCCGCAAATCCGGTCTGCGAGAGTGCCGCTACCGGGCAGACGCGAACCGAAGGACACGGATGATTCTGCGGACAGCGCGATGTGATGACTTTCAGTGTCTTTGCCATAATTTTCCCCTTTATTCCGATAATATAACGGAAAAAAAGCGGATCGGCAAGCGTTTGCCGATTTCCGAACCGGTTTTGCTTTGTCAGCTGTTTTCCGCCAGCCGTTTCAGCAGGTAGGGAAAAACCGTCTCGAAGTCGACGCCGTACCAGTTGTGGTTTTCGTTTTTCAGTGTTTCGGCAATCGATTCGGCAACAAAGTCGCCGGCCAACGCATACGCCTTTTCGAGCGGCAGACCGCGCATGAGGGAGCCGGTCAGAACACTGGCAAAAATATCGCCGGTGCCGTGGAAGTTGACCGGCATCTTTTTGTGAAAATACCAGCCGACACTTTCCGTTGCCGCATCGTAAGAAGCGATTCCGATCTTCCCTTCCGTACCGGTCAGTCCGGGCTGCGGTTTGTCAAACTCGATGCCTTTCAACACAATTTTTTTGGCTCCGAGCGCGGCCAGCTGCTTCAGCAACGTTTCGACATCCGCTTTCCCGTAACCTTTCCCGGGATACGGAATACCGAGCATGAAGGCGGTTTCGGTCAGGTTGGGCACCAGCACGTCGGCCTTCGAACAGAGCTTCGCCATGGCTAAGGCAAACTCCGGCGTAAAACCGGGATACAGTTTGCCGTTGTCGGCCATGCACGGATCGACAATTTTTAACGCATCCTTTCCGAAATCATCGAATAATGTATGCATTAACTCAATCTGTTCGAACGAACCGAGATAACCGGTATAAACCGCATCGAAACGGATATTTTCTTTTTTCCAATGTTCGCAAACCGGGGTGATATCGGCCGTCAGATCGCGGAACGTAAAGCCGTTAAACATCGTGTGGGTCGACAAAACCGCCGTCGGCAGCACACACGCTTCGACGCCCATTGCCGAAATAATCGGAAGAGCAACAGTCAGCGAGCATTTTCCCACGCAGGAAATATCCTGTACGGTAATAATTCGTTTCATTTTTTTCTCCTGCCTCAGTATAGTCTAAACGGAAAAACTCCGCAACAGGAATCGGAAGAAAAGAGGTTATTTCTCTTTTGCCGTTCCCATAAAACTGTCATACCGAACGGTCCGCTTCATGAGTTCTCCGTCAACGGTTCGGGCATCAAACATTTCGTAAAGGGTCGGTTCTCCCGTATAAAGCGACCGGCCGAAACCGAGTGCATGACCGTCAATTTCGGCTCCCAGGCTTTCCAACACTGTCGGGAAAAAATCAAAAGAAGAGTAATCGCGGTTTTTTTCGGCTCCCGGCTGCGGTTCGACCGCCGAATTGATAATAATACTGATCCAGCGCCGCCTTTTTTCCCTTTCGGTTTTCGAAAGACGGATGCCGTTCTCATCCGGTCTGTCAAACAAATCCCGATGTGAGGAACTCATAAAAAGGTGGTCTCCCGTAATCACAATGACGGTATCGCGAAAACGTTCGTCGGCAGTCAGCCGCGCTACGAAATCGCCGATCTGCCGGTCGGCGCACCGCACCGCGTCCAGAATGCTGTCATCTCCGCCGTAATCTTCCGGACAGAGCGGACACCGGTAACCGTTCGGAAAGTGGGTGTCGATTGTCAGCAGAAAAAGAGCAAACGGCTGATGAGAGGCCGCCAGATCATCCAGCTCTTTATCCGCCAGCCGGTATAAAATGCGGTCTTCAAATCCCCAAAAGACCCAGTAATTCCGGGGAATCAGCCCGCTGTTACGATAAAAATAATAGTCGTGAATTTCGGAAACGCCGTGATTTTCCCAAAAAAGACCGATCCGGGCAAATTTCTGATCCGCTCCGAAAATGACCCTCTGACGGTATCCGGCTTTGTTCAGAATATCATTGAGTGTCACGACATTCGGCAGAAATTCGGGAAAATTCTCGGCCAGATTCAATCTCATGGTATACGGTATTCCCGAAAATTTGGAAACGACAGCCGCCGTTGTCCATCCCGTTCCGGCCGCCTGCCGGCCGCCGCCGACGCCGTCGGAATGGGAAAAATTGATATGCTGTTGCGCCAGAGATGTCAGATTCGGAATCAGATTTTCTTCGAAAAGACCGCCTTCCTCCCGATCCTGAAAAGAGCTTTCCATCGATTCGAGAAAAATATAAACCAGATTTTTCTTTTTTTCGGGAAATGTCACGGCGACGTCAGCCGGATCCCGATAATAATCTCTGTAAAAAGCGGAATCCCGAGGCGGGCCGAAACACTGATACAATATACTGCCGAAACGGCCGACCGAAAGCGTCATGCAAAGTTCGACCGATACCGCCGCCAGCATCAGAAGCGAAAAAAAGCGCACGAACCGGAAAATACCGACCGACTGCCGCATCCGGAAAATCCGCTTTCGAAAATGAAAGGTATAAACCCAACCGTAAGAAATGCCCTTTCGAATCAGAAGTCCCGTTACCGTAAAATAAACAGCAGCAGCCAAAAATGCCGGTAAAAAAACATAAAGGACAAGAGTTGTCCATGTCGTCGTATCGGTACCGTTCAGCGGAGCCGTCAGAGATACAAAAAGGGCATCGGCCTGAGACAAAGGGTAACGCCGGGCAGCCCAATTTAAAGCAAGCGATATCAGCAGCGCTGCCGAAAACAGAAAACCGCCGCCGACAGCTGCCCGTTTTTCCCTGCGGTCGAACCCGATACGCATCCCGTCCGCAAAAAAAATATTTACTGCCAGTACAGCCGCAAAAACAAAGACGAGAGGAATCATATCTCAAACTCCGTTCGGAACTCCGTATCCGTCATGCTACCGCACCGAAACCGACGGTCGAATCTCTTTCCTGTAAACACGGAAAACATAAAACGCACACATCAGAACCGCTACCGTTTCGGCAATCGGGAAACACCACCAAATGGAATTAATGTTTCCTGTCAAAGAAAGCCCGTATGCAACCGGCAGTATAACGGCCATCTGACGGATCAGTGAAACCGAAAGACTCAAAAAACCGTGCGAAAAGGCCTGCAAAACCGAAATGCTGACGATACTGAATCCGGCAAGCAGAAAATGAACGGAAATAATTCTCAATACCGGCACTCCGATGGCAATCATATTATCGGATGCATTAAAAATTTTCAAAAGCGGCACCGGAAAGATTTGAAAAACAAGAACGCCGACTGCCATCAGAACCATCGCATACAGCATACTCAATTTCACGGTTTTCAGAATCCGTTCCGGTTTACCGGCACCGTAATTATAGGCCAGTATCGGCACCATTCCGTTATTCAGGCCGAAGACCGGCAGAAAAATAAAACTCTGAAGTTTAAAATAAACGCCGAATACGGCAACCGCTGTCGTCGAAAATGTAATCAGGATTTTGTTCATTCCGAAAGTCATCACCGAACCGATTGCGGCCAATATAATGGAAGGAACACCGACAAGATAAATCCGTCCGATAATGTAACCGTCTGGTCGGAATCCTCTCACTGTAACGTGAATTTCTTTGTTATGTGTCCGGTTAAAGACAACCGCCAAAACAGCGGCCGCAAACTGTCCGATAACCGTAGCAGCTGCCGCTCCGGCAACCCCCATTTTCGGGAATCCGATCAGTCCGAAAATCAGAACCGGATCCAGGACGATGTTGATGACGGCTCCCGTCATTTGGGTAATCATGGTAAAAAAGGTTTTCCCCGTCGACTGCAGCAGCCGTTCGGCCGTAATCTGAAACATCATTCCGAAAGAAAAAACGGTACAAATTTGCAGATAGGCGGTTCCGCCGTCGATAATATCGGGTACGTCGGTTTGAAATTCGAAAAACGGTCGCGACAGAAAAAATCCCGCAACGGCAAAAACTGCCGATGCGCAAACGGCCAGGAAAACGGCGTTCGTTGCCGTTTTATCGGCCCGTTCGAATTTTTTCTCTCCGAGACTTTTCGACAGAAGCGCGTTGATACCGACTCCGGTTCCCGTCGCTACCGCAATCATCAGCGTCTGGGCGGGAAAGGCAAATGATACCGCGGTGAGAGCATTCTCGCTTAACATAGCCACAAACATGCTGTCGACAATGTTGTAAAGAGCCTGAACCAGCATGGAAACCATCATCGGAACCGACATTGTCAGCAAAAGCCGGTTGACAGGCATAACCCCCATCTTATTTTCCCGAATATTGTTTTCCGTCACATGACCTCCTGTCTTTTGAATCCTATCAGCGATGAGCGGGAATGTCAAACAGGAATAAAAAAAACTTTTTGTTTTCTTTAGCAATCCGAAAATCTCTTTTTTACGGTGATATTATTGAAGAATCCCCTCAAAATGATTATAAATAAACTATGATAGTAATGAAATTTGGCGGAACATCGGTAAAAACAGCCGCACGTATTCGGGAAGTATGTCAAATTGTAAAGGACACGGCCAAAAACGACCGGGTCATCGTCGTCGCTTCGGCTATGAAAGGCATTACGGAATCTCTGATTTCCACCGGTCAGCTGGCGGAAAAACGGGATGAGAACTATAAAAATGTCATCGAAGAAATCCGCTCGCGACAGTATGAAGCTGTTAACGATCTCTTTTCGGGAGCGGAAAAAGCGGATGTCAAAGCGGAAATCGATATTTTTTTGAAAGAATTGGAAGAACTGCTGGTCGGTGTTTTTCTGGTAAAAAACTGCTCGCCGCGCAGTGCCGACCTGATTGCGGGATTGGGTGAACGGATGAATAACTTTGTTATTGCCCGTTACCTCTCCGCTACCGGCACTCCGGCTTCTTATGTCGACGCACGGGAAATCATAAAAACGGACGATGTCCACGGTGCGGCCAACGTCCGATTCGATATTACGATTCCTCTGATTCGGGAGAAAATCGAATCGTGCAAAGGCATTCCGGTAGTGACCGGTTTTATCGCTTCGACAACGGAAAATATTTCCACCACATTGGGTCGTAACGGTTCCGACTATACAGCCAGCATTTTGGGAAATGCGGTTGATGCTTCGCGTATCGAAATTTGGACCGATGTCGACGGCGTTCTGTCGGCCGATCCGCGTATCGTAAAAGAAGCAATTGTCATGCCGGAAATCAGCTCTTACGAAGCGATGGAGCTTTCCTACCTCGGTGCCCAGGTGATACACCCGGCAACCATGGCGCCGGCCGTCGAGAAGAAAATTCCGATTCTGATTAAAAACACAATGAATCCGTCGGCAGAGGGAACGAAAATTGTCTGTGCTCCTGTCCGTCATGAGACACCGATTACCGGTATCGCGACCATGAACGATATTTGTCTGATCAATATTGAAGGAAGCGGAATGATCGGTAAACCGGGTATTGCCGCCGAAGTCTTTTCCGTTCTGGCCAAACAGAAAATCAATATCATTATGATATCCCAATGCTCGAGCGAACACTCCATCTGTTTTGCCTGCGGACAAAAAGAGGCCGATACGGCAGTGGAAGCACTCAAACGCGATCTGGACAAATACCTGGAACAGCGTATCATCTCCCGCATTCAGATGAAACCGGACTGCATGACCGTTGCCGTTATCGGTGAAAACATGATCGGAAGACCCGGTATCGCCGGGAAAATCTTTTCTGCTCTCGGCAACGCTTCCGTTAACGTGCTTGCCATTGCCCAGGGTTCCAGCGAAAGAAATGTTTCCGCCATCATTCCGGCAGTCGATAAAGAAACCGCTGTCAAAGCCATTCACAAAGAGTTCTTCGGAGTATAAGTTTATGGATAAAATCGTCAACGTTCTGGCCGACCGCTATGCATCGGCTCCCATGAAAGAAATCTGGTCTCCCGAAGGCCGAATCGTTATGGAACGGGAATTCTGGATTGCCGTCATGAAAGCGCAGCGGAAGATGGGAATCGATATTCCGACGGAAGCCATCGATGCTTACGAAAGAGTCAAAGATAAGGTCGATCTCGCTTCGATTAATTCGCGGGAACGCATCACCCGTCACGATGTGAAAGCCCGTATCGAGGAATTTTGCGATTTGGCCGGTTTCGAACATATCCACAAAGGCATGACCAGCCGTGATTTAACGGAGAATGTCGAACAGGTTCAAATCTACCGCAGTCTGCTGCTGATTCGCGGAAAAGCGATGGCCGCACTCAAACGGATGGCCGATAAAGCCGATCAATACAAATCTCTGGTTATGACAGCCCGCACACATAACGTTGCGGCACAACCGACCACACTCGGGAAGCGGATAGCCATGTTCGGTGAAGACTTGGCCGCGGCCTTCAACCGCCTTAATTTTTTGATTGACCATTTTGCGGCCCGCGGCGTTAAAGGGGCCGTCGGAACCTGTCTTGATTTACTGACTCTTTTCAACGGAGATACGGAGAAAATCCGACAGTTCGAGAAAGAAATTGCCGAATATCTCGGGATACCGCACGTTCTCAACGCCGTCGGTCAGGTTTATCCGCGCAGTCTCGATTACGCAGTTGTTTCCGAACTTGTCTCTCTGGCCTCCGCGCTTTCTTCTTTTGCAAAAACGCTGAGACTGATGGCCGGCAACGAAACGGCATCCGAAGGCTTTGCCAAAGGTCAGGTCGGCTCTTCGGCTATGCCCCACAAGATGAACAGCCGTTCCTGCGAACGAATCAACGGATTCAAAGTGATTCTCTGCGGTTACGCCGAAATGCTGTCGGCACTGGACGGCGACCAGTGGAACGAAGGCGATGTCTCCTGTTCCGTTGTCCGCCGCGTGGCGTTGCCCGATGCTTTTTTTGCCGCCGACGGCATGTTCGAAACTTTCTTAAATGTCTTGGATCGGATGGAAGTGTTCACCGCCGTCATCGAACGCGAAAACCGCTACTACTTCCCGTTTTTGGCAACCACAACCATTCTGATGGAATCCGTCAAACACGGCGCCGGCCGGGAAACCGCTCACGAGGCCATTAAAGAACATGCGGTTGCCGTTGTCCGCGACCTGCGAAACGGAGTCATTACCCGAAACGATTTGGTCCGGCGGCTGGCGGCAGACAGCCGAATCGGCCTGTCCGAAACACAACTGCAGGCCATTATCGATAACGCATCGAATTTGACAGGTGTGGCCGTTACCCAAACCGAAGAGTTTGTGCACCGTATCGGCGAGCTGACAAAACAGTTTCCGAAAGAAGCCGCTTACAACCCCGGCGATATCCTCTGAACAGGAGCTTGATTTTATCCTCTGTTTTCGATATGATAACCGATAATCAAACCGGTGTTCCGCAGCCGGCTTCGGCAGCGGAACACCGGTTGCCGAAAACAGACTTTCTTACCCGGCCGGAGGCCGGAAAATGACAAGACACGCAAGGAGGTTTTCTGATGCGTTTTACGGATACACGAGACAAAAACGTTTCCGTTTCTTACCAGGAGGCTATTTTTACCGGATTGGCCGAAAGCGGCGGACTTTACTATGCCGACCGCAATCCCGATTTATCGAAGCTGTTTGCCTCATTTACACCGCAAACATCGTTCAACGAAATCGCGGCCGAAACGGCTGCCGCGTTTTTGGGAGACGAACTGACTCAGTCTCAAATCGGCGATATTGTGCAAAGCGCTTTCAAATTCGAACCGAAACTCAAACGGATGTCCAACAACATCATTTCGCTGGAACTGTTTCACGGTCCGTCGCTTTCGTTTAAAGATTTCGGCGCATCGTTTCTGGCCGCATCAATGGAAGCCTTTTTGGGATCACAGTCACGCCGCGCCGTTATTCTGACCGCAACAAGCGGTGATACGGGCAGTGCCGTTGCGCAGGCTTTTTACAAAAAAGAAAATATTGATGTAGTCATTCTTTACCCGTCCGGAAAGGTTAGTCCTCTCCAGGAAAAACAGATAACAACTCTGGGAGAAAATATCCATGCGCTTGAAGTCAGAGGAACCTTCGACGACTGCCAGCGTCTGGTTAAAAACGCTTTCTCCAATCTCGAACTGAAAAAAGCACTTAATCTCACCAGTGCCAACAGCATCAATCTCGGCCGCCTGATGGCACAAACCTTCTACTATATTTGGGCTTATGCTCAAATGAACAACGGAAAATCGGAAAATTTAATTTTCACTGTTCCGAGCGGCAATTTCGGAAATATAACCGGAGGTGTCTGGGCTCATATCTGCGGGTTACCGGTCAAAAAATTTATTGCAGCCGTGAATGCCAATAGAGTGTTCCCCGACTATCTGGAAACGGGCATTTTCAATCCGCAACCGAGTATTGCGACTTATTCCAACGCAATGGATGTCGGAAATCCGAGCAACTTCGAACGGCTCCAGGCAATTTACGGTTCCGTCGAAAAAATGAGAGCCGAAATCGAATCCTGTTCCGTTTCCAACCAACTGACCGTCAAAACCATCCGATCGACATACGAAAAAACGGGGTATTTTATCTGTCCGCACACAGCTGTCGGAATTTACGCTTCTGCCAACTATCTGAAAAACAACGACGGAAAGATTATCTCTCTGGCAACAGCCCACCCGGCAAAATTTGCCGACCTGATCGAAAAAACCCTGCAAAAGCCGGTACCGCTACCTCTGTCTCTCAAAAAGGTACAGGCATTGCCAAAAAAATCGGAAAAAATCGATGCCGATAACGAAGCATTGAGCGCTTTCCTGTCAAAATTGAAATAACGGCGGCTGCCGTTTCCGCGGCGATTCGCACAATAAAAAAGAGATTCCCGAAGGAATCTCTTTTTTGTTTTACCGGCATCAGCTCTTCAACGGAAAACCGGCCTTTGTTAATTCGGAAACAATCCGGTTTTGAGCCTCTTCCAGAAAAGCTCCGTCAAGCGTCTTATCCGGATCCAGGAACGAGGCCCGCAACGTAACCCATTTGACATCCGGATCTTCCGGCAGGAACACGCCGACCAGCCGAATCGATTCCAACTCCCTGTATTTGACACCTTTTAACGCGCGCAGCGGTTCCGCCGCGGCGGCACTTCGCGGCACAATCACCGTGCAGTCGAAGAGACTGCCGGGATATTTCGGCAACGGCTTATACTTCACTTTATCTTTCGGTTTGACATTTTCGAATTCAGAGAGATCGACAACCGCCAGTGACAGTTTCCCCCGGATTTTTAACTCTCCCGTTAAAGAGGGATGTACCGTAAACACAGCTGCGCACGGTTTTCCCATAACCCGAATGTCGACGTACTCGTAGGGGTGAACGCCGTTCCATTCTTTCGGCACAACGGTATTACTGCCGCCGGCCTCCGCAACCGCAACCGGATAAGAAAGAAAATCGAACATTTTTTCGACGGTATTCAGCAACGGCAAAAAGGAATCCCCCTTCCGGTCAAAAAATCCGATAACCAGCTGATTTTTTTCCGAAGAAAACTGCTTTTCATCACCGGTATAAGAACGCCCCAGTTCAAAAAAACGGAACGAAGAAAAGTTTTTTGCATTCAGTGCGGCGGTTTGCAACGCTGTCGGGATTAAAGACGGCCGCATGCGGTCGTTATCCCGGCTGATGGCATTTTTTAAAATCAGTTTTTCATTTAAATCCGGCCACTGTATCTTTTTAAGCAGTTTCTCTCCGATCATCGGGTAAGTCATGACTTCGAGAGCCTGCCCCTGCAGCACCAGAAAATCCTGAATCCGCCGGTGCAGCTGTTTCGGCAATGACAGACGAACCGCTTCGATACGGGTCAGAGGAGCATTCGGTGTAATGTTATCAAAACCGACAATACGACCGACTTCTTCAATAATATCCGCATCGCACTCGACATCTTTTGTCGCCCGATAACTCGGAACCGTAACTTTCAGCAGGCCGTTGCGGTTCTCGACGGCAAAATCAAGTCTTTCCAAAATATCGGTAATTTCGTCATCGGACGGAAACCCGGTTCCCAAAACCGAACGGATTTTGTCGCAGGATAATTCGATGATAAGGGGCTGATACGGCACATTATCGCGGCCGGCAACAACCTGAGATCCGACCGGTTCCGCCCCCGGGCACAGCTGCAGAATCAGATCCAAAATCCGCAGCGACGAACGGCGCACCAGCTGCGAATCAAGCGATTTTTCGTAGCGGATGGAAGAGTCGGAACGAAGTCCGAGTCGGGTAGATGTTTTCCGGATTTCGGCGTCCGTAAAATTGGCCACTTCGATAAAAACATCCGTTGTCGTATCCTTGACCCCCGAAGCCAAACCGCCCATAATACCCGCTATCGCTACCGGTTTTTCCGCATCGCAAATCATGGTATCCCGCGGCAGAATCTGTCTCTCCGTTTCATCAAGTGTCACAAAAGTCTGCTCCGTTCCGGCTCTGCGGACGTGAATCTGTGATCCGGCAATTTGCGAGGCATCAAAAATATGATTCGGTATTCCCAACTCCAGCATAACATAATTGGAAATATCTACCATGTTATTGATCGAACGTACACCGCAGGCATTCAGACGCGCTTTCATCCAATCGGGGCTTTCACCGATTTTAACGTTTTTCACATACAGACCGCAATAAATTTTACAGGCACTGTCATCATCAACAGTTACGGTCACAGGCGCGCTGCCTTTTCCGAGCCGCGCCTCCAGTTTTTTCTGCCATTCTTCGTTATACGGATTTCGCAGCGGCTGTTTAAACACGGCCGCAAATTCACGCGCCATTCCGTACTGCGCCCATAAATCGGGTCGGTGCGTAATCGATTTATTGTCAATATCAAAAAGAATATCGGCCGGCCGGTTCAGATATTCGGCCAGCGAAACACCGACAGGTGCGTCGGCCGGAAACTCTTTTAAGCCGCTGTCATCGCTGCCGATTTCCAGTTCGGCTTCGCTGCAAAGCATTCCTTCGGAAACAACCCCGCGAATTTCTTTCGGCGTCAGCGTAAAACCGCCGGGCAGTGTGGTTCCGAGCGGCGCAAAAGGCACCTTCATGCCGACACGAACATTGGGAGCTCCGCAGACAACCTGCTGAGTCTCTTTTCCTTTATTCACCGTAACCAAATGAAGTTTATCCGAATTCGGATGATTGTCGATTCCGACAATTTCCGCCACAATGACATTCCGAAGATGCTCATTGATAACCGAAATATCTTCCACTTCGCAAGTCGAAAGCGTAAACCGCTTTCCCAATTCACTGCCGACATTTTCCGGCAAATCGACAAATTCCCGAATCCAGTTAATCGAAATATTCATGTGACCGCTCCGTTTTAATAAGCCTTAAATTGTCGGATAAACCGTAAATCTCCGCCGTGAAGATGACGGATATCATCAATACCGTAACGCATCATGACAAGCCGGTCCAACCCCAAACCGAAAGCAAAACCGTTGTACTTTTCGGTATCGATACCGCTGTATTTTAATACGTTGGGATGAACCATGCCGCACGGCAGCAACTCGACCCATCCCTGCTGTTTGCAGACGGGACAACCTTTTCCGCCGCAAATCAGACACTTGATATCCAGTTCGAAACCCGGCTCAACAAAAGGGAAAAATCCGGGACGCAGTCTGACTTCAACTGTTCTTCCGAAAATTTCACTTAACAGCGTTTTCATAAAATAAATCAAATGGGACACTGTCACATTTTCATCAACCATCATTCCTTCAATTTGATGGAAAACCATTTCGTGTGAAGCATCTGTCGCTTCGTTTCGGAACACTTTTCCCGGTCCGACAAATTTAAACGGCGGTTTATGGGATTCCATACCCCGAACCTGAATCGGCGATGTATGCGTTCTCAGCAGATGCTTCATATCGGAAAACCAGAAAGTATCCTGCATATCGCGGGCCGGATGATGTTCGGGAATATTGAGGGCAACAAAATTGTGATAATCATCTTCGATATGAGGTCCGTCCAGAATTTCAAATCCCATCGATGTAAACACATCTTCAACCTCACGCTGAATCAGCGTAACGGGATGATAACCGGCATCGGTCAGTCCGCGATCGGTCAGAGAATCGCGCATCGAAAAATCGACCCGGTCTCTTTTCAGGCGCTCATTAATCAGAGCCGCCTCCGCCTCTTTCATTTTTCGGTCGACAACCGTTTCGATTTCGTTTTTCAGCTGATTGACACGCTGTCCGATTTCCCGAATATTTTCGGAGGAGGCCTCTTTCATATTTTTCAGAATTTCGGCAACCGCGCCCTTCTTTCCGATAAAATCGGCTTTCAGCTTGGCCAGATCTGCCTGACCGGAACAGGCCGTTTCCATTGCACTATAAAAGTCTTTCTTAATCTGCTCTATTTTCTCCAGCATGATTATCTCCCTTTGTATCTTACAACAAATTGCGTTTTTTCGCAACGGAGAAGAAACATACGAAAGAAAAAAGCCTTCTAAAACGATTCGTCAAAAAGGATTTTTTCCGCAATTTCCGTCCAATCTTCGGCGGTTTCTTCGAATAACGGAATCCCCATCGTTTCCCTCATATAAATCGGCAGCAGAAAATCGCGAAATTCGGCCTGCTTTTGCGGAGAAACGCACTCCCACACAGTCTCCAGACGCCGCAGATCCTCAATCCACAACCGGTCACCGTCTCCGTTGCCGTAAACAGAAACCGCAGTTTCCACCGTATAAAGGCGGCCGAGAGGGATTTCGGGCGCTTCTTCATAAGTTGTCTGCGCCGTTAAACCAACAGAAATAATCATAAAAATCAGGAAAAACTGTTTTTTCATAAAGACCTCCGCAAAGATTAATGGGAGGTTTTATCATTTAATACATTTTTCGGGAAAATTATTTTAAAATTATTGAATCGAAATCGGACTCATCCGTCACATTCAGACTTCGGCATCCGTATCTGCCGTCGAAGCCGGTTTCAGGCAGTCGGCATCTTTCTCGAATCTTTCCACCCTGTTACGCCCCCTGCGCTTGGCAGAATAAAGTGCGGAATCGGCCATCCGGATAATTTCATCACTGCTTTCGCTACCGTCGGCATAATTTTCGACAAATCCGATGCTGACAGTTACTTTGCCGAAAGGCGATTCCGTAAACGGTATATCGAGTGTTTCAATCTTTGCCCTGATATTGCCGCAAATCGTACCGACATCGGCTTTTCGACTGTCACACACTCCGATAAACTCTTCTCCTCCGTAACGGTAAAATACGATATCGTTTTTTCCGCCTTCCTCACTCAAAACACAGGCAATTCTTTTTAAAATGAAATCACCGTTCTGATGGCCGTAAATATCGTTATACTGCTTGAAATAATCGACATCGATCATGACTGCCGACAATGAACACCACTCCCTTTTTTCGGCCCCCTGCAAATCATCGAACAGTTTCCGCCGGTTGGCCAGCCCGGTCAGAAAATCGTAATAACGCTGATTGTTCGTCTTTCTCTGCAGCTCAAACAATTCGAAATTACTGACCCGTGTATGGGCACCGACCGAAACTCCGATTAAAAATGCGCCCGCAAAATGAAAAGTATCCATAACAGATATCGCTACAGAATTTTTCAGAAGCCATGATGCGATACACATTGCGACGGTATTGACAAACGAGAAGATCTCGACTCTGTACGATCGGTCCAAAATTTCGGTTGGCATGACGCTCAAAAGACAAACCCCGACAACCGCCAAAACATTCGCCTGATAAATCATCAAATAAATCGAAAACAGACAAAAAAATTCAAAGACAGCATAAAACAGAAGCAGAACGCGTCTTTGTCCTCCGATTCTCTGCGCCAGAAGATAAAATCCGACCAGGCAGGCTGAAAAAATAAAGTATGATACAGCCCGATAAATCGTATAAAAACAGAAAAAAACGCCGACCGTCGAAAAAATCACAACGGAGACCGCCAATCCTATTTTCAATATTTTTAAATTCGCCCCGGCTATAACATCGAGATTCCGTTCGATAATTTCAGGCTCCTGCTTTCTGAAGTGAAGATATTCTTTGATTTCTGTTTTCATAAAGACTCCGGACGACCGATTATAGCACAGACAGTCCTCTTTGTTAAAGCACATCACAGCTGTTTCAAAACAACATCATTTAATTTTTTGATAAGATTATTCTCTTACGTGAACAATCAAAAACCTTTGCTTATATTTTATGAATTCTGCCCCGCAATCAAAACCGCGACCGTCTCCGATATTCAATATCGATACCGTCACAAGCACCCCGAGGCAAATTACGGAAGCGCCCGGAATACCGGATAAAAATCGAAACCATGACATCAGGTGTCGGAAACAAATGTTACAATGAATCATCAAAAAGGAGAAAATCTATGCCATTTTGCAAAAATTGCGGAAAGGAACTCAACGCAGCCGATCTGTTTTGTTCGGGATGCGGCACAGCAACAGGAAACGGCCCCGATACGGAAACGGCGGAGGCTTTCGAGGTCCATACAGACACCTCAGACGAAGCATTCATGGATGCGTTCATCACAGGATCGACGGGAACCCCCGTCCGGACTCATGCATACGGGCACTACAAAAATGCATATTCGGCAATGGAAAGAAACAACGGCGGCTTTACCATGAAATGGAACTGGGCGGCTTTCTTTTTTACCGGATGGCATCTGATGTACCGAAAGGCGTACATTGAAGGAATTTTGCTTCTGGTACTCTTCACGGTCATTCCGGCCGGGTTCAACCTGATTCTGCAAATTGCGGCGGGGCTCTGCATCAACTACGTTCTTTACCGCCGTTATAAAACAAAACTCGAAGAATGCAAAGCCGAAACGGATAATCCCGCTTCGCGATTGTCGCGTATGGCTGCGGAAGGCGGTACAAGTACGGTTGTTAAAGTTCTGGCCGCTATATATTTTATCGTTTACATCGCCGTTCTTCTGCTGATTTTTCTGGGAACGGCTGTACTGGCCGCAACACCGGACTATTATTACTACTGATCCGATATGAGGGACGCAACGGGTTCCCTGCGGGAGCCCGCCTTTTTACCCGATTCTGACAAAAAAACGCCGCCGGCGGGGACCGTCAAATTCGCAGAAATAAATTCCCTGCCACGTTCCCAAAAGCAGCGCCCCGCCGGAGACAATCAAAAGCTCCGAGGCCCCTATACATGACGATTTGGCATGTGCCGCCGAATTGCCTTCCGAATGAAGGAATTCGGGCCGGTCGGGAAAGGCTTTATCCAATGCAATCAGAAGATCGTGACGGACATCGGGATCGGCATTTTCGTTCACCGTGATTCCGGCTGTCGTATGCGGACAAAAGACGTGACACACCGCCTCCTGTTGCCCCGTCCCGCGGCAAAACTTTGTTATCGCATCGGAAACCTGAGCGGTAATGTCGACAAATCCTTCTTTCGGCGTTCTCAGTTCATACTCGAAAAGCACTGTATACTCCTTTATTTCTTTTCCACCAGAAAAAGATATTCCTTTAAATGAAGATTTCTTGCTTTCAGATTACGCGAACCGCGAAAAGCATTATAGTCGGTTTCCGCCACTTTGACCGAACCGATACGTTCCAGCAACGCTGTCATTTCCGGTAACGAAATAAACCCTTCCGAATTGAAGGAGATCAAAAGAAATTTCGCATCCACCGCTTCTGCCAGATGCCTCATCTGTTCGACTGCCTGACCTCTTCTGTTCCATTCGGAACGGTTCCAGTCCCGGGGAATCCCCGAAACGGCACTGACACTTTCCGGACGCCTGTAATCGGTCAGCAGATTCAGCATGAAATAATTGGCTCCGTACGGATGCTGATTGTACGGCGGATCGATATAAGCCAAATCGAATTCCCCGGCAACGGCCGCCACGGCTGTCGCATCGCCGCGAAAAACCCGAAACGGGCACGAAAAACGGCTGAAAACCGGCATTTTTACCTCTATCGCCCCGAGAATTCTGGACAACGCATTCCGGCCGCTGCCGCCGTACTGACCGATTCCCGTTTCGCGATTTTTGTAAAACCCTTTGAAAACCCCCGAAGTGTTGGCATGAACGGAAGCTTCGGCAAGCAGCGGAGCCAGAAAATAAGGTTGAAATTCTTCGGGAAGTTCTCCGATGCGCCGGCGCGCCGTATCCAAATACCGTGCATTTCTCGGTGTATAAAAACAACGCTCGCCGCGGTCGACAGCCATTTCGTTACGCGGTGAATAAAGTTCCGTAATCCAGCCGGCCCGCAGATTTTCCTCACCGAGTCCGTCGCACAGCCACCGGTACGCTTCGTTCAGGTCCCGCATCGGCACTTCGTCTTCGTTACTCAAATAACAGCGGTTAATAACCTCGGAATACCGCTCCAGATCATTGACGGCAATCGATTCCGCAAACTGCTTCAGACAACGCGCGACAATACCGCTTCCCGAAAAGAGATCGAAAACGGATATCTTCTCTTTCCCCAGCCTCACCCGAACTTCTTCGACCGCCGCCACAATAAAACCGAGAAGATTCCGTTTGTTTCCGAGATAAGTAATCAGCTGTCCGCTCAGATATTCTTTCCGTTCCCGCACGGCGATCATTATATCACATCGCAACGCTTTTGTCTTGAAATCTTCATCTCTCCTTCCCTCTCTTTTTCTTTTCCTTCTATTGTAGAAATTACGGAAATCTGTTATAGTAAAACAAAGAAGATTTACCTTTGGAGGGTTTAAAATGAGTGTGAAGTACTTGAATAAGGCTTTAACAAACAACAAAAAACTGCTCGCCTGGGTTGACGAATGGGCAACCGTTTGCGAACCGGAAGGCGTTTACTGGTGTGACGGCACAGCTGCCGAATACGACCGTCTGGCCGATGAAATGGTCGAAAGCGGTTTGGCCACCCGACTGAGCGCAACCAAAAGACCGCACAGTCTGCTGTTCCGTTCCGACGTTTCCGACGTTGCCCGTGTCGAAGCCAGAACCTATATTGCTTCCGAAAAACAGGAAGATGCCGGTCCCACAAACAACTGGATCGATCCGAAAGAACTGAAGAAAACCATGATGGGGCTGTACAAAGGATGTATGCACGGACGCATCATGTATGTTATCCCTTACTCGATGGGACCTCTCGGTTCGGCTATTGCCAAAATCGGCATCGAGCTGACCGACTCCGCCTACGTTGTTATTAACATGCACACCATGACCCGTGTCGGAACACGTGTTCTGGAAATCCTGGGCGATAACGGAGAATTCGTTCCGTGTATCCACTCCGTCGGCAAACCGCTGGCTCCCGGCGAAAGCGACAACGGCGTCTGGCCCTGCGCTCCGATTGAAAAGAAATACATTGCACACTTCCCCGAAACCCGCGAAATCTGGTCGTACGGTTCCGGTTACGGCGGAAACGCGTTGCTGGGTAAAAAATGTCTGGCTCTGCGTATCGCTTCTGTTCAGGCCCGCGACGAAGGCTGGCTGGCCGAGCACATGCTCATCCTGAAACTGACCAACCCGAAAGGCGAAGTCAAATACGTAACGGGTGCGTTCCCCTCCGCCTGCGGAAAAACAAACCTGGCCATGCTGATTCCGACCATCCCCGGCTGGAAAGTCGAAACCATCGGAGATGATATTGCCTGGATGAAGTTCGGCAAAGACGGACGTCTCTACGCCATCAACCCCGAAGCCGGATTCTTCGGCGTTGCCCCCGGAACATCCATGAGCTCTAACCCGAACGCCATGCACTCCATCGAAAAAGACACCATTTTCACCAACGTGGCTCTGACCGAAGACGGTGATGTCTGGTGGGAAGGTATGGAAACCGAACCGGGCGAAAAACTGATCGACTGGAAAGGTAATGTCTGGACAAAAGCTTCCGCAGAAAAAGCGGCTCATCCGAATGCCCGCTTCACCGCAAAAGCTTCCAACTGCCCGGCGATTGCCGACGAATGGGAAGATCCGAACGGAGTTCCTATTTCCGCATTCCTGTTCGGAGGACGCCGTCCGTCGACTGTTCCTCTTGTTCACGAAGCAATGAGCTGGAATCACGGTGTTTTTATGGCTTCCATTATCGGTTCCGAAATTACGGCAGCCGCTCTGGACCTCAAAGCCGGAACCATCCGCCGCGACCCGTTTGCCATGCTGCCGTTCTGCGGATACAACATGGGTGATTACTTCAAGCACTGGGTCAAGCTGGGCGCCAACGCCGATGCTTCCAAACTGCCGAAAATCTTCTACGTCAACTGGTTCCGCAAAACTCCGGAAGGTAAATGGCTGTGGCCCGGATACGGCGACAACAGCCGCGTCCTGAAATGGATTTTCGACCGCTGTGATAATGCGATTGAAGCCCGTCAGACCGCTATCGGATACATGCCGAATCCGGAAGATATCGACATTTCCGGCATGAAAGACACAACGCTGGATGACATGAAACAGCTGTTAAGTGTCGATGTCGAAGGCTGGAAAAAAGAAGTCGAAGGCATTAAAGAACACTACAAAAAATTCGGCGATAAACTGCCGAAAGAACTGGCAGACGAACTGGCTGCGCTGGAAAGCCGCCTGAACAATGCCTGAGCCGGTTTGAAAAATCCAAAGCCGTTCCTTTAGGAACGGCTTTTTTTGTTTCGGTTACGGAACAAAAAACCCGCCGGCTGAGCCGGCGGGTTGATAAAAAGGAGAAACGGCTATCCGATTTTCGGCCGCACCGTGCGACCGCTGCGTCTGTCGGCAGAAATTTTTACGGAGAACATTCTGACGTACTGCAGCCAAATCGGTGAGCTATTTTTTAAATAGCATTAACTATATATATTAGTTATAACTAATTTTGTCAACTCCTTTTCGATTCTTTTATTTATTTTTATTAATCATCGTTTCAACAGCCTTGTGAAGTGAATATTCATACGAATACGGTGCATCACAAATAAAACGGAAAATCATAATTCCGCCCAAATCCGAATACAGTGCATACGCCGTTTTATCCCGAGCCATGGCATAACCGTTTACATACCCGTGAGATGTTTTTCGCACACCGTCTTCTTCATACGGATAGTCATATATGTAATTTCCCCATTTACCCATTGTTTTCCCGTGTTCGTAATCATACCGGAAATCGGGCCATGCATTCGGAGACTGATTAACGGTTCTTCCGTAAAAAGAAAGTCCCAAAAAGAGCTGTTCTTTTTTAAAGTGAGTAATACTCAAAAATTTGGCAACACTTTTCTCTGTTGTATTATAGAAAGAAGCGTGTTCGCCTCGGTCATCAAACAAATCGTACGTCATCAGATTGACGTATTTAATTGCCCGACACGCTTCCCTGCTCAAACTGCCGCCCCACGGAGCCAACGCAACGGTGATGTAACGGTTACTCTTTTCAAGTTCCGCATGAAGAGCGACGATTAATTCGGAATAGGCTCCCCATTCCGCAAGTGTTCGGGGATATTCCCAGTCAAAATCAATTCCCTGAATTCTCGTTTCATCGGCAAAAGCAACCATTTCGGCTACAATCTCTTTTCTTTTGGCATTGAGAAGATTTTTGGTCTCCGTTCCGTCTTTTCCCGTCTGTTTATGAATATCAATATCAACAATAATGTTGATTTCCGGTTTAATCTCACGAATCATTTTAAGATCGTTGATAAAATCCTCTTTTCCTTCTTTATATTGAATCTTTCCCTGTTTGTCCAAAAAAACCTCTCCGATCAAAATAATGTCATCAATCACGCGAAAATGATTAGCGTAATCGGGACTCGCTTTAATTTTATCCAACTTTCCCTTTTCGGTTGTCATATATTCACTGACAACAATCGGTCTTTTGCGGGAAAAAGAAGAGCTGTCATAAGCGGAAACTTTATTGATGCGGACATTTCCTTCTTTTTTCAGAATCGTAATCTTGAGAGTATCCGTCTCTGTTCCGTCAAGCACGCAAATGCGGTACTTATCGATACGATCCTGACGGTAAACGGTTTTCCATTGATTATCGACTTTAGCGGCAATTTCAAAATCCCAAACGGAATCATAAGCTTCTTCCAAAACAACCGTATCGACATATTTACGGCCATCCAGGTGCACCGTATACGTATCACCGGAATGTTCGATTTTGCGAACCAAATCATTTTCCAAATAAACCGGGTGCTGAATGCATGAAAATAACACGGCGACTGTCAAACTTAAAATTAAAAAATAACGATGCATAATAACTCCTTAATATTCAGCTTACAACTGTAATATCAAAAAATCAAGTATTTTATATTACCTAAAAGATTTCACTGTAAACCTATTGTTTTTTTTCTCTTTATTCTTTATAAAAACTCCAAAGGAGTAACCAACTATTGAAAAAAACATTTTTTTCTTTTTTTTCAGGATTTGTTTTTTTTATCGGAACCGTGTTTCCGGTAACAGCACAGGAAGTCGGCGAGACAGCCGAAACGGCAGCCGTCATCGAAGATTCGCCGATTGAAGCCGAATACGGTGTATCGACATTTATCGAAACCGACAGCGGAAAATCGGATGAAACCGATTCGACATGGGGGCATCAGCTCACCGATATTGATGTCGAAGCCTATCTGACTTTTTCCAAATCCTTAACCGATACAGTCGGAATTTACTGGGGATTATACGACTGGCTGAATACGGTTCTTAATCCGGACGGATCGCAGTCTGTTCTCGCCAACGAAATTACCGGTTTGGTCGGACTGACTTATGACCCGACAGATACATTCTCTCTGTTTTTCGACGGAGGAATTGTAACCGCAGTCAACACGATTCCCGACGGCGACAACTATATGTACGGCGGATTCGGTTTTAATTTCGGATTCGAGGTTTCCGCCGAAGAAATTCCTGTCGGATTTTCGTTCACGGAATATTTCAATCCGATGATGGCTTTCCATTCGGCAGATGACTGGTATATTTACAACACATCGGAAGTCTCCTTTGCTTATTCATTTATTGATGAATTCACCGACAAACTGTCGGGAGGAGTCTTCGCCGATCTTTACCTGGAAAGCCTGGTTTCTTTCGACGGAACGGCCTATTATGATGACTTTATCCGTGTCGACCTGTTTGCCGGATTTGATATGACCATTCCGACAGCAAACGACGACATCTGTCCCGGATTCAAAGCCGGATTGGCTTATCTTTACGAAAGCGGATGCGAAACCGGATCCGGCCGCGAAACATGGCGTAGCGACCTGGGACCTCTTTTGGGCCTTTACGGTCAGTGCGGGCCCTTTAACGCTTTCGCCGATTTTCAACCGATGCTTTACACACCGTCCTCCGACTCTTACCTGCGTCTGACACTCGGTATGGGATTCGATTTCTGAAAGCGGATGCCGACAAACCGAAAATAAAAAGCGACCCGTACGGGTCGCTTTTTTCGTCATACGGGCACCGGAAACAAATGCCCGAACCGATTCGCATAAACAGACCGTTACAGCGTTTCGGCCGCCTCGAAGATTTTTGCATAAAGCTCGTCGATACCTTCCAAATCGACAGCACTGAAAGCCACACGCAGATAGCGGTCTTTCACCGAAATGGTACCGACGGCAAACTCTTTCAACAGTTTTTGGCGCAACTGCTCCGCATTGCCGTCAACCTCAAAACACATAAAATAACCGGAATTAAACGGCAAAGCTTTCAGCCGGTTCCCCTTATAATTTTCGACAGCCGCTTTGACTTTCCGGTAACGGGCTTCAAGAATACCGTCATAACTTTTACGGTCATTCTCGTAATCACCGTCTTTCAAAGCTTCGATTAAAATCGACTGCGCCGTTTTGGAACAGTTGGAAACGGAAGCACGTACACTGCCGGCTGTCTTCATCTCCAATGCCTTCATCTGCGATTCATTTAACCCTTTTGAGGCGTATGTCACAAATCCGACACGGAACCCCCAAACAAAATGCTCTTTTGTCGCTCCGTCGATTTTGATTGCCATTACATTTTTGTGAAGGTCGGCGAAAATCGAAAACAGAGATTCTTTATAAATATCGTCCTCATAAAAAAGACCGAAATAAGCGTCATCGATAATGAAATTCATTTTCCAGCCCTGTTCTGCCAGGTTGAAAATCCGCTTTTTCAGTTCTTCAGCCTCGTTCTTAAGCATTGTGTATCCGGTCGGATTATTCGGGAAATTCAAAATCACCGATACGTGTTTCTCTTCCGCATTGGCGATAATCGCGTCGCAAAGTGCATCGATATTGAAACCGCCGTCTTTGGTGTAAAACGGGAAAAAGACCAATTCCGCATCTCTCATTCCCGAAAGAATCATATCGTAATTTTCCCAGTAAAGATCGCTGCAGACGACTTTTTCTTTCGCATCGACAAACAGCGAAGCCGCCTGCGAAACACCTCCGGTCAAACCGGGAACGACAACCGGCAGAGAAATCGGACATCGGTTCAGGGACGGATTTTTGCGGTAAATTTCCTCTTTCCAGAGAGTCCGTAATTCCGCTTCGCCGTATGAATTGGCATAAGAAACAATCTGCGCTTCGGTTAAATGCGTAAACTGTTTGCGAATAAAAGGAACCATAATCGGCTTTTTATTGTGCACAGCCATTCCTGTCGTGGCGTTGAAGAGTTTCGCCTCTTTACCGGCCTGTGCCGACTGTTCGACAATACCGTAAATCGGGAAATACATTCTTCTTCCGTAATCGGAAAGAAAGCTGTCCGCGATCGATCCTTTCAGTGTTTCGTTTAATTCAATTGCCAGTGCGTCCATTTTTGACCCCATCTTTTTCAGAATATTCTAAAAATGGAGGAATGTCAACGGAAGAGAGTTCGGAAAATTCATTTTCGTAAACGGCGCAAACCCGAGCGGCCTCCTCGGAATAAAGACCCGCGCGGCGGCATAAAATCACGGCATTGCGAATCAGCGCCCGTTTATCAATCCACCCCATTGCCAGTGCCGTTTTTTTCAGATAATTCGCAAGCACTTCTTCGCCTTCGGCAGCCATCCGCAGCCAGTCGCCCAAAGTCGCTTTCGGATCGATTTCGCCGCGGCAGTGAACCGGCCCGGGACGGTTAAACCGGTTATAAGGACAGACGTCGCGGCAGCGCGAACAGCCGTAAAGAATATCCCACCGGGAAAGCAGTTCTTCCGGCACCCGCCCGGCCCGCGAAGCCAGACTTTGCAGACAGCGGCTGCGGTCAAGCCCCTTTTCGGAAAGGGCTCCGACGGGACAGGCGTCGATACAGGCACTACAGGCGCCGCAACCGCGCGCCGGCGCCCGCAGCGGCTGCACGGTCTCCGGCAGCGCACCGCGTTCGGCAGCCGCAAACAGCCGCTCTTCGGCCGCATGCGAAAACAGCAGACCGCCGATAAGAGTATTCACCCCCGCTGCCGGTGAAATCAGCAGCGTCGATTTTCCGCAAAACCCGAGTCCCGCGGCAACCGCCATCTCTTTTTCCGGAAGCTGCGAGTTGACAAAAATCCGGATCCCGTCCCGGCTCAGGCCGCTGCCTTCCCGCAACCGCACCGCGGCCGCCTTCAAACGGGACACCATTTCGCGGTAATGATTTTTCCGGGCAAAAACATCAATGTAAGCCGCGGCCGATTCGCGGGGTAAATCCGCCGCCTGCGTTTCATACGGAAACAGCCCGACAACGGCTATTTCCCCTTTGTAACGCAACGGCGCCGCCTCGCAAAAGCCGCTATCTTTCAGAACCGCAACAACGGAAGCAATATCGGTCATTTTCAGTAATCGAAAACAACCGTTTTGTTGGAATAAGTCAAAACTTTGTGTTCCAAATGATTTTTAACCGCCCGCGCCAGAACCTCTTTTTCCAGATTTTTTCCTTTTAAAATCAAATCCTGAATCGTATCTCGGTGGGAAATTCGCTCGACATCCTGTTCGATAATCGGCCCCTCATCCAAATCGGTCGTTACATAGTGGCTGGTCGCTCCGATCAGTTTGACCCCCCGTTTATACGCCTGATGATACGGTTTGGCTCCGATAAAAGCAGGCAGAAACGAATGATGAATATTGATGATTTTATTACGGTAACGGTTGACAAAATCCGGACTGAGAACCTGCATGTAACGGGCCAACACAATCAGATCGACTCCTTTTTCATCCATCAGCTCAAATTCACGGGCCTCCGTCTCCGCCTTTGTGTCGGCTGTCATCGGAAAACAGGCAAACGGAATTTTAAAGTAATCGGCAATCTCCCGGGCATCTTCGTGATTGCTGATAATCTGCACGACATCGCACGGCAATTCGCCTTCTTTATTGCGAATCAGCAGCTCGTACAAACAGTGATCAAACTTGGAAACAAAGATAACAACCCGCGCCCGTTCGTTTCCGAATTTCAGTTCCCAATTCATTCCGTACTTAATCGCAATCGGCTCGAAAGCGGAACGGATTTTCTCTTTCGGAATCGCAAAATCGGTCAGAGACCATTCGATTCTCATGAAAAAAATTCCCTCATCTTCGTCTTTATGCTGACTGGAATGAATAATATTTCCGTTATAGGTACTCACAAAATGCGAAACTTCCGTTACGATTCCCCGTCTGTCGGGACAGGAAAACAAAATGACGGCTCTGTCTTCATCGCTGATTTTCACTGCCGATTCTCCCATATCTGTAAATCCCGCACCAGTTGCAGAATTTCACTGTAATCAATCATTGCACCCTGCCGGCCGGATCCTACCGCAATAATATAGGGTTTGAAAGAAAAACTCAACTCGTTACATTCATCGTTTTCCAAAAACCATCCGGTACGTTCGTTTACCTGCTTTTCTTCACTGATATCCCACCCCCAATTTAGCACATCTTTGCGATGTTCTTCCATAAAAAGCGAATGGACTTTTTCGGCATTCAATTCATAATCAAGATTAAAGAAAGAAATTCCCGTCATAGCTCCGCGAATATCAAACAGGCAGGAAGCATCCCAATGACCGACAATCTGTTTTGCCCAAACCGCATTACCCCGCTCTTCGGCATAATCGATTTCCACCCGTTTCAGAGAAAAGGAAAGAAACTTTCTGTCTTCCGCTTTTGTTTTCGGCAGGATAAATAATGTTTTTCTGATTTCCGGATAAACAAACCGGTCACCGCCTTTCCATGACCGATTAATAAAATCCTGCCATTCTTCCTCGGAAAAGGATTCGGCTGACAGATAGAACAAATGTTTCCGGTCTCCCGAAATCCCGACCAAATCCGTTTCCGAATTCCGGTAAAATTCCAGATGTCCGTAGTCTCCTCTGAACAAAACGGGAGACTGCGAATCTTTTTCAAAAGAAAACGGTTCCGAAACCGGCTCGTTCCCGGAGAAAATTGTCACAAGAATTTTTCTGTCGAAAAGCGGATTTTCGTAAACCGCAAAAGAACAGGCATTCCGCAACCCGATTCGATCCAAATGCGGCATTATTTCCCGAATTTTCCCCGAATCGACGGAATAGGAAATTTGACTGATGTTATCGATATCAAAAAGTTCGAGAGATGTCAGCGAATAATCCGAATGAATCGGGAAATAATTCAGCTGCTCGAGAATAACCGGCGACAGTTCTTCCGGAATCCCGTAGTGTTCGACAAAATGAACCACTTCCTGCTCATCCGTCAGCCGGTCGAAGTCTTCCGTCTGTTCCCGAAATTCATCCAGATGATGAACACCTTTCGATACCACACCCTTCGTCTCCAGCTTTTCGCGATAGGCTTCGGCTTCATTCTCCGAGGCGAAAGCTCCCGAATGCAAATCAAAACTGAGGAGCGTTTCCTCATCATATTTTTTGACAATATAGGATTCGATTTCTTTTTCCTTCAGCTGGATTTGCGCCTTTTCGGCCTGAATCTCTTCCTTATACCGCTCCAGAAAAACCGAGTACGGCGTTTCCGGTGTCAAAGGGAAACGGTTTTTGTCCGCTTCCCGGGCAGAAATCTGTTTTTCTGTATCGGCTTCACCGACGGGCTCCGCCCCGTTTCGCGCCAAAAAAACCGGGTTATCGATTTGAACCGCCGTTAAAGGCCCCAAATTCAGATTTCCGATTATTTCCGTATTTTCGAGGTCGGCTATCCGTTTCCGAATTTGATCCGATTCTTCGTAAATGTCCCGACTGACAACATACAGATATGTCGATCCCGAATACTGTTCTTTCAGAAGAATGTCCGACGGAATTCCGTTCTTCTCCAAAGTGTCTGCCAGCAGGACGGCAAACTCCTCATTCAGGAATACACCGAAACATACCCGTTCCCGGGCCCAGACCGAAGCGGCAATCCATAACAGCAGTATCAAAAAAAACTTTCTTTTCACGCAAACAACTCCCCTATCGGCGATTTTAGACGGGAATTCTCTGTTTGTCAATCTTTTCATTTTAGCGGAACGGCGGCAAAAAACAAATATCCCTTAAAAACTATTGCAATAGAGAGAAACCGCGATTATAATAAACGTAATGCGGAAATATGCCTGCTTAATTCTGTTTCTGATTCTTTCTCTTTCGGGTTGGAGTGCCGGTAATATCGAAGTTCAGACCGTACCTGCGGGAGCCCGTATTTATCTCCAATATCTGGACGACGGCGGCATCAAAGCCCCCGACGGACAGGACAGCCTGAAGACCCAGGATCCGCGGTTTCAGAACGGATTGGCCTATGCCGGTAATGCACCGTTGCGAATCGATATGATCGGAGTCGGGAAATTTCGGGTTGTCGCCGAACTGGACGGATACGAGAAAGCAACCGAAGATGCACTGGTCTATGATGAAAAAACAACAACGGTAAAAATCGAATTAAAACGAAAACTTCACAGCCCGGAACTGGGGAATGATTTTCTTTCACCGGAAGGAGACCCCCAGTTTTCGGTGGAAATCTCCATGAAAACCGATGCCGGGCCCGTACCTGTTTTAACCAATATTTCGGAAATTATTTATCAGGATTCCGACAACCGGAAAATCATTATCGATAAAAACAAAATTATCGAAAACAAAACACCACCCTCTTTTTCGGGCGGTGTTATGGATACCAAATACCACATCAAAAATCTGAGCGGCAACTGGTATGTTATCGTCCAGATGGACGAAGAATCGATTTTTACCATTGAAATGAAAGTATACGACGCGGCACACAATGTTGTCCATTCGGACATGGCTACCGGATCGTACGAAATTCTCTCCGTTTACAACTGGGAGATCAGTCGTTAAAGTACAGAAACGAACTTTCCGCCAATACCTCTCCCTGCAAAATCAACTCGACGGTATACTCGCATGTCCGAGAAACATCATTCATCGCCGCTTCGGGGAATGCTCCGTCAATACTGAAAAAATTTAAATCGGAAATCAAATCACCTGTTTTTGAGGCTATACGCTGTTTGTCCCGGTACAAATTAACGGTAAAAGAAACAGCTTCCCGTCCGTCCGTCAGTTCCGGGGAAATCACCGCATAGACATCGGCCGGAGCATCAAAAAGTGTTTTGGAAACAGACTGATCCTTTAACGAGAAAAGTATCGTTTCTTTATCCTGCTTCGAAACAACCGTTTCACCGGTCGGATTTTCGACAGCCGGTTTGACAACATCTTCGACTGCCGTTTCTTCGACTGCCGTTTCTTCGACTGCCGTTTCTTCGACTGCCGTTTCTTCGACTGCCGTTTCTTCGACTGCCGTTTCTTCGACTGCCGTTTCTTCGACTGCAGCTTCTTCGACTGCAGCTTCTTCGACTGCAGCTTCTTCGACTGCCGTTTCTTCGACTGCCGTTTCTTCGACTGCCGTTTCTTCGACTGCCGTTTCTTCGACTGCCGTTTCTTCGACTGCCGTTTCTTCGACTGCCGTTTCTTCGGTTGCCGTTTCTTCGGTTGCCGTTTCTTCGGTTGCCGTTTCTTCGGTTGCCGTTTCTTCGACTGCCGTTTCTTCGGTTGCCGTTTCTTCGGTTGCCGTTTCTTCGGTTGCCGTTTCTTCGGTTGTCGTTTCTTCGGTTGTCGTTTCTTCGACTGCCGTTTCTTCGACTGCCGTTTCTTCGGCTGCCGTTTCTTCGACTGCCGTTTCTTCGACTGCCGTTTCTTCGACTGCCGTTTCTTCGGCTGCCGTTTCTTTTTCAACCGGACCATTGGCAACAAAATCCGGGGATCCGACGCTTTCGAACACCCAAAAAGCGTTTTGATTCGGATATTCGCGATCCAAACCGGCCAGAATATATTTTAACTTCCACTTGGCGGAATCGCGGTCGGCATACCCTTTCGGATGTATCACGCGATACAAGGTTTTTCCCGAAACATCAAACCGACCGACCGATGCCTCAATTCCGACCCCTTTTAACGCGGAAACTTCGGCAAACGCATTCTCCCGATATCCGAACGAACCGTAACAGATGTAATAATCGGAAAAAGCGGAAACACTTAATCCGACCAAAAGTAAAGTCAATACACCTTTCTTCATATCAGTATTCCTCTTTAATTTTATCGGCAGGATAAAAATTTACTTTAATTGCTGATTTTTCTTACCGGGAAACATCAAATCCGGCCGCCGGTCCGGTTCTCGCCAGACGGAATCCGACCAAATTGGAACGCAACTGCGGATTATTGGACAAACGGTTAAAAACAAGACAGATCATCGGCGGACTCAGCCATGAACCGCCGCGGTAAACACGAAAATTTCCTTTAGCCGGTCCGGTCGGATTTTGAGACAATAGCGAATCACTGTAAAATGTTTCACTGTAAATATCCCAACACCACTCAAAAACATTTCCGCTCATATCATAAAGCCCCAATCGGTTCGGCTTCAGACTGCCGACCGTAGCCGGAGATCCGCTGCTGTTTGCGGAATGAACCGCAACCGAACCGATGTAGTCCGACCCGGAAAACACCTCTTTACGCTCCAGCTGCCCCCCGGACGCGGCATATTCCCATTCCGCTTCTGTCGGAAGCCGATAGCCGTCGGCATCCCGAATCCAGCGCACTCCGGTATCGCTAATTTCGTAACAGGGCGTCAGTCCGCGTTTGGTACTTTTCCAGTTGCAGTAATGAAGGGCATCTATCCAACTGACGCAGGAAACAGGCTGTCTGTCCGCAATTTGATACCCCGGACTTTCGAAGTTCAGTTCTTTGTCAAACACCATTCGCATCTGATCATTATAAATGAAAGCCCCCTTCCCCATGTAGTATCCGGTTTCCGCAACAAATTCACGGAATTCCTTAACGGTTACTTCATAAGGGTCCATCCAGAAATCATCGACATAAACCTCGTGTTGCGGCTGATTGTCCGGCCGGTGATAATTTTCTCCCATTTTAAAAAATCCGCCGTTAATCCTCACCCACTCTCTGGGCTCATAAGCCGATGAGGGCACCTCCGTGCTGTCCGTCGTCTGCCACCCGGCAATCAGATTTTCGACAGCAGGCATCACCGCAGTAAAAATATCGGTTCGGGAACGGTAATCGGAAAAACCGTCCGCTTCCGTTTCCGTATCGCTGTCCAGAATAAAAATCCGCAGGCGGGACGTTTTTTCTCCCGTCTCCAGCCAGCCGAAAAGCCCGTAACGAACTTTTTCTTTTTTCAAAGTCTCGTATAAACTTTTTTTTACATCCTTGAGAGAAGCCGGCATCCTGACATCTGCTTTTTCGTTTTTCAGAGAGAGGCCGCTCTGAACCTCAATCGTCTGTTTAATGATTTTTTCCAATGATGTTTTCTGTAAATCGGTCAGCGATTCGGTATCCGACCAGAGTCCGAAAAAAAGCGGCGCGGTCGGTTTCACAACCTGAAAAGAAAGCATCGTGCAACACAATATAACCGTACCGAAAAAAAACGATAAACGTTTTGCTTTCATTTTTCTTCTCCTTTATTTGCTGCTCTCCACAACTGTTCCATGCGAAGGGCTTCATCCGTTCGCCCGCGTTTACGGCAGCCGTGACAGTAAATTCCGATTTTCCGTTCAGCCTCCTGCAGTACTTCCGTCCGATGCCGGGAGTCGAGAACATTTTTATCCAAAATCCGCAACAGAGCTTCGATGCGGAAAATTTCGATTTGCCCGTATTTTTCCGAAAGCTGCGGCCACCCGCCGGCCCGTTTGATAACCGACGGTTCGGCACAGTAAACCACCGGAAACCGGGCTGTCCACCGCAGCCAAAACTCGTAATCCTCGGCAATTTCCAGAGTTTCGTCAAAACCTCCGAGACTGTCGAAGACCGTTTTATCGAGAAGAACGGTAGACGGTCCTATGATACATTTTTTCAGCGCATCCTCAAACAAGTCACCCTCGTGACGATGTTTTTGTTTTTTCTGACTCACGATTTGGGTTCCGCGCTGCCAAATCTCCTTCGTGTGACACAGTGTTATATCGGGATGCGATTCCAGCAGCAACCGTTGATTACGGAGCTTGTCGGGCAGCCATAAATCATCGGAATCCAAAAAAGCCACCCACCGCGTTCCCGCAGCCTCCGCCCCGCGATTGCGCACCGCACCGGGTTTACCGGTATGTGCCGTTGTCAGCAGCCGTGCGCCGAAGCGGCGGCAGACCGCCTCGGGCGGCCGCCGGCTGCCGTCGTCGGCAACGATGATTTCGGCAGGCGGCTCCGTCTGCCGGACCACCGACTCCAACGCCTGCGCCAGCAGCTCCTCCCGTTCGTAATGCGGAATCACAACCGTCACTTCAAACGCCATCCGAAGCTCCGTTGCCGGCAGCCGGCTTCGTCTGCACTGTTCCGCCACCGGACAAACTGCCGCTGTCCGCGTTGCCGTTTTCGGCAGCGGCTTCGCCGGCGGTGCGGACCGCTTCCGCGGCGGCGAACTCCTCCCAGCGGTCAAAAGTCAGCCGACCGAGTTTACCGGCCCGCATTTCGCGTAAAAAGACGGCCGCCGCTTTATCCCAGTCAACCGCCCCGCCTTTGCCGATACAGCCGCGTTTACGGGCGACCGCCTCCAAAACAGCGACGGGATCTTCACTGACGACGTCACCCAGCGAAAACCGGTCGGCCAGCGCCTTTCCGTAATACTGCCGAAGAAAACCGATGGAAAACAGGGCAATATCGGGTAAATTCAAAATCTCTTCCCGAATGGCACCTGTCGCAGCCAAACGGCAGGCTGCAGTCTGATCTTCGAATTTATGCCACAAAATTCCGGGTGTATCATATAAATCCAAACCGCCCCGTGTCAAAATTTTCTGCAGTTTTGTCGTTACGGCCGGCCGGTCGCCTGTTTTGGCCTTGGATTCACCGCACAATGTATTAATCAGGGTCGATTTTCCCGCATTGGGAATCCCCGTTATCAGTACACGCACACCGCGGCGACCTGTTTTGGCTTCGGGGCAAAGCGAGAAACAGGCATTCGTAATCCGGACAGATTCGGCAGGTTGCACCGCCGAACAGATGATGACATTTCCGTTTTTCTTCCCTTTTAACCAGGCTGCCCAAAGACGCGTCTGGGATTCGTCGGCCAGATCGGCCTTATTCAACAGATAAAGAACCGGTTTCCGGCAGATTATTTTTTCCACAAGCGGGTTCAGACTTGACAACGGCACTCGGGAATCCAAAACCACAACGGACAAATCCACCAATGCAATATTCGTATTCAGCAAATCGGCGGTCTTTTTCATGTGACCGGGGAACCAATTGATATTCACACCCCATTTTAAACGATAAAAATCAAATAGGCAACAGCCCGAAAAGATTTTGAAAAGGTTGTTGTCGGAAAGGAACGGATTTGATATACTGAATTGTGCGCTTTATTGCTGTTTTGATGATTTTTTTTCCGCTCTTCTCGTGTAAAGTCCGAACAATGTCGGATGACGAATTGAACGCTCTTTACGATTCGATTCCCGGAATCCGCATTTACGAAATGGAATACAACGATGTCGCACGCGGCAAACTCCGCTATCACGCCGAAGCCGAATCCGCGGAAATGTTCGATACCAACGAAAAAAACCAGATTGTTGTCCACTCGATGAGATTCGAACAGTATGACAATAAAGAAGCTCTCTCGGCCAGCGGATCCGCCGGAAAGGCCGTCCGTTACAACAACTCCGGCAATGTCGAAATAACGGAAAACATTGACATTTATTCCGAAAAAGAAAAAGTACGAATCGAAGGCAATTACCTTTTATGGCAGGATAAAGACCGCGTTTTATCGGGAAATATTACAGACGAGATAAAAATTACAAAAAAGGACGGCACCTTTTTTGCCGGCAAAGGCTTTTATCTCGATTCGGGAAAAAATAAAGCCGAATTCAGAAACGGCGTTTACGGGCAATACATTTCCGATCCGAACGCAAAAGAAGAAGACGACTCTGCCGCTGCGGCGCGCACTCCGGAAGAAATTCCGACAAAGGAGGTCATTGATGACTGAACGGCGCCTGTCCGCGATTCTTTTTCTGCTGCTGTTCTCTTTTTCCGCTTTTGCCGCCGATGAGAAAAACAAAAAAGAAAAAGCCGATAAATTCGAATTCAGCAGCAACAAAACTTCCATCGAACTGAGCAAAGGAAAAGAATTTACCGTTTTGGAAGGAAACGCCCGTATTGTTTCCGGAGAAACACTGATCAATGCCAACCGCATCGAACTGTTCGGAGAGAATTTCCGTTATGCGGTCTGTTCGGGACAGGTGCGTGTCCGTGATTCCAAACAGGGCATCTACCTCAAATGCGAAAAACTGTTTTTTGACCGGGAAAAGAAAATCAGCCGCATCGAGGAATACGCGGAAATGGTAGACAAAAAAAACAATCTGGTTGTCAAAGGAAATTTTCTGGAAGACTCGCAGGAATCGGAAACCACGATTATACAAATCGGAGTCCGTATTATCAAAGACAATATCGTCTGCCGCAGCGAGGCGGCTGTTTATAACCGGAAAACCAAAGAGCTGGAACTCTCCAGTTCTCCTTACGTCATCAAAGACGGAGACGAATACCGGGCCACCCGTATTATCATCAATATCGATACGGACGAAATTAAACTGGAAGGACGCGTGCGCGGAACCATCCAACAGGAAGAAGCAGAATGAGATCGGTTTTGGGCGTTGAAAACTTAAGAAAAACCTTCGGAAAAAAAGTAGCCGTACAGAAAGTCTCGTTCGGCATGCAGGAAGGAGAAGTTGTCGGACTGCTCGGTCCCAACGGCGCCGGAAAAACCACAATCTTTTATATGATTGTCGGATTTATCAAACCGACTTCGGGACACATCTATCTGAACAGCACCAATATTTCCAATGAACCGATGTACAAACGGGCCCGACGGGGGATTGCCTATCTGCCTCAGGAAGCATCGGTTTTCAAACAGCTGACTGTCGAACAGAATATCTGGGCCATTCTCGAAACCCGTAACGATCTGAACAAAGCGGAAAAAAAGGATAAACTCGAATTCCTTTTGGAAGAACTGAAAATCACCCGTCTGCGGTCGCAAAAAGCGTATACACTCTCGGGCGGAGAACGGCGCCGGACGGAAATCGCCCGATCTCTCGCCATCGAACCGAAATTCCTGCTGTTGGACGAACCGTTTGCCGGAATCGACCCGATTGCCGTTTCGGAAATCAAAGGCATTATTTCGGAACTGGCCGAAAAAGGCATCGGAATTCTGATTACCGACCACAATGTCCGTGATACACTGGAAATTACCGACCGGGCCTATATTATCCACCTCGGCGATATTCTGGTCAACGGCAATAAATCGGATATCCTCGAAAACGAAATGGCCCGAAAAATCTATCTCGGCGAAAACTTCCGCATGTAAGAAAAAAAATTGACTTATCGGAATCTCCGTGAGATAATAATTCTACGGAGGGTATCTTGACCGCCTGGGATTCAACAATAAAAATGACCCAACGTCAGTCGCAAAAAACGGTTCTGAAACAAATACCGGGGATGATGACTGTTCTGAAGCTGAGGGAACAGCTTTTCTCTGCATCGGGAAACGAACTGGAAGATTTTCTGATTCAATTTACGGAATCCAACCGCTACCTCTCCCGCTCTGCGGATAAAAATCCCGTCGATGCCGTTCTTTATCCGCGGTTCCGATCCGATATCCCGAATCCGACGCGGCAAACGGCAAATCCGCCCGTCGACAACCGATCCGTCACCGACATCCTCGAATCGACGGCGTCGGCAAACTCCACATTAAAATCGACACTGACCGAACAGCTGCGGCTTGAGCGTTTGACGCCGCAGGAAACGGAACTCGGCGAACTCTTAATCAGCGGTCTCGATGCCAACGGTTACTGGATCCGCGATGCCGAAACCGGAGAAACCTTTCTGGAGAGCGAAAAAAAACGGCAGCCTCAAAATGCCGCAATTCTGGACAGGTTAACCGCGGTGATCCGCCGTCTCGATCCCCCCGGCGCGGCGGTCAAAAACCGATTCGAATCGGCGGCGGTCATTGCTGCCGACAATCCGGACTATCCGCCCGAAGCGGTCTGCTTTTACGAAAAACTGTTTGCTCTTACCGAAAGCGGCGCCGACTGGAATCTCATTCCGTCGCTTTTGAACGAAGAGTTCGGCGCCGATACGGTTGCGGAAATCGGCCGGTTACCGGTGCCTCAACCGCCGGGCAGCGGATTCGAACAGACCGGCGATCCGCTTCCCGATGCGACGGCCGTCATCTGCGGAAAAGATTCCGTATCGGTTTCCGTTCCGGCAGACCGGCTGCTGCAGACATTGCGGTTGTCGGATTCTCCCGAAAACGGAGAAGAGGCATCGGAACGGCGAACGGCAGAAGCTGTTTTGTATGCGCTCGAAGAACGCTGCCGGCTGTTAAAATCGGCCGTTGCTGCCGTTATCCGGCGGCAGTTTGCGTTTGTTGTCGAAGGCGAAACGCAAAAAACCCGTGTCACACAGGCGGAAATTGCCGAAGCCGTCGGAACCGACCGGCCGAAACTGTCGCGGCTTCTCAAAAATAAAATCATTGCAATCAAAATCAAAGACGAAGAAACCGGCGCCGTTATCCGTACCTCAACGATACCGCTGACTTCCTTCTTCGACCGCAGCGGCACGGGCAACCGCAGCCGGGAAGAGATTACGGCCGTCATCGGCGAACTGCTGCGCAAACACGGCAATCTCAACGACACCCAGCTGAGCCGCCTTCTCAAACTGCAGGGAATCGATATTCACAGACGAACCGTCTGTAAATACCGTTCTCAAATAAAAACACCATTTTCCGGAGGAAACTATGGAACGATTCATTCAGGGAATTCATTACGAGCTGAGTAATTCGGCACAGGAGTTCATCAACAAAAAGCTTCAGAAACTCGAATTTCTGAAAGAAGACATCACCGATTTCAAAATGAATGTTCTTCACGAAAAAAGCGGTTACACTGTCAAAATCGATACCCACACAAAATGGGGCGGGAATGCTCATTTCGAATGCGGCTCATCAAAACTGTACAAAGCCGTCAGCCAGGCAGTCGACAAGACGGTGAAGAAAATAAAAAAAGAAAAAGAAAAGATTGCCGAACACAAATAAATATTATAGAATAAAACATGAACACATTAACTGTTCTCGACTTATTGGGACTGAACTGCAAGTCCAATAAAGATTTGAAACTGACTGTAGTTGCCGGACGAAAAGGTCTTTCCCGGGAAATCGGGACCTCGTATGTCAACCGGCCCGGACTGGCGCTCAGCGGCTTCTTTGACCAGTTTGCCCACGACCGGATTCAAATCTTCGGTCGCGGCGAGCTGGCCTATCTGAAACAATTAAGCCGGGAACAGTGTATCGATTCATTGGAAAAACTGTTCCGGTTTCCGATTCCGTGCTGTATCATTACATCGGAATACGACGACGATACGGCCGTTATCGAAGTCGGAGAAAAACATAATATTCCGATTTTAAAGACGGAATTGTCCTCTTCGGAATTTGCGTTGCGGATTATTACCGTTTTGGGAGACTATTTCGCCCCGTCGGAAATTATCCATGCCACGCTGATCGAGGTTTTCGGTATCGGCGTCCTGCTTCAGGGAGACAGCGGCATCGGAAAAAGCGAAACCGCACTGGAACTGATTACACGGGGACATCGGCTGATTGCCGATGATGCGGTCAAACTTTTTGCTCTCAGCGGGGAAATTCTGATGGGAACGGGAGCCAACGAAGTCACCCGGCACCATTTGGAAGTTCGCGGACTGGGGATTTTAAACGTCAACCACCTGTTCGGCGTCGGGGCAATCCGCGAAAAAAAGCAGATCCAACTGATTATTCATTTGGAAGAATGGGATGCCCAAAAGAATTACGACCGTTTCGGCGCCCAGGATATCAAAAAAAGCTATTTGGGAATTGATACACCGTTTATCGAACTGCCCGTTAAATCGGGGCGAAATATTCCGATCCTGGTCGAAATCGCGGCCATGAACGAACGGTTAAAAAAATTGGGATATAATGCGGCTCGCGAATTCAACGAGAATATGCTCGAATGGCTCGAGAACAAGCGAACCCGGGATTTATATTTTAGAAACGAAGATCAGTTTTAAGGAGTAAAATATGACAGTGCGAAATGTGGTCGTTTTAAACCGGGCCGGTATTCATGCCCGCCCCGCCACGATGATTGTCGATACGGCCAACCGTTTCAAATCGCAAATCTTTTTAAAAAAGGATGATTTGCAAATCAATGCACGTTCCATTATGATTATCCTCACCCTCGGAGCGACTTACAAAACACCGCTTCAGATTATTGCGGAAGGAGAAGATGAAGAAGCTGCCGCAGATGCTATGACGGCTCTCTTCGATTCAAAATTCGAAAACCATGAGTGATCGCATCAAAGGTTCTTCAAAACTCAGCTTAATTACGCTCTCTGTCAGCTACCTGCTTTTTATAGCTCTGATTTATATGCTGGTCGGGAAACTGCTTTCCGGTCTCGACTATGCCCAAAAAATCGCACCGGCACTGGTTCTCTTTTCCGTTCTGGTTCCGCTGACATTTCTCGGCATCATTGCGGGAAAAATGCTGCAGATTTTTGCGGAAGCCCGCCGCGGCAACTCCGGGCAGCGGTACAAGGCAAAAATCGTTACCGGATTCATCGTCCTTATTTTCCTGATTGTCTTACCGCAAACCGGTCTGACCCTGATTTTTATTCAGAAAACAGCCAAAACATGGCTGCCCGACGAAACAATTCCGACTCTGCAGGAAAGCAGCAATCAGATTTTCGAATCGTACCGCAAAGAAGTGGTCGAATTTCAAAGTTTTTGCGAAAACTCGTATCTGATTTCCGATCTCAGGACCGTTTTTACAAACCCGGAAGCAGCCTGGGGTGAAATTTCATTTGCCAACCCTTCCGTCAAATCAATCCAGATTTACCGCAAAAACAAACTGATTCACTCTCTCGGTGACAGCCGGTTTGACTACGAGGGATCTTCTCTGCCGGCAGAGGGTATGCTCGCCCGGGTCAATATGGGCAACGAAACACTTATCCGCTATAACAGACCGTTTTCCTATAACGGCATTGTCTATTCGGCCGTCCTGACCGCGTCGCTCTCCAATCACCTGATTAACGTTGCCGGACCGCTCTCCAACCTGCACACCTATTATGTCGAACTTGATTTTTACAAAAACAACATTATTATTTACTTTATTATGATTCTGGCCATTATCTCCTTTCCGCTGCTTCTGGTGATCATCTTTTTGGCTATTTTTATTTCGGAGAGCATTACCCGCCCCATTCTGGCCATCGAAAACGCCTCCAAAAGTATTATGGAGGGAGACCTGTCCGTCAGAATTATCGAGAAGGAAAATCAGGATTTTAATAAAATTATTGACAGCTTCAATACCATGCTCTCGACAGTCGAACGGAAGAACGAAGAAAAATACGAAACGGCCAAAATGCAGTCATGGTCCGAATTCGCTCTTATTCTGAAAAACAATCTGAGCGGCAAAGCCGATGAACTGATTCGGGATATTAGCCGGTCTATCGAAAAAGCGAAGAAAAATGAAATGACCGAACAGGAATACCTGTCCCGTATGGAATCTTTCAAACAGGAATTTGTCTCCTTTCAGGATAAAATCAATTCTCTCTATAACTCGCTGGATATACAGACAATCGAGAATCCGTTACCCTGCGATTTAAAAGCCTGCCTGAATGAAGCCCTGAGGAAAATATCCATACCCGAATCCAAACAAATCACAATCGCAACCGAACACCTCGGAGAAGATTATATGGTATCGGGCGACGCCTCCATGCTGATCAATCTTTTCGTGCAGCTGCTTCAGAATGCGGTGGATGCAATCGGAGAAACGGGACGGATTATCTGCGATATCGACAGAATCCGCAAAAACGAAAACCGTTACTGGCGTATCGTTATCCAGGACAACGGAAAAGGTATCGGTCCCGAAATTCAGGACCGCATTTTTCAGCCCTACTTTACGACAAAAATCAACCATGACGGACTGGGCCTGAGCGTTGCCGAACGGACGGTTTTCCTTCACTACGGAAACATACGCTTTCTGGCACCGCAGGGAGGCGGCGCTACATTTTATGTCGACCTGCCTGCCGTAAACTGAGACCGGAGAAACCGAGCGGATTATGATTCTGACTCTCGCCGTCTTATTTTTACTGGGGACTTTCTCGACAAAACTGACAGGAAAACTGGGGCTTCCGATACTGCTGATTTTCCTTGCCATCGGAATGCTGGTCGGCAGCGACGGACTGAACCTGATTGATTTCGGCGGTACAAAAGAAGATCTCGAATGGGCCGGCAACATTGCCAATCTGGCTCTGGCCTTCATTCTGTTCGACAGCGGCTTCGGAACAAAACGGTCGGCTTTGCGCAAACATTTCGGGCCCGCACTTTCTCTGGCCACATTCGGTATAGTGCTGACCGCATTGGGACTCGGTGCTCTCATTCACCTGATTTTGCGTATCGACTTTACGACAGCCCTTCTCATCGGATCCGTTATCTCGTCGACCGATGCGGCCGCCGTCACCGCTATCCTTAAACAGAAACCGATTCGGGAAAAGGCGGCATCCACACTGCAAATCGAGTCGGCCGCCAACGACCCGATGGCCATTCTGCTCACCGTGCTGATGATCAACATCATGAACGGCCACGCCGCCAATCCGGCCGTCTTTGCCGCCGAGCTGATCTGGCAAATGGGCGGCGGTATGCTGCTCGGTTACGTGATGTCGGAAGTCGGCATCTATTTATTCCGCAAACTGGAATCGGACAACAAAGGCTATTACTACGTTTTAAGCACCACACTCGTTTTACTGGTTTACGGCATCGGCACGGAAGCGAAAGTCAGCGCCATGATGGCGGTTTTCTTTGCCGGCTACTGGATGGGAAACAGCAATTTTATCTTTAAACGGGGACTCAGCTTCATGATGGAGGGACTTTCCACCCTCTCCAACACCATCGTCTTCCTTCTTCTCGGCATTCTCGTCTACCCGAAACAGCTTGCCGGCGTCTGGAAAGAAGGACTGATTATCGCCTTTTGTCTGATTTTTATCGTCCGCCCCCTCACCGTTTGGATTTGTACCGCTTTTTTCAAATTCGACTGGAAAGAACGCACCATGATTTCCTGGGGCGGTGTTAAAGGAGCCGTTCCGATTGTTCTGGCCACCTATCCGGGACTTTACCTCGAACCGGGATCACCGTATATCGGGGGAACGTCCGAAATTTTCAATATCGTTTTTTTCGTTGTCGCCGTCTCCTGCCTTTTGCAGGGAACGACCCTGTCGGCCGTCGGCAAACAGTTGCGGCTGCTGATTCCGCCGAAACCGCAATCTCTGTATTCGGTTGAACTGCTGACCATGAAAGAAACCGAATACGATATGTTCGAAGTCCAGCTGGACGAAAACACCGACCTGGACGGCAAAAAGATATCGGAACTTCCCCTCGAACAGGATATGCTGATTACCGTCATCATCCGTAAAAATAAGATGATTCCCCCCCGCGGCGGTACGGAATTGAAAAAAGAAGATATTTTGTTTATACTGGCACCGCGCCACCGGCAATTGGAGCTGACCGCCTATTTCACACATGTCAGGCAGGCGGAAATGGAAGTCCCCTCACTGAAGGGCTCGGAGCAGAATTAAAACACTTATGGATCTGAAAACAAAAATCGAATTATTATCGAATCATGTCACCCCGGAACGGCTCGAAAAAATCATGCGGATTTCCGCCGACCGCACCCGCTATCTGACCGTTGTTTTGGAAAACATTTTCTATACCCAAAACATGAGCGCCGTCACCCGCACCTGCGAATGCCTAGGCATTCAGGATCTTTACCAAATCGGCGCCGCTTCCCAGGGACGGCTGAACAGCGATGTCGCCAAAGGCGCTTCGTGTTGGACCGACATTCACCGGATGACCAAACTGCCGATTGCCGAAGCCGTTTCGCAGTTAAAAGCGGCCGGATACCGCATCATAGCCGCCATGCCGGCACCGGGAGCCTCTTCCCTCTACGACCTGGATTTAAGCAAAGGCAAAATCGCCGTTGCCATGGGAAACGAAAGCGAAGGAACCGGCGACGAAGTCAAAGCCCTGGCCGACGGATTTATGACCATTCCGATGTACGGCTTTACCGAATCGTTCAACGTCTCGGTTTCGGCCGCCATTATCTTAAGCGAACTGATGAACCGCCTGCGCCGTTCCGATATCGACTGGCGGCTGCCGCCGGACGAACTGGACGAACTGCGCTACCGTTGGATCCGCCGCTGCATCAAACAGGGAGATAAAATTGAAGCCGAATACGAAACCCGCCTGGAACACCCCAACGCGCAGTAGCCTGCCGGTGATTGTCCTGCTGCTGCTTTTCACGGCGGTGTGTGCCGCTCCCGCCGTTGCCGACAGCCGCCGGGAACCCGGCAACGCACCGCCGGCAACGGCAACGGCCGCCGGTACCGAAACCGATACCGCGGCGCAGACCTTCACCCTGTTTTCCGACACCTACATCCCCGTTTCGAATACCGTGAAAGATGCCCTTTACGGCACCTCCAAAGCGGTCATCCTCGGCGTCACGCTGCCGTTTTTCCTGACAGTCAGCACCGCCCCGTACGGCAATCCGGACAGTGCCGCTTCGAAGGGCGTTTACGACTTCTTTTCCCGGTACTGCCACCAGCTGCCCTCGCGCACGCTGAATGCCGCCAACGGCCGCCCTTATCCGGTCTGTTCCCGCTGTCAGGGAATGTACATCGGCTACTTTCTCGGCAATTTCGATTTTCTGATTTGGGACGCGTTCGATATTCCCGGCTGGCAGCGATGGGAAAAAAGCCTGCTGCACATCGGCACCTATACCGCACTCTTTCTGCCGCTGATTATCGACGGCACCGTACAGTATTACTCGTTTGACTACGAAAGCAACAATGCGTGGCGAATGACCACCGGCATCCTGTTCGGCTATGCCCTCACCGCGATTATCGACGAAATGATCCGGCTGACGCTCGATTACCCGGGTGTTTACCGCCGAAACCGAATATCAACCGACGATTAAAATTTTATTTCTGTCTGTTTTGGGCGTACTCCATCACCGCACGCACATACTGCTTATCGGAAACGGCAATGTGCTGCAGAATCCATTCGTAGAGGAATTTCACAAAATCAATGGCATCCTGAAAGGTCGCCTTATTGAAGGTTTTCAGAGACTCGGCAATCTTCATCGTGAATCCGTGATGCTGGGCTTTCTGCTGCTCCAATCCTTCGTACCCGACCGCCGCCAGAAGTTTTTCCTCATCGGCAAAATGAGTCTTCACATAATCAACGGTAGCCCGTAACGCATCCGATAAGGCCTCCTGCCATCCGGGAATTGTCGCCCGCGATTTGTTGCGGACAATCACCAGATAAAGTTCGTTACACAAATCGACCAGTTTTTTATGCTGTGCATCAATTGTCGGAATCCCCAACTCAAACCGCTTTTCCCAGCGGATAAAATCGCTGTTTTCGTTTAAAATCATCATAACCGCAAACCTCTTGATATAAGAATACCCGAAATTAAATTGATAATCAAGAAAAAATTTTAAATTATGCTTTTTTTAACAGCTTACAAAAAAGCCGCTCCCCGGGGAGCGGCTTTTTCCGGAAACGGCAGTTTATTTTGTCCAGGTAAACCCGGCCATCAGACCGCCGTCGACAATTTCTTCACCGTTGATTTTGGCATACGCATCGGCCTTGCCTTCGATACCGTCGGCAACCGAAGCCCCGAGCTTGTAGGATGTCGTGAACCGGAATGTCACGTTTTTATCCAAAATCGTTTTGCTGCCGTCTTTAACGGTTAAACGAAGTCCGCTGAGATTCGGATTGTAAAATTTGAAACTCCATTCCGTGGAGGCCCCGAGACTTTCCCAATCATCAAAACTGGCAGACGCTTTGGCCTGAACATCCAGTTTGGCTTTTCCGCTCAAAGAAACGGTACAGCTGCGGGCCAGCGCGTTGTCTCCGTATTTAATATTGACTTTCGACGAAAATTCCTCGTCAAAAGCCGCATCGATAGTCATGCGTGCTTTAGCCGTATTTCCGATTTCACTGGTTGACAACCGGTATGCCAATGTCAACCCGGCAAGATCAACACTGTCGGAATCGATACCGCGGGCCGTCACCGACGGAACGTTTTTACTGACGGTAGGAATCACACCGACAAGAGCCTGCTCGGCAATCGAGCGTTCCTCTTCGCTCATCTGATCGCCGCCGACACCGCCGCATCCGACAAAAAGAGAAAGAATGACCAAACCAAAAACAATCTTTTTCATAAGTATATCTCCTATGAATTTATGATATACCCCGCATATAAAACATTCAATCTTATTTTATTGATTTAATCGAAATTTCATTTACGCTTTTGAAGCACCTATTCCGTCACCATATAACCGGACAACCCGTAACGGGCAAAGGCCCGCTTTGATTTCTTCTATTATTTCCTCCTTGTTTGCGAATCATTATACCACGCTCTTTTCCGAACGGTCAAATTTTTTTCACAGACCCGGACTTGCCGATAGAGCCGGAATTGATTATATTGATTCAAGGAGAAAATTATGTCCAAAACATTTAAAACCGAAGTTTCGCAACTGCTGAATCTGCTGATTCACTCGCTCTACTCCCATAAAGAAATTTTTCTGAGGGAACTGATTTCCAATGCTTCCGACGCCATCGACAAGCTGAAATACCTGACGCTGACCGACGAAGCGTACAAAGGTTTGTCGTGGGAACCGAAAATTGCGGTCACCCTCGATGATTCGGCCAAACAGATTATCGTCTCCGATAACGGTATCGGAATGAACGAAGAGGAACTGAACGAAAACCTCGGAACGATTGCCCGCAGCGGTACCAAAAACTTTCTGGCCAACCTCACCGGCGACAGCCGCAAAGATTCCAATCTGATCGGTCAGTTCGGTGTCGGCTTTTATTCGGCGTTTATGGTGGCCGACAAAATCGAAGTGGTTTCGAAAAAAGCGCTCTCGGATCAGGCCTTCAAATGGTCGAGCGACGGAAAGGAAAAGTACGACATTCAGCCGGCCGAAAAGGAGACCTTCGGAACCGACATCATTCTTCACTTAAACGATGAAGGAAAAGAGTTCTGTTCCCACTGGCGCACCGAATCGCTTGTACAGAAATATTCCGACCACATCGCTTTCCCGATTTTCCTCAATTATATGGAGAAAAAATACGAAGGCGAAGGCGATAACCGCAAAGAGACCGAAGAAGCGGTCAGCAAACAGGTCAACAGCGCCTCGGCTCTCTGGAAGCGTTCCAAATCGGAAATCAAACCGGAAGAGTATATCGAGTTTTACAAATCCATCGGCGGCGACGGCGAAGAGCCGCTACTGTGGCTGCACACCAAAGCCGAAGGAACGACCGAATACACAACGCTTTTTTACATTCCGGCCGTGGCTCCGTTCGATATGTACCATGCCGACTACAAACCGGGCGTCAAACTCTATGTCAAACGGGTCTTCATTACCGACGACGAAAAAGAGCTGATGCCGACTTACCTGCGCTTTCTGCGCGGAATCATCGACTCGGAAGATTTGCCGCTCAACGTTTCGCGCGAAATTTTACAGCAGAACCGGATTCTCTCTTCCATCCGCAACGCTTCGGTCAAAAAGGTGCTGTCGGAGATTCAGGATCTGGCCAAGAATGCGCCCGACAAGTTCGAGAAAATCATCAATCTCTACAACCGCCCGCTGAAAGAGGGTCTGTACAGCGATTACGCCAACCGCGATACCTTGATGGAAATTGTCCGTTTTAAATCGACGGCGGTCGACGGCTGGACTTCGCTGGAAGATTATGTCTCCCGCATGAAAGAGGATCAGAAAGCGATTTACTACATCACCGGTACGGCGGAAGCCAATCTGCGCAGCAACCCGCTGGTGCAGGCGTACAAAAACAAGGGTTACGAGGTTCTGATCTGCGACAACGAAATCGACGACTTTGTCATGCCGACGCTCGGCACTTACAAAGAAAAGCCGTTTAAATCGGTAAACCGCGACGGAGCGGCCGACGATTTCAAAACCGAAGAGGAAAAAGAGGCGGAAAAGAACGCTTCGGCTCTGACGGAAAAAATCAAAAATCTGCTCGGCGACCGCGTGAAAGAGGTGCGCGCTTCGGCGGTTTTAAAAGAGGCTCCCGCCTGTCTGGTTTCCGACGAATATGCGCCGACCGCCTACATGAAGCAGATGATGAAGGCGTTGGGTCAGAACGATGCTCCCGAATTCAAGCCGATTCTGGAAATCAACCCGTCGCATCCGATTTTAACCGCCTTCGAAGGCGCCTCCGAAGCGTTGCAGGGCGACATTGCCTCTCTGCTGCTCGACCAGGCAATTCTGCTGGACGGCAACCCGATTCCCGACGCCGCCGCCTTTGTCGAAAAGATGAACCGCGTGACGGCCGCCGCATTGGGAAAATAAAATTTTTCTTTTGTCCGCAAAAAAGCAGGGAGTTTCCCTGCTTTTTTTTGGTCTACGTCAAACATCGTATCTGTTTCATACGGTTGAAACACTCTGTTTCATACGGTTGAAACACTCTGTTTCATACGCTTGAAACACTCTGTTTCATACGCTTGAAACACTTTGTTTCAGACTGTGAAACACTTTGTTTCAGACTGCGAAACACTTTGTTTCAGACTGCGAAACACTTTGTTTCAGACTGTGAAACACTTTGTTTCAGACTGTGTAAAATCAAAAAACGAACAATTTATTTGAGAGTTACATCCGGATTGAAAAAGACATCACCCCACACACGATCCCATTTTTCCTTCTGTTCCGCTGTCAGCGTCAACAGCAGTGTCTGCTTCATCTCATCTTCGGAAGACTGTTGACCGCAATACAATTCCTCCAAACTCCCGCAATCTGTCACATCCAGTTCCGACAGCCGGTTGAATTCGCAGTTCAAAAATGTCAGCGCCGTATTCTTCGATACATCAAGATCCTTTAATGAATTGGCACTGCAATGCAGAGATGTCAACGCCGAATTCTTCGACACATCCAGCGATGTCAGTTGATTATTTGTGCAGTCGAGAGACTGCAGATCCGAATTCTTCGATACATCCAACGATGTCAACAGATTCCAACGACAATCTAAATAGACCAGTCCGGTAAACAGTTCGATACCGGAAAGATCGGTCAGCTTGTTTTCGTCGGAAAAACGCCATCCGCTGATATCCAATTGCTTCACTGCCCGAATGGCTTTCAGATTCTCCGATGTCAGCCTGACCGTGCCGTCTTTTTCTTTTACCCAATCGATTGGATGACCGTCCGATTCCGTTGACCTTTCCACCGCTTCAATCAAAGCAATATTGGTAAGGAAACACTCTGTCTCCGGTGCTTCTTTTTGACTGACAAAGAGAATCGAAATTAAGATCACAGCGATTCCCGATACGGAAATCACTTTGTTTTTTTTCATACACCCCTTCCGCATCTCTTTCCTGTTCCGGATTTTCCGTTTCTTATTATATCATTTTCTTTTTGAAAGGCAACAGAAAAAAGTTTGCCCTTCGCCCGCTTTCGTTTTATAATTACAGCAATGAACATTGTCGAAATCATTCAGAAGAAACGGGACGGCCGACCGCTCTCGGCCGCCGAATTGCGCTACACGGTGGACGGTTACCTTTCCGGTGCGGTCGCCGATTACCAGGCGGCGGCGTTCTGCATGGCGGTCTGGTTCAACGGCATGAACGACGACGAGCTGTCGGCTTTTACGGAGGCGATGCGCCTTTCCGGCGATACGCTCGACCTTTCGCCGTTGGGAGTCACCGTCGACAAACATTCCACCGGCGGAGTGGCCGATACGGTTTCGCTCATTGCCCTGCCGGTTGCGGCGGCGTGCGGCTGCCGTATTGCCAAAATGAGCGGCCGCGGTCTCGGTTTTACCGGCGGCACTCTCGACAAACTCGAATCGATTCCCGGCTTCCGCACCCGGCTTTCCGAAAAGGAGTTTTTTGCAACGGTCGAAAAATACGGATTTTCGATTATCGGACAGACGGGAGAGCTGGCTCCGGCCGATAAGAAGTTTTATGCGCTGCGGGATGTCACGGCAACGGTCGATTCGATTCCGCTGATTGCTTCCAGTATCATGTCAAAAAAACTGGCGTGCGGAGCCGATGCTCTGGTACTCGATGTCAAAACCGGCAACGGGGCATTTATGAAAACGCCGGAAGAGGCGCAAAAACTGGCGTTCGCCCTCACCCGTATCGGGCGCCTCGCCGGCAGGCGGACGGCCGCCCTCGTCACCGATATGAACCAGCCGCTCGGAACGGCTGTCGGCAACGCTGTCGAGGTGGCGGAAGCGGTGAGCGTTTTACGGTCGGCCGCCCCCGGACGCCTGACGGAACTGTCGCTGCGTATCGCTGCCGAAATGATTTTCCGCTCGCAGAAGGCCGCTTCAATCGAAGAGGCGCAAAAGGCCGCGGCGGCGGCGTTGGAAAGCGGCCGCGCCTGCCGGACGCTGGCGGCCGTCATCACCGCACAGGGCGGCGATGCGGGGATCATCGACGACCTTTCCCGTCTGCCGCAGCCGGCTCACCGGCTGACGGTGTGCGCCGGCGAAGCGGGGTTTCTGACGGCTGTCGAAACGGAAGAAATCGGCCGCACGGCGATGATGCTCGGCGCCGGCCGTCTGCGCAAAGAGGACGGCATCGATCCGGCAGCCGGGCTGGTGCTGTCGAAGAAAATCGGCGACCGCATCGAAAAGGGCGAACCGATAGCGGAACTGATGAGCGCCCGCGAAGCCGTACTGCCCGAAGCGGCCGCCCGACTGAAAAAGGCACTGACGGTCGGCGAAGCGCCTGTTTCGGCGCCGCCGCTGATTTATCAAACGGAGGAATCTTAATGAAAACGACGGAATCGTTACACTCTGCGGCGGCCGGAAACCCGGCGCCCTTTATCGACCATACGCTTTTAAAGGCATCCGCCACCAAAAGCGAAATCGGGCAGCTGTGCGCCGAAGCGGTCCGCTGCGGTTTTGCGGCTGTCTGCATTAACCCTGTGTTTGTCCGAACAGCCGCAAGGCTTCTTTCCGGTAGCGGGGTCAAAACGGCGGCGGTCACCGGCTTTCCGCTCGGCGCCTCTTCAACGGAAACCAAAGTTTTCGAAACCGAAAAAGCGGTTGCCGACGGGGCCGGTGAAATTGATACGGTTATTTCTCTGGCAATGGCCAAAGAGCACCGCTACGAGGATATCCGCAAAGAGATTGCCGCCATCAGAAAAGCGGCGCCCTCACCCGTCATCTTAAAAGTGATTCTGGAGATGTGCGAGCTTTCCGACGACGAAAAACCGGCAGTCTGCCGGGCAGCTCTCGAAGGCGGTGCGGACTGCATCAAAACCTCGACCGGATTCGGCAAAGGCGGAGCAACGGTCGAAGATGTCCGTCTCATGAAACAAATCGCCGATGAGTTTGCGGCGATGACGGGAAAACCTGTTTTTGTCAAAGCCGCCGGCGGAATCCGCGATTACAAAACCGCACAACAGATGATCGAAGCCGGGGCTGCCCGATTGGGAACCAGCGCCGGAACCGTTATATATCAGCAATGGGAGAAATGTCAATGAAAAAATTAACCGACGATCAGATGGATTATTTTCTGAAAAACAAAGAATTCGGTGCGGATGTCATCGAAGCCGCTTCGAACACAGCGGTCGTTTTGACACAGGACTGGTGTCCTCAATGGACGGCAATGAAGCGGTATCTCGCGGATCTGCCCGAATCGGAAGCGGCGGTTTTCTTTATCGAATACAATCGCGAACCGCGCGGAAACGAATACATGCACGCCAAGGAGACTGTTTTCAAAAACGATCTGATTCCGTATGTCCGCTATTACAAAAACGGCCGCTGTTTTGCCGACTCCAACTTCGTTTTTCGGGACGATTTCCTGGATTTCTTCCGAAACCGGAATGATTGATTCTTTTCTTTAAAATTGTTACTATATTCTTAAGGAGAAATTTATGTTTAAACCGAAAAAAATTCTCGCGACGTTGCTCTTTCTGATTCTGCCCCTTTGCGGCTGTGCCGACGGAGAAGCGGAAGCAATCCGGCAGCGCTACGCTTCTTTACCGGACGGTTTATATGCAGTCATTGTTACGGAAAAAGGAAATATCGTTCTTCAGCTCTATTTTGACCAAACCCCGATGACGGTTGCCAACTTTGTCGGTCTTGCCGAAGGAACCATCCGGACCACTTACCGCGAAGGAAAGCCGTTTTATGACGGTCTGACATTTCACCGTGTTGTCGACGGCTTTGTGATTCAGGGCGGTGATCCGAAAGGAAACGGCACCGGCGGTCCCGGCTACAAACTGAAAGACGAATTTGTCTACGAACTGAAACACGATTCCGAAGGCGTTCTCTCGATGGCCAACAGCGGACCGAACACCAACGGCAGTCAGTTTTTTATTACCCTTTCGGCAACCCCCCACCTCGATTATGTTCACACCGTTTTCGGAAAGGTAATTGAAGGAATGGATGTCGTGAAAAGTATCGAACAGGGAGACGAGATGAAACGCGTCATTATCGTCCGTAACGGTGAAGAGGCTTCTCAGTTTATCATCGACGACGATGCCTTTACCAAATACCGCCTTTCTCTGCCGGAACGGCGTAAAGTTTTCGAAGAGAAAATGAACGAAAATATGCTGGCACAGGTCGGTAAAGATTTCGGAAAGGCCATCGAAGCCGCCAATGGTATCCGCTACATCATCGAAAAAGCCGGCGACGGTCCCCGTCCGAAAAAAGGCGAAACGGTCACGGTTCACTATACCGGAAAACTGACCGACGGACAGGTCTTCGACAGCAGCGTCGGCCGCGGACCCTTCTCTTTTCAGGTCGGTACGGGACAGGTCATTAAAGGCTGGGATCAGATGGTCGGAGAAATGCGCAAAGGCGAAAAACGTAAAGTGCTGCTGCCTCCCGATATGGCCTACGGCAGCCGCGGTGCCGGTCCCATTCCTCCGAACGCATGGCTTGTTTTTGAAATCGAAGTTTTAAAGATCGGTCAATAATCCATCCGGTACAAAAAAAGGGAAGCGGGGCTTCCCTTTTTTACTTTGTCTTAGAATTCAAAATCCCAATCGTAAATCCATTCCTCATCGTATTTTTCTCCGTTAATCTTACAGAGAACATCGGCAGAAAGAGCATCGCTGTCTGCGGCATAAGTTGTTTCAAACAGCAGAAAAACAGGAGCGTTGAAAACAACCTCTCCGGTGTCGTCACGTGTCACTTTCAGTTTCAGTCCGTCGGAATCACTGTTCGCGACACGGAAATGTATACTTGCATTTTCGGATCCGGTAGCGAATACTTTTGTCACAAATTTCATTTCGAAATTACCGGTTGTTACCGCCGTACATTGTACGGGCACAGCATCGTTCCCATCCGGGCGAAGAATGACCGGTGAAGATAAATTGACAAGATGTGCTTTCATCAGAACCGAAAGCGTTACAACCGCTCCGCACGAATAGCCGGTTTTATAATCGACCGTCGATCCGTTGTCATCAATAGCAACTCCTTTTTCACCGGCAATTACAGCCCGTGAATCAACGCCGGTCAAAGCTTCGTTTACGTACGTAGCACCGAAATCCGTCGATCCCAATAAAGAGCGAAGAACAATTTCTTTTTGTTCATCAGTCAACTTTTCCCCGCCGACTCCGGCACACGATAAGACAAGAACCGAAAACAACACGGAAATCAGACCTGCCGTTAAAATTCGTTTCATAAAACATCCTCCTTTCGGAAAATCGGACTGTGAGCCGTAATGTTTTCTTCTAAAAAACCTTTACAAAACTTTTCCAGAAATTCTCCCATATTTCGGAATTTCCTTCGTAATCATCGCCGTTGACTTTAAATTCTGTCTCGAAGTTTCCCCCCGTCGTTCCTCCTGTTGCGGAAATATCCGCGGCAGGAAAAACCGTCCCCGACCACAACACTTTTTCGGTCAGCGTTTCAATCACTGTCAGCTGAAGACCGTCAGAATCCCGATGTGAAAATCCTGTTTTATCAATTTCCGATCTGTCGGCAGAAGAAGCCCACTTTTTGACTTCGACATAGCCTTTCATGTTACCGCTGATAACAATTTTACATATTTTCAAATCGGTCACGGCTGTTTTGTTTTCAGAGGGATAAATTCCTGCCGAAATCTCCCACTTTTCAAGGTCGGCTTCGTAGGCAATTTTTTCGGAAACCGTCAGACCGCAGGATGTCGAATATTTCAGATTCAGAACCGATCCGGTTTTATCCAGAGGATAATTTTCCTCGTACATCGCCGATGAAAATTCGGAACAGATGGCATTATGCGCCGCCTGCAGACTTTGCAGAACGATGCTTTTGCTGTTTCCGTCCGTAATTTCATCTCCGCCGACTCCCGTACAGGAAACAGCTGCAAAGGCAGTCAAAAATAACACACCGGCTGTTTTCATGATTTTTTGAATCATGCTGTCTCTCCTTATCCGATCCGGAGATTCTTACGGAGCGTAAGAATCTCTCCAGATTTTGACGGGTGCTTCGTATACGGCGCTGTTGATGCGTGCCTGATATTTGAAATTACCGCCGATAGAACCGACGGAGGCCGTAACTTCGGTAGCGATAAAAACCGATCCGCTGTAAACATTCTTTTTCGTATCATTGTTGTAAATTGTCAGCGTCAAACCGTCCGAATCATCATTCTCGAAAATCCATTTGCGCATCACCGCTGCACTTGCGGATGAAGCCCATTTCGAGATTTCCTCCGCTCCTTTCAGGTCTCCGCTGACGGTAACTTTGCAGCTCGTGGTCGTTCCTTTTTCCAAATCACCCGTTGTCAGGGACAGCGGAGCATCAATACTCCATTTATCCAGAGTCACTTCATACGCTGTTCTTTCCGTTGTTTTCAGTCCGCAGGATGTCGAAAATTTAACATTCATGGTTGCCGTATTATTCGCAAAGACATAATCCTTTTCATACATGGCATCCTGAAGCTGCCCCTCCATTGTTCTCTGACACAACAGCATCGCCTGCAGAATCAGACTTCGGGTATCGTCGCTTTTGATTTTCTCTCCTCCGAACCCCGAACAGGAAAACATAAACATCGACACAGTCAAAAGCATTAAAATCTTTTTCATTTTTCTCGCTCCTTTATTTTAGGGATATTCTTTATATTAAACCCAATTATTCATTTTATCAACAAAAAAAGCCGCCGAAGCGGCTTTTTCATTATAATTTAACGCGAATCCAAAGATTTTCCATTTCCTGGGCGGCTTCACGCGGAAGGCTCAGCATGGTTTCGCACCGGTCAAGAACTTCCTGCGGCGGATAAATAATCGGGTTGTTGCGAACCTCTTCATCCAGCTGTTCCAGCACTTCGGTTTGCGGCGTCGAATAACCGAGGAATTCGATATTGGCTTTGGCTATATCGGTCCGGCACAGAAAATCGATGTACTTTTCGGCAGCTTCCTTATTTTTAGCTCCCTTCGGAATGCACATCGCATCGATAAAAACATTCGAACCTTCTTTCGGAACGGAGAAGGCCAGGTCGGGATTACCGTCAATCATCGTAATCGCATCCCCGGCATAATAAGGTGCCAGCGCCGCTTCGCCGTTCTGCATCTTGTCGAAAATTTCATCCATCACGTAAGCCTGAATCACCTCTTTCTGGGCCTTCAGTTCTTCGGCCGCTGCCAAAAGCTCTTCTTTTTTAGTGGTGTTCAGAGAATAGCCCAGTTTTTTGCAGGCGATGGCAAACGCATCGCGGGAGTTGTTGAACATCAGAATATTGTCCGCATATTTTTTATCCCACAGAATATTCCACGAATCGACCGGTTCATTCACCTTTTTGGTGTTGTAAATAATACCGACCGTTCCCCATGTGTACGGTACGGAATACTCACCTGTCGGGTCGAACTCCCGTTTTGTAAAACGGGGATCGATTTTCGAAGCATTCGGAATATTTTCGAAATTCAGTTTTTCCAGCATTCCCTCTTCAATCATTCTGCCGATCATATAATCGGACGGAATAATGACATCGTAATCGGCCGCATTGCTTTTAATCTTTGCATACATTTCTTCGTTACTGGCAAACGTCGTATAATTGACTTTAATGCCGGTCTCTTCCGTAAACTTTTTGTTTACGTTGAGCGTTCCGTCCGTTCCGTCCGAGATATACTCGCCCCAGTTGTACACGTTGATGACAATTTTGTCCGATTTACAGCCGGCAAGCAGAAGGCCGGCAACCGCCATAAGTAAAACCCCTCTTTTCATTTTTATCTCCTTGGTTTATTTTTTTTCAGCTGTTTGGCTTCGCTGATATTCATTGCAATCAGAACAATCAGTACAATCACAAAAATGATGGCCGAAAGCGCGTTGATTTGCGGTGTCACTTTTTTTCGTGTCATCGAAAAGATGGTAATCGGAAGCGTCTGAAAGGTACTGCCGTTTGTAAAATACGAAATGACAAAATCGTCCAGTGAATAGGTAAACGATATCAGAGCGCCGGTAATAATGCCGGGCAGAATTTCGGGAACCAGAACTTTGCGCAGCGCCTGCAAATGGGTGCAGCCGAGATCCTGTGCCGCTTCAACCAGACTGTAATCGGCCTGTCTCATTTTCGGCAGCACACTGAGAATCACATACGGCAGACAAAAAGTGACGTGCGCAAAGAGAACCGAAACAAATCCGAACGGAAACCGGAACAGGCGGTTGAAGATGACAAACAGCAGCATCAGCGACACTCCGGTGACAATTTCCGGGTTAATAATCGGTACATAAGTCAAATTCTCGATCGTTCTGCGGGTATATTTGCGCATACGGACAATGCCGAAACAGGCAATTGTTCCGATTAAAGTGGCCAGCAGAGATGCGCATACCGCTACCAGCAGAGTATTGAACAGCGACTGCATAATCAAATCGTTGTGAAAGAGTTCCCGATACCATTTAAACGTAAAACCGGTCCAGTTGGCACGCGATTTCGAATCATTAAACGAAAAGGCAATCATGACAAAAATCGGCGCATACAGAAACAGAAAAATCAGCGCCAGATAAATACGGGAAACGGTTCGTCGTGTTTTGGTCATAACAGCGTTCCCTCCTTTTCGCCCCCGAACCGGTTGATAATTCCCATGCAGATAAAAACAACAACCATCAGAATCAGCGAAATGGCCGACCCGACATACGGATTGTAAACGCTGCCGATAAACTGCATTTCGATTAAGTCTCCGATCAGCATATTCGACCCGCCGCCGAGCATCCGGGAAATGATAAAGGTACTGATGGACGGAACAAAGACCATAATAATTCCGGAAACAACACCGGGAATCGAAAGCGGAAAAATAATTTTCGAAACCACCTTCAGAGAGCCGGCGCCCAAATCCTGAGCCGCTTCAATTAAAGCCGGATTAATCTTCACCATCACAGAATAAATCGGCAGAATCATAAACGGCAGATAATTGTACACCATACCGAGTACGACCGCTCCCTGCGTATTGATCATGCGAAAAGGACCGATACCGAACAGTTCCAGAAAATGATTAATCAGTCCTTCGTTTTCGAGAAGGGTCATCCACGCGTAGGTGCGCAGCAGAAAATTCATCCACATCGGCAGCATCACCAGCATAATCACCGTCCGCTGCGCATTCAGATCGGCTTTCATTAAAATGAGTCCCAGCGGATAGGCAATCAGGAAGCAGATGACCGTCGCAATCAGCGAAAGGTAAAGCGATTTCAGGAAAACGGGTGTGTAAAAGGGCACATCCCGAAAATTGGCAAAAGTAAAACCGCCGCTTTCATTTGTAAAGGCAAAATAAACAACGAGAGAACAGGGAATAACGGTAAACAATACAACCCACAGCAGATACGGGGCGGCAAGGGCTTTAACTCGGGTCATCGCCGCCGGCCTCCGCGGATTCCGTTACCGCACGGGAAAAATCGATTTTCAATCCGACACGGATGCCGACCTGTTCGTCGCGGTCTTCCTGTATCAGCCACCGGCGGCCGCCGCAGTCGACAATCATCTCGTTGTATTTCCCCTTATAAATAACGGAAAGAAGAGTTCCCGTTAAAGGACTTTCTTCGTCGCCGACCACATCGATGGCGGAAGGCGGAATGCGCAGAACCACTTTTTCCCCTTTTTCCCGGTCGGTTTCCGGAATTTCGAGGGAGAGGCCGTCAATCAGAACCGATGTCGCCGTTTCGATTTCGGCGGGCACTCTGTTTTCCGCTCCGTCGAACATTTTTTTCATCAGATGCAGGTCGTACAAATCGATGGTCATGCCGATTTCTTCGCCGACTTTCGGTGCCGCCGTCGAATGAATCAGCCACTGGTAGCCGCCGCAGTTGACGACGATTTCGTAGTGAACACCCTTGAAGACCACCGATTCGACGCGGCCGCACCAGTATCCGTTTTCGGGAGCAACGACTTTGACATCTTCGGGACGGATAACGGCATCCACCGGCCGGCCTTTCGGCCAGACCCCGTCATTGTACGGCAGAACGGCACCGAGGATTTCAACCTGCTGGTCTTCGACCATTTCCCCGTCGAAAATATTATTTTCGCCGATAAAATCGGCCACAAACGCATTGACCGGCTCGTTGTAAATATCCTGAGGCGTTCCCATCTGCGCAATTTTTCCGTCTTTCATAACGACGACGGTATCGGACATCGAAAGCGCCTCTTCCTGATCGTGCGTGACATAAACAAAGGCAATCCCGAGATTCTGCTGAATCTGTTTGAGCTCGATCTGCATATCTTTGCGCAGTTTTAAATCGAGAGCGCCGAGAGGTTCGTCGAGAAGAAGAATTTTCGGATGATTAATCAAAGCGCGGGCAATGGCAACACGCTGCTGCTGTCCGCCCGAAAGCTTGGTGATATTCCGTTTTTCGAAACCTTTCAGGTCGACAAGCTTTAACATCGCTTTCACCCGTTTGCGGATTTCGTCTTTCGGTACTTTTTTGAGTTTCAGGCCGAAGGCCACGTTGTCAAAAACATTCAGATGCGGGAACAGAGCATACTTCTGGAAAACGGTATTCACCTGCCGTTTGTGCGGCGGAATCCCGGCCATATCCTCTCCGTTTAAAAATATCTTTCCGGCTGTCGGTTCTTCGAAACCGCCAATCGCACGTAACAGGGTCGTCTTTCCGCATCCGGACGGACCCAAAATCGTCAAAAACTCGTTTGACTTTACGCTAAAGCTGACATCGTCGATAACACGATTATCCCCGAAATCTTTCACGATTCCGGACAGCTTTAAAAGATATTTTTCTTTCAATTCCCGTACCTCCCCGTTCCGCTAAGGAACCTTTTGTGCCGTTTTTGTCAAGCGCGCGTTTAAACGCATGAAAACTCCTCAATTATGACTTGTTAAGTCTCAAGAATATACTCTATCGGCAAAAAAATCAAGGTATACAACGAATAATAGAATCAACAAAAAATTTTATTTTCTGTAACTCTTTATATAAAACTCTGTTTTAGATATAATCGGATTCATATCCGATTAAGGAGATGCTTATGAGAAAAATTTTATACCCGGCCGTCATGCTCACATTGAGCGCGGCTCTTTTTGCCCAACCCCGCCCTGAAAACCGCCACGCCGGCCCCGGCGAAAGACCGGAACCTCCGCGCGCCGAACGTCCCAATCCGATGAGAGAGAAGTGGGAAAATGCGGAAACGATTACACTGACAGGTTCCATCGAATACCTGTTTGAAGAAAAAGAAGGCGAACGCCCCGAAATCAGACAGGCAACCATCGAAAAAGAAGGAATTCTTTACAAAATTCATTTTCCGGTACACAGACTGGCAGAAGAAGCCGTCGAACCGGGAACGGAAGTTACCGTTACGGGAAAGTCGATACCTTCGGACTGGATGAATGATGATTCGGTTTTGGTTTTTGCCGACAAAATCGAGGCGGGAGACAAAATCGTCGAAGCTCCCAAACCGCCGAGAAAAGGCCCGGAACACCGTGCCGAACCGGACAGACACCATCCGGATCCGGAACACCGCATGGCTCCCGGCGAACGACCGGACCCCGAAAGACGCCCGGCAGCGAAAGAAAGACCCCGGCGCCGTTAGTCGGAACAAAACGTAAACAGCTCCTTTACGGAGCTGTTTTTTTATCCTCTGCTGCGAATTGACGACTTACTTTTTTCGTTGTACAATAATAAAATGAAACATTTCCTGTTATTTTCCGTTTTTTTCTTTTTGTCGTTATCTTCTCCCGTTGCTTCTCAGGTTATCCGAACTCCTCAACCGTCGGGAGAGCCCCGCATTAACGGACCGTCCGTTATCGGAACAACCCCCGGCAACTTCTTTCTTTACAAAATACCCGTTTCGGGTGACGGACCAATCAAAATCGAAGTTTCGTCATTGCCGGCCGGTGTGATTCTGAAAAACAGATCCGTTCTCGAGGGATGCCTTGATCAGGCCGGCGATTATCCGGTAACGGTAACCGCTACCAATGCACTCGCATCTGTTTCGAGAATCCTGACGATTAAAGCCGGAAACGAAATCGCACTGACTCCGCCGATGGGTTGGAACAGCTGGTATAGTTTCAGCGAATCGGTCAGCGACGAAAAAATCCGATCCGTTGCCGATGCTTTTGTCAAACACAAGCTGATTGATTACGGTTGGTCGTATGTCAATATTGACGACTGCTGGCAGGGCGGGCGGTCGAAAGAAGCGCCTTACACTTTAAACGGAAACACCAAGTTCCCCGACATGAAAGCGCTTTGCGACTACGTTCATTCCAAAGGATTAAAAATAGGGATTTATCATTCACCGTGGATCGGAACCTATGCCGGATTCCGCGGCGGCAGCTCCGACAGCGAAACGGGAACCGACCCCTCTTATGCCGAACCTCCCGAAAAGCGGCTTCAGCCGGGACAGATATTTAACCGGTATCCCGGCGTTCATTCGCACAATGCCGACAGAGTCGGGCCGTACTGGTTTTTCGATGATGATTTAAAAGCTATGGCCGAATGGGGATTTGATTACATTAAAGTCGACTGGCATCCGAACGATGTGCCGACGGCACAGCGGATGCATAACGGTGTCCGTGACAGTGGCCGCGATATTGTTCTCAGTTTTTCCAATAAAGCCTTTTTGAAAGACATTCCCGAACTTTCCCGATACGCCAATCTGTGGCGTACCAGCGGCGATATTACCGACAGGTGGGGCTCTCTTTCCGCGATTTCCCGCGATCTGCCGAACTGGTTTCCTTTCACCCGTTCGGGAAAATACAGCGATCCCGATATGCTGCAAATCGGGAACCTGGGGAAACCGAATACGCCGAGCGAAACGTTCCGTCCCACGGGGTTGTCGGCGGAAGAACAGTATTTTCAAGTCAGCTTATGGGTGATTGCGGCCGCACCGCTGATTCTCAGCTGCGATATTTCTTCTTTGGATGATTTTACGAAAGGACTGCTGACCAATACGGAAGTTCTTGCGGTACACCAGAGCTACCCCGTTCTGCCGCCTCAGCTGAGAAATCGGTCGTTAACGACGCAAATCATTACCCGGGAAACGGAAAAGGGAACGGCGGTTTGCGTTTTGAATTATTCCGCCTTGAAGAAAAAGGTAACAGTGCCGTTTAAAGAATGGAGCACCGGTTCTCAAATATCAGCCGGCGATTCGCCCGAAACGGCGACTGTGCGCGATTTGTGGCGGCAACGCAATTTACCGGCCGAACAGCTGAACGAAAAAGGATTTACCGTCGAGATTGCCGGTCACAGCGGTGAACTGTTTTTGATTTCTTTCCCGACAGAAACCGGAAAAACCGGGAACAGACGATTTACCGACTCGAAAACCTAACAACCGACCGGATAGGATAACCTCATGTTAAGCAAGCAGGACTTTTTTGAAGCTGTTGAAAAAGGCGACCTTGAAAAAGTAAAATCGATTCTGGAATCGAAACGGGATAAATACGGTAGTCCCTGTTATCCGGATACTGTAAAAGAAATAGTCAGCCACGACAACGGACTGACAATGGCTGCCCGACTCGGTCATGACGATATTCTGAAATATCTTTTGGATTACGGGATGGATCCCAACGCAAGAACGGGAGAACGGAATCAGAGTGCCTTGCACTACGCCGCAATGAAAGACTTTCGAAATATTACCGGTCTGTTGCTGAAATATAAACCGAATCACAAAATCGAGTGTGTGCGAAAAAAGTCTCTCGACATCAACATTAAAGACAGAAAAGATCAGACACCTTTGCTGCTGGCCGTTTCCGAAAACCATACGGAAATCGTAAAAATGCTTCTTAACGCAGGCGCCGATCCGAATATATGTAATTTTCGACAGGTCACGCCTCTGATCATTTCTTCCTATCGGGGAAACACCGCAATCACAAAACTGTTGCTGGATAACAACGCCGATCCCGATTTACGCGACGATGAAGGGATTACGGCGCTCATGTACGCCTGCTATAAAGGCCGCAGTAATATTGTTTCTCTGCTGATCGATGCCCGCACCGATATGTATACACAAACACTTCCCGGCTCGAATTTGCCTGTTGCCGCCGATGCATTTATGATTGCCTGCCATTACGGATATCTTCAGACAGCACAGCTTTTTATTGATAAAGGATACGATGTCAACTGCCGCAAAACCAACGGAAAAACACCGCTGATGTTTCTCATCGAAAACACTCCCGATTCGCCTGCCGCTGCGGAAGATATTGCGACTCTTCTGATAAAATCCGGAGCCGACATCAATGCCGAAGATTCTTCCGGAAAGACACCTCTGATCCTGGCATCTTCTTTAAACATTCCCTTCATGACGGATATTCTGCTTCGGCAAGGGGCCCGAACCGAACATCATGAATCCTTCTACGGAGATACAGCTCTGCATATTGCGGCTGAAAAAGGATTCACCGAAACGGCGAAAATTCTGCTGGACTTCGCTGCCGACGCAAACACCGTTAATACGAAAAAAGAAACACCGCTTGCGCAAGCCTGCCGTCAGGGCTTTTTTGAAACAGCACGCCTGCTTTTGAAACATCACGCCAATCCCGACATAGCCGATGAAGAAGGAAACACTGCCTTAATGTCGGCCGTCAGAAACGGCTATATCGACATAGCCGAATTACTGTTACGATACAACGCCGATCTTAATCTGAAAAATAATCGGGGGCAGACGGCATCGGATATTGCCTGCGAAAACCCCGCCATGAATAAAAAAATTACGGAACTTCTGATATCGGCCTCTCCGGCCGAGATTCAATTCCTCTGTGCGGCAAAAGAGGGACAGACAGATAAAGTTTTGAAATATCTTGCCGAAGGAATCGATGCCGATCGTATAAGAAATAAATCCGACGGAAAGAACGCTCTGCTTTCGGCCTGCCAAAAAGATCAAAGAGAGGTCATTCAAATTTTGTTGGATCACAACGTATCCGTTCATGTCCGGGACAATTTCGGTTCTTCACCTTTGCATTATCTTTCCGGTAATGATGACAATTTTTCCGTAACGGAACGAATCATTTTACTCGGAGCCGATATCGATGCAGAGAATAATCATAAAATTACACCTTTAATGTATGCGGCAGCGGGAGGTGCTTACCGTACAGCCGAACTGCTGTTAAGCCGCGGAGCATCCGTCAATGCCCGGGACATGTCGGGATTCACTCCCGTTCTTTTTGCCTCCATGCATAACCGTACGCAAACAGCACTTCTCCTGTCCCGGCACGGTGCCGATTTACAGGCAAAAAACCGTTACGGATACGGCGGATTATGGTATGCAGAACAACATGAAAATCGGGAGCTTTTTTCCCTTTTTAAAGAAAGTCAGGAAGCTGATTATCACAACTGAAAGCCGGCACCGATCCGACAATCGAAAACAACTGAGCAAAAACTGTTCTCAGTTATATCCCCGAACCGGAAAACCGATTCCTTTTGCTCCAATATGCTCATAAACAAAAAACGGCGCCGAAGCGCCGTTTTTCTTATCTTTTGATTTTCTTCATTTCCTTCAGAACCAGCTCCGGAATTTCTTTTTCGGCTTTATCTTTAATATCCCGAATAAATTCGGCTTCCGTTTTCAGACCGTCGGTGCTTTTGTTGGCTGCATACCAGTCGGCATACTCGGGAGCATAGGTTTTCAAATCTTCCATGGTACCTTTATCCAGGCGATACCAGATAATCGAATCATCCAAAGCAAAATCGAATTTAAACTTTGTCATTTTGGGTCTTTTTTTGGTAAAATCGGTGAGCAGATAGGCATCTTTTACATTCAGATTGAAAAGACGGGTTGAAGTGACCATCTCCAAAACAGCGACCGTTTCTTTTTTGGCGGCATCCAGCTGACCGCCGTAAGCTTTATAAGCGGCATACAACTGCGGATTATCGGCCTGGAACGCCAGATCGATTTCGCTGTCTGTCATTCCTTTCTTTTTGGCTTTTTCCACCTCTTTCAGAACTTTTCTGACCTTAGCCGCCGTATCTTCCCATTCTTTTTCTTTAAAAACAGAACCGTCGGGAAGCACATATTTCGAAACTTCGAGTTTCTTCACCTTTTCTTTCGGTTCCGATGTTTTTCCCTCGACATTCATCAGCACAACCACGGCTCCGACACTGCCCAAATCTTTGTCGGTTGCAAACTCTTTCATTTTTTCGACCGAAAAATAGTCTTTAATGTTTTTTGCATTCTCAAAGTCGGGCAAATCGGCCTGCGTAAAATACTGACTGTACGGACCGGCCGCCGATTTCAGTTCTCCTGTCAGCTTGGCAACGAATTCGGCATCATTAAAAATCGTATTAAACCGATCATCGATAACCAGAATCGTATTCATCATCACGGTTTTGATCATCGCATCGCATCGCGCCTTCACATCTTTGTATTCGGGATCCAGATTCATGATACGCAAATAGTGAGGAATGGCTTCTTCTTTATCCGAAATCTTTTTGGCATTCTGTTCGATATCGAGGGCGGCCAGATAATGAACATCGAGAGAAAGACGGGTCGCCTCCTGAATACGGGTATCAATATCGATTCCGAAAGCAGGATTGACGGGAGACGAAGTCTTGGGCACAAGTGCACCGACTTTGGCATAGATTTCATTGATTCTTTGAACCGTTTCGTTGTATTTCTTCAATTCCCGAAGATACATCAGAGATTTATCGAAGCGGCAGGAATCTTTTGTCTTTTTTTCGACGGAAGCAATTGCTTTCGTCATTTTCTTATCGATATTGTCAACCAGTTTCAAATAACTTTTGATGGCAAATTCATTTGTCGGATTATTGGTGGCTTTGACTTCGGCTTTTTTTAAATCCCGGTCGAATTTTTCGAACATTTTGGCATCTCTTTTCTCGGGCATTTCCACCGTTGCCGGATCAAATGCAAAAAGAGATCCCGCTGCCGTGAAGGCAATTAACATCATCAATAAAAATTTTTTCATACAATTCTCCTTACTATATATTTTTTATTTTAAAATTCATGAAGTTCGACACGGAAATCGAGCCACGAATAAGGCGGTATCACAGGCGGAGCACCCGCCGCACCGTAGGCAATATCGGGATGAAGAATAATTCTCCATTCGGATCCGGGTTTCATCATTTGCAATGCTTCCTGCCAGCCTGCAATCACCTGTTCGACACGAAACTGCAGCGGCATTCTCCTTTCGTAAGAACTGTCAAAAACAATATCGGTTCCCAACAGTCTTCCTTCGTAGTCGACTTTCACAATATCGCGAAGACCGGGCGTTTTATCGCCTTTTCCTTCGCGAATCACGATATAGCGCAACCCGCTCTCTGTTTTTTGGGCATCCGGATACAGACGTTCGGCTTCTTTTTCACCCGCTTCGAGCGCCGCCCGCACTTTCTGCAATTCGGCGGCAGCAGCTGCTTCAATATAATCGCGGAATGCTTCTTCGGACGCATCAAAGGCCTCGGCGGCTTTCCCGTTACGGACAATACGAACCCTTTCCATTGTATCGTTTGCCTTAATTTTCTCAACGACATCCATACCTTCGACCACACGACCGAACACCGAATGAATTCCGTCGAGATGCGGCGTCGCACTCAGTGTAATAAAAAACTGACTGCCGTTTGTATTCGGTCCGGCATTGGCCATCGACAAAACACCGGGACCGTCATGCCGTAACGAAGAATCGATTTCGTCGGGAAAACGGTAACCGGGACCGCCCGTTCCCGTTCCCAGAGGACAACCGCCCTGAATCACAAAACCGGGAACAACGCGGTGAAATTTCAATCCGTCGAAGTACGGTTTTCCGTTTCGCGGTTGATTTTTAATCGTCCCCTCCGCCAAACCGACAAAATTGGCAACCGTCATCGGTACCTTCTCAAATTCAAGCCGCAAAACGATATCACCTTTTTTTGTCTCGATAACGGCATAGAGGCCTTCTTCCGTAATCATTCCGTTCTCCTTTTTTATTTACCCGATATTCCCGGTAAGTTGGCAAGATTCAGCTTGTACATCCCTTTGAAAATCATGGAAACCTTAACCTTGATTTTCAAATTTATCAGACTCATTGCTTCTTTTTGCGCGTCGGGATTATTTTTCAAATCTTCGATACTTGTTAAGCCGTATTTTTTCAAAATATCCTGAAACCGTTTATCATCTTTATACTGAGTCCAGTCGATTTTTCCCTGGTCATTCCTGGCCTGAATCGTAAATTTCAGCTGCCGTTTATTCAAACCTTTTGCCAAAAGAAAACTGACGGTATTCGAAGAGGCGTTGCCCTTGGCGGGAATCACATTCTTAAACAGAATTTCTTTTTCGGTCCCGGACACCAGAACCAGTTCGGCGTCGGAATTGACATCGGAGTCGTTCGTGCCCTCAATACGAATCAGGACTTCTTTGAAGTCGATATCTTCAAACGGGATTCCGGCATCTCCGGGGATTTCGATATCCATCTCGTAGCCAGAAGCGGCACTCAAACTCGGCAATTCGACCGTATCCGAAACATATTCGAACGCAAACGGGAACGAACATCCGCAGAAAACCAAAACAGAAAATATTAACAGTTTTTTCACGATATGATGATACTATAAAAAATACGAATTGGCAATAATAACTTTCATTTTTTAATCGTTTTAACTATAATATACAGTATAGGATTTACGGAATGGCAAAAGAAAAAACCGTTTATATCTGCTCCGAATGCGGACACAAAGAATCGAAATGGGCCGGACGGTGTGTCGCCTGCGGATCGTGGAACACTTTTACGGAAGAAAATATCAAAACAAAATTGAAATTTTCCTCATCCGAAAAAAATGCTGTTCCGACACCGCTTTCTCATGTCAGGGCGGAAGGAAAAACCCGTATCGACTGCGGTTCGGAAGAAATGAACCGCGTTTTGGGCGGCGGTCTCACCGCCGATTCGTCGGTCCTGCTCGGCGGCCGTCCCGGTATCGGAAAATCGACACTGCTGCTCCAGACAGCAGCGGCGGTGAAAGTCGCTTCGGTTCTTTACGTCTCCGGAGAGGAATCGGCCTCTCAAATCAAAGCACGGGCCGACCGCCTCGCCATCAATCCGCAAAAAATTACCCTCCTGATCGAAACCGATTTGGAAAAAATAACCGCCGCCATTCGTTCCGTCAAACCGGAACTGGTCATAGTTGACTCGATTCAAACCGTTATCTGCAAAGAAGCCGGCATGATTCCCGGCACGGTCAATCAGCTCAAATTCTCCTCATGCGAACTGGTTTCCGTCTGCAAAGAAACCGGTGCGGCGCTTTTTTTGACCGCCCACGTTACGAAAGACGGCGTAATTGCCGGTCCGAAGCTCCTGGAGCATCTTGTGGACACCGTTCTTTATTTCGAAGACGGCGCCGACGTGCTGCGGATTTTGCGGGCCGAGAAAAACCGTTTCGGTGCGGTCGACGAGTTGGGGCTTTTTACAATGGAAGAAACCGGCTTGAAAGAAGTCGGAAATCCGGTCGATCTGTTCACGGTGTCCCGGGAAGGCGCCCTGCCGGCCGGAGTTGCCTGCGCCATGATTATGGAGGGCTCACGAATGCTGCCGATTGAGATTCAGGCTCTGGTGACACCGGCTCAAAGCTCTCTCAGCCGCGTTTTTTCCGATAAAATCGACGGGAAACGCGTTTCCCGGATAGCCGCCGTTTTGGAAAAACATGCCGGTATGAAATTTTCCGACCGCGATTTGTATGTTAACGTTGCCGGAGGAATGCGGTTAAACGAACCGGCCGCCGATTTGGCCCTGGCGATAGCGTTGCACTCCTCCCGAACGGGAATTCCGGTTCCCCGCTCCGTGATTCTGGCCGGCGAACTGAGTCTGGCCGGCGAAGTGCGGCCGATTCGTTTCGCGGAAAAAAGGGAGAAAGCCGCGTTAAAAGCCGGGTACACCCGGTTTATCGGGCCGCGAAAAACGGAACCGGACAGCCGCCTGCAAAACGACGACACCGTAGCCGATATCGGAGAATGCATCCGCAAACTGTTTGCTGCCTCCGAAAAAGGACGCTGATATGACACCAAAAGAAGCTGTCCGTTCGTTTCCCCACCGGCCGGGCGTCTACCTGATGAAAAACGAGGAAGGAACAATTATTTATGTCGGCAAGGCCAAAGACCTGAAAAAAAGAGTTTCTTCTTATTTTCTTTCCGGACGCGATATCAAAACATCGGCGCTTGTCAAAAATATTGCTTCAATCGATTTCATCGTCACCATATCGGAGGGTGATGCGCTTCTGCTCGAGAACAATCTTATTAAAAAGCACATGCCGAAATACAACATTTCGCTGAAAGACGGAAAATCGTATCCGCTGATCCGCGTCACCAACGAACCGTTTCCCAAAATCTTCAAAACCCGCAACCGGGTATCCGACGGTTCGCTCTACTTCGGACCCTACCCTTCTGCCGGGCTGGTCGACGTTTACCTCGATATGGTTAAAGAAATTTTCCCCCTGCGACGTTGCACGGGGAAACTGAAAAAGCGGGATTATCCGTGTCTCTATTTCCACATCGGCCTGTGCAAAGCGCCCTGCGTCGGACGGATTTCTCAGGAAGAGTACGCCGCTCTGGTAAATCGGATAAAAGAGATTCTGGTCGGCGATGCGGATTCGATTTCCGGGTTTTTAAAAACAAAAATGGAAGAGGCCTCCCAAAAATGGGATTTCGAAACAGCTGCCCGCTACCGCAACTTTCTGGCATCGATTGCCGCCGTAACGGAAAACAGGGAAGTGATGGATTACGACCCGACCGCGCGCGACTATTTTGCCTATGCGTCCGAAAGCGGGCGCACCGTTTTCTGTGTTTTGCAGATCCGTGACGGGAAACTGTCCGGTAAGGATTTATTCCGTTTCCGTAACGTAGTTAACGAAGAGGAAGCACTGGGACAGTTTTTTCTGCAATACTACGGTGAAACGCGTCTTCCGCCGGCGGAAATTTATGCGGAAGGAACTTTCGGTGCGGAAACCGTCGCAAAAGCGGTATCGGAAAAGTGCGGGTGCAAAACACGCCTCGCGCACCCGACGACCGACCGCGATTTAAGACTGACAAAAATGGCCAAACAGAACTGTATTGTCGATCTCGACCGTCAGCGCAATGCCGAAGCTCCGGAAGAGGGGTTGAAAGCATTGAAAGAAATCTTCGCTCTCCCGAAAGAACCGCAGCGAATCGAAGGGTTCGATATTGCCCACCTTCACGGGAAGTATACAACGGCTTCACTGGTTTCGTTTTGGAACGGCCGTCCCGATAAAAAGAACTACCGGCATTTCAACATCAAAACACTGCACGGGAAAATCGACGATTTCGAATCAATGCGGGAAGCAACCGCCCGCCGTTATATGAACCTGGTGAACGACAGTCTGCCGCTGCCCGATCTGATTTTAATCGACGGCGGATTGGGGCAAATCAATGCGGTTTTTGAAATTCTCGAATCGCTGGGAATCGAAAAAAAAGTCACACTGCTCAGTCTGGCCAAACGTGATGAGGAAATTTACCGCCCCCGCTGTTCGCAGCCGGTTTGCCTGCCGAAAGGCGATCCGGCGCTTCGGGTTCTTCAGAATGTGCGGGACGAAGCACACCGTTTTGCAACTTCGTTTAATCAGGAACTTCGACGGAAGGGAACAGGTCTGTAACCGCACCTTTTTCGACGGTCAGCCGGTACATCAGCATATCCGCAAGGATTTCGTTCGAAAACAGCGCTCCGCCTTTCAAAAGCGAATCGGTTCGGGTCAGAAGCATCAGACAGTTTTGAATTTCTTCCGCGTTAAAAACTTTCACCGCCTCGCTGTAGAATTTCTGATTGCGTTTGCCGCGGATGTTTTCGCGTTCGCAGGCGGCCGTCAGCGACTCACCGCCGTCCGTCAGCAGCCGGATCCGCAAAAGACGGCGAAACTGCCAAGCAAGCCCGGATGTCAAAGAAATCAGATTGGTCTGTCCCGAACGTACAATCTTCCGAACCGATTCGACGGCAAGATCGAAACGTTGTGTGATGATTTTTTCGAAAAGCGTGAAAACGTTTTCTTCTTTGCTGTGATAGATAAACTTTTCCCAATCTTCGACCGTAATTTCACTGCCGCTGCCTTTATAATCGGCCAAACGCGAACAGACCGACTGCAGTTCCTCGGTATCATTGGTAACCGTTTCCAATAAACCGGCAACCGCATCGGGAGCAATTTTAATTTTTCGCGCCAGAAAAAACGAAATTATCCACGATCTCTTGTCCGATTCGAAAAGTTCCCAAAAAACAACCGTATGTTCTTTATCAAACGAAGAAACCACAGCTTTATCCAGTTTTCCGGAAGAAGTCTCATCGCTGCAGAGAAAGAGCAGATTGCCGTCGCCCGGATTTTTCAGATATTGGGCCGTGGCTTTTGCCGTTTTTCCTTTCAGCTGCTCCGCATCGGCTACGGTTATGATCTGCAGATCCCCGAAAAGAGAAGGATTCAAAAGCGTACTCAGATAACTCTCCGCATCTTCCTGTCCGATATAAAAACGGTAATTCTGAAAAGGTAAACCTGCTTTTTTGACAAACGCAGCGGTTGTTTTTTCGATAAACTCTTTCTTTTTACCGTGTTCGGGACCCAATAAAAAGTATGCGGGCATGAACGGACTCCTCTTTACGACTTTTTCCCAGTATGCACGGAAATTGCCTTTCTGTCCAGTCTCTTTTCGTTTTTCCCGAAAACCGAAAGACGCATCGCATTGAGCACGGTCAGAAGCGCCACTCCGACATCGGCAAAAACAGCTGCCCACATGGAGCCGAAACCGAATACGGCGGCCACACTCACAGCCGCCTTCACCCCGAGCGAAAAGACGATATTTTCGACCGCAATCACCCCGGTTTTCTTCGCCAGCCGCACGGCAAAGGAAAGCTGCGAAATATCGTCACTCATCAGCACCGCGTCGGCTGCCTCGATAGCTGCATCGGACCCGAGACCGCCCATTGCGACCCCGACATCGGCCCGGGCCAGAACCGGCGCATCATTAATGCCGTCCCCGACAAAAACCGTCGCCCCGCCTGCCGACGCATTCATCAGTTCTTCGAGACAGCCGACTTTATCCTCAGGCAGAAGTCCGGCTCTGAAACCGTCAAGACGGACAGCTTCGGCAATTTCCTTCGCTGCCTCCGCCCGGTCTCCCGTCAGCATGAAAATCCGGCGCACACCGGCGCGGCGCAACGCTGCGACCGCTTCGACGGCTCCGGTACGGACACCGTCAACGAATTCGATGACGCCCAAAAACCGCGTTTCGTCGGCCACGTACACCGCAGTGCCGCCGCTTTCCTCAGCTGTAACGGCGATGCCGTTTGTTTCCAAAAAGCGTCGGGTGCCGGCGTAAAGCCGCCGCGCTCCGGCCGTCAGCGTGACACCGTTTCCGGCCGTTTCGCGGTAGCCGATTTCCGTTTCGGAAATTCCGAAATATAAAGTGGGAGAAACGGAATCTGCCCCTGCCGACTCCCGAATGCAAAATGCCAAAGGATGCGACGAAAAGCTTTCAGCCGCGGCGGCGGCCCGCAGCAGTGCTGTTTCCGAAACGCCGGATGCGGGTAAAAGACGACGGATACGGAACCGCCCTTCGGTCAGAGTGCCGGTCTTATCGAATACAAATGTCTGCGCATGTTTGAGACTCTCCAACACACGACTGCCTTTGAGCAGAACACCGCGTTTGGAAGCGCATCCGATGGCTGCAAAATAAGCCAGCGGAATCGAAATCACCAGAGCGCACGGACAGGAGATGACCAGAAAAATCAACGCCCGGTAAAGCCACTTGCCGAACGGTTCTCCCCACACAAGCACCGGAATCACCGCTGTCAGTACGGCAGCGGCAACCACCAGCGGTGTGTAAACGGAAGCAAATTTGGTAATCATCTTTTCGGTTCGAGCCTTGCGGGACGCAGCGTTCCCGGTCAGTTCCAGAATACGGGCCGCCGTCGATTCACTCATCCATTTCGTCACACGAATCCGAAGTACGGCACCGAGATTAATACAGCCGGAAAGCACGGTATCCCCGGGAACGACGGTTCGCGGAAGAGATTCGCCCGTCAGAGATGAAGTATCAAGACTGCTTTCTCCCGACAGAACTTCACCGTCGAGAGGAATCTGTCCGCCCGGTACAACCAGGATGATTTCTCCCGGTTCGATTTCTTCGGGAGAAACCGTTTCGGTTTCGCCGTCTTCACGGACACGACAGGCCGTATCGGGCCGCAAATCCATTAATGCGGTAATCGATTGTCGGGAACGTTCGACCGCCTTATCCTGAAAAAACTCTCCGATCCGGTAAAAGAGAATAACGGCCACCGCCTCTGCCGATTCACCGACGGCAAAAGCGCCGATCGAAGCAATCAGCATCAGAAAGTTTTCGTCGAAGATTTTCCCGTGAAAAAGATTCCGTGCCGCCTGCGCAAAAATCGGAACACCGATCAGAATGTAAGCGGCCGCACTCAACAGCAGCGGCGGCAGGGATGCGGTAACGGTCAACCGAACGATCACAGCAGCGGCGAACAAAAGGATGCCGCACAGCAGACCGATTTCGGAAACACGTTCCCCGCGGGCGCGGGTGCTTTCGCCGCGTTTCGATGAGGCCTCTTCCCGGGTACCGAACTTCAGATCCGGGTGGGAAGCGCCGACCGCGTTGAGGGCTCTTTCCGTTGCCTGCCTGTCTGCCGCATGAATAATAATCTTTTGCCGCATTAAGTCGATATCGACAGACTCGATTCCTTCCTGTTTACGTAACTCTTCTTCTATTGCCGAAGCACAATTGGGACAGTCTATTCCGTAAAAATTTTCCACGCGTTTCATTTTATTTTCCTCAATGACGGATATGATCCAACCCGGTATTAAAAATATGATGAATGTGCTCGTCGTCAAGTGCATATACGGTTTTTCGGGAATCCCTGTAAGTTTTAACGACTCCGGCAGCTTTCAGCTTACGCAACTGATGAACGATAGCGGTTCGGGAAATTCCGAGATGTTCTTCCATATCGGTCGCACAAAGCGGTGAATGATCCAATGCACTTAATATTTTTATGCGACTGCTGTCCGCAAAAAGAGAAAAGAAATCAGCCAGTTTTTCCAGCTCTTCTTCTTCGGCCGGAACAAAATGATTTTTACCGGACATTACTGCCTCCCTATCATTATAGTGAACATGTGTTCACACTTTCACTATAATGATTTTCGAACGGGAAGTCCAGCCTTTTTATAAAAAAGTTCCGGCATAACCGGAACTTTTTTGTTTTTATTTATGTGAAGTATAAATACTTTTATCGGTAGCCGCATCAAGCTTTGTCGATCTGATTTTCCGAAACGGTCTGGTAATATTTGCAAGCAACCATTCCATGCTGAATCTAAATCCGATATAACTCCAGATTTTCAAAACAAGAAACCATAACCCGGCAACAATAAAAAGATATAACAGCCATAGCGGCCACATGTGCATGAACGCATCAATGCCGACAACATCGATTCGAGGCGTAATCCAAAACGGAAATCGATAAAGCCATGAAAAAATACCGGCTCCTTCTCCGTTCGGTAAAGAAGGAATCATATGAAAACATTTAGCGATTAAAGAAAAAACCGTACTTTCCCAAAAGAAAACGGTCAAAGATACCGTTCCGAAACGCTGGATAGGCGCTATTTTTCTTGCAAGGCGATTTTTTTCCGAGTCGGAACAGTAATCCAGTTTACCGATAAATAAAGGAAAGAAAAAGAAACAAATCGACATTCCCAACATCAGCAGTTCGGGAGGCAATACATGAAAATTAAAAATAGCATTCTTGAAATCACCGGCAATCAGTGACGGATTTGTATCGACAGCAGGATTCTTGGGCGGAGTATTTAATGCCAACCAGTCAACAACACCGATCCTTTCCAGTAAATTGTAAACTGCATTTTCCTTTGCAAAACAAAGAAATGCCTTAAATCCGACGAAAAAACAAAGACATCCGATCATAATGAATCCGATTCTTCTCGCTTTTTTCTTTAAAACCGAATATTCGGGCGCCGTGTAAAGAAACAAAGCAAACCAGGTTCCGAAAATCGCAAACGGCGCAGTCGTTGTAATCGGATGAATTTTGGCAGCAAAGAAGGAAACCGGAATAGCCAGCAAACGTAACGCACCTTCTTTGAAATAAAAGAAATTCAGCAACTTCCAAAACCCGCCCCAGACAAAAGGCGCTGCGAATACCCACACAAAACCCAACACACACAAACGAAACATTTTTTGCTCAACGGTACTTTTCGAATTCCTGCGAAACAGAACCAATGCCAAAATCACAAAAAAGAATCCTGCCATAGAAATCATGGCCATAGCATCCATTAACAGAAAATTTTCGAATCGCGGCATAACCGGTCGTCCCTGAGTAATGGAAGCGGGAATAAAGGCATCAATCATTAGTCCGTCCGTAAACATCGATGTGTTTGAATGATTAAATACTGCGGGAAAAATAAAATGTAAAATGAGAAGCGCAATACTTGTAATCAACACAGGCTGCACGGAAGCCCTTAAAGAATGTCCCTGATCCAGTCTTTTTTGAAGAATCATCCCGTTTGTCATTGTGCTTATAAAAACGAACAACCCGGCCATCGGCGCAAAGAGAACAAACGGAATAAAAAGAAGGAAAACTCCGGGAGGAATGACATTAAGCGCAATATCGATTGAAGAAAAAACTCCGAAAATCAATGCATGCACCAGTACAACACCCAAAATAGCAATTCCCCGAAACAAGTCAAGAGAAAGAATTCTGTTTGATCTGAAATCAGTATTCATAACTCACCCTATACTGAGAATAACTTTTTTAGTGAAAATGTCAACAATGAAAACATGAAACCATTTTAAACTGACGATATATTATGATAGCGATGAAATTATCTCCGAACAAAAGGTACTCATACGCATAAAAAAGATTCCGATGTCAGATTCGGAATCTTTTCCGCAATTTCTATTCGGCACCTTTCCCGGTTTGCTTATCACGGCTGTAGATGGCCGTATCGGTCGCCGCTGCCATCTTATCCGATTTTATTTTGCGAAACGATCCCGTCATGCGGTAAATCAGCCATTCAAAACTTCCCTTATAACCCGCCTTTTCCCAAAGATACAGAATTAAAAACCAGAAACCGATTGCCGTTGCCAAATACAAAATCCAAACAGGCCACATGACCATAAAATCGTCAAAAAGGGCAATCTGTTCTTTGGGAGTAACGTAAAACGGAGAACGAAACAGAAATCCGAAAAATTCCGTGTTCTTTAAATGCGGTATCAGGAAAGACCTGTAGAATTGAGAAAACAATGTCTGAACCATACATTCAAAGAAAAAAATCGTTAAAGACAGAGTTCCGAACCGGCGAATCGGCTGAATTTTTTTCGCCAGATACGCTTTTCTTTCATCCGTCTGATAATCAAATGCCTTTATAAACTTCGGATAAAACAAAAAGCAGATAATCATAGCGATGAAAACCCATTCGGGAGGAACAACAATGAAGTTTAAAACCGAATTCATAAAATCACCGGCTTCAATAGAAGAACGCGGATCAATATGCGGCAGTTTTGCCGGTGCATTCATGGAAAAAGCTTCCACAATTCCGACAGCATGAAAAAAGCGGTAAACAGCCGTCTCTTTCGCAAAACAGAGAAAAGCCTTGAACAAGAGGGAAATAAGAGCCATTCCCGCCAAAATACCACTGACTTTATACGTTTCCCGTCTCAGCGTCAGGTAGTCGGGAGACTGGAATAAAAAGACGGAAAACCACAAACCGAAAATGGCAAACGGTGCAATCGTTGTAATCGGATGCATTTTTCCGGCAAAAAACGAAAGAAAAATCGCAGGCAGACGCAGCCAGATATTCTTTTGGTAATAGAAAAATTCCATTGCCTTCAGCGAACAGGCCCAAAGAAACGGCGACAAAAATGTCCAAACGATGGCAAAAATCAAAAGAAAACGCAGCCGGCTTTCAACAGATCTCTTATTTTTCGGATGAAAGACAAAAAAAGACAAAAGCAAAACAAAGAAGACCGATTCCATAATCATGGCAAAAGCATCAATCATCAGAAAATGATCCAGTGTAAATCCGGGCCAACTCCGTTTTATTAAAAGCACCGGAAAAAGTCCGCCCGGCGCAAAATCCGGATTAAAAATCGTCGGCATCTGTTCTTTAAAGAACGCAATATAAATAAAATGAACGATCAAAAGGACAATTCCCGTGATCAACAGCGGTTGAATCGAATTTTTAAAAGATCCGCCTTTTGCTATCCGTTTCTGAACTGTTATTCCGTTTGCCAGTGCACTGATAAAGACAAATAATCCGGCCATCGGCGCAAAAACAATTAAAGGCGCAAAAAATGCCAATACGGTGACCGGCAACACATTTAACCCGTTGTCGACAGCGTAAAAAATACCGATAATCACCAGGTGGACAATCACAACTCCCAGAATGGCTATTCCCCTGAAAAAATCCAGAGAGAGTATTCTGTTTGATTTGAAATCCGTATTCATAACTTCTCCTTCCTATGAAGGATAACTTTTTCCCGAAAAAAGTCAACGACCCGTTCCCTCTTCCTCATTTAAAAATCCGTTTTAACAAATTTTCCGAATACGTCGGAAGAGGGTTGACACGAACGCTCATTTTTTTTATTATTCATTATGAGTTGCGGCTGTGGTGAAATTGGTAGACACGCTAGATTCAGGTTCTAGTGAGGCGACTCATGCTGGTTCAAGTCCAGTCAGCCGCAAACCTCCCGATACCGGGAGGTTTTTTTTTATGCTCTTTTGTTTCATAAAAACAACCCCTCCTTTCGGAGGGGTTGCATCTTTTACGGAGTTTCCGTTTAGTTTCGGGAAATGAAGAACTCGAAACTGTCTGACTTATCTTTAATGATGTACTGTTTTTCGGGTAACGGACCGCATGAAGCATTTCCCAGACCGCGCACCTGATGATCCAGGTTGATCACTACATAATCGGCTTTTTCCAGAAAAGCCCAATATTTATTTTCCCACAACTCTTTTGCGGTGTAGTTCAGTGCCTTAAAGGACAGCCCTTCGGGAGCCGTCAAAACAAATCCGTTTCCGCGATCATCGGTTAATTCGGCGAATTTGACATCGCAGCGGTTTCCGCAATCCTGAGGTTTCCCGTACGGAACAAAGAATTCGTCGACAGTCGCTTCATATAAACCGATAAAGGATCCGGTCTTTCTGTCCGGATAGTTCTCCATCGGACCGCGGCCGAAATAAGCCACATTTTGCAATGCTTTGTTGACATTCATGGTAACACCGATTCTCGGCAGATCCGGCAGAATGTTCTTACCGTCGTACTCAACCTCGCAACGAATACGTCCGTCACCGCTGACGGTCCATTTCATTTCGACATCAAAACCGACACCGCGTTTGACCGTTCTTCGGCTCATTCCCGTAAGCACTTCGACTTCGTAATCGTCTTTTTGATCAAATTTAACCCGATCGACATCTGTTTTAATATCCGAGTATCCCTGAGCCTCGAACGTCTTATAAATACCGGGTAACACACCGCCGATTTCGTTATCTACCGGAGCCCGGTAAAAATCGAGTTGCGGACCGTTGTTTTCTCCTGAAATAACAGTCAGATCGCCATATCTCAGCAGAGAAACCGTTCCCGTATTTTTGCTGAAGGTCACTTCGAACGAAGCATCTTCGGCCACTATACGTACGAGGTTGGAAAAGTCTTCGACAAGCAGCCGGCTGCCCTGTCCGACAGGAGCTTCTTTAAATTCGGCCCCCCAATCCAATGCAAACTGTTCCGCCGCAACAACATGACCGGCCGGAGCCCATTTTTCGCGATTTTTTAGTGATGCCGTAACGGTTAAATAGTAATCGGCCCCGCTGACAGCTTTTTTTCGGACGGAATCCAAATCGATTTTAACTTCCATTGTTTTCCCCGGAGCCAACGAATCGATATCAATACGCCCGCTGCTTTTGCGTTTTCCGTTTTCGGTCACCTCATAACGGATATCGAACTGATTCAAATTCAAAGTCTGATATTTGTTGGTAATTCTGATTTCGCCGTCGTCGGCATCATCGTCTTCAAAGAAAACAAACTGATGAACTTTTTTTACTTCGGCCAGTTTACCCGTTACCTGACGTGTCGGCAACAGCAATCCGTTCATACAGAACTGACGCATATTCGGTTTATCACCGAACGATCCGCCGTACGCGAAAAAAGTTCCTTTCTCTTTATACGGCGCCGGCTTTCCGAGTCCGTTTTCCTGCATTTCCGCACGGATAGACTGATCGACCCAGTCCCAGATGCAGCCTCCGAGAAAGTTGTCATTTTCATAAATGACATCCCAGAACTCCTTCATATTTCCGCATGCATTTCCCATGGCATGCAGGTATTCCGACAGAAACTGCGGTTTCTTTTTGTTTTCGGCAATCCTTTTCACATCGGAAACCCCGGGATAAAAATATCCGTCAATATCGGCTACCGAATTCTGCACCTGATAATGGAACGGTCTCGACGAGTCGATCGCTTTCATAGCCTTTTTCATCGCTCTGAAATTCGGACCGATCCCGGCTTCGTTTCCAAGCGACCAGAAAATAATCGACGGGTGATTCTTATCCCGATTCACCATATTGACTCCGCGATCCACAAAAGCAGGTTCCCAGCTTTTATACAATGCCGGCGAGTTGGGCCAGTACATCAGCCAGTGCGTTTCCACATTGGCCTCATCCATAACATAAATACCGTATTCATCACACAGCTGATACCAGACCGGCTGATTCGGATAGTGTGATGTTCTCACGGTGTTTATGTTATACTGTTTCATCAACTTGATTTCCCGAATCATATCTTCTTTTGTCAACGATCGCCCTTTATCCGGATGCGTTTCGTGACGGTTGACACCTTTCGTTTTAAAGGTTTTTCCGTTCATGTACATAACGCCGTCTTTAATTTCCAGTCTGCGGAAACCGGGCCGGAACTCCACCGTCTGTTTGCGTCCGCCGTTTTCGACTTCAATCAGCAAATCATACAGATTGGGGACTTCGCAATCCCATAAAGCGGGGTTTTGAACCTCGAACGAAACCGTTTCCGTCGCCGTTTTCCCGGCAGCCAAAACAATATCCTTTGTCATGCTGTAAACATCTTCGAAACCGCGGGAAAGAGCAACCGATACCGTTGCCGTCTGTTCGACCCCGGCCGCATTGGAGAAGGTCAGATCCAAATCGACCTTTGCCGTTTTTAAATCGGCACTCAAATCGGTTTTGAAAAAATAATCGGCCAGATGCATTACCGGGCGGGTATAAACGTACACATCACGGAAAATACCGCTCAGACGCCAAAAGTCCTGGTCTTCCAGATAACTTCCGTCACACCATCTGTAAACTTCGACGGCAACAGTATTGATTCCCGGTTTCGCATATTTTGTGATGTCGAATTCGGCCGGCAGAAAGCTGTCCTGACTGTATCCGACTTTTTCACCGTTCACCCAAACATACATGGCACTTTCCACACCGGCAAAATGAAGCGTAATTTTGCTGCCGTCCCAGGATTCCGGAATTTCAAAGATACGTTTATAAGAACCGACCGGGTTCGGAAACTCGTTGGCTGTATAATCTTTCGGTTGGGATCCCATAATTCTCGGCCATCGGACGCGAAACGGAAAAATAAAATTCGTGTAAATCGGTTTGTCATAACCGGACAGCTGCCAGCTGGACGGAACCTTAATTTTGTCCCACGAAGAAGTATCGTAATCATCCCTGTAAAAATCAAACGGACGCTCGGAAGGCTGTTTTACCCAATGAAAATCCCACTCGCCGTTCAAAAGGATCACTTCGTCGGAATTTTGCGGATCGTAGTAGAATGTCGCATGCGACGGTTCCTTATTAATTCCGAAAATTTTGTGATTTTCCCATTCCGGAGCTCCGGCACACAGTGCTCCCGCCGTCAGCAGAAACAGCAGCCCCGCAATTCCTCTCTTTCTCCTCATAAAACATTCTCCTTTTTTATTTTAATTTAAATCCAGTACAGATTTAATCTGATAGCTGTTTTTGCGCCAGTTACGGTTTACTTTCACACGTAAATCCAAACTGATATTTTGCGGAAAAACCGATTTCAGTTCGCGTTTGGCCGCTTTTCGAATGGAGCCGAGCTTTTCTCCGTTTTTTCCGATAACAATTCCTTTTTGCGAATCGCGCTCGACACAAATAAAAGCCCGTATCCAGAGATCATTATCGGAAGAACATTCCAAATCGGCCACTTCCACATAAATCGAATGAGGCAGCTCGTCACCGAGCCGGTTCATCGCTTTTTCACGGATGATTTCGGCAATACGGAATTCGGGAGTCTGGTCCGTATAATAATCGACCGGATAAAGAGATTCCCCTTCTTCCAACCCGGCAAACAGCAAACCCAGCAGCTGTTCCGTTCCCGAATTTTTAAGTGCGGACACTGCCGTTCCCGACACCCGATCCCAAAACCGGCCGAAAAACCGGGTATATTTTTCTACCGCGGATTCTTCACTGCCCTCAACCGCATCGGCTTTGTTAAAAGCAATCACGGGACAGATTCCCTCCCGAGACAAAAGCCCGGCCAGTGCCGCTTCCTCTTCTCCGGGCTCCCTCGTTAAATCTACCGTATAGAGAACCGTATCCGGTTCTTCGCGGAGTGCGGCGGAAACCATCTCATTTAAATTACGGTTGAATTCTTTCTCGGAAAGATGAAAGCCTGGCGTATCGAGAAACACAATCTGCCCCGCTTCTCTATTGACAATACCACGCACCATCCGCCGCGTTGTTTGCGGTACGGACGATACAATCGAAACTTTATGACCGCATAAAGTATTCACCAGTGTGGACTTCCCGGAAGACGGTCTTCCGACAACAACAGCAAAACCGCTTTTCATCAGATCCGGCTCAGTTGTTTAAAATGATAATTTCGACACGTCTGTTTTTTGCCATTCCTTCCGGCGTTTTGTTGTCGCCCTCGGGATGCGGCTGTCTGGCTCCCATCGGAACCAGCGTTATATTTTGAAGCTCACCGAAAGCTTCTTTTTCAGTCAGATAATCGAACACTACAGACGCCCGTCTTTCCGAAAGCTGATAACGCCCTTCTTCGGTTCCTGCCAATGCCGTGTGACCGACAATGGTGATATCCCTGTCACGGAATTTCTTCAACTGATCGGCTACCGCATCCAGTCTGGTCTTTTCCGAAGGAAGCAGTTCCGAAGATTCGGCGGTAAAACGGATATTTTCCAATGTGATGTGAATACCTTTTTCGCTTTGATCAACCTTTGTCAATTCATCTTCCAAAGCATTTTTTACGGAAGAAAATTCATCCTCCGTCAAAACACGTGTCTGTGTTGTTTTGGAATGAGCTTCGCCTTTGTACTCCAAAATCTGTCCGTCGGACATTTCAAATACAATACTGAAAGTTTCGTCACTGCCGGCAGGAAGCCCCCATTCCTCATTCCAGTAAACCGTTCTTTTCGAAAACCCGGTTACTTTTACCGGATAAGCATTATAAACGCTCTTCATAGGTTCCGGTTTATAGTAAATATTATATCGGACAGCAATCGCGTAACAGTTTAAATCATTGAATTTTCGCATACCGAGCAGTTCGTTTTCGACGGAAACAGGGAAAACCAGAGGTTCCTCGATACCGAAATAATCTTTTAAATCATGACTTTCGAAAGCTTTGTTATACCATTTTTCTCCGATTTTTAACGGCTCTTTTTTATCGGGAAAAACGGGAATGTTTCTCAGCACCGGAAAAGCGGAATCGGAAACCATTTCGATATTCCCTCTCGCATCACGGTAATAGTCGTATTCACGCGAAGACTCCAGTACAAAGCCGCGGATTTCGCCAAAAACAGCCTTATAAACAGAATCGGCAACAGACGAACGAACCAACGATCTGTCTTCTTCTGCATCCAAAACCAATGTCGCCGTTTTTTCGTTAACGGTCGCCGAATGCGAAAACTCTCCGTTAAGGTAAACGCTCTCGTTGATGGTTTTTACTTCCTTATATTGTCTTCGCTCATCCAAACGAAATGCCGGCTGCTGACCGAATGTGTTTACGGTAATAAATACCGACAGTAATGATAAAAATAAATTTCTCATGCCCTATTTTATAATAGAACAGTTAAGTTGTCAAATTTTTTTCTTTTTCGAAAAAAGATTCTTTCCGAAAGTCGGAAGGCAATTGAAAAAATCGGTAAAAAAGGATAAAAAAAGGCATGGATGAAAAAACCCGACTGATTGAAGAAATATCAAAAAAAGCAGCCGAAACAGCGGATCTGATCAAAAACTGCAACGACCCGGAACTTCTGGTTCGCGCCGCAAAAGCCGTACGAAAGCAAATTCCCTACCGTTACCGCCGCTATGCAGCCGCCTGGTTTCTCCTTTCCTCATGCGCAAAGCCCGCAGCCGGAAACAGCCGGTCTCAAAACAACGGAAAACCCAAAGCGGCGTCCAAACCGCAAACGGTTACGGAAGGCTTCGTTAATTTGTTTGTCAATGCCGGCAAACGCAATAAAGTCAATGCTTCGGATCTAAGCCGTCATTTCGGGAAAACCCTGGATATCCCGCTGACAAAAATAGCGACAGTGCGCGTTTTTCCGGCCTATTCGTTTATTGAAATTGATGCGGACGACGCGGAGCGTGCCGTCAAAACGGTTACGGGAACATCGCTCAACGGCAAAAAAATTACCGTTTCCTACAGCACCAGAAAGTAAAGCATCAGCATAAAAAAAACAAAATTAATGACAGCTGCGCCGACGGCTGCGGCAACGGCGGAAATTTCATAAAGCCACAGTTTCCGCCAATAATTGACAGCATTCGGTTTTTCTCCGTTTTTACTGAAATAATGAAAATAATAGTCGTGCCTTAAAAGAAAAACCTTGTACTTTAAATTATAGGAAAGCAGAAGCAGCAGACACCCGGGTGGAACAAAAAACAAAACGGGGACAGCAGCCGTCAGCAGGTAGATAAAAAACAAAAACGAGAATCCGCTGATCCTGTATTCAAAAACAGAAAGCAGACACATCGAAAGCGCACCCAAAACCAGAACCGATAACGACGAGGACTGAAAATAGGTATATCTGCTTTTGGCCTGGACGACCAGTTCCCGATCCAGTCCTTCGCTGTCGCCCTCATACAAAACCACAAGCGAGTCTTTATCCTCCGCATCGAGACAAAACAGAGATCCTTCCGAACGGACTCTCCCGAAAAGAAACAGACGGGCCCCCGATGCCAGAGTGTTCAGCTTTTTCCATTTGATAATTTTCAAAGACCCGGGTATTTTTCCTCCCCAAAAACCGCGCTGCTTCCTGTTTACCTTTTCCGGAACGGAAATAACCCGACCGCGATTCATATTCACTTTAACAAGGACATTGTCCGTACGAACCCAAATTTCGTTATTATCTTTAAATCCGTCGAATGTTCCGAAACACCGGTAAAATTCTCCGTCTTTCGAATCGGTCGAAAGAAAACCCGTTACCGTCGACCGGACGACGGCATGCCTAATTCTGCGATATTCGAACAGGGCGTGAAGTGAAAACACAGCCGGTAAAAAAATAAAAAAGAGAACAGCGGTAATAACAGCAAGAGGAATCAATGTCATTTTTTATTTTGCAACGTCTTTTTTTTCCAAAGCCGTCTTACAGTCCATACAAACCGTCGCATACGGAATAGCTCTGAGTCGGTCCTGTGAAATTTTATTCCCGCATCGGATACAAATCCCGTAATGGTTCGATTTGATTTTGGCAATAGCATTTCTGACCTGTGCCAGCTTCTGCAGTTCACGCCGGACAACAACATCCAATACTTTACTGTCCATATCGCCGGCAGCCTGATCGACATTGTCTTTCGGAACCGTATCATTAATCAACCCTTCGAATGACTCATTCTCGGAAAGCAGATTTTTGATAATTTCCTCTTCCTGAGCGATGAGGAGTTGTTCCATTTCGCTGATAAACCGATCTTCCATGGAAACCTCTCTTTAATTTGATATAACACAATAAACGAAAACAACAAATTAGACAACCCGTTGACATTTAATTTTTAATTCCGTACTATATCTTATCTCTTTATAAAATTAAAGAAAGGAGTTATCGTGACAAAAGAAGACCCTATCGAAATCGAGGGAAAAGTAAAAGAAGCATTGCCGAATACGATGTTTAAAGTGGAACTTGCCGACAATTCGGGGCATACGATTTTGGCCCATCTGTCGGGAAAGATGAGAAAAAATTTCATCAAGATTGTTCCCGGCGATAAAGTCAAAGTGGCTCTGTCTCCCTACGATCTGACCCGCGGTCGCATCATTTACCGGGAACGATAACCGAATTCTCTTCTCTGAGCTTTCTTTTTTCAATCCACCCCGTGATTCCCAAACTGTTTTTGACAAGATAAAAATCTTCTGTTTCGCCCAGCACATTCAGAACAGATCCTTCGGGTAAATTAAGAACCGAAGAAGCGTCGCTGTGCGGAATTTTAAGCAGAGCTCCGTTTTCGGTTAAAATAACATTTTCCTCGAGACGACCGAATACATAAAGCGAAAGGATAAAACAGGATAAACCGATTTCCACAATACAGACAACGGCAAAAACAATCATCAGACGCTGCTTCAGGACAACGGACAGAAAAACAAACAGAGCAAACAGATTAAAACCGATTCCCAGGAACAGAAAAGCCGCAAAACCGGAAATAGCGATAACGGGACCGATGGAATAGCGAAGGCCGTATTCCCTTTCCAGTTTTTCGTAAAAATTGCGGTAAAGGCTGTTCATCGGATTCAGCGAGACGGCTTTTCGCGCAAACGAAACCGCGTCTGCATGTTTTTCCGCGGCGGCGGAGGCGACAGCTTTGTTAAAACAAAGCCGGGCATTGCGGCTGTTGCCGGTTTCCTGCTCCCACTCCGTCCAGCGGGTTACAGCCGCTTCATATCGTCCTTCTTCAAACGCCTTTTGGGCTTCCTTTAATAATTCCGGTTTCCCGGGAAAATGCAGCGGTTCCGCCGGTGAAACTTCTGCCGAATTAAAAACAGCAGCATCAGGAACCGGCGACTGCGATGTCAGTAAAAAGAATACTGCCAGAACAGTCCCGACAGCGGCCGTTTTTTTTCGGATTTTTCTTTTTACCAGAAAGACAAGAGGCAAAAGCAGAAAGAGAATACATCCCGGAAGGAATATAAGAAGGTACAGCGGATCGCGGAACGGATTATATTCCTTATAAGATATAATCATATCCGGCGAATAAACGGGGTATTCGCTCCCGACAGGTGAAGAAAGAGTCGTTTTCGGAACCGTATCCGTTTTCAGGCGGATATTGACGGGAGAACTTTTCTGAACACGGTTGTTGGCAACGGAAAACCAGTAAAGTTCGGGTACCTCAACGGAAACCGGATCTCCGCCTTTTTCGACAACAAACTGATAATTCAGCCGTTTGACACCGGAATAACGGTTTCCGTCACGATACCAGACATCTTCCGGCTTTCTCCCGACTTCAATCAGGTTACCGGCTTTAATTTCGGGAAAAACCAAACGATTGAAATTTCCGCTGCCTTCCAACACCAAAGCGACATTAAAGCGGCTGCCTTCCGTCAGCGGTTTTTTTTCGTAAACGACCGTAAACGAAAAATCGCCGACAGCATTGGTTCTCTTAACCGCATCCGGAAGAGGAATAATATCGATATAGGCCGGAGGCGTGACCGCCACACCCAAATCTTCGAAAGAAACCGTTACCTGCGGTAACGCCGCACGCCCCGTATTCCCGGCTGTATAAAAATAAGCAGCCAAAGGCAGATCAAAAACAAGCGTGTCCCCGACGGAATACCGTCGGACAGGGCACAAACCCTTCACTTCTTCCAGTGCCCCTTTCCGGAGCGACTGAATGGAAATTCTTTCCGGCATTGCCAGCGAACGCCTTTCTTTCAAAATCAAATACACTATGACATTTTCGTTCTCATACGCCCGCGTTTTTTCGATTTGCCATTCGATTTTGGGAGGCAAAACCGATTGATTCCTGTAGAACGAGTGCACTTCGACAGAACGAACTCCGGTCCGATACGTAATATCTCCGACAGAAACCACAGCGGATGAAACCGGTCGGATTCCGGTTTTGCCGGCCCGAAACAGACAAACAACCCTTACGCCTTCCTGTTCGGAACGGCGGTTCTTCTGTATATAATTGCGCCTGATAATCGGTCCGGAAATCAGGACACCTCCGTCCAACTGCGGTAATGTTTCGACGGTGACGGTTTGAGGATCGTCCGCATCGGGCAAAAGCATTTCCCACGTCAAAACGCCTCCCGTGTTGACGACTTTTGCGCTTAAATCGGGATGCACAATATTATCCGAATAGAGCGGCATCCGATACGCAAGAAATATAAAAATCACCAATCCCGCAAATCGCCATCGTTCCGGGAATCTTGGATCTCCCATTCGAACACCTCACTTCGTTTTACGTAGTCAAAAATCCGCTGCGACGCGGCACTGATTTCCTCTTTTTTTGTCGGACTCTCCGACTCTTTAATTTTGGACTCTTCCGTTCCGGAAGTTATACGGTCCAAAACAACTTCCATATTGTTTTTGGCGTCCCTGTTTCGCGGATTGATATCCAGAGCCTCTTTTAAATCGGCAAACGCACCCCGATAATCGCCGGTTTCGCATTTTAAAAGCGCTCTGTTATAATAAAAACGGTAATTCAGCAGTTCCCGATCCCCCGGGATATATTGAGACCACATTTCCATCGCCGCGCGGGATTCTCCCAAATGAAAATAAACGGTTCCCAAATTAAAAACGACAATATCATGATATTTTTCGTTATCCCAACTCAGCAGATACTGATAATTGGCCTCCTGAAGGCGATTGTTGAAGAAATAAAAATTTCCCAAAGTAATATGATAGACAGCCGCCATATCGCCGCACCCCGACAACAGCAAAACAGCCGCTCCCAACAGGCCTTTTAAATATCTTTTCGCCATAAAAACATCCTTACCAAATACCGGCAGCAAAGACAAATTAACGCGGCAAAGGCAAACCACCCGGAATCATCGCGGTTATGAACCGCGTAACTGTTACCCGACAGCTCACCGGAATATTCGGTCAGAATCTGCCGCAACTGACTGACAACCGGACCGCCGCTGCTCTGAAAAAATCCGCCGCCCGTTTCCGCAGCCAAAACACGCATATCGTCGGTCTCGACGGGAACCGAAACCGGCCGGCCGCGAAAGAGAACCGGATTTCCGTTTTCGTCTTTCAGCGGTTTCTCCGATTCCGTTCCTATCGACACCGAATGAACGGTAATTTTTCTCTCTTTCAGTAAATCGCACACCGCGCGCCGTCCGTCAATGCCGTCGACACCGTCACTCATCAGCACAATCACTTTTTCCGTCTGCATGTTTTCGGGAAACGAAAGCAAAAGCGCTTTCAGGCTGCCGCTCAAATCGGTTCCGACCGATGTCGTCAGCCGCGGAGACAATGACTCACAGGCAAGCCGGATTGCATCGCGATCGGAAGTCATGGGCACCAATTCAAAAGCCCCCCCTTTTATCACCGCAAGCGAATAGCGGATTCCGGGATCTTCCACCAGCAGAGAACGCACCATCGAAGCCGCATGATCCAGCCGCGTCGGATATACATCATCCGCCAGCATGGAACGGGAAATATCGACAGCCAAAACCACGTCGACATACTGCTTTTCCTCCTGTGTATAGCGTTTGCCCCACGAAGGTCCTGCCGCCGCAAAAACCGTAAAAATGAAAGCCAGCTGCATTAATGTTGCCAGAATAATGGCTTTCAGAAAAGCCCTGTTCGATAATTTCCGGTTATTGATAAACATCGGTGCCGACAGAAACGTTTTCCGATAAACATAAGAATCAACTGCCAGCATCGGTAAAATCAGAAAAAGCAGGTAAAAATAGGACGGATGAGAAAAAATCACAGCAGCTCCTTCAGAACCGCTTTCCCGATAACGAAAGAAAGCAGAAAACAAAACAGAGCGACCGCAATAAGCGGATGCGCCAGCGGAATCGAACGGGCCTCGATTTTAACCGATTTACTCATCATTTCGAGGGAGTCGATTTTTTTTAGAGATTCGGAAAGGCTGCGGACAGACCCGGCGGGGAAAAAACGGCCTCCCGATCTTTCTGCCAAAGCCGTCAGATTTTTTTCGTCATAGCGGCTTGTCAGCGATCCCGTAATAATCTTATCCTCTTCCGGCTTGAAATACTCGAATTCGACGGTCCCGGGAGAACCGATTCCGACGGCATAAAGACGAATCCCCAATTCTTCGGCCGCATCGGCAGCAGCGGTCGGAGAAATCAGCATATCCGTATTCTCCCCGTCTGTCAGAAGAATGATTATTTTTTCCGACGCCTCGCTGTTGCGTAAATGAGCTGCCGCCAGAGAAATGCCCCGACCCAAAGCCGTTCCGTCCCCCAATCGCCCGACCTGCAACGGTTCCAGACGTTCCTTCAAAAAGGAATAATTCATTGTCAGCGGAACCCGTAAAACAGCCTGTCCGCCGACCGAAACCAGACCGACCGCATCATTTTCCCGCAAATCGATAAATTCGGCAATGACCTCTTTGGCTGCCTCGAACCGGTTTACGGGAAAATCTTTGGCACTCATACTGGGCGATTCGTCCAATACAAACAGAATATCCATGCCGCGGTTGAGGAAAACACGCCGATTGTCGACATAAGAGACTCCGGTCAAAGAAAGAATCAGACACAAGGCTGACAGCCAGTACCCCGTTTCACCGAGAAACCGTAAAAAACGGAAAAAACGCTGTTTCGGCTGGAACAGAAACTGTTTCCGGTTTCCCGTTCCGATACTGAACGTAACGCAACCGCCCCGTTTACGCCAGAAATAGCGCAGATAAATCCCGAGAGGAATCGGAAAAATCAGCAGCAGAAAAAAAGGTTGCTCAAACGAAATCAAACGCCGGTCCTCCCCGCCAGTTTTTCTTCGATTTGACGAACAATTTCCTGTATCCGTGTCAAATCTTTCTTTTCGCGGGAAATTCCCTCTGTTTTGGATCCGAAACGGACGGCGTCGCTGTGAACCATAATCTCCGCCGCGCCGGAACAGGCCTCGGAATCGTCCAGATAAACCGCCAGACGGTCTTTCATTTCCCGTGTCATGACAATAAAAAAATCTTCACCCGTACGCACCGTCAGGTAACGGCGAAAGATATAAGTCAGCTCGTTATACAACTGACGCGAATCCGCCACATCAACCGATTTCTCCAAATTACGGCAGGCAACCGAAAAAGCCCGATACGGGTTCCGTCTGAAAATTCCGGCAAAAAAACGACCTGCCCGCTTTTTTACCCCCGGCAAAAAAGCAATCAGGAAAACGGGAATCAGCATCACAAGACAGGCCGTAACGGCAAGAACCGCATACAGTCCGTGCAAACGGTAAACCGGAGCGGCCGATGCCATGGACGGCGATTCCCCTTTACCGAACAGAGACAGAACACTGACCCGAATACCCGTTATCTCAAAATCACCGCAATGCAGAGCCGGCAGATAAAAAAATCCGATTGTATACGGAGAAAAAAGAATATCAATGACCGCCCGATCACCGTCATCCTGAACGGTTACGGATCGGATTTTCACATTTCCCGACTGAGGCAGAGTTTCGGAATCGGGCGGCGTACACCGGTTTCCGGCTTCCTTTCCGATAATCAGCCGGCATGTCGCCTCATCTCCTATATAAATCCGGTTCGGATAAAAAGAAATCTCTTCGACATGGTACGGCGCCGCAAAAAGAAGCGATGCGGGAATTATCATTAAAAAAAGGAAAAAAGCTCTTTTCATCTTTTCCCCGACTCCCCGAAAACCGACATCAGTTTTGCTACAGGATCCTCATCCGTTGATACGGTGACTACCTGTATTTTTCGACGGGCACAAATCTCTTCCCAAAAATAAAACTGATTTTTCCAGAATTCCCTGTACTCATCCTGCACACGCCGGTTAACGTTGCAGATAACAACCGTTTTTCCGCTTTCCGCATCACGATATTCGACGGTTCCGTTTCCGGGAATCCGGTAATCGGAAGGATCGGCCAAACGCACGGCAATGACATCATGTTTACGGGAAAGCAGCGTCAGCTCTTTCCAACCGGACTGATATTTGAAATCGGAAATGATCACCACCACCCCTTTCCGTTTCATTTCTTTATAGGCAATTCTCACAGCGGCGCTCAGATCCGACCCGGTTCCGGCCGGCTTCAGCTGCAGCAGATTATTCACCAGATGCGGTACACTGTTGCGGCCGCGCATGGCCGGAATCCACTTCTCGATACGGTCGGAAAAAAAAGCTGCTCCGATACGGTCGTTATTCATTACGGCACTGTAAGCCAGTAACGCGGCTATCTGCCCAGCCAGCTCCCGACGCGAAACTTTCCCTATGCCGGAGTCGACGGAGAGAGAAACATCAATCAGAAAATAAACATTCAGTTCCCGTTCTTCCCGAAATTTTTTCGAGTACGGAACATTCATCCGCGATGTCACGTTCCAGTCGATGTTGCGGACATCGTCCCCCGGAACATATTCCCGTACCTCATCGAATTCCAGACCGACTCCCTTAAACGCAGTCCGGTAATTTCCCGACAAAACGCCTTCGGTCACTTTCCGCGAAAAAAGAGAAAGATTTTTCAGTTTTCTTCCGATCCGGTACGAATGGTCCATGATTAGGGCAGCTTCACCTCTTTCAGAATCATGGCGATAATATCGTCGGTTGATTTTTCTTCGGAATCGGCTTCGTAGGAAGGCACAATCCGGTGGCGCATCACGTTAAAAAGCACCGCTTTTACATCATCGGGTACAACAAAAGAGCGGCCTTCCATCAGCGCGTTGATTTTCGAACAGCGGTACAATGCCAGAGTCGCCCGGGGCGATGCACCGTATTCGATGTATTTCGCATACTCTTTTTCGAAAGTATTGGTTTCGCGGGTAGCGGCAACCAGACGGACAATATAATCTTCGATCTTTTCGTCGACCATAATCAGATCCGCGGTACGACGCAACGTTTCGATATCCCGGGGCGTCAGAACCTTGTCCGGTTTTTTTGCTTCGCTTCGTCCCATCCGGTGAAGAATCACCAGCTCTTCTTTCGGTGAAGGATAAGAAACCTTCAGCTTCATGAGAAAACGGTCAAGCTGAGCCTCCGGCAAGGGATAGGTACCGTCCTGCTCAATCGGGTTTTGGGTCGCCAGAACAAAAAAGGGATTCGGCAGCGGATAGCTGGTTTCCCCCAACGTGACCTGATGTTCCTCCATCGCTTCCAGCAGAGCCGACTGAACCTTCGCCGGCGCCCGGTTGATTTCATCCGCCAAAACAATATTCGAAAAAATCGGACCGCGGCGGGCCGCAAACTCTCCCGACTGCTGCCGGTAAATCATCGTTCCGATAATATCGGCAGGAAGAAGATCCGGCGTGAACTGAATCCGCTTAAAGCCGCATTCGACAACTTCGGCCAATGTTTTGACGGCCAGTGTTTTGGCCAATCCGGGCACACCTTCGAGAAGAACGTGTCCGTCGGCCAGAACAGCCGTCAGCAGACCGCGAATCATCTCGTCCTGTCCGACGACGACTTTCTGAATTTCCGTTATGACGGAATCGATTTTCTGTTTTCCCTGTTCGATCTGTTTTTCTGTTTCACTCATCGTTTTTAAGACCGGTAATCGGCATTCTCCTTTACGTAATCATAGGTTAAATCGGCACCCGTAATGACAGCCGAACCGTCTCCCAATCCGAGAGAGATATCGATTTCGACACAGTTTTCGTGTTCCGGATAGCGGGCTGCCGTCGGGTTGATTTGCCGCGATTTCAGATACTGCGAAAGATAGCGTTCGCCTTCTTCGTCCAAAGCAAAAGCACCGTTCGCGAACACCACTCTCTGCCCGAGGCTCACGGTCACTTTTTGCGGATCGAGCGACACACCGCGGTTACCGTATTCGTCTCCCAAAGACGAAATCAGCCGCCCGACATTCGGGTCGTTGCCGAATACGGCCGTTTTCAAAAGCGGCGAATTGACGACCGCTTTCCCCGCACGTTTTGCATCGGCATGATCCGCTGCCCCTTCGACGCGGACTTTTATCACGTGCTGCACCCCTTCGCCGTTGCGCACGATATCTTCCGCCAACGCACTGCAGACATTTTTTAACGCATTGGCAAACGCATCGTACGGCACGGCTTCTTTCATTCCGGAGCTGAACGCCAAAACGGTATCGCTGGTACTCTGATCGCTGTCGACGGAAATCGAATTGAAACTGTCTTCAACGACAGCCGTTAACGCTTTCTGCAGCTCCTCACGGGAAACGGCAATATCGGTCATCACAAAACAGAGCATTGTCGCCATATTCGGTTCAATCATACCGGCCCCTTTGGCCACCGCCGTAATAAACCCGTCACCGACCGCCGCCGAACGGACTTTCGGGAATAAATCGGTGGTCATAATCGCCTTTGCCAACGAAACCACAGTCCCCGAACCGCAATCGGCCGCCAGAGCGGGAACCGCCTCCTTCATGGCCTCCTTCGGCAGTTTCCAGCCGATAATCCCGGTCGAAGAAGGAAACAGCGAATCGCCGGGAACACCGAGAGCTTCACCCAAAACAGCCAGAACCTCTTCCGCATCCTCTTCGCCGCCGGGAGCGCAGACATTGGAAATTTTATTGTTAATCAGAACACCGGAAACCGGTTTGCCGGCAGCCAAACGCTTTCGGCCGATTTTCACCGGTGCGCCGGGAAATGCGTTCCGTGTAAAAACCGCGGCGTACGATTCGGTCGGACGATCCAACGCAATCAGCGACAGATTCATATTTAAAGGAAGCGACACCGCTCTTTCCGTCGGAAAAAACGAAATCGACCGGGTGGCAATCCGAAAACCTGCGGGCAAAACCGCACGGTCACTCAATTTTGACAAATAATCATGCCCGTTTGCATATTCGCTCATGTTGTTTATTATAACAAACAAACCCCATTTATAAAAGCGTTTTTCATCATTAATTCACCGGCGAAAAAAAGCGGTTGCGAATTTGCTCAGTGGCGTTTATAATCGGTTTATGATACCGATTATTTGCACAGTCATTGCCGTCATTTGTCTGATCATTGTCATTCTCGGGCTTTACGCCAATTCGCTTCTTTTTTTTCATGAAAAATGCCGGCCGGCAGACCCGGAGCCGGAAAAATGTTTCGATCCGAAAACGCAGCCGGTCGCCCTCACCGCTCCCGGACGCAAAAAAGCGGTCATTCTGGTTCACGGCTTTCCCTCTTCGCCGTCCGCCTACCGCAAAGCGGGCGAACTTTACTTTAAAGCCGGATATGACGTTTTTATTCCGCTGCTGCCCGGATTCGGCACTTCACCCGATGATTTTGTCAAAACAAACTTCTCTCAGTGGTTTGACTATCTGTGCCGCTTTTACGAAGAAAAACGGGCTGCTTATCCGTTTTTATATGTGAACGGAACCTCGATGGGAGGTGCTCTGACACTGAAACTGGCCGAGCGGTATTCGAATACGGAAAAAGCGCCCGATGCCGTGGTGACGGCGGCCGCACCGGTGTTTCTCAACAAAATACGGCTCGGCATCATGCGTCAGCCGGGAATGTACATCATTAAACTGATTGCTCCGTTTGTTTCGAAAATTGCCGCCGGAATCAACAACGGCAAACCGCAGGGCGGCGTCAACGGCGACGAAGAGTGGCGCGGCTACACCGGCCTGTACCCGAAACAGACCTACAGTCTTTACATGAATCTGAAACGGATCGAAAAAGATTTAAAGAAAATTACCGTTCCGATTTTGATGATGCATTCGAAGAAGGACAGGACAGTCCCGTTCGGCAATCTGTTTTACATTGCTGCCCGGCTGGGAACACCGGAAGTCACCTGCCGCATTATCGATTCGGGCGATTTTAACTACACCCACCACTGCCTGTTTATGTACGACACGTTACGGGAACGGCTCGTTAACGAAACCATTGCTTTTTTTGAGGAGGTATCCGATTGAAAAATCTTTCCTTTTTATTTCGAACCGCCTGTCTTGTCGCGCTGCTGGCCGGCTGCCGGACATTTCCGGAATACACCGACGGAGCCATGCAATACGACAGTCTGGTTTACGGTTCCGACTGGCGGTTTATCGTCGTTCCGAAAGAAGTCGAAAGAAACCTTCCGCCGACGGAACGCATGTTTCCGTCGCTTCCCGAATATGAACGGCTCTTCCGTCAGGCCGAAGTGCTGCCGGTTTTAAAAGAACGGTTACTCAACGGCGAAAACCCGCTGACCGTTGCCGATTTTGTGCTCGAATGCGACAGTCTGATTTATGAACTGTCCCGTATCGATCCGGTCAGAGACTTCCGCTGCACGTCCGGAGTGAAAAAAGCACCGCAAATTTATGAAAACCGAGACCGCCTGATCCGGCAGCTTCGGGAATTTCGAAAAACTCTGGAAAATCCGGCTATATAGGCCGGATTTCTCCCAAAAGTTTGATGATATAAATCGACATATAACGAATCAGAGAATCCTTGTCTTTGATGGCATCAAACGCCTGCGCCTGACTGAGACTGTTCGCGATATTTTCCACCCGCTCCCTGTCCGGCGGATTGGTGATAAAACTCCGCTTCAGCTTTCTGACATAATCTCTGATAAACGAATTGACATCTTCCACCAGATTCCGTTTGACCACCGCATCGATAAGCGGATTCCACCGCTCGATCAGGTTTTCCAACTCGACTTCGACGGTCGCACCGGGCATCAGAAACTGCTCTTTCAATGTCTCCACCGACGTTCCCAGACTGTTGGTATCCGAAATTTTTTGAAAGTCTTTGACATTTTTATGTTTTTTCTTAATCCGGTCTTCTTTCATTGCCTTACGGGCGGCACGAGACATCACCAGCCGGCGGAAAAAAAGCACCATAAACCGCAGTACCTTATTGGTTTTCCAAAAAGGTACCATCATCTTCACATCCCGCAGCAAAGCCTTTCGATCCAGATCAAACAGCCGGGACAACGGCAGAATCTGTCGGTTGACTTCGTCGATATAAAGCATGATAATCGCTTTCTGTTTGTCGCCGATTCCAGGGAATTTCTGAATCTGCTTGAGCAGACTGTAATTCAAAAGTGCATAAAAATTGGCGTAATGATCGATCAGGTATTTTTTCAGAAGATTTTCGAAAACTCTGTCGTTTTCCATTTCATCCGTGAATTCGCATTTCTCCAAATCCTGAATCCACTTCCGACGCAAATCCTCGTACATATCTTTGCGGATGATTTTCAGATTTTCCTCGAGATAAATCGGGACAATTCTGTAAAGGATGAACACCTCTTCCTGATGGGCGTTTTTGACCGTCATCAGTTGAGGCGGTTGATTCTCTTCTTCTTCCAGCAGAGAACGGATAAATGTTTCGTACGTTTCGCGGCCGACCTTTTTGTAAAGAAGATTTTCTTTGTCGTCTTTAAATTCCATAATATCGGCCACCGTAAACAGGTACGGAGCCCGGGAGAGCGCCTTCGTTAAATCATTGCGGCAAACCTCGATGGCGGCTTCTTTCTGAAAACAGCCTTTACAGTAAACGTTGTAATACCCCAAAAGAAACGCAGCCTGGGCAAAAACATAATCGGTATCGCTGGTTGCCTGCCGCGTACCGAACTCTTTCACAATCGTACTGGCCAAAACCGTCCAAAATTTAAACGTAAAGGTGTTGGTTTTTCGCAGCGACTCGACCGCTTCCGCCGGTTTTTTCACGATTTTCGAAAGCATAAGCGCCACGCCGCTCTGTTCGGCAACCAGCGTCGTGTTCAGTTTTGACCTCATGTATTCGTAGTTGTTTTCGTTTTTAAAAAAATACTGAATCTTTTCGACGCAGAACTTAATCAGCTCATATTCCAGCATATCCTTGAAAACCAGCATCGGATGATCGAATTCCTTGAACTCCAACTGAAGAATCGGTCGGGTCACGGCCAGATTATTTTCAAGAAGCCGCACAAAGTCCGACTTAACATTAATTTTCTGAATCAGATTCGACGGACACGGAACACCGAAAACGGACGCATCGGGAAACGGTATCGAATTGTTGGACTCCATATCGTGGTAAATCTTCTGCAGCTTTTCCTCGAAATAATGCAGATAAACCACTTTTACGATTTCGCCTGTTTTCGTATACCGCTCGAGCTTGATTTTCTCTTCGTTTTGCAGACGGGTCAATGCGGCATTAAATAAGGTCGAATCCCAGTTCTGTCCCGCCGCTATCGCACTGTTACGGCACCGTACGGCCAATGATCCGTAATCGATCAGATTGTTGTTGTTCTCGAAAGCAAGCTGTTTCAGCTGCTCGTATAACTGATTGGCATCCATCTATTTTCCCTTTTCTTTTTTCTTTTCCGGTTCCGTTTTTTCCCACTTAAGGCTTTTGACCTTTTTGGAAGTGAGGCGGACTCCGGCCGCTTTCCACCCTTTCACAAGATAATCGGAAACCCGAAAGGTCTCTTCCAGGATTTTGACACGCGGAGCCGGTTCGTATGTTATATTAACGGCAACATCGGTCTTTGTCGTTAGTTTCAGCAGAGAAGAATCTTCGGGAATAAACGGATAGGCTTTATCGGTAATGAATTTCTCGATTTTAAACCGCTTCAGGCAGATATTTCCGCTCTTTTTTTCCTTATAAATGGCCGTGAAAATCAGTTTTTCGATTTCCTCTTTATCCGCCAGACACGCAAACTGCAGCCCTTTATCGACAAACAGTTTTTCGGAAACTTTGACGACCTTGAAAAACCCGCCTTTGGGAATCATCAGAATCCGGTCGAACTCCGACACCCGGAACAGCTCTTTTCCCGAACGCACACCCAGTCCGAGATAGCCGGTTTCCGCATCGTAATAGAGCGGCTGATCGCGTTTGGCGGCCTGCTTTTCCGCCACCTGCGTAAACGAGGTGATTTCCGTTTTGCGCTTCAGCGATTCCGCCGGAAATTCCTTTTTGATTTCTTCGAGATAACCGACCGCATAAGCCACAATATTTTTGAGATGCTTTTTGATTTCCTTAATTTCGTTTTCAATCTGACGCATCTCTTCTTTCGCTTTATTGATGTCGTAAAGCGAAATGCGGCGAATCGGAATGCGCAGCAGCCGCTCGACATCCTCGGTTGTCACCTCGCGGCGGATGATATCGGCAAAAGGCGCCAGCCCTTTCAAAACGGCATCGATAACCCCCTGCGCCGTTTTGACCGTTTCGATTTTTTTATAAATACGCTCCTCGATGAAAATCTGCTCCAGCGTACGGGCATGGTGTTTGTCTTCGAGTTTGCGTTTGTCATTTTCCAGCTCCGCCTTGAGAATAGCGGTCAGATGTCCCGCATGGTGGCGGATGACTTCGGTGACTGTCATCTGTTTCGGCAGCCGGTCTTCGATGACCAGCAGATTGACCGGAATCGAAATCTCGCAGTCGGTGTAGGCGTACAGCGAATCAATCACCTCGGACGCCTGCACGCCGCGCGCCAGATGAATTTCGATGGCCACCTCTTCGGCGGTCAGATCGTTGATATGCGACACTTTGATTTTTCCGCGCCGTGCCGCCGCCTCAATCGATTCGGTCAGCGATTCGGTCGTCACCCCGAACGGCAGCTCGCGGATAATAATCTTCTTGCCGTCCTTCGTAATATCAAACTTGGCGCGGCACAGCACTTTGCCGTTGCCGTCGCGGTAGTCGGAGACATCCAGATAACCGCCGGTGAAAAAATCGGGGAAGAGCCGGAACGGCTCGCCGCGTAAGGCACACTGCACCGCGGTGAGAACCTCTTCCAGATTGTGCGGCAGAATTTTCGTCGTCATCCCGACCGCGATTCCCTCCGCCCCCTGCACCAGCACCAGCGGAATCTTACACGGAAAGGTGACCGGCTCCTTATTGCGGCCGTCGTAACTGTCTTCGTATTCGGTTATCTCCGGACTGTAAAGCAGCTTCTTGGCAATCGGCAGCAGGCGGCACTCGATGTACCGGGCGGCCGATGCGGCATGACCGGTAAACTGATTGCCGAAGTTTCCCTGTTTGTCGATGAACAGATCCTTGTTGGCCAGCACCACCAATGCCGAATAAATCGATGCATCGCCGTGCGGGTGATATTTCATTGTGTGACCGACCACATTGGCCACCTTATGAAAACGGCCGTCATCCATCTCAATCAGCGAATGCAAAATCCGGCGCTGCACCGGTTTCAGCCCGTCATTCAGATGCGGAATGGCGCGGTCTTTAATAACATACGAAGCGTATTCCAGAAAGTTTTTATCGTAAAGCTGATTGACGAACGGCATTAAATCAAATTCTCCATAATATACGATTTACGCTCGGGCGTATTCTTGCCCATGTAAAACTCCAGCGTCTCGTTGATATCGTGCGACGACTTAATTTCGACCTTCACCAGCCGGATATCCTCGCCGATAAACTGCCCGAACTCGTCGGGAGAAATCTCTCCCAACCCTTTAAACCGCGTCACTTCCGGATTTTTCACCGTTTTGGCCGCCTCATCCCGCTCTTTTTCGGTGTAACAGTAAGCGGTTTCTTTGTTGTTTTTCGCATTGCGCACACGGAACAGCGGCGTCTCCAGAATGTAGACGTGCCCGCGCTTGACCAGATCCTCGAAAAAGGTGAGAAAAATCGTCAGAATCAGATTGCGGATGTGAAAACCGTCATTATCGGCATCGGTGGCCAGAACCACTTTGTCGTAGCGCAAATCGTCAATCGAGTTTTCGATTCCGAGCGCTTTGACGATATTGTGAATCTCCTCGTTTTTGTAAATCTCGGTTTTCTTTTTGCCGAACACGTTGAGCGGCTTGCCTCGCAGGGAGAAAATCGCCTGTTTGTAGACATCCCTCTTTTTCACCATGGAACCGGAGGCCGACTGCCCCTCGGTGAGAAAAATCATCGTATTCTCGCCCTTTTCTTTATCCTCGCCCTTGTGGTATTTGCAGTCGTTGAGACTCGGAATACGGAGCGCCGTCTTTTTGCTCAGCTCTTTCGCCTCTTTGCGCACCGCATTGAGCTCTTTGCGCAGATTCTCGTTATTGATGATTTTGGCCTGAATCTTTTTGGCCGTCTCTCCGTTTTTGTGAAGAAAATCGATGACCGCCGATTTGACTTCCTGAACAATCCACGCCTTGATGTTGGTGTTGCCCAGCTTGTTCTTGGTCTGACTTTCGAAAACCGGATCTTTGATCTTCACCGACACCGCACCGACAATGCCCTCACGCACATCGACACCCGAATAGGCTTTTTTGTAAAATTCGTTGAGTCCTTTGAGAAGCCCCTCTTTGTAGGCGCTTTCGTGGGTTCCGCCGTCGGACGTATACTGCCCGTTGACGAACGAATAAAACGTTTCGCCGTAATTGAGCGTGTGGGTAAAGACAAATTCGATTTTATCGCCCCGGTAGTAGAGCGGCGTATACATCTCTTTGTCGCCCAAATCTTCCTGCAGCAGATCGAGCAGGCCGTTTTTGGAAACATATTTGGTGCCGTTGTAATCGAGCTCCAGTCCGGCGTTGAGATAGGTGTAGTTTTTGATCCGTTTTTCGATGAATTCGTCGTTGAAATCGTACCCGCCGAAAATTTCTTCGTCGGGTTCGAATTCGATGAAAGTGCCGTCGGCTTCGGTCGTGCTTTTAATCTGCCGCTCTTTCAGCAGCTTCCCTTTGGAAAAGACCGCTTCCGCCGCCTTGCCGCCGCGGACGGCCACCGCCCGGAAATGAGACGACAGCGCATTGACCGCCTTTGTACCGACACCGTTGAGGCCGACCGAAAACTGAAACACATCGTCGTTGTATTTGGCCCCGGTGTTGATGACCGAAACGCATTCGACCAGCTTGCCCAGCGGAATGCCGCGCCCGAAATCGCGCACCTTAATCCGCTTCCCGTCGCGGCCGACAATAATCCGCCTGCCGTGACCCATAATAAACTCGTCGACGCTGTTGTCGATCACCTCTTTCAGCAGCACATAAATCCCGTCGTCCGGATCTTTTCCGCTGCCCAAACGCCCGATGTACATCCCCGACCGCAGCCGGATGTGTTCCAGCGAACTCAGTGTCTTAATTTTGCTCTCGTCATAGACGGGCTGTTTTTTTTCTCCCATTGCGACCTGCCTGTCATTTCATTACAAGGAAATCGTAACCCCAGTTTACGCAAATGATACCACATCCTCATCTTTTTGACAAGAAAATATTTCGGGTTTCGGGGAGAGGGGAAGGGAGGAAAACCACAGACGGTCAAAATCATCTTCACGGCAGGTTGCGATTTCCCCGAACATGAACACCCGCAAAAATCGGAATCCCTTTAAGCAGGTCAGAAATCCGAACAAGGTTTATGCGGCTTGAATGAATAAAGCTTTATCTTTTTTCGAATCAAAAGCTTCGACTTTAAACCTGCAGACACTGCGCGACATAAAAAGTGATAAACAATACAATCACCCAAAAACCTGCACCAATATCTCTCATCTCGTCACCTCCAAAGATTTATAAAATTCGTAAAACCGAAACGCAAGCCGTCTGCATATTCTCCCGTATGGCTTCGGCGTGAGATTGCGGCCCCATTTTCGACACTTTCGAAATCCCTCAAAAACACTATGCGTTCAAAATCATCCGGGGGCTTTTCGATTCGATGTCGATTACTCCTTATTATCCGAAAAGATTTTTCCTCACTTCCGCAGTCGCCTTGCACTGCTGCTCCCAAACAGCAAACTCTTGCGAAGTTAAATTCCGCCGTTTTTGCGCATTTTAATCCCTTTAAGCAGGTCAAAAGTTTCAACGAAGAACCTGACGGAAACCTGATGATGGTTGGATTTGTCTTAATCCCTTTTCCCAGGTCAAAAGTTTCAACTTGAGGAGGTGTTATGACAGGTATTGATGTCGCACGTCTTAATCCCTTTTCCCAGGTCAAAAGTTTCAACTTGAGGAGGTGTTATGACAGGTATTGATGTCGCACGTCTTAATCCCTTTTCCCAGGTCAAAAGTTTCAACAAGCCATAAGGAGGAAAATAAGATGGCTAATATTAAGTCTTAATCCCTTTTCCCAT
>JAXEIF010000028.1:0-13903 GCA_034120015.1 Spirochaetia bacterium | reverse complement strand
AGAAGAGCCGGTTGTCGAAGAAGAGCCGGTTGTCGAAGAAGAGCCGGTTGTCGAAGAAGAGCCGGTTGTCGAAGAAGAGCCGGTTGTCGAAGAAAAGCCGGTTGTCGAAGAAGAGCCGATTGTCGAAGAAGAACCGGTTGTCGAAGAAGAACCGGTTGTCGAAGAAGAACAGAAGGATCCTTTTGCCGCTTTTGATTTTTCCGACGAGGACTTTGATATTTCGTTCGACGACGACTTCCCGGAAACAACCGAACCGGAGACACGCTTATCCGATACATCCGAATCAGACGCTTCCGAGAGAATAAAAACCGAACCCGAAAATTATTTTTCCGATATCGATTTTCCCGATAAAGAACCGGAAAACAACAAAAAAGACGATTTTTCTTTTTTCGATGACTTGGGATTCGACCTTGACGACGGGGACGAATCAAAAAAAAAAGTAGCCCCCGATAAAGAGACCCTTCTTTCGGAAATCAGAGGAAAGCTCTCTCCTGCCGAAGAAGGCAATCTCCGAAACGAAATGAAAGAGTTACTCGAACATATCGAACGCGTGTTGGGGGAAATTCCTCAGGATCGAATCGAAGAATTTACCCGTTCACCGGAATATCAGGCATACAGAAAACTTTTTTCCGATTTGGGGCTCCGATAAAAGGAAGAAACGATGAACGAATACGGCAGCGCAATTCCAATGGATCACTTCGACAAAAACCAGATTTTTCATCTGTTTCGGATGATTAATCGGATTCGCAAAACAAGAAAATCGATTCTTCTTTATTTCGACGGAAACGAATACACCCCTGTTTACAGCGAAGGCTACGGATTTACCGTTTTTTCACGGCTGAAAGTTCCCGAATCCGTACGGGATTTTATCGACAGCAGGAAAATCGACCGCTTTTTTAATGTCGATGACACGCCGAAAAACCCGATTATTTACGAAATGTTTACACTTCACGGCATTGCGTTTCTCTACATAACATCGGATTACCATACCGATTCGCAAAAACTGCCGATTTCGATTTTAAAAGAAGATTTTTTCCGACAGGGGAATCTTCTGGCACTGAAAAAATGCGAATTTTTTCTCGAACACTGCAAAAACAGCCTGACACTTCATTTTATCGATATCAAATACGGGGAACTTCTCTTTCATGAGATTTTAAAAACGGAAGCCGGCATATACAAAAGAGCCATGACGCTTTTCGCTTCCCATTCACTGGTCATCCGTGTCGATTTCGGAAAATTGCTGATTCTGTCCGACTATACCTTTTACCCGGATCCGTCATCAATTCAGATTCATGTTTCCGAAATTCTGAATGATATGATACCAGACAGTGTCACTCTTTCCGTCAAAACAATGCTCAGCGATCCGTCGTTAATCAGCGAAAAAGAAATTATCGATGAGTTTTTCGCCTGAAACCCTGCACATTGCCCGAACGGGAAAAGGATATCTGTCCCTTTTTGACGGCGATCGCTCGCTGCTGTCCCGCTATAACCCCGAAGCCGAAGCCGGCAAACGCTATCGGGCCGCCGTGCTCGAACCGGGGCGACCGCTTTTGATTTTGGGCGACCCGCTCGGGTACGACACGCTCGCTGCCAGCCGTTCCGGACACCGGCATCTGCTGACCGTTTACCCCGAAACACGATTTCGAACCGCATCGGTTTTCGACAGCAAAACCGCCCCGGAAATACCGACGGCAACCGCCTTTGATGACGACAATGCCTTCCGCATTATCGAACAGTTTCTGGCAACCGCCACACCCTCGGTATGGGAAATTCCCGTACTCGAACCGTATTACCGAACCCGGTTTTCCGCTTTCAGGAATTTTATTCTTAAGCGCTTACGGGAAAAAGCAGTTAACGAATCGGTCCGTCTGGCTTTTTCCCGTTCATGGCTCTCCAATGCCCACCGCAATTTTCTGACTTCTGCCGAAACAGGATTCTTTCGGTGGAATCCGCAAACTCCCGTTTTAATTGCCGCACCGGGTCCTTCTTTGGAATTACTGATTCCTACGATTCGCCGTTACCGCGACCGCTTTCTTTTGACGGCTGTCACATCTGCCGGGCGGATTCTCGAAGAAAACGGTATCAGCCCCGATTTTTACATCGCTACCGACCCGGGATTTTACGCAAAACGGCTGACACTCTTTTTGAAACCGCCGCAGTGCGGATGGCTGCTGCCGCCCACAGCGGCCGCGACCGTTACGAAAAACGACCGCATCCACCTTTTCCGGCAGCAGCTGCCGCAGGAAACCGTCGGAGGGGGACACTTTCCTGACAAAGCGGCTCCCGTTTTACCGGAAACACCGACCGTCACGGCAACGACTGCTCTCTTTTTTAAACCGTTCGCCGTAACCGCCTTTGCGGGGCTCGATTTGAACGCACCCGCCGGAAAACCGTACGCCCGCGGTCACGAAACCTTTTTAAACGCCTTCTTCCGATCCTCACGGTTCAAGCCGTCCGAATCTTTTTTCCCGGCTTCCGTCAACCGGCACCACGGTCACCTCTTCCGGCAGTGGTTTGCCGAAAACGGGGCCGATGCCGGTCTCCGTGTTACACGCATTTGCGCCCCGAAACCGGATCCGACCGTTTTTAACGAAGTCGGACTGTCATGGTTTGATTCGCTGCCGCCCCGAATCGAAAAACCTCTTTTCGAACCGGCACCGCAAACGGCCGCGGCCGCACGCGAAGCAGCGAGCGCATTCCCGACTGCGGCCTTAGCAGCATTGAACGGAATTACGGAAGCCGGTCAAATCAAAACTCTTCCGGAAACGGTTCTGTCGGCAGCCGCCGCCGAAGCCGTACGGGCTCAAAACGGCACCGACGCTTTAAACGCCTTCACCGGCAAAGCCGTCCGCCGCCTCCGGAGGTGGGCTACCCGTGTCCGTTAACCTGCTCTCCTCCCGTAACGGAATGCCGGTTCCGGCCGTCACCGCCGGCAACGGCACCGCTGTTCCGCTTCATTCGACATACGACCCCGCCCGCGAAGCGGAAAAAACGGCCGCCGCACTTGCCGAAACCGATCTGCTGATTATCATCGGCGGCGGCTGGGGCTATCTTCCCGAGCGGACAGCCGACGGCAAACGAAAAGTCGTCGTACTGACATTCCCGGAGGAAACCCGATTTTACGAACAAACCAGACCGCCCTTTCTCGACAGAAAAGAAATCGATGTCATCAAAATGACTGAATACGGCTTACAATGGACGGAATCCCTCACCGAATTGCTCTCGCCCTTTTGCTTTCATACCTACCGGATTTTTACTCTCGACGGATGGACAAAAGCCGCACCCGAACGCACACGTCTGATTTGCAACGTTGTCGAAACGGTTATTAACCGTCTGATTGACGATGCGGCTGCATACGTTCGCTTTGCAAAACTGTGGCATACCCACTTTTTGAAAAACATTGTCCTGCCGAAGCGGTTTCTTCCCGATTTCCGGCCAACGGAAACGGTGTGGATTGCCGGAGCTTCTCCCGAAATTGAGACGGCACTCCCCGAACTGCGGAAACGTCCTGCCGATTCACTGCTGATTGCGGCCGATACGGCCTTTCCCTTTTTAACCGCCAACGGCATTGTGCCCGATTATGCGGTGACCATCGACGCCCAGCCGTGGAGTCTCTCCCACTTCACGGGCGCAATTCCGCCGCAAACGATTCTGGTTGCCGACCTGACGGCGCTGCCTTCCGTTGCCGACCGATTCGAAAAAGTGGTCTGGTGCGCCGGCGCCCACCCCCTCTGCCGACTGGCATCGCTTTTTCTGAATCTGCCGCCCTTAAACACAGTCGGCGGCAACGTCTCCGTTGCGGCGCTTTCGTTTGCCCGACTCTTTCAACCGCGCACGATCCGCACCGCCGGCATCGAATTTGCCTATCCGCACGGAAAAACATACTGCCGCGGTACATGGCTGCCCCTCCGGTGGCAAAATACCGGAAACCGCCTTTGCACCGCCGACACCGGAAACGAAATTCTGCTGCAAAGCCGGCCGTACCGGTTTGAAAGGGAGACGGCAAACTATACCACGGAACTTTTTTTTCGGTATAAAGAAGCGTGGAAAGCGGAAACGGAAAGTCCGCCGCCCCGGTTTGACCGGAAGCCCGAGCAGGCGCACCGTTTGGCAGAAGAGCTGAAGCACCTTCCCGAAGTCTGCACTGCCCCGCTACGCTGCCGCGAGTTTTACAAAAAAAAATTTGACAACACTGTCGTGCGATACTAAAATAGCCTCGGAGTTTTTTATGATGACCAATCGAAAATATACCCTGCTGCCCCTCTCGCTGACAGCCGTTTTACCGCTCAACGCGCAAACACCCGCCGATTACATGACGAAAAACACACCCGGATGCCGTCAGGACAATACCGATATTATCTACATCATGCTTGACGATGCCGGTTACGGCGATCTGCTGGCCGAAAACGATCTCAGACTTCCGCATATCGATCGTATGACAGACGAGGGACTTCTCTTCACCGACCATTACGCCGGCGCTCCCGTCTCGGCTCCCTCCCGCTGTTCGCTTTTAACCGGCCGGCATACCGGTCACGCTTACATTCGTGGAAACAAAGAATACCGCAAAGAAGGACAGGAAGCTCTGCCTCTTACCGAAACAACAGTCGCAACGGTAATTAAAGAAAATACACGATACAAAACCGCCCTCTTCGGCAAATGGGGACTCGGCGCGCCCGATTCTCCCGGATGGAAAGAAGGTCACGGAGACCCTCTGCGCCACGGCTTCGACCGTTTTTACGGCTACCTGTGTCAGCGACAGGCCCACTCCTATTACCCGTCCTATTTGTGGGAAGGCAAAGACGGACAATGGACAAAAGACAGTCTTGACAACGAATATTCTCATTCGCTGATTACGGAAAAAGCGCTCGACTTTATTAACGAATGCCATGAAACGGATCAGCCCTATTTTCTTTATCTTGCCTACACCATTCCGCACGCGATGCTTCAGGTTCCTCAGAAATATGTCAAAGAATTCTACGGGGACAAACACTGGGCTCCTCTAAAGAAAAATTTTGCGGCTATGATGTCGCTGATGGATCGCGATGTCGGACGCATTCTCGAAGCAGCCGGAAAAGAAAATACGATTGTTTTCTTTACGACCGATAACGGTCCGCACCGGGAAGGAGGCGCCAATCCGAAATGGTTCCGCAGTGCCGGCGATTTTCGGGGCATCAAGCGGCAGGTCTACGAAGGCGGCATCCGCGTGCCGCTGATTGTCTGGGGAAAAAATATCCGGCCGGGAATCACCGATCATCCGAGCGCCTTTTGGGATTTTCTGCCGACCGTGACCGACATTCTCGGAATCGAAAAAGCTTATCCGACAGACGGCATTTCCTATGCACCGACCCTTTTCGGAACCGGGAATCAGAAAGAGCATGAATATCTCTACTGGGAATTTCACGAAACCGACTGCAAACAGGCGGTTCGAAAAGGGAACATGAAACTGGTCCGCACGAAAGCCCACACGGAAAAACCGGTTTTCGAACTCTATGATTTAAGCAGCGACAAATCGGAAAAGCGGAATCTGATTAAAAAAGATCCGGAAACGGCTGCCGCCCTGATGAAAATCATGCAGGGAGCGCATACGGACTCGGCTGTTTTTCCCGACATTAAACCGTTTGCGCTGCCGGACAGCGAAAAACGGTAATCAAATCCCGGAAAAGAGATTTTCGATCAGAAGCGGTTCGGAAAACTCGCTGTCTCCGATTATTTGCACCGTTGTTGTCGGCCGCAGGTAAAGGCGTAAACTCTCGCCGAACCACTGCGGCTGATAAAGCCTCACTTTTTTGACATCGGATCCATCGGTTCCTTTTTTTGCGGAAAAGATCAGATACCGGACCCGTCCGTTTTTGGAATTATAGGCATTCTCCCAATGCCCTTCTGCACCCGGAGGCAAACTGTCCGATACCGATTCGCTTCCCGGTATCGGCAACGGCAGGGAATGGTTTTCTTCGCCGACATAAAAATCCGAGAGGTAAAATTCGGTATTATTGATAATCTCGATGGTAATCTCTTTACCGCCGAGCAAATCGCTTAAATATTCGGTCGCAACCGTATTTTTCGACCGGACTTCCGTATCGTCGGTTAAATCGAGCCAGTCGCCGTTACCGAAATAGGTACCGGAGTCGATTGATACTTCGACCCGTTCGGGATAGGCAAAAACACCGCCCTCATCGATTTTATTGTGATAAAACACGATGTGCCATTCGAGCAAATCGCCCGGCTGTATCGATTCGGGAACGATAAACTCACGACGCTGTTCGGGTCGAAATGTCATTTCAAAGCTGTCCGAATATCCGTCGAATTCTCCCGTTCCTTTGAAGAGGAACATCGAATAGCCGTTGCAGGTCACCTCGGTAATATAGCCGCGCGACGTCAGATTGGAAACCAAAATTGTCTGCGGTTTGATAATATCGCAGGAAACAAGAGAGAATAATGAAAGGAGAAAAATAAAAAATGATTTCATCTTCCGCCCAACTCCCCGGGGTCCGACACTTCGACCGTACCGTCCCACAGCAGCCGTACACGAACGATCTGCCCCGCCGTCACAGCCGGAATATCTGTCGTCGGATTTCCTCCGGAAACACCCGAAAGAAAACGGAAATTCAATTCAAAACCGACCGGCAAAGGATCGAAAGCATAAACGGCGGTTTCCCCTTTTGCCACAGTCCGTTCCGAAACCGACCCGATTCCCCGAACCAGAAAATCGGATTTTGAGCAAAGAGTATTGCCTCGGAAGACTTCACAGGAAGCCGTCCCCGCATTCTCAACCGCTATATAGGCTTTTGTGTAATCCGTCCCGTACGGTGTCTGATTCAAATCGACCGTGTACTCTCTCTTGTTAACAGCCAGCCGGACTGTCAGATAAATTTCCGGATCCTGATATTCTTCGTAATAAGTCACCATCGAATCGGCCTCGGGCGGCATGACCGTTAAAACCGGCAGCAAAAAATAAGGATAAAAAGTCAGGCGATCTACGGCTTGGGACGGAAGATAACGGAACAGTTTAATACTGCTTTCAAGAGCATCGACCGACCGCACCAGTACCAACGGTTCCCGACTTTTATCGGGAACATCCCGCAAGAAAACATCGTAAGGAGTCAGATTCTGCACCCGAATTTGAACCGGATCGGGTTTGTCCCGTGTCGGATCGCAGGAAAACAGCGTGACAGCCGCCAAAGCGGCTGCCACAAATCGAAAACAAGTCATCGATTATTCTTCTGCAAAAATATCGCCGAGATCGATAGCGTATTCGGTTTTCCATTCGTAAGAAATACCGCCATCCGTATCGGAGGAAATACTTAACGGATAAATATATCCTGCTTTCATCGTTTTTTTATCAACTGGTTTATATAAAGGTCCCGAGACAATCTGAAGTGCTGCAAATTCCTGTTCGGGAGCTGCAACGGAGGATCCTGATTTAGCGAGATTTAACTGAAAAGAATAATTATCACCGGAGTTGATAAATTTAGTTCCGTTCGCCGTCGCCAAAACCGACATTCCGTTACGAATCTCAACACCGTTGTTAAATCCATTAATTACCTGCAGATAAGCGTAGTCAAACGAGTAATTGGAGGGATCCATTTGGACAAAATCTTTCATTAAGTCGATAATCACTTCCGAATCTCCAATTTTAAAAGTATAATAAACAGGGATTTCGTCAGATCCGACTGTTTTTGTCGGATAATAGGTTACTGTCTCCTTCAGTTTCGGACTATAACGACGAAAAACAACGTACAGTTCATAGTCCGTATCAGGTTCCAGTTGAATTTCCGTATCTTTATGCTGAGCAGGAGCATATCCGATCGAGACTCCATTAATTCCGTTCAGACGCAAATCGGCATTCATATCGGAAAGATTATTGACTATCAGTTTTCCTTTTCCACCTAAATTTTTGGAAATCGTGTATTTATAAGTAGAAACTGTATCCTTATTATAACTGACATAAATTTGTGCAAAAACAGGTGCTTCTTCCAAATTAAAAAAATAAGTTTTATAATCTTCGTTTTTCACCAAAACCAAAATAAAATCGTGTGTGTGATTAAAGGCTCCCGGATTCGGATTTTCTTTCACATTCAGAGAAAAATAGTGATTTGATTCCGTTGCCCGGACTCCTCCGATTAAGTTTTCTCTTGCAACGCTACCGTGAAACGCAACCAGATTTTCCTGAGTTTCGTTAGCAACCAGCAATCCGCGATTACTTCCGGTTGCCGAATTAAAATTCGGAGCCACGACACCGACTGCATAATAAAATTCACCACACCCCATGACCGCCAACGAAACGGCCAAAACCAACAGCAGTTTTTTCATAATATTTTACCTCCTCATTATGAAAACCGAAATAAAATTATGTCTGACGTCCCAAAAAGACGGCAACATCCGATGCCATACGCGACAAAACAGTTTCGACTTCCGAATCGGTCAGAGCTTTTTCCATGTCGTAATCGGGGCGAAAACCGGGTGTTTCCAGATGCGAGAGCGAAGACGGCAGATTGATATATTCTTTTCCCGCCGAACCGTAAACCGTTTTGGTCTCGCGTGAAGTGTAAACGGTCCGTCCGCTCCACAGATCAATGACTTCGGCCGTACCACGCAAATCGAATTCGAAAATATATTCACGTTCCGTCAGCTGAACCGATGATGAAGCCGTATCGATATCGTAATACCATTGTCCCGAAGAAGGTTTGTTGAGACGGACGCCTTCCTGCCTCAAAACCGATTCGAAAGCCGACTGATTGCCGACCGATGACCGCAGGCGGTTATAGGCCGATTCGGAAACGACGGCATCCGAGACGGTGGAAACCACCCCGTTTTGATCGATTTTAACGGACACACGGTATGCCGGCACCCGATAACTGCGGAACCGGTCTTCGGTGCGTTTGCGCACCTCCGCCCCGGCGGGAAGTGTCAGAGTAACGGCCACCATATAATCGCAGCCGGAATCGTGCACCGATTTCTGCACCGTGTAAAGAGTTCCGTTCCAGATAACGGCATTCAGGCTGAGCGACGGAAATTCGATGTAGCGGTTACCGATCAGCCGCCTCGCCAATTCCTGCCGGAATTCGGCTGCCACGGCCGTGCCGTTAAAATATCCGAAAGAGGAAGAACGCCAGTAACCCGATCCGCTGCTCCAGTCGGGAGAATAGCAGAAAACACGAATCGTCAGACGGTCTTTCAATCTTGCCATCCGTGCCGCCGTATCTTTGTAACCGGGCACCTGCGCAACCGCTTTTTCGAAAAGAGACATTGCCTCTTTCAGCTCCGTACGGGAAGCGCTTCCCGACTTGGCAACGGCAGCCGTATAATAGAGCTCCGCCAGTCTGGTTCTGACATCGCTCATCCGCTGCGAGATATCGGAATAAGAAGGATCCCATTTTCCGACAGCCGTAAAGCAGTCGAGTGCTTTTAAAAGCGTCTGCTCGTCGGATCCGCGCGCCAAAAGGAGTGCTTTATCGTACAGAACGGAAGCCATTTCAGATCGGACCCGGGATTTCTCCCCGTCCGGCGCATAATTAAGCGCTTTGACTCCGTAATTGTGGGCATCCCGATAATCGACCGCTTTTTGGGCATAAGAAAGAAAGAGAAAGACCGCATCCGCTCTCGCCTGCGATAAATCGGCCGTATAATCGGGGAACGAAACGTTTTCCAACCCGAGAGCCGCCGCACTGCCGGTAACTTTGACCAGTTTTTCGTAAATCTGCACCCGCTGTTCGGTCCGGGCGGGCTCTTCGCTTAAGGCCGCCTGTTTGAGCAGCGCTTCACCGTTTTGAAGCGCCGGCGTGTAATATTCGAAAATGAGGCTCACCGCCTTTTTATAACGCGGATTTTCGTCGAGAATCTGCGCCGCGGTGTAAACACCATTCAGGAAAGCACCCTCTTCCACAGAAGACGACGCCTGACGGTACATTTTGGCTGTCATACAACCGGAAAGAGTCAGAAAAAAAACAGAGAAGAAAAAAACCGACTTTCTCATATATTCAATATAACACATCAATGTAACGAAAACAAGCCGAAATCGAGGAATTCCGCCCTCTTTTTCTTTCCCGCTTGACAAAAGACGAAAAAAAAGTTAGTATGCTGACAGATGCGGTCGTGGTGAAATTGGTAGACACGCCAGCTTGAGGGGCTGGTGAATGTACTTTCGTGCTGGTTCAAGTCCAGTCGGCCGCAAAAACCCGAATCGGAAGATTCGGGTTTTTGTTTGCCTGCATCGCGTTTTGTCACGGCTGATATTTTTTACGAACGGCGGAAAATTCGCGCCGCCAGCGGTCTGACCGGCAACGAGGCAAGAAAAAAGAGAAACAGAACGCAGACCAGAACGGGACCGGAGGGCAAATCGAAACGATAAGTCAGTGCGAAAGCGGAGACGGCCGCCGTCAACGAGACGGTTGCCGCCACCGCAGCGGCCGCCGGCAGACGCCGCACCAGACGAAAAGCGGTCAGCCCCGGCAGAATCAGCTGTGCGGTAATCAGAATCACGCCGACGCTTTTTACCGTTATCACCACATTGACGGCAATCAGCACCATGAAGGTGTAATAAACAAACGAGACGGGAATGCCGTAAACGCGCGCAATCACGGGATTGTACGACCAGTAAAAGAGCCAGCGGTAAAAAATCAGCAGATAAAGCGTATTGACGGCGAGCAGAACGGCCGAAGCAATCAGATCGGAGGGCGTCATAAAAAGGAAGTTTCCGAACAGATAACCGGCCAGATCGACGGTATAATCTTTATTGAACGAAAGCAGAATCACGGAAACGGCCATCGAAACGGCAAGAAAAATCATGGTGATATTCACCTGCTCCGTCCGGTTATTTTTTGTCAGAAACGAAATCACCAGCGAGAAGAAAACAACAGCGCCCAGCGAGACCGCCGTGACATTCCAATGAAAAAGAAGCGCCAGTGCAATGCCGGAAAAAGCGATGTGGGCAAAGGCTTCGCTCATAAACGATACCTTGTTCAGTGTTACCGGTACGGAAAGCAGCGAGGTGGAAGCCGAGGCAAGCAGAACCCCGACAAAAGCGGTCAGCAGCAGAGAACTCTCAAACATGGTCTTTCTCCAGAAGCCGGATAGCGTTTCCGAATGTTTTGGTGACAACATCGGCCGAAAGCAGTTCCGGACGGGTGTGGCTGTGCAGCGTTTTGTTGAGACAGGCAATCGTATCGGAGGCGGCAAAGGCGGTCTGCAAGTCGTGGGAAATATTGACGATCGTCTTTCCCTCTTCTTTCAGGCGGGCGAGAATCGTGTAAAGACGGGAGACTCCTTTTTTGTCGACGTTGGACTCCGGCTCGTCAAGAAAGAAATAAACCGAATCTGCTGCCACGGCCCGTGCCAGCAGCACGCGCTGAAACTCGCCTCCGGAAAGTTCGCCGACAAAACGGTTCTCAAAACCTTTCAATTCGACATATTCGAGAGCGGCGGCAATGCGGCGGCGGCTGTCACGCGGCGGAAAAAGGCGGCCTTTCATCAGGCCCAGCCGGACCGCATCGGCAACGGTTGCCGGAAAGAGCGGATCGAAAGTTTCCTTTTGCGGGACATAGCCGAAATTGTGCGTTTTGACCCAGCGGCGGTGGTCGACCCCGTCGATGGTGACCGACCCCTCGTAGCCGGAGAGCAGACCGAGAATAATTTTCATCAGTGTCGATTTCCCGGCTCCGTTGGGACCGATGAGAGAAACAAATTCGCCGCCGGCAATATCGAGACTCACATTTTCGAGAATTGTCCGACTGCCTTTTTTATAAGTCAGATTTTCAATTCGAATCATACGCTGCGGCAAGCCGCTCCCATGTTTTCCGGTAATAGTCGAAAAAAGAGTCGTAGCCGCTGCCGAGCGGATCGATCACCGTTGTTTTGAGACCGGCACTGTCGGCTATCCGGCGGGCGGAACGGCCTTCGGTCTGCGGATCGAGCACCAGAAACCGGATGCCGTCGGCCGCGACCGTTTCGAGCAGTGCCGCCGCCGCTTTTGCCGAAGGCTCGCGTCCCGGAGCGGTTTCGACCGGAACCGCTTTGATGCCGAGCACTTCGTTCAGGTAGGCGTAACTGTCGTGCATGGTGAGGTAGGAAAAAGTTTCCGGATAAGCACTGCGGGCGGTCTGTGTTTCGGCAATCACACGATCGGTTTCCCGGGCAAAACGGACCGCATTCTGCCGGTAGAATCCGGCGCCTTCGTCATCCAGCAGCGCCAGCATTTCGGCCAAAGAGGCGGCTGTCCGCTTCATGATTTCGGGGGAAAACCAGAAATGGGGATTGAGACGGCCGTGGCGGCATTCGTCCGTTTCGGCGTCGGTCGGGGTTGACGACGGCAGACGGAGGATATCGGCCACCGCGAGGGTGTTCTTCAGCGACGGTAAAATCGTTTCCAGCGATCCTTCGAGCCGCATCCCGTTTAAAATAAAGAGATCGGCGTTTTCCAGCAGACGCAAATCGCTCATTTTGGGCGAATAGAGATGCGGGGAAGCGTTCTCTTTCATCAGAATATCAACGGCAATCCGCTCTCCTCCGATTTCTTTAGCCAGAAGCGCATACGGACGAATCGAGGCTGTCACACTCAAAACGGGCATTCCGGATTCGGAAACGGAATTTTTGACCGTATCGGTTTTTCTGCATCCCGTCAGAATACACAGAGAGACAATCAGCAGCGGCAGAAAACGGATCAGCCCCGAACGCGGACGGTCCACATAGTCAGCAGCAGAACAACATCCAAAATAAAAGGTCTCAGCCATCGAATGACTCCTACGGGAAAATCGGTCAGAACGGACGCACCGATTACATCTTTCAGAATGATGACGGTCAGCCACAGCAGCATCGATACAAGAATGGAAACGCGCAGAAATCCGGCTCCGACCGGTGTGACCAGCGAAACCAGCATGACCACACCGCAGACAATTTCCAGAATCGAGATGAGAATCAGATAGATAGCACTCTCCCCTCCGAAAATCCCGGCCAGTTTACCGGCAACCATCGCCACATCTGAAGAATTGCGAAAAAAGAATCCTTCCATCCCCAATACGATAAAAAACAGGGCGATACACAAATGCAAAAAGAAAAAAACTCCGAAACTCTGACGGGTCATAACTCCTCCATATTTTCACTTTGAAAATCAACCAATGTAAACACCGGGTAACGTTTCAGGACTTCCCGAAACGAAAGAAACGGCAGGCCGATCACACAGCCGACGGCGGCAATTTCGGCTCCGCATTCCTCGAGCATTTCACAGCAGGCATTCAGAGTACCGCCGGTCGCCGCCAGATCATCAATCAAAAGACACCGACCGCCGTGAGGAATGTCGTCTTCGTGAACCGCTACAATATCTTTCCCGTACTCGAGCGAAAAGCTTTTTTCCCGGACTTTTCCGGGCAGTTTGTTCTTTTTGCGAATCGGAATAAAAGGAATACCGAGCATCAGTGCCAGCGGCGCTCCGAACAGAAAGCCGCGTGCTTCGACCGAAGCTATAAAATCGGGCCGGTATTCTTTTGCTTTTTCGCAAAATGCATCCAGCATTTCCCGATAGACATGAGGATTTAAAAAAATCGACGTAATATCAAAATAGAGAATTCCCGGTTTCGGGAAATCGGGTACCTTACGGATAACATTTTTCCAACCGCTGACTTTCAGTTCGTCCATGGGCGGGCGCTCCTTTTGTTTTCACTTTGTTCGGGAATCGAAAAAGCAGGTTCCGCTTTTTCCGCTTTTGAAAAATCGGGTTCCATGGAGGGAACATCGACACGGAACAGACGGGTAAAACCGGTTTGTCCGAACGGCGGAACAGGTTTTTCGCTGACAGGTTTTTCGCTGACAGGTTTTTCGCTGACAGGTTTTTCGCTGACAGGTTTTTCGCTGACAGGTTTTTCGCTGACAGGTTTTTCGCTGACAGGTTTTTCGCTGACAGGTTTTTCGCGGA
>JAXEIF010000027.1:0-14663 GCA_034120015.1 Spirochaetia bacterium | reverse complement strand
TTATGAAATTTGTCAATGCCCTCAGGCGAAATTTCTTGATAAAAATTTCGAACCGAAAAAGGAAATTATTGACGCCGTACGCAAAGGAAAAACCCTCGACGACCTTCTGCACACACCGCAACGCAGGGAACCCTCCCGATCGGTACTCGATCAGTTCCTGAAAGATAAAGGACTGGACACCCCTTCCCGTTGCGTCTCACCGCCTCAAAAGGAAATGACGAATCACAAAAATAACGGATTCGAACTATAAGGAGTTTTATATGAAAAAGATGTTTTTACTTTTTACAGCCCTTTTTTTATCTCCTGCGATTTTTCGCAGCTGTTTTAAAAATCTGATTTTCGGGGACACTCAAAAGAATACCGTTTATAAACTGATTGAGGTGGTTAAGGAATGAAATTCTATTCTCCTCCATATAAAAAAGGGGCTTTTAAAAGCCCCTTTTAACTAATTCTTTATTGCAGATTTATATCTTTTATCATTCCATTCAAAGGCAGCCGCATTATTGATATCCAGTTTCTCGAAATCATCTCTCCACATGGTATCACTATCTTTAAAAGACGGTTGCGTTTTCCAGTTTGAGAAATAAGCCAAATTTTTGGCAACACACTCAGCCTCGTTATCATACCCTCTATATAAAAATGCAGTAAAACCTTTTTCGTTTGCTGTAAACTCGAAATGAACAAGATCTTCTATGATATCAGAATTTGTGGTTATATCAATAAACCACTGAAAATCTTTTGAGTTTTTAAAATAATTTTTAACCAAATACGGGTTGACTATTGTCGCCGGATCAATTTCTTCGGGATTTTGAACATCCCAAAAAATCTCTTTATCCACTATTTTTTCAATACCGGAAAGATCGTATTTTGTTATTACTACTTTTGATTTTCCGATTCCGGTATAAGGTTCATAACCGTCAGGACGTTCCAATTGTGCAGGAACTGCTTTTTCAACGACCACTTCGTAATAAGCGTCCTTATCTTTTAAGTCGGTAAATTTGAACGTTCCCACATAGAAATTATCTTCTGTCAAACCTTCCGGAACGGGCTTTGTTTCATAACAGCCGGCCAATACCAATACGGACAATAATGCGAAAACGGTTTTTTTCATTTCTCTCTCCTTTATTGTGTTTTTTTGATTATATATCCCCCCCCCCCCTGTCAAGACCGGAAATTCGAATTCCGAATTATGACTGATTTTTTTGATATCTTCTTTTTCTTGATTTTTCGAAGATGTCCCGTATAATTAAAATGAAGGAGTTTATTATATGAAGAAACATTTTCGATTTTTACGGATTTTTGCCGTAACGGCAATTCTGATTGCCGGCCTGGTAAGCGGCTGCTCCACACTTCCCGATGAAGTTCCTCCGTTAACCTATACCGGTCCGAAACAAAATGTGGTTCTGATGATCGGCGACGGAATGGGTTTTAATCATATTAAAGCGGCTGAAGCCTTCCACGGCAAACTGTTTCTGACAACGGCAGCGGCCGATGCCGAAGGCGAGGTCACGACCTATTCGCTTACCCCGCTGAGACCGACCGACAGCGCCGCGGCGGCAACGGCTTTGGCGACCGGCAGCAAAACCAAAAACGGTCAGGTCGGTCAATACAGGGGCGAAGCCTTTCAATCCGCAACCGAACTGGCGGTTTCTTTACAAATGGCAACCGGCATTATCGTGACCGAAGGAGTGGAAGGTGCCACTCCGGCCGGTTTTTCCGCCCACACTTCCGGCAGAGACAATGCGGACGAAATTCTGGCAGACCAGCTGAAAAGCGGTATCAACCTGTTCATCGGTTCCAACATCGAACGCTACCGCCCTTTGAAAAACGAAATCGAAAAATCGTATTTCTTTGCCGACAGTCTTGCTTCTTTGGATTGGAGCCGGGACAAAATCTTCGCTTCTTTCGAAGAAATTCCTCTTGAGAAAAAAGGAGAAACCAAACCGACACTGGCCGAACTTTGTTCCGCGGCACTCGATAAACTTTCAGAAAATCCGAACGGCTTCTTTCTCATGATTGAAGAGAGTCACATCGATAAACGAAGCCATGAAAACGATATTCGCGGAGCTGTCGATCATGTCAAAGCCTACGATAATGCCGTTCGGACCGTTACCGAAAAAGCGGCGGAAATCGGCAATACAATCGTGATTGTCACAGCCGACCACGAAACGGGCGGTCTGCAATACAACGGAGAAACCAAAGCGCAGCTGTCGGATAAAATGTACACGAAAACGTCGCACTCTTCGGCCAATGTACCCTTCTTCATTTACGGAGAAACCGGTACAAAAATTCCGGCTGTTATCGACAATACGCAAATCGGCAATTTGGTCAAATCGATTCTTTCGGCGAAAAAATAAGAACACGGGAGGACACTTTGAAACTTTCGAAATCTTTTCTTTTATTATCGATTTTTTTACCGTTTTTTCCCGTATCATGTGAGGCACCAGAACGGATCGAAAACAAACCGGATGAATTTTTTTCCCGATGGATGGATTCGGTTGCCGATGAAACGCGGATTCGCGATATTGTGATTCCCGGCAGTCATGACGGCGCTTCCGTTGGAATGTCGCCGTTGGCGCTGACACAAAACTCTTCCGTTCGAACGCAGCTGGCATACGGAGTCCGGTATTTCGATCTGCGGGTACAAAAAAAAGGCGATGAATTGGTGATTTTTCACGGCCCCGTTTCGGGGCAGCCGTTTCAAAAGGTTTTGGCTTCGGTAAAGGCGTTCCTCGACGCCTCTCCGTCGGAAACGGTCATTCTCGATTTTCAGCATTTTAAGGGGGAGGCACAGGCCGACACCCTTGCCGCAATCAGCGCAATCGTCAATCCGCAGCAGTATGCGGTGAAGGCGCCGGCCGGAAGCGATCCGGTTGTGTTTACCGATACGTTGAAAATGAAAGAATGCCGCGGAAAATACATTCTCTTCTGGGGCCGGCAATACGAAACCGGAGACGTCAAAAACAAAGACTTCGTTTTTTTCCGAAACAACGATGAAGGCACGCTGAAAAACTGTGCCATGGAATCCTACTATAACGGTTCGCTTCACCGAAAGTCATCGGAGAAATTTATTGCCGAAGCGCTACCCGACTATTACAGCCGTTTTGAAAAAAAGAACAAAGGGTTGTTTGTACTCCAATGCCAGCTGACGGGTCAGACGCTGCTGACAACACCTCTTTCCCGGGAAGAAGAACATGATCAAAATATTACGGCTTACATCGACGGCATTGCGGAAGACAGCCGGCGTCTGTCGCTGACCAATATCGTGATGCGCGACTTTCTGACCGACGATATCCGGAAAATCAAATCGATTTTACGGCTCAATACAATCAAAGAATCGGTTCTGATTGAAGAAAAAGCGGACGAATTCCGTTTGAAAACCGAACAGTAAAAACAGGAGGATTTTTATGAAAACAAACCGCGATAATCGCAAAAATTCGGGTTTAAAGCTCTTTCTTGTTCTGGGATTGGGCTTGCTGTTTTTCATTCCCATTCTGATGGTACGCGGCGTTATTAACGACCGTCTTCAGCATCGGGAATCGGCAATGAACTCGATTCTCGAACCGATCGGAAACAATTTTATTTTGCGCGGTGTTTCCGTAACCGTTCCGACAATCAATCGGGAGATTTCGAATAATGTACAATGGATGACGATTCATCCGGCGGAATATATGGTGGATGCCGATTTGGATGTTTCCAATCTGAAAAGAGGCATTTTCGATGTGCCGATCTTTAACGCTACTCTTTCGATAACGGGAAAATTCGAAACCGCATCTGCCAAAATTCCGGAAATTCGGGGAGAGGAAGCGTATCTGATTCTCGATGTCGGCAGCCGCAAGAACCTTTCGAAAGATCCGGAAGTCCGAATCGGGAACAACATCCGCCTGCAACGGCAGGAAAAAACCGAATTGTCAAATATCGGCTACGCATCTGCTTTTATCTATCCGATTTCGACTGCCCTCTTACAGGAAGGTTTCCCGTTTCAAATTACGGCGGAAGGCCGCGGCGGTAAATACTTTGCCATGTACCCGACCTCCGGAGAAAATACGTTTAAGGTCCGCTCCAACTGGCCCGATCCCGGGTTTACGGGCGAATGGCTGCCGACGGAACGGACGGTTACGGATGACGGATTTTCGGCTGTCTGGGAAATTGCCGGGTTTAATGTTTCAATCGGTGAAACGGCTGTCATCGATCCGACGGATTTTTATTCCGAAAACTTATCGCAGCAGGTTCGGGTGTCATTTCTGCAAATCAATGATATTTACAAACAGGTCGAAAGAAGCATGAAATATGCGTTTCTCTTCATTTTTATCCCGTTTTTGGCACTTTTCTTTGTTGAAGCGGTGAGAAAAACACAGATTCATCCGGCGCAGTATTTGCTGATCGGTATCGCCAACATCCTGTTTTATCTGCTTTTGCTGTCGCTGGCAGAATACATTCCGTTCAATGCGGCATATCTGATTGCTATGATGATGACGGTTGTTCTCTGCGGACTTTATTCCGGAGCCATTTTCAAATCCAAAAAGACCGGTATTCTGCTGAGTGCGGTTTCTCTGCTGGCATACCTTTTTCTGTTCGGACTGTTACAGCTGGCCGATTACGCGCTGCTGATCGGAACACTGGGCATGTTTACGACACTGGCTGCCATCATGTTTGTGACAAGGAATCTTGACTGGTACGGACTTTCCGATTTGTTCAAACAGCCGGTTACTTCAGACGAAAAGAAAACACCACCGGCTGATGATCCGAAAACAGAAACCCGTGATCAATGACAGAATAACGGACTGTTTCCACATTGTCGGAAACGATAAAAGCATCGAGAGTGATCGTCATTGTTTTTTCGGGATCGTAAGGCATATCGGAATTGCGGGAGGAGTCGGGCATACCGAATCTTTCCGCTTCCGGAAGCCTGTCCTGAACGATAAAAAACCCTTCCGGCAGGGTTTCTCTCGGAAAAATATGTGCCCATGAAAAGACCTGTTCCGTCGTCTGTGTCGGGTTTTTCATATCGTGATTAAAATCGCCCGCACAGATGACATAATTTCCCTCTTTATAGCTCCGCTTCAATGCTCCCATCAATTTTAATGTCTGCCCTTCTCTGATTTTCGCATCCTCGGAATAGGCCGACAAATGAACATGATACAAATCCAGAAACTTTCCGTTTTCGACCGGAATCTTCATAACGGCATAACAGCGGTCCAAATCAAAAAATTTATCGAAATACTCGGAAATCGGAAGCGCATAGCGGACAGCCGAAACAATCGGGTACCGGGAATATGTTGCCAAACCGGCTTTTGTACGGCCGTGCGGCTGTAATATCGGATAAAACAGGAACGGAGAATCGTAATTAACGGCAAAAGTGTGATAATATTCGGGAAAAACCGCGTCGATCAGTTCCGACTCGTTGATATAATAACTGCGTGTTGCTTTTAAATCGACTTCCTGAAAAAGAACAAAATCGGGATCGAGACCGCGTGCGCATCCGGCTGCTCCGCCGACGGTCGCCTTCACGCTTTCGGCGGAGGCCGCAACCGATTCGGTGCCCCCGTCCATAAAAAACGAAAATTCGGGTGTATAGGCTCCGAATCCGATGTTGTAAGACACCGCGGTGTAAATTTCGTTTTGCCGGAGGAGCCGGGACGAACGCAATACGGCCGACGGTACCTTTATTTCAAGTTCCATCTCTTCGGGGAGTCTTTCATACGCAATAAACGCATAAGCGGCATAACAACCGACCGCAACCGCCGTCAGTGCGGCAAGACAAACCGGAACAATCCAAAATAAATTTCGCTTCTTCATTTATTGATTATAGCACGAAAAAAAGAGGAATCAATCTTTTTCGGGAAAATTTTGCCGGAAGCAATCCGGTTTCTATAGACTCTCCCGCAAATACACCGTTTTCGTCTCGACGGGCAGGCCGTACACCGCTTCGACCGCCTCGGCATAAAGGGCCAACTGCGAATCATAGCGGCCGGGAACGCGGACCCGGTCGGTTTTAAAGTCGACGACCACAACGCGGTCGGGGTGTCTGATAATCAGGTCGGTCCGGCAGGAAACGAAAACCGTGCGCCCGCCTTCTTCCCGTCTCAAAAGGAACTCCTTCTCCGTCATCAGTTCGGCGTCGCGGTGTTCTTTGAAAAACGGTGAAGAAAAAAACCCGGTAATCAGCCGGCGGACAACCGATTCGGTCATCTCACTCCGTTGTGCCAGACGCCCGTCAATCATCGATGCAATATCGGTTTGTTCCAAATCGAAATCCCGTGTTTTCAGCGCCTTTTCCAAAACGTTATGACACAATGTTCCGAAGACCGAAAAGATACCGCTTTTTTCCAAAAAGTCATCGACTTCGGTCGCCGGCAGCGGCGTTCCCGCAACATCGCCTGCCGCTGCGGCTTCCCGGCCGGAAGCGGGGAGCTCGTTTTTCCGAAACAGACAGGAAAAGTCGGGCGGCGTATCCGGCCGCTCTTTCAGCGTTTCGAGTGCTTTTTCGACGGCATCGGCCGTAAACAGCTCCGGATCACGCATTTTCCGATACGCCTCCGTTTCCAGACAGGGACGGTAACCGGCTTTCAGCGTAAAACCGTTACCGTCGGACAATTCGGCCTCTTCCGAAAGCAGCGGCGAGAAATATTGCCAAAACGAATCGGTTTGCGATTTGCTGCTCCGTTTGCCGGTTATCAGCAGGTGCGACCCGGCCCGGGTCAAAGCCACATAGAGCAGCCGTTTGCTTTCCGCCGCAGCCAGCTCTTTATCGACGGAATCGATTTTTTCGACATTTTCCTTCTTATTTTGAAAATAAAAATCTTCCGGCGGAATGTTAAATTCCAACCACCCGCACTGCTGACTGTCCGTCGGGAATCCGCCCTCATTGAAAATCTGCTGCGATCGTAGAGAAATCCGGCGGCGGTACTGCCGGTAAACGGCTGCTCCCCGATCGCCTCCGGCCGCTTTATCGATTTGGGATAAAATCACCACCGGTGCTTCCAATCCTTTCGACTTGTGTATCGTCATAATCGAAACGGCATCGGAAGTTTCCGAAAACGAAAACAGGTTATCGTCTCTTCCGCCGTGCGACAGTTCGGTAATCAAATCGATAACGGAACAGCCCTCTTCTTCTTTTCGGTTTAAATACGACAGCAGATATTCGGCAAACTCTTCGTAATAACGGTTGCGCCTTTTTTTGATGACGAAATAACGGTAACCGAAATCGTACCAGAAAAGCCGGAACAGTTCCGTTAAGGAGCCTGCGGAAAAAAGTGACCGAACGCGTTCGAGTTTTTCTTCCGCTTCGGCAATTGCGGGATCGTTGCAGGGACGATCTTCAAGCAGCGCCGATAACGCCGATACCGGTACGGAGACCAGAGGCGAACGCAGAAACGACAGATAAGCAACCCGGTCGTTCGGATAAACAGCCGCTTTCAGCATTTGAAGAAAATCAATCGCAATCGATTCGGAAAAAAGCGTCAGTTTTTTTTCGCTGGCATAAGGAATCCCCCGTTCCCTGAAAATCCGCTCCATTGTTTTCTGTTCGGAAGAAGTTCGGGAAAGAACGAGAAAATCGGAATAACGAACCCGCCGTCTTGTGCCGTTGTCGTCAATCAGAAAAGAAGAATCGTCGATCTTTTTGCGAATCCATTCCGCAATGTAAGCGAATTCCGATTCGCGGGCAGAAAGATAACTGCGGTCGGAAGCATTAAGCTCCGGATCGATACAGGTGAGCTCGATTTCGCACCGGTCGTTTTTTGCATCCCGATAAGCGAGCTCCTTGAAAACCGCTTCACAGTCGGCCGCCGATTCCGCGTTGACCGGCATGACCCGATTCGGGAAAAAACGATTGAAAAAACGAATCAAATCGGGTTCCGAACGGTAATTTTTGGTCAGTTCAAGCACGGACGATTCTTTTTGCAGTTTTCGGAAAACCGAAACATCCGCCCCCCGGAAAAGGTAAATCGACTGTTTTTCGTCACCGACAAAAAAAAGCTTGTCCGGTTCCAGGTCGGCCGCTGCCGGCACACCGTCGCCGCAACGGTCCGTTTTTTCGGCCAGCAGATAAAAGAGCTCTTTCTGCATCAGGTTATTGTCCTGAAACTCGTCGACCATAATGTAGCGGAATTTTTTCTTGTAACGGGCCCGTAACGATTTATCTTCTTTCAAAGCGCGCAACGCCCCCGATGCGACATCCCGGTAATCGAGAATGCTGTTTTTGATTTGCGCTGTCCGCATCGCCGCCGCATAACGGTCCAAAAGGCGGGCCACCGCTATCTGATCGTCACCGTTGCGCAGATATTTAAGCATTTCCGCTCCGTTTTTTGCCGTTTCCTTTATTTTTTTCAGCTGTGCTTTGCACAAATCCCGCTTGTCGTTGGATTTCCCGCCCGTACCCGAAAACGATAACCCGGAAAGAGTCGTCAGAACCGTTTCGCGGCTGCCGGTTTCCCACCCGGAAACCACCGTGCGAACGTCTTCGGTCAGTTTTTGAAGCGCCTTGATGCTTTCGTCGGGATCTTCCAAATATTTTTCGCACTGTTCTTCGAGAGAAACCAGCAGCTGTTCGAGTTCCTGTTCCGTCACCTGCCGTTGAAGCCGAATCCGTTCTTCGACCCGTGGAGGTTCGAAAATCGAAAACTGTGTTCCGAGTGTACAAAAAAGACGATCGACCAGTGTATCGTAACCGACGGTTCGCACCAGTCGAAAGAGAACCGGGTCGACATCGCCTTCCGACAGACAGCGAAGCGCTTCTTCTCTCCGAATTCGGGCAACCGCTTCGGGATCGATTGTAAACAGACCGGGAACACCGAGAAGCGCTAACGCGTTTCCCATCACTTCGTTGCAGAACGCATCGATTGTCGTGACGGTGGCTCTTTCGAAATGAGATCGCGCTTCGGCCAGCCGTATTTGATGCTCTTCGGAGAGATTTTCTTCTTTCGATTTTTCGATAATTTTACGGTAAATCCGCTCCTTCATTTCTCCGGCCGCTTTTTTGGTAAATGTCAGCGTTAAAATTTCTTCGATTTTTGCCGGATTCCGCTCATCCAGTAATAAAGACAGAAAACGTTCGCTTAAAACGGCGGTTTTTCCCGAACCGGCACCGGCCGTCACGACACAGTTTTTTCTGATACGGATCGCTTCCGTCTGTTCTTCCGAAAATTTCATTGTCACCCCTTAATCCCGAAATCTTTCCGGCAAATCGACGCAAACCGGCAGTAGCGGCAGGCATCGTCCCCGGGCTGAATAGCAAATGTCCGCCCGTCAATCATTTCGATGTACCGATCGACAGCCTCCGCAAACCGTTCTTTCATGACAGCGATATCGGCCTGCGGTCCGTTCTTACGCAAACCTCGATGACAGGTTTCTTTCGGATCGGTATTGATGCGACTGTCGTCGGTAAAAAGATAAAAAAAGCCTTTTGAATCTTCATCGTTTTTAAAGCCGTAATAATAGGCGCCCGACAGCGGTTGATAATTTTTTGCTTCCATTAAACAGGCGTAAGCCGCTATCTGATATTTGGAAGGCTGATTTCCTTCTTCCGTTTCTTCCCGGGTCGGACAAATATTTTTAGGGGACGGCAGCTTCCCGGTTTTGTAATCGACAAAATAGTAGCCGTGACGTATTTTCAACACCCGGTCGATACGTCCGGTCAGGAGAGCCTTATCGCCGATTCGGGCCGAATACCATCCTTCGGTAAAATTTTCTTTACAGTCGCCGAAAACGGTGCGGTCGGCTTCCGCGAAATAGCGGATATAATCATACAAATTCTGTTTCCACGCTTCCCACAAAACCGGCTGCGGCTTTTTAAACCCGTCGATGCGGATTTTATCGTCGCCGCCGCTTTCCAGTCTTTCGATATAAGAATCGAGAAACGCCTGCACCTGCTGCCGCCGCAAATCCTCATCCTCTTCCGCATTCACCGAAGGAGCACATTCTTTCACGTAGTACTCGGCGGCCGAGTGAACCAGAATTCCGAACTGATTGGCCTCTTCCGCAAAAACGTCGGTTTTCATTGTTTCCGGCTGATAACGGGACAGAAACCAACGGAACGGGCACGTTTCGGCCGTCTCCAACGCCGTATCGGAAATCTTTTTCAATCCGGTTTGCGGATCGGTCACCCGCCCGGCGAGTCCGTTGCGCATATCCTCTTCGGACAGCGTAATCCGCTCTTCGCCCGCCGGATTGTAACGGAAAACCGGGGCATGAGCCGCTGTCGGGAAAAGGCGGCTGTAACGGCGCAGATGCGCCTCGTCCGGCATTCCGTTAATCTTTTCCGGTGCCGGAATACCGGTTACCGAAACCGGTTCGACCGCATCGGCGGCGTAAAACAGCGACGGCGTAAAACGGCTTTCGCCGCATACCGTCAGTGCACCCGACAGGTAAACGCGACTGCCTTCCGTACCGCTGTACAGGCGGTAAATTGCTTCCGTTCTGTCACTTTCGCGCAGCTCCTTCCGGCGAATTTCTTCCCTGTCAAAATCGGACAAAAAACCGAACGGTGCCGAAACAAACCGGTAACTGCTTTCATTAATCCCGATAACAAACAGATGCGGAATCGGCGCTCCGGCGGCCACTTTTCCGTTATAAACCGCTATTTTGGCTCCGGAATCCTGCTCGACATACACTTCGCTGTCCAGTTCGCGGAGCCAGAATTCAAACGGCAGAACGGTTTCAAACAGTTTCTTCCGGTCGCCGATTTCCGCGAAGTGGCGTTCGGTTTCGCTCAATTCTTTTAATTTTGTCAGCGCCCGCTGATAAACCGCCCGGGAAGCGTCGTCACGCTGCGAATCGTCAAACCGCTTTCTCAGAAAATCCTGAACATTCTGCTGCAATGCGGCAAAAGTCGATGAAGATACCGCTTTCCGTAACTCTTTCTGCAATTCGGTAAAAACCGTTTCCGCCTGCGGTGACACTTTCCGGAATTCCGCCTGCCAGTTTTTCTCTTCCGACAGAACGTTGACGTTATTGAACGCATTCATCAGCAAAGTTGAAATCTTTTCCCGGGAAACAGTCCCGTTTTCGTCCGTTACTTCAACCGTTTTCCACGGGAGTACCGGATCGAAAAAAAGCTGCTGAAACGATGAGAACGTAAACCGGGATGAAACCGCTTCATACCAGGCCTTAAAAAACCGGTTAACGGGATAATCACCGACTTTCTTTCCCGTCCGATTCACAAGCGGAATCTGATAAATAAAGGAAAACCAGTTCAGAAGAAACCGGTAACTGCCGTCAACACACGCAATCGCAATATTTTCGACCGGTTCGCCGGACTGAAGAAGCTTTTCGATTTCCGAAAAAACGTAACGAACCTCGGAGACATCCGATGAAAAAAGTTTTACCGTCCGTAGCGGCACTTCCGGTACCGGGCTGACCGCAACATTGTCCCCGAGCAGCGCCCGGTAGTTTTCGAAATCGGGCAGCACTTCCGGATAAAAAATCCGGTACCGTTCCGTATCCGCGGCGCTCCGCTTCCGTTCCAGATCGGGTTCGTACAGGCGGTACGTTTCCAAAAAAACGCGGTATAAATTCAGCAGCTGTGTCAGGTCGCTTTGCAACTCGGGAAGGGCGTCAAAGGCTTCCCGATCGGCGGCAAAAACCGGCAGTTCGGTCAGCGCCTGCTGCAAAACGGCGCGGTAGGAGCGGCTTTCGGCCGCCATTTTCAACGGAATCAGTTTCCGCAGAAACGGTTCCGCGGCATTTTTCTCAAGAATCTGTTCGATAAAAATACGGCGGTCGAGCGGCCGCACTGCGATTTTGTCTTCCGGAACTTCCCGCAACAGTGCCGTAAAACGATCCCATTCGATAAAGCGGCTGTTTTCAGTCGCTTTCAAATTGTATTTTTCCATCAAATATTTTTGAAAATGGTGACTGACGACGGTTGAAGGAAAAACCAGCGTTTCGTTTCTGAAATCTGTCTCTTCTGTCATTGATACGATTATAAGCCGTCAACGGGAAAAGTCAAGTTTCTCTGATTTTTTGTGTGATTCGGTTAAAAATTATCCCGTTTCATTCTGTTTTCTTTTTTTCGCTTGTGATAAAATAACTCATGTTGCAATCGTTTGCTTTGATTCTGATTATCAATTACGCCTGTCAGATCCTCGTCACGCTGATCGGAGCCCCGATTCCGGGAACTGTTGTCGCGCTGGTTGTTCTTTTTATTCTGCTGACGTCCGGTTTGATAAAAATCGAATCGGTCAGACAGGCTGCCGACGTGCTGCTGGCCAATATGGTGATTCTCTTTCTTCCGCCCAGCCTGAAACTGCTTGAAGTCTATTCTCTGCTCGGCGGACAGTTCATCAGAATTATTCTGCTGCTTACTCTCACAACGATTCTGACTCTGATTGTGACCGCTTACACGGTTCAGGGTACCATTCGCCTGCAGGAGGCCCGGCATGAAAGAAGAAATTCTAAATAATCCTTTTTTCGGAGTGATACTCTCACTGGTTTCCTTTCGTATCGGCGAACGGCTTTTTGAGAAAACAAAACTGGCTGTATTCAACCCTTTTTTGATTTCGCTCTTAATCTGTATTGCCTTCTTAAAATTTTTCGATATTCCGCTGGAATGGTACAATAAAGGCGGTGACATTATCGCTTTTTTTCTGGCGCCGGCCACCGTGGCGCTGGCTCTGCCTTTGTACCGTCAGCTGCCTTTACTGCGCCGGTATGCGGTACCGGTCGCAGTCGGCGGCCTGGTCGGGGCGGTAACGGCAATCGTTTCCGTTGTCGTTTTCGGAAAACTGCTGGGAATCGACAATACCCTGCTTGTTTCTTTTTTACCGAAGTCCATCACAACGCCGCTGGGACTTGAATTAAGCCGGATGATCGGCGGTGTTCCCGCCATTACGGTTGTCGCCATTATGATCACCGGACTGACCGGCAATATTCTTTCCCCGGTCGTTTTCAGACTGTGCCGCATTTCCCATCCCGTTGCCAAAGGTCTCGGTCTGGGAGTCTCCTCTCACGTTTTCGGAACCAACCGCGCTTTGGAAATGGGAGAAACGGAAGGCGCCATGAGTGCTCTGGCTCTTGTCTTTGCCGGACTGTTAACCGTCGGCCTGGCGCCTCTGTTAAAATTTCTGTTCGGTTTATGACAAAAATGGTATTGACAGACAAAGAAATTCGGATTTATAATTTTTTGTGAAGAAAAAATTTTTGCCGGTTTTGATAACAGTTTTTATCAGTCTGACTACGGTCGCGGTTCTTGCCGGATACGCCTTTCTTCTTTTTACCGTTCCGTTACTATGGGTGCGTATCGTTGCCGTTGCGGGAGCTGTTGCCCTGATGATTTGCGGCATGATTTATATTTGTCTGTCCAGGATCAAAGAAATTATGAAGGAGGATGAGGATGATCTTAGTCAATACTGATTTTATTTCGGGAAAAAATCTGGAAACAATTCAGATTGTCAAAGGATGCACGATTCAGTCCAAAAACATCGGGCATGACATTGCCAACGGTTTAAAAACTCTGATCGGAGGAGAACTTCGTTCTTACACCGACATGATGAACGAAGCCCGCGCCATTGCCACAAAGCGGATGACGGAAGAAGCCGAAGCACTCGGAGCCGACGGTATCATTTCCATCCGGTATGCAACTTCCGCTATTATGGCCGGCGCCGCCGAAGTCATGGTTTACGGAACAGCGGTGCGGTTTATCTGATCCGGCCGAACCGTTTTGTCACTCAGCTTTCTTCAAATAAAATTTCTTTCCAAAGAACGCCGCCCCAGTACCGGTCCCGAACGCTGTTTTTTTTATTCGGATGAAGATAGAGAACCGTATTTTTCATGCACGAATGTTCGCTGAACGTACGGTAATTCAATGCAATTTCCTGTTCACTCGTCAGTCGAAGACTTTGAAGCATCCGCAACTCGTTAAAAACGCCGTATTTCATTTCGGTACAATTCGGTAAATCGATTTTCCCGAAAACGGCCGCACCGAAAAAGGCATCTTCCGCGCAGCAGGTCACTTCCGGTAAAACAAGGTCGCCTCCGATGACCGCATCTTGAAAAATATAAGATGAAAGCGTTTTCAGCCGGGAGAACAATACCGATCCTTTGAATACTGTTTTCCTGAACGAAAACGATCCGGCTGTTTCCGCTGCCGCAAAATTCATACCCGGCAGATGTTCGCAAAACGCAAAACAATCAAAGGCTTCGATTCCCGTAATCTGTTCCGTACCGACCAAAGATAATTCCGGCGAATAAGCAAAGGCCTGAGACCCGAGAACAATCGGAACAGCCGGAAGAAGCACCTCTTTCAACCGACGACACCGGGAAAACATTTGTTCGGGAATTCGGGAAATACCGGTAACATCACTTAAATCGACCGTCTCCAGATATTCTCTGAACTCATCGCTTTGAATGTATCTCCTGAGAACCGACATATCATTGTCATTTAATTTTCCTTTGACTATCAGTCCTGTTCTTTCGGCCGGCGCTCCGTTAAAATCCAATTGATGCAAATGTCCCGGTTGCGGAACCGTTAAAATCATATGGCCCATATGACCTTCTCACATTTTCCGAAAACAGCCGTTTGCGGCTGTTTTCGGAAAATGTCTTTTTTCAAAATGTTTATATCCGTACAGAATTTTACGTGTCGTGTCGTGTCGTGTCGTGTCGTGTCGTGTCGTGTCGTGTCGTGTCGTGTCGTGTCGTGTCGTGTCGTGTCGTGTCGTGTC
>JAXEIF010000026.1:0-51561 GCA_034120015.1 Spirochaetia bacterium | reverse complement strand
TAGGATTGGAGCCCTATCAAAAATAATTACGTAATTTATCCCGCAATGCCTATTCGACAGCCTGCAAAAAATCGACTCTTTTAAAAATCTGTTTGCATAAAACCAGAATTTTTTGAACAAACGACAGCTTTTCGTATTTCTGTTCGAGGAACTGCGCCCGCTCCTGACTTCTTCCGTCCCGGTCTTCGAAAGAATCAGGTTTTTTGAATGATTCGCCAGACATATCGGCGGAAGCATCCTGTTTGACTTTACTTTGCAGTTTTTTTAAGAGCTCCTCGCGTTCGGCTTGTTTGACCTCATGCGCCAGTTCATTCAAAAGAGACCGATCATCCATGGACTTATTATATCAAAAAAAAACAGACAGTCAAATCCTTTTTATATATATTGTATAAAAAATGAATTTATTTTATAATAGTTCAAAATACGGAGGATTTTATGGACAGGATATATATTTTTGATACAACTCTGCGGGACGGTGAACAGGCTCCCGGAGCCTCCATGACGTTGGATCAGAAACTGGCAATTGCCAGACAACTGGAAAGTTTGGGAGTCGATATTATCGAAGCCGGATTCCCGGTTTCATCACCCTATCAGTTTCAAACCGTTCAGGCGGTTGCGAAAGAAATCAAAAATTCGACAATCGCGGCACTTTGCCGGGCCGTCAAAACAGATATCGATAAAGCGGCGGAAGCCATCGAAGCGGCCGCACAAAAACGTATTCATACTTTCATTGCGACCAGTCCCATTCACATGGAACATAAGCTGAAAAAAACCCCGGACGAAGTGTTGGCAATGGCTGTCGAAGCGGTTCGTTATGCGCGCAACCTTTGTCCGGAAGTGGAATTTTCGGCGGAAGACGGTACCCGCAGTGATGTCGATTTTCTGTGCCGGATAACCGAAAAAGTGATTGAAGCCGGCGCCCGGATTGTCAATATTCCCGATACGGTCGGTTATTCGACTCCGGAAGAATACGGCGCCCTCATCGCCGCATTGCGGAACCGGGTTCCGAACATTGATAAAGCCATCCTTTCCGTTCATAACCACAACGATCTCGGCATGGCTGTCGCCACCAGTCTGGCAGGTATACAAAACGGTGCACGGCAAATCGAATGTACGGTTAACGGTATCGGCGAACGGGCCGGTAATGCGGCAATGGAAGAAGCTGTTATGGCCATGAAAGTCCGTAAAGACCTCTTTCCCTACGAACTGAATATCGATACCCGACAGATTTTTAAAACATCCCGGCTGGTTGCCAACACGATTGCTTACCCGCTTCCGAAAAACAAGGCAATCGTCGGAGAAAACACATTCCTGCATGAATCGGGAATTCATCAGGACGGCGTTATAAAATGCAAACAGACTTACGAAATTATGAAACCGGAAGATGTCGGCCGCGAAGTGAATAACATTGTACTCGGCCGGCATTCGGGCAGAAACGCCATCCTGACCCGTATTGCCGAATTGGGAATTACGCTTTCACCGGAAGAAACGGAACTTGTCTACACGCGGTTTTTAAAAGTTGCCGACAAGAAAAAAGAAGTTTATGACGAAGATATTTTTTCAATCGTCAACGATGAGCTCGGACGACAGAATTCGTTTTACACGATGGAATATTTCAACATTATTTCGGGAAACAATCCTCTGATTCCGACAGCAACAGTCAAACTGAGCTACAACGGAGAAAGCTATCAGGAAGCGGCTGTCGGCGACGGTCCGGTAGCTGCCATCATTCGGGCTATCGACCGCATTACCGGGCTGAAAACCCGTCTGACCGATTTCAATCTACAGGCGGTTACCCCGAACAAAAATGCTCTCGGAGAAGCCGGTGTTACCGTTCTGATTGACGGAAAAAGTTACAACGGCCGCGGCAGCTCCACCGATATTCTGGAAGCCACCGCCAAAGCTTATCTGAATGCCGTCAACAACTACTGTATTCACAAAAATCTGCCGGAAGGAAAATAATCCCCTCCCGGCATAATCCGTTTAAACCGGTGATATTCATTCGTTACACCGCAGGAAATCCTGATCGACGGTTATAAATTGCGGCGGTTCGTCCGGCACTTCCGTCAGCACCTCGACGGCTTCGGAACGCAGCGGAATGCGCACAATTTGCCGGTCGCCGAGGTTTTGAAACAAAATCGACGGACCCTCTTCTCCCGTCGGTTCGAATTTCAGAAAAACCAAATCGGGTGACGATTTGACAACGGAAGCATACACATCCCTTTTGACGGCTTCGACGGCAATATCATTTAAGCCGGCCTCAAAAATCAGAATTTTTTCGACAAAATCGGGCATACGGGATGCCAGTCGAAAGCGGTAGCCCTGCCCCGTATACATTTCCGTCATTCCGGGCGGAAGATCGGCTTCGGTTTCACCGCTGTCGGGAACGAACCAAACCATAAACGAATGATCAGGATCGTGATAAAGCAACGAATACAGAACATACGTTTCCGTATGGCAGTGAGGACACAGTGAAAGAGAAAGATTTTTCCCGAAAGCACATCCTGTTTTACGGACGGATCAAGGGTGACATTGACCGAATTCCAAACCGTAAAGGGAGATTTTTTTCCGCATTTCGGACATTCGACGGTTTCCGTTTGATTCAGCGACATTATATTACTATTACCTCCTGTCGACAATGATCATTTCATTCCGTCCGAAACATCGACAACAGCGGTTTCGGACAACCAGTTGCGACCGATTAAAGCCGGATACCGCATTTTCGCACGGTCGGATAAAGTCCATTCGCACCGTTTGATTCTGTTTCTGATCGCGGTTGTCAGTTCCACCGTCGGACGTCGGCTGACGCCTTCGGCGGTGTGTACCGTAACTGTTCTTAACAGCGGCAAACAGTAACGTTGCCCCCCGTAAACAAAGAAAACAGATTTGCGGTCGGCTGTTTCCGCAACGGAAGAAACGCCCAACGAACATAACGCGGCTCCGGTATCGACACGGGCTTCCGCAGAACTCTCCCATTCGGTAAAAAAAACCGTTTCGACGGCACCGACCGTTATCAGAGTCCGACAGCCGCAAAGCAGCAAAAACGTTCCCGTACACACTGCAAAAAACAGCCGTCGGAACCGGAAACCGGAAATACGACTGCAGATCATTTTAAAACAACCTCGGTTTTGCCGAAACCGCCGCATTCGGAACGGGCAAAATCGTACGATGCCACATAGCGGCAACCGTGGAGATAATCACGGATTCGTTTTTGCAGAATTCCTTCACCTGTCCCGTGAATAATCGAAAACCGGGTAATGCCCGATAAAATCAAGCGGTCGAGATACTGTTCCAGTTCGGTTACGGCCTCGTCTCCCGTCATGCCGCGGACATCCAGTTCTCCGGCAAAACCGCCACGTTGCGCCGATTCGAAAAAAACGGACGCATTGGTTTTTGTACGGGATTCGGGCGCACACGGCAGCAGATCGGCCTCTTTTACGGTCAGACGCAGCGAACCTGTTTCAACCAGCCACTTTCCTTTACCGGCAGACCTCAAAAGAACCGCCCGCTGTTTGGCTCGTCCGACCAGGACCTCCTCTCCGGCCGAAAACGCATGCGCCCGCATTGAAACAACGGCTGCCTCCTCTTTTTCCGCAGAAACCTTTAACCGTTCTTCCCGACGTCCGTATTCTTTCAGTTTAGTTTCAAAATGCCCGATTTCAGATGCCGATGCCGGTTTTTCCTTGCGTTTCAGTTCGCAGATTTCCCGACGCAGTTTACGGACTTCGGAAGAGAGTTCCGCTTTCTGTTCCTGTTTGAGACGATACACATCGGTTCGGTGGGCAATTTCTTTTAAGGAAAACTCTCTTTCCTTTTCTTTCAGGACCTTTTCCTGTTCGCGAACGGCTGCTTCCCGCAACGCCAGTTCCTGCCGTTTATCCAGCAGTTCGGCCATCAGTCGTGCCGTTTCCGGAATTTCTTTTTCGAAAAACAAACGGGCTTCTTTCAAAACCGGTTCCGGAAGTTTCATGGACGAAGCAATATCGATTGCATGGGATTCTCCCGAAGCATCGGTCATCACCGTATAAGACGGCTTCATCTTTTGTGTATCGAAAGCCATCGCGAAGGCACTGAAGTCCGGGGAAAGCAAAGCTTTTTCCTTGATCAGTCCGTTGTGGGTTGTCAGAAAAACGGAAGCTCCCTTTTCCTGCAGAGCATTCAGAAGAGCCAGACCGAGCGCCCCTCCTTCGAGCGGATCGGTACCGGAAGCAAACTCATCCAGAAGAACCAGCGAAGAATCATCGGCTGCCTGTAAAATCCGGTTCATCCGATCGAGATGAGCCGAATAAGTGGAAAGCGCTTCGGAAATCGACTGACGGTCGCCGATATCACACAGAATGCGGCGAAAAAACGGCAACCGCGAACGGGCATCGGCAAAAACACCGAGTCCGCTCTGCCGGCAAAAAACCGCCAGACCGATGCTTTTCAGCAGAACCGATTTTCCGCCGGCGTTGGGGCCGGAAATTACGGCACAACGCCGGCAACGGCCGGGATTTAACGGCACCGCACGGTTTCCCAACTGCGGATGAACCAGTTCACGCAAATCAATTTCCTTACCGGTTTCGATATAAGCGGTTTGATAACGGAGATGAAAACGGAGACGTGCCTGAAGCAAATCGAGACGTTCAATGCGTTCGTGAAGATCGAGGAAACGGTCGCGGTTTTCCGTTACGATTTCGGAAATACGGCGGAAGACCGCGGCCAGAGCCGCCCGTTTCTCGTTGTGAGCTTCCATAAAGCGGTTGTTGAAATCGACCAGTTCCGTCGGTTCTATAAAGAGCGTCGATCCTGTACCGGAGCTTTCGTGAACGATTCCCTTAACCCGATAACCGAAATTGGCTTTTACGGCGATCACCACCCGTCCGTTGCGGATCGTTTCATTACGGGAAGCGAAGCAGTCGGCATCGTAACGGCCGAAACAGGCGTGAGCGGCCGAAAGCAGCTGTCCGCGGACGCGGGCGATTTTCCGGTCGGCTTCGATGAGTTCCGGGATGTCCGGTCGCACCTGTCCCGAATCGGTGAGAAAAGCGGCAAAACGGCCGCGCAGCACGGCTGCTTCCGGAAAATCGAAATACGGCTGCAGTGTTTCGCGGACGGTATCGTCGACGGCGAGAACATCGCACTGCGTTTCAAAAAAGGCAGCCGCCCGGCAGCAGGCGTCCGTTAAACGAAAAACCGCAGCTGCCTCCTCCGGTTCGATACGGATGCGGGCTGCCGAAGCACGGGTCAAAAGCGGCAGTACCGGATCGCACCGAAAAGAAAGCTCCTGTCCGTCGCGATAAAGCATCTCGAGCGCTTTCAAAACGGAATATCGTTCATCGATTTTCGATGCATCGGTCTCAAACAGAGAATCGGGAGTCAAATCTGCCGTCGTTTCTTCGGAGAAACAGAGCATCTGCAACTGCCCGACAACCGTTTCGGCACCCAAAGCGTTCCAATCGTTCAAGCGGCTCATCGGTAACTCCTACTGCGCCGTTCCAGCTGATCGTATAGATTGAGATAAGAAAAATAGCGGTCTTCATCCAACAATCCTTCTTCGACCGCCTGCCGGACGGCGCAATCCGGTTCGGAAAGGTGACGGCAGCCGTTAATCGCACAGGCCTCCGCAAACGGCATAAAATCGGGATAATGAAAACGTAAATCGGCCGGTTCGATGCCGTATACTTCGATTTCCCGAATTCCGGGAGAATCAATCAATTCGGGTAAACTTTTTTCGCCGGGAAAAAGAAGCGAAAAATTGGTTGTGTGGCAGCCGCGATTATATTTTTCGGATACGGCCGCAACCCGCTGGGAGGCATCCGGACGTAAGGCGTTCAAAAGCGAAGACTTCCCGACACCGGACTGACCGACAAACAGTGCCCGCTGTTCGCCCAACGCTTCACGCAAAACGGCCAAACCGCTTCCTTCTTTCACACAGACCGGAAAAACGCGGATTCCGATTTCTTCAAAGCCGTGCAGCCGCTGCCGGATTTCTTTGGAAACGGGAAAATCGGTTTTATTGCAGATAATCCACCGTTCGCAACCGTCCGGTGCCGCCACAAAAACGCGGTCGAGGAATCGGGGCCGAAAAGGCGGTTCGTCGACGCTGGTGACCGCCGCCAGAATGTCGAAATTGGCCGCCAGCGTTTGAGGTTTCGACAGTTTGCGGTTAAAGCGGACAAAGGCATTATGCCGGGGCAACCGGGAAAGAACCAGCCCTTTCGGCGGATTTTCCGAAACAATTTCGAATTCGACCTCGTCACCGGCCGCCAGCGGATTGTATTCCTGTTCATCGATCGCGAGAATTTTCCCTTTCAGACGGCATTCGTAACGCGTTCCGCCGGCTTCAACCGTAAAAAAATTATTAATTCCGCATAAAACCGTTCCCTGCATATACTGTTAAATTACCCGATACAAGGCAGACGGTCAACAGCTTTTTGAAAAAGAATTGACATTCCGATTTTTCAGACGTTATAATGGAATCATGTTTGATGAACGAATTTGTGCCGAAGACGGTTGCGATAACCCGTGTGCCGACGGTCAGACGCGGTGCTGCCGCCATTTACCGCCGGAAACGACCGACGGTATCGCGGCGGCAATCTGTCGGGAACTTCACGGCAGCCGCTTATGGAAAAACAAAAACCTCTCTTTTCTGACATTCCGCAACGAAGATTTCAGCGGCAAACGCATCTATTCCTGCTCGTTTTTCGGCACCTGTTTCGAAAACTGCCGCTTCGACGGCAGCCGCTTTTTTTCGAACAACTTTGAAAATGCCGTATTCAAAAACTGTTCGTTTCGGAATACCGAATCGAAATATAACATTGTCGGCAACGCCGATATGATCGATACCGTTTTCTGCGAATCGGATATTCTTCATTCCAACTTTATCGGGATAAAAGCCGTCAATGTCGATTTCTCCGAAACCGATCTTTACTCCAGTACTTTCTGCCGTGCCGATCTCGATAACGTCAATCTTTCCAACTGCAATCTGAAGAAAACCGATTTTCGAAACTCGAAACGCCATCAGGTTACTTTCCGCTATTCGAACTACGAAGAAGCCTGTTTCGACGGAGGCGATCCCGAATCATGAATCTGTTTCCCTTTTTCAACGAAGACGGTTTTTCCAATTCCTATATCTTGGCCGAAAAAGAACACAACGGTCCCTGTCTGATTATCGATCCGTCCGATTTTACCGTCGAAATGCTTCATTTGGTTGAGAGCCACGATTACACGGTCGAAGGAATTTTTCTGACTCATTACAACAGAATGCATACGACGGGACTGACTAAACTGACAAAAATCTATAATCCCCAAATTTACAGTCCGCGAATCGGAGAAAAAGATCATTTTGAAATAACCGAAATCGGCGACAGGAAAACGATTGCCGCTGCCGGGATGACGGTTAATGTTTTGAATTTTCTCGGAGATTTCGGAAAAGCTGTTTTTTACCGTGTCAACGGATGTCTGTTTACGGGAGACCTTTATCTGGCAGGAGACAGGCACGAAGAAGAAGAAATTTTTACGGTCAATCACGCTTTTATCGTCAAAAATCTCAAAAAATGGGTATCGGAGAACAAGCAAAATTATAAAATTTATCCCGGTTACGGGGCTCCGACTTCCTGCCGGCTGGAGTTTCCGGAAATATTTACATGAAACCGTTCTTCTTTTTCTTTCTTCCGCTTATCATTCTCACGGTCTGCAGCGCCCCCACGATTGAAGGAAAAACATACGCCCTGATATACGGAGTTTCCGACTATTCCGATTATGCATCCGCATTACGGTTAAATGCCGCCAATTTGAAAGCATGTCAGAACGATGCCCGTTCGCTTGCGACTGCTTTGGAATCCGTGTACGGCTCTTCCGCCATCATCCGATTACGGATCGAGCCGATTTACGGAGGAACTGCGACGAAGGAACGTCCCACCAAACAGCAGATTCTGACCGATTTCGCAACTATTGCAGCCGAGGCCGATACCGGCGACCGGTTTCTCTTTTTTTACGCCGGTCACGGAATCGCAATGAATGCGGATGAAGTCGATCCGAATGACCGCGGCGAATACGGCGAAACCGCTGTTACTTACCGAAAAAGAGAGTATCTGTGCCCGGCTGTCGGTAACTCAACCGAACCCGTTGCGCTACGTGAAGTTCTGCTGAGCGATAAGGAATTGAGGGAAGCGCTCCTGTCGCTTCCGTGCCGTAAAAAATTTGTGTTACTCGACTGCTGTCATTCCGCTGGAATGATTTCCGCCTATCCCGACGTCAACGCATCTGTTCTTCACGCTTTTTCGAATTCGGCCATGACAATGGCTTTACGTGCTTACAACGCGGAAAGCGAATCCGAAAAAGAGGCTCATAAAAATACCTGGATTCTGGCGGCCGCCGGCGAAACAGGCAACAGTTACGAAAGTTCGGACATCGGCAATCACGGGTTTTTCACATACGGACTGTTAAAAGGATTCGGGGAAGCCGATTTCAACCGCGACGGATTTGTTTCCTGGAGCGAATTGAGTGCCTACACCGCGGATTACTCGCAACTGATGCTGAAAGAAATCGATCCTTTCGGGAATGCTGCCGAATTCGGCGATATGCTGGTCACATGCGGCAGCGGCCCAGAAGATATCCTTTTTGCACCCGTTACCAGGCTTGACGATTCGGTCTTTTAATATCCCGTTTTTTCTTTCCCTGCAGTTCGTAAATACGGTCCCGAATAACGGCCGCCTGTTCGAAATCGTACGCGGCAGCGCAGGCCAGCATCTGTTCTTCCAGTTCCCTGATATAATGACGCTTATCCGAAGGCCGGAAAAGATTGTATTTTTCCGCAACATCCCAGGCCGGCGATTCGCCGGTATAGCTCTTTTCTTCTTTTTTTGTGCGGATCAGAATATCATCCACCTTTTTGATAACCGTTCGGGGAACGATGCCGTGCTCCGCGTTATAGGTCTGCTGTAAAGAACGGCGTCGAACCGTTTCACCGATAGCCTCTTTCATGGCATCCGATTCGCGGTCGGCATACATAATGACACGGCCGTTGGCATTCCGTGCTGCCCGTCCGATTGTCTGAATCAGACTGGTTGCCGAACGCAAAAAGCCGATTTTATCGGCATCCAAAATAGCCACAAGTGAGACTTCCGGCATATCCAAACCTTCCCGCAACAGGTTAATCCCGATTAAAACATCAATTTCTCCCGTACGCAACTGCTTAATGATCTCGACACGTTCGATGGTTTCGACCTCGGAGTGCATATAACGGACTTTCAAAGAACGCGCCAAAAAATAATCGGTCAGATCTTCCGCCATTTTTTTTGTCAGAGTCGTAACGAGCGAACGTTCGTTAACCGCAATCCGTGCCTGAATTTCTTTGTATAAATCTTCAATTTGCCCCTCGGTCGGGCGAATTTCGATATCGGGATCCAACAGGCCGGTCGGTCGGATAATCTGTTCCGTCATATGAGAACACTGACTCTTTTCCCACTTCCCCGGTGTTGCGGAGACATACAGAACCGTATCCAACAAAGAACGGAATTCATCAAAGACCAGAGGCCGGTTATCGAGTGCGCACGGCAGCCGAAATCCGAAATGAACCAGATTCTGTTTACGGCTGCGGTCCCCCTCGTACATCCCTCCGATTTGCGGAACCGTCACATGCGATTCGTCGATAATGGTTAAAAACTCTTTGGGGAAATAATCAATAAGAACGGCCGGCCGGTCGCCCGGTTTGCGTCCGTCAAGAATCCGGGAATAATTTTCGATACCGCTGCAGTAACCGAGTTCCTTCATCATTTCGATATCCAACTCGACCCGTGTTCTGAGTCTTTGAGCTTCGAGAATACGGTTTTCGGCAAGCAGCTCCGCTTCGCGTACACGCAACTCTTCTTCGATTTCTCCCAGTTTTTCCCGCATTTTTTCTTCCGGCATAACAAAGTGTTTTGCCGGATAAATGACCAGAAATTCGGGTTTTTCGATCACATCTCCCGTCACCGGATCAAATTTTTTTATGGAGACAACCGTATCCCAGTCGAGTTCGATCCGGTAAGCAAATTTTTCGTATGCCGGCTGAATTTCGAACACATCTCCGCGAATACGAAATTTTCCCCGTTCCAGAATGGCATCGTTTCTCTCATATTGAAGGGAAATCAAATGAAGAGACAACTCTCTCAAATCAAGAAGCTTTCCAATTGTTACCGAGATTCTCATTTCCCGGAAATTATCAGGGTTTCCGATTCCGTAAATACAGGAAACGGTTGCCACAATAATGACATCTTTTCGTTCCAAAAGCGAAGAGGTTGCCGAAAGGCGCAATCGTTCGATTTCATCGTTAATCGAAGCATCTTTTTCGATGTAAAGATCTTTCGACGGAACATACGCCTCCGGCTGATAGTAATCGTAGTAAGAGACAAAATATTCGACGGCGTTTTCCGGAAAAAATGATTTAAATTCACGATACAGTTGCGCGGCAAGTGTTTTGTTATGGGAAATAATCAGTGTCGGCATCTGTACCGCTTCAATGACCTTTGCCATTGTAAACGTTTTGCCGCTGCCGGTGACCCCCATCAATGTCTGCTGTTTTTCTCCGTTACGAATTCCGCTTACCAGTTCTTCGATAGCGTGAGGCTGATCGCCTGACGGCTGATATTCCGAATGAAGGCGAAACGGTTTCATTACATCCATTGTCAGATCTGCCCCTTTACTGCAGAGTAAACGTTCTGTCGGAAAGAATTACATCGAATTTTTTTTCTTCTTTTCCGCGCATAACCGTTACCGAAACGGTTTCACCCGGTCTTGTTGTTTCCAGGGCTCCGAACAGATCACTGAAAGTCCGTACTTCCGTTTCCCCGACAGCCGTAATAATATCCCCGCCGAAATATATATATCCGTTTCCGTAACGAACCGGACGGCTTCTGTCGCCTCCCCGTAATCCCGACTGACCCGCCGGTGAATTGGCCGGAATTTCGGAGATAAGAATACCGCTGTTAACGGGAAGCTGCGCATATCGGGCAATACGGGAATCAATCTGTACGGGGAGAACATCAATCCAGCCCCGATTGACTTTTCCGTATCGGATTAAATCGGGAATGACCCGTCTGGCCGTATCGACGGGAACAGCAAATCCGATACCGACGGAACCGCCGCTCGGTGAATAAATAATGGTATTGATACCGATTAATTGCCCGGCCGAATTCAGCAGAGGTCCGCCCGAATTTCCCGGGTTGATGGAGGCATCGGTTTGAATCATATTTTTTATAATAAGATTGTTTCCGTTGCGAACCGGACGGGAAACTCCCGAAATAATCCCCTGCGTCAGCGTCCGGTCATAACCGAACGGATTACCGATGGCCAGAACTTTCTGACCGACTGTCAGAGAATCGGAAGATCCGAACGGAATGACCGTCAGCTTTTTTCCTTTCGGATCGATTTTTAAAACAGCCAAGTCGTTTTCGGGATCGCGTCCCGTAATGGTCCCTTCGTACGAATCACCGTCGGATAACGTTACATAAACTTTATAGGCTTTGGCCACAACATGGGTATTGGTTAAAATATAACCGTCTTCGCTGATAACGGCACCGGAACCGCTGCTGCCTTCCTGAGGAACAGGCTCGAAAAGCCAGTTATATCCGATAACCTCGGTCGAAATATTGACAACCGCTGCGTTGTATTTTTCATATATCATCATGGAGTTTTTTTCATCTTCCAAAACCGCATCGGAACTCAATGCGGGAAGCGAGACCTCCACCGCAGCGGCTGCGGCCTGTCCGGGAAGCGTATTCACCCAATCGATATCCGGAGCCGGATCGGAAGAAACGGCAGCCGCGGAAGCTTCTGACGAAGAACGGTTGCCGGGAAAAGAATCTTTACCGAAAAAAATACCGGCAACGGTTGCCGAAGCAAGTCCGAACAGAAAGCAAAGAGATACGGCAAGCAGAAACTGCTTCTGAGTATAGAATTTCATAAATCTCCTCCCTGTTTCTTTTCTTTGAAATACTATACTCTATTTTCAGGATTTCGACCACACCCTTTATTCAAATTTCAGTCTTTCCGCAACCGGAATACTGCCCGTAAGTCGACAGCTTCAACCTTTTCGGAACCTCTCCAGTCGGCGGCTGTCAGAGCCAGCCGCATAACATGAAACAGCGACCGCATCGACAGTCCCCGGCGACGGCTGTAGTCGCTCAACACCGTTTCCGTTTCGTCGTCGACACGAAAGAACTGCCTTAAAACATCCGGAGTAAGATGTCCGTTGAGCGCCCCTCTTACGGCAACAGTCCGTTCGCGAATTTCGGCAATTCGTTCTCTCGCTTCGCGGGAATCGGACGGCGGACGAAAGTCGGTTTCATCTTCCTCATCGCCAACCCGGTAACGGTTCCTCTCCCAATGCAGTGCGATTCTGTCGGAAACAGCTCCCCCGATACGGTTCCGGTATCGCTGTATTTCTTTAACGGAGCAGAGACAGGCTGCCGACGCCCGTCCCCGATTGCCGCAGGGACAGAGATTGGCTGCCATCACCAGGAGAAAATCGGCAGGGAATCGGCTTCGTATTCCGGCACGGGAAAGCATGATCCGACGCTCTTCGAGAGGCTCCCGCAGAGACTGTAAAATCGGAGAAGAAAACTCGGCCGCTTCATCGAGAAAAAGAACACCGTTGTGAGCCAGAGAAATTTCACCCGGTTTCAGACCGGGACCGCCGCCGATAATTCCTTCCGCCGAAGAACTGTGATGAGGCATACGAAAAGGCGGTCGGGTTAAGACCCGATCATCGGTCAACTCTCCGGCCAGCGAATAAATCTTCATTGTCTCCAAACGTTCCGTTTCGGTCAAATCGGGTAAAAGTGTGCACAAACGGGAAGCGGCCATCGTTTTCCCGCATCCGGGAGGACCGGTCAGCAGAAGCGGATGATGTCCCAACGCGGCATACACCAGCGCTTCTTTCAAAAGCGGTTCTCCGATGATGTCGGATAAATCACCGCACTGCGTTTCCGGCCGCGGTACAACGGGCGCCGCAATGACCGCCTGAGGAGGCATCTGCCCGTCCGCCAACGCGGTAATGACGGCCGCCGCCTCTTTCAGCGAAGAAACCGCGTAGACTCCGTTTTTACCGGGTAAAGCAGCTTCGTTACGGTTTTCGGCCGACACGATAAAAATGTCGGAACGGGCGGACGAACCGGCACCGATACCGGCAATGACTCCGTCGCACCGGCACACCTCTCCCGAAAGTTTCAGCTCCCCCATCGCCGTAACCGAAATCGGTAATGACGGTATCAGCTGTGCTTTTTCCATGATTTTCAGAGCAATCGCCAAATCAAGAAAGGCCGATTCTTTCCGGATACTGCCGGGATATAAATTGATGTAAATTTTTTTCATCGGGCAGACAAATCCGGAATTGGAAAGTGCCAGCCGCACCCGGTCGGAAGATTCCCGAACCGCGGTTCCCGCATACCCGACAATCTGAATCATCGGCAGTCCCTGTCTGAATTCCGCCTCGATTTCAACCGGTACCGATTCGTAACCGATATTCAAACATCCGAAAATTCTCATACATTAATTAATGTGTGAAAAAATCATTCTTTTGAAATTTTCGGGTGATTTTATTTTTCTTTCTTAATTTCCCGGATTTTTTCGGTACATAACGTATCGCATATTTCGTTGTAGTCGTTTCCGGCATGTCCCTTGATCCAAACCCATTCAACTTTCATCTTTCGGTTACAGACGTCAAGCCGTTTCCACAGATCGACGTTTTTGACAGGCTCTTTTGTCGAAGAAATCCAACCTTTGGCTTTCCATCCGTCAATCCATGACGTGATACCGTTTTTGACATACTGACTGTCAATGTGAAACCGGACCGGTCTTTCAATCCCGTTCCGGCGGGCACACGCCTCCAATGCTTCGATAGCTGCCGTTAATTCCATACGGTTATTTGTCGTTTCTTTTTCACCGCCGCAGTCGTGAAACTCTTCTCCGTCAAGCAGAACGAAAGCCCAGGCTCCCGCACCGGGATTGGGCCGGCAGCCGCCGTCACTGTAAATCTCAATGACACCCTCCGCCGGTAAAACTTTCTCCCTCTCTTCCGATTCCGCCAGAAGCTGTGTATACGGACGAATTTCCAAATCCTCATCTTTCATTTCCAGCTTTTGCAGGAGATCCATCCTTTCGCTCTCCCATACCCCGGCGGGCAGTTCTTCTTCCGACAAGTATTCGGCTTCCAGATAATAACCGAGCCGCCCGACCTCGTTCCATTCGAGATTCCATTTCCCGTAACGAAACAGAGTCGTCTTTTTTTTCTTTTCAATGAGTCTCCGGTAGCCAAGAAAAGAAGCAAATTCGCAAAATGCTTCCGGATTGTCGACGGAAAATTCCGTTTCACGGCTGATTTCCGAACATCCGCTGACGGTTTTGACTTTTGATGTTACAATGTACGTTACCTTACCTTCGGTTTCGTATTGACGGATGCGAAACCGAGGTTCTCCGTCCCGCCCGAAATAAAGGTCTTTTTTGGAAATCACCTCCGGAATCTGCCCGGACAATATTTCCAGTTTTTTCCGTACGGCTTGCGGATCTGACAGTAACGCTTTAAATTCATATTCCCACATGAAGATTATTATATAAAATAATGCCGTAAAATAACAGCAAAAAGATATACTTTTTTAAGGACTTCGGATATAATGCCGACGGGAGAAAAAATGAAATTAATTTACAAAACAGTCATTCTTTTGTTTATATTGCCGGTGTTCTCCTGTCTGACGTTGGCAAGTACCGCTTACAGAGACAGATCCGTAGCTTCTGGGAACCCGTCGTCTGCCACCTATGACGGTTCAATGTACCGGCTTTCTCTGGAATGCAATCAGACAAAAGCGCTTGTATTTCTTAACGGAGCCCTCTACGGACAGACCGATTCCGCAGGCTATTTTACGATTAAACTGAGATCGGGAGCATACGATGTAAAAGTCGTCAAAGACGGTTTTCAGACATATTCCCGTAATATCCGCCTTGACAGAGACCGGATGATCCGGTTTCTGATGCAGAATACGACCGGAAACGGAAACGGAAGCGGAGGATCAAAATGAATTTTATCAAAGAGACATTTCCCGGTATCCTGCTTTGCGGCGTTATCGCGACGGTTTCGTTTTTTCTCGGAAAACAGGTTCCTGTTGTCGGCGGTGCCGTTTTTGCGATTTTAATCGGTATGCTGATCGCCGCTTTTTGGAAAGAAAAAGGATATTTCGCCGGCGGGATTCGTTTTACGGCTAAAAAAATTTTGCAATATGCGGTTATTTTTCTCGGATTCGGTCTGAATCTGAAAGCCGTTGCCGCAACGGGCATCGAATCGCTTCCGATTATCCTTTCCACAATTATTGTTTCGCTTCTGACAGCATATTTCGTCAGCAAACTGCTGAAGATTCATCCGAATACATCGGTTCTGATCGGTGTCGGCTCTTCGATTTGCGGCGGATCGGCGATTGCGGCGACGGCTCCCGTCATCGATGCACGGGAGGATGAAGTGGCACAATCCGTATCGGTTATCTTCTTTTTCAATGTCGTGGCGGCGCTGATTTTTCCGACATTGGGCGGTCTCATCGGATTCTCGACAACAGACGGAAACGCTTTCGGTATTTTCGCGGGAACCGCCGTCAACGACACCTCTTCCGTAACGGCGGCAGCCTCCACATGGGACAACCTTTACAACCTCGGATCGGCGACGCTCGACAAGGCGGTCACCGTCAAACTGACACGGACACTCGCCATTATCCCGATTACGCTCGGTCTGGCCTTTTGGAAAACACGGAAGGCCAAACAGTCGGGCGGCGAAGTCAGTCTGAAAAAAATTTTTCCGTTTTTTATCCTTTTCTTTATTCTGGCTTCACTGATTACCACGATCTGTCAGGCTTTCGGCGTCGGCGAATCGGTTTTTGTTCCGTTTAAAGAAATCAGCAAGTTTATGATTATTATGGCCATGGCTGCCATCGGTTTGAATACCGATATTGTCAAACTGATCAAAACCGGAGGAAAACCGCTGATTCTCGGTTTCTGCTGCTCGCTGGTCATTACGGGTGTCAGCCTGCTTGCCCAACATCTGCTCGGATTATGGTAAATAGAACAGCATTACACGCATTAACCAGAATAATTCAGTTGACAGAATACTTTAAGTGTGATAATATTATACACAAAAAAGTAAATGAGAGTTATATTATGAGTAAACCAATTTGTCCCAAATGCAAAACTTCTAAATATGTCGAAGACATTGGCTTATGCAAAGGTTTAGGTGCAATTGCAGGAGGTGCTTCTGGATATTTAGGAGGAGCTGCCACAGGGGCAAAAATAGGCACTGCTATTGGTAACTGTATTCCAATTCCCGGACTTGGAACGGCTATTGGAGCCATTGCGGGGACAACAATTGGAGCAGCAGCTGCAGGATGTGCAACAGGTGCAATAGCCGGAAAAAAGGTTGGAGAAGAAGTTGGTCCATTTCGCTGCACAAAATGCGGTTTTCAAGATTTTTAATATGAAGAAAAGGCTTTCCTTTCGGAAAGCCTTTCTTTTTTATACCCGGCAAAGCCTATTTTGCCGTTTTTCTGTTGTAAATCGAATAGTTGTTTGCTTTCTCCGGATCGGCTTTAAACACAAACCCGAGCAGATAACCGCTGACAAAGGTAATTGCTACGTTGATAATCGCGTAGAGATACGGATGAACCGGCGTATACAATCCGATCAGCCAGGTCGAAACAACACCGATAATTGTGGCAATCGAAACGCTCAGACCGCTCGCCCGCTTCGTGAAAATACCGAGACAGAACAGACCGCACATCGCACCGCCGACAAGACCGAGAATCGTCATAAAATTATCCCACAGCGAACGGCTGGAAAGGAAAACAAAAATGACACCGGTCACCGTTCCGATTAAACCGAACAAAACCGTCACAATCCGTGACAGCATCAGTCCCTTCTTTGAGTCGACGGCCAGATTAAACCTCTGGAAGAAATCGGTCACAATAGCTGCCGTCGCCGAATTGATACTGGTGGAAACCGTCGACTGAGCCGCCGCAAAAATGGCCGCGACAACCAGTCCGGCAACGCCGACCGGAAGTTCCTGTGCGATAAAAACCGGGAAAACGTAGTCGACTTTATCGATCAGCGGATCGATATAAGTCGGATTGGTTTTGTAAAAAACAAACAGAGCCGTTCCGAGGAAGAAAAAAAGCGCACTGGCCGCAACGGAAATAATCGTATTGGTCCAAATCGATTTTTTGGCCGCTTTTTCGTCTTTCACGGACATATAACGTTGAACGATCGACATATCGGAAGCGTACGGTACCAAATTCTGTCCGAAACCACCCAAAAGAACAACCCAGAAAGCCGGAATCATATAGCTGGCCGACGACCAGTCCCATTCAATCAGTTTAAATTTATCCGCGTCAATGGCCGTCGAAAAAAAGACCGAAGGTCCGCCGACAGAGAACATAATCAGCAACACCGTGATGATTCCGCCGCTTAACAAAACAAAGCTCTGAATCGTATCGGTCCACACAACCGCTTCCAGTCCCCCCATGGCACAATAAAGCATCGAAAGAATTCCCATAATCAGAATACAGATGACCTGATTGGTTTGCGGGTCTGGACTGATTGTCAGCACCATTGACAAAGCAATCGCCGGCAGATACATGACAATTCCCATCCGTCCGATGTGGAAAACAATAAAAGAGGCACTGGCAAAAAGTCTCGCAAACAGATTAAACCGTTTTTCGAGATATTCATAGGCACTGGCCGAGGTAATTCTTCTGAAAAACGGCAAAAAATAAAAAATGACAATCGGTGTTACAATGAACATCGAAAATTGGAGAACGTAATTGACCCAGTTGGTGGCAAACGCCTTGCCGGGAACGGCGATAAATGTAATCGACGAAAGCATTGTCGCAAAAATGCTGAATGCGGCCACCCAGAACGGAATCCGTCCGCCTCCTTTAAAGAAATCATCCGTGTTTTTATTGCGGAAATAGAAGAAAACACCGACGCCGACAATGCCCAGAAGATAAATTCCGATGACCGTAAAATTAATCCAACCGAATGAAGGTTTAACGTCGTTGAGAGTAATCCGCCAGACATCGGTTGTCCGAATCTGCGGTTTAATTTCCCCGGAAACGATATAAATCGGCGCGTTTTTCCCGTAACCCCAACGAACTGCCGGCGTCGTCAGCTGATTGGCGGGCGTTTCCGCCGCTTCCATCCAGCTGTCAGTAATCGTATAATAAGCATAGCTTTCTTTATGGAAGCCGGGATGTGCCTGCTGAGTCAGTTCGCCGTTTACAAGCTGCGTCAGCAAATCCCCCTGCGCACCGTTCAACACAAAAATATGCGCCATTCCGACGGAAACGGCGGAAGCGGCCATCAGAGGAACCGGGGCATCGGCTTTTCGGATCCAAAGGGATTTTGTCGGATTGAATTCCCATGTATCGGAAAAGAAAACAAACTGATTGTTGCCCAATTCCTGACGACCGCCGATAACGTAAATCGATTCGCTTTCACCGTTAAATTGAGTAGCGGCGGCGGCCAAAATCCGCGGATCGGCCGGCATCTGATTGAGATATTCGTTTCCTTCCGCGTCGGTTGACCGAACATCGATCCAGGTCAGCGGCGACGAAGTATTTGTATATCGCCCCTTCAGGAAAGCCGCCGTTGTCGTTTCCATTACGTTCGGGGCGGTCTGTCCGCCGATCAGGTAAATATCTTTACCGTGAAGAGCCGCCTGCATGTTGGCCAACGCCGTCGGCATTTTCCCCAACTCAATGACCTCGACTGTTTGCGTTTTGGAATTCCATTTCAGCAAAAGAACCAAATCGAAAACGGTTTCCGAATTCATTCCGCCGAAACAAAGCACCCCGTCCGGAACCGTCACGGAGGCACCGTAGGCAACCGGATGCGGCAAACGGATATCCTGTTTCTTCCACAAGCGGACGTTGTCCTCTTCGGTTAAAACATAAATATCGTCCGTATAAATCTTTACGGCATCGGACCGCCACCTATCGGTTGCGAAATGACACCCGCCTGCAAAAATCACCGCGTTGTTATGATAACCGGCATAAGCCCCCGCCAAACCGTATTCGGCCGGCAAAGAAGACTCCCGGGACCAAGTCATTAACCGGTTAAACGCAATTTCGCTGTTTTCTTTCCGGGAACAGGACAGGAAAAAACAGACTCCGAGACACAATAATACCATTATCCGCTTTCGCATTCTTCTCTCCTCAAATCCGTGAATTTGTAAAACATCACTATGTTATTATATTATGAATTATTATATCACAAGCGCATTGATGCTGACAAGGAAATTTTTTTGTTCCGATTTTACCGGAAAAAAATTTAAAATAAATTGATATAATAACAGCAAAGAATAAGTTAAAGAAAAATAATTTAAAATAAAATTTGCAGGAACCGGCAGATAGATGATAATAAAGACAAAAAAATTAGTGGCGAAGGGACTTGAACCCCTGACAGAGCGGATATGAGCCGCTTGCTCTACCGACTGAGCTACGCCACCAATTATGTGATCAATTTAACAGGTTTTCCTTTTTTTGTCAACATGGTTACTGAAATTTATTTCCGTCGATTTTCAAAAAACGGGTCCAAAAATTGCCGTCCAGAAATTCGCGGCAGACGGGAACGCTAGAAACAAAAAATTTCTTTTCGTAAAAAAGAAGCTGAATTTTTGTCGAAAGCGTGTCCTCGTTAATTTCATCTCCGTGTTCTTTGGCAAAAAAATGCAAAGCCAACGTATTGGTATAAATAAAAAAGATAAAATTGGGCTCCGGCTTCTGAATAAACTGCATTCGGATAAACTTGGAAAGTTTAAGAAGAGCCCCCTCTTCGTTTTTCAGCGCCCGAAGCAGGTTATCCAGATAATCGATATACTGCATCAGAAACGAACGACGGGAACTGAAAAAATAAAAGTGATCTTCGATTTCGTTAAATCCTGATGTAAAATTTTTCGTCGTTATCAAACTGACCGGCAGTGTCGGAGCCGGAATCAGTGCCTTTCGCGCCAGAGCAATCAGCTTCAGAGCATCATCGATTCGGCCTTCCCACAACGCCCCTTCCGCACGAAAAAACATCGCATCGGCGGAATCAACCGGCAACGCCGCGAAACAGCGCTTTGCCTTTTCTTTCTGACCGCTGTATACATAAATCCGTCCGACCCACGCCTGAAGGATGGCAATCGTTTCCTCCGGATTCGATAATTTTGCCGAAGCACAATCCTTCATTAAGTCCAAAAGGATCTGCTCTGCCCGGCGGTATCGCCCCAAATCGAAATAAAAACGGCTTTGAAGAAAGCGGTAAAAAAACCGGTTGCGAAAAAGCGATTCCGTAAAAATTTCCGACGGTTCCGAAAAGAAATTTTCCAAATCACGGAACTGACCGGACACATAAAGCGAAGCCGCCCGCAACAGTTTAGCCTGAATATAATAAACGGAATGCGTTTCGTCAGCCGGTTCGGACTCGAACAGAAAATTCAGATAACACGATCCTTCGTACAGTTTCTGCATTCCGAACATCGATGCGGCAATCAGGAAATTTCCCAACGATTTATATCTCGATTTGTCATTGTCGGAAATTTCATTGACGCGAAACAGAACCTCCTTGGAAACGTTAACCGATTCTTCCATTCTGTAAAACATAAAATGGAAAATAGCGGTTGCCACCTGCCGCTCGAAATCGATTTTCAGACTCCCCGAAGATGAAGGCAGTTTTAAGATTTTTTCACCGTAATACTGAACCGCAGAAATATCATAAGCAGCCCGCGCCCGGTGGAACTGTCCCAAAAGAATCATTTCGTCCAAAAGCGACCGCTCCGTTCCGTCCGGTAAATCGGCCGCATAATCCGTCAGTAAATCCAAAACGATATCCGATTCCGTAATTCTCAGATTCTGAAGCAGAGTCTGAATTACTGCCAGAATTTTGTAATAACGTTCCGAATCATCTTTCTGCCTCAACAGATAAGCGGCATACGCCTCGGGATAGTGGATTTCTCCGTTCCCGAACATTCCGAAAATCAGATGATTTAAATGATCGAAAAACTCTTCTTTTTTTTCCAGAATTTCACGGTTCAGAATCGCTCCGAATGCGGCAAAATCGGCTTTATCAGCCGGTTCCAGATTCCAAAATCCGAATAAAAGCGATGTCCGGACACAAAATTCGCTTTTTTCGGCAGGAAACTCATCCAGCTGCTTCAGCAGACGGGGAATCTGGGATATCTCCAGAAAATCTTTGACGGAAATCACAACGCTGAAAAGACGAATCAAATCCCTTTCCCAACGGGAGGGATCGGCAAAAGAGGCCTGAAGCGAAAGGACTTTCGAAACAGGTAAGACGGAAGCGTTCCCCGCATGAAGCAGAATCGGAATCTCCCTTTTTCGGTCGATTTCTTCCTTATGGAGACTCCGGTATGCTGTCCGAACATCTTCTTCGGCGTAAACGGATATCAGATAAAGTGTTTTCCGGCGTCCTTTGTGTAAAGGGACTCCGGGTTCGCACAACCGTATTTCATACGAATTTTCCCAATGTTCCTTAATCCAGTTTCTCAAAAGAAACGGAAAACCGCCGTAAATTTCGACAGCCACCGGCGAATCGGATTCGTGCCATTGAGTCAGCAGATTATCAAATTCGCGATTAAAATCCCGAAAATCGGAGTCGAGAGATCCGTGCAGGAGCCATCCCCCTTCTCCCTTGTCGACGATAAAAAAAGCCTCGTCGTAGTGCCCCGGGAAAAACTCTTCAAACGGAAAAGAAACATTTGTATCGAAAAACAGTGTATTGCGTTCTTTTTGGAAAAAAAGACGGTTTTTTAACCGCTCGATCACTGTCTGAGGCGCACTGCCGCGACCTTCCTCTTCGTAAAGAAGCATCGAAAAATCGAAACGCGCCGAACGGTTCGATTCAAAAAAATCGAGCGCTTCAGCCAAAGTATTTCCCATACGGTTTTCATAAGACGCATCATAAGCGATACGGTACAAAAACAAATCGTCCTGTTCGCAAACCGCTTCGGCATTCAATTCTTTTTTGAGAACTGCCGTCAGATCTCTTACGGAAACAAAACCGTTTTCACGGCGAACCGCTCTTTTTTTCATGCGGTATCCGCCCCATTCGACCAGCAACCAAACCATCACTCTTATTCCCAGTTATAAAAATTATACGCACCCGGCTGAAACGGCTCTCCGGAAGGTTTATACGGATCAAGAAGCTGCATCAGATCGGCCTGACAGTCGGTTATCAGCCATTGCTTTGATTTGTCAACCGTTGTTTCTTCCAAAATCGTTTCGCCGTCGGTTACGCCGTTTCCTCTGTAAAAACGCAGATTCACACGCGCCGATTTACCCGTTATTTCGACTTTTCCGATGCGAACCACATCGGGAACCGCTTCTTCCTCAAGATAAAATTGAAATGCCGAGGAAAGCAACAGAACGGCACTCGGGTGAATACAGTCTTCGTTTAAAGTTCCGATTCTCAAATCGCGGAAAAAAGTGTTCAGTGTTTTCAGAATTTGAGTAACCCTGTAATCGCTGTTTTGAAGATTTTCCAGGGGGCCGATCAGGTAATCCTCGGGGACAACCCGCTTCTGATTCATTTTGTAGATAAACATGTCGTCGATACGGTCACCGGAACTCTTTCGGTTGTCTGTCGGCGAAACCGTCACGGCAGGATTTTTTTGAGGAGTTCCGGATGCGGTTGACGGCGGCAACGGTGCGGGCGCCGCTTCGGATGCGGCAGGCGCCGTCGACGGAGCCTCCGACTGCGTTTCGTTACCGGTTGCGGCCCCGGCTGCCGGTTCTGTTTCGGCAACGAAATTGCCTTCAGCAACCGATTCGGCTGCCTGAATCGGCTCATCCGCCGTTTCGGCCTTTTTTTTGCAACCGGCCGGCATCAAAAGAATCAGTACCGCAACAGAAATCCCCGCAAATCGCTTCATGAAAACAGTTTATCAGAAGATTTTTTTATTGTCAAACGGTTTCTTTTTTCCGTAAAAAAATGTTATAATCGCGGAAAGAATTCAGTAACAAAAAGGAGAAACGTTTTGAAACAGACTTTAACCGATAAAATTTTGCAGGCTCATCTGATGAGCGGAAATCCCGTTGCCGGAGAAGAAGTCGGTATTAAAATCGACCAGACACTGACGCAGGACGCGACGGGAACAATGGTTTATCTTCAGTACGAATCGATGGACATTCCGCGCGTCAAAACAGAACTTTCCGTTTCCTATATCGACCACAACACGCAGCAGGCCGGCTTTATGAACATGGACGACCACCGTTTTCTGCAGTCGGCGGCCGCCAAATACGGCCTTTATTTTTCACGTCCGGGAAACGGTATCTGTCACCAGGTGCATCTGGAGCGTTTCGGCATTCCCGGAAAAACGCTGCTCGGTTCCGACTCGCACACACCGACCGGCGGCGGTTTGGGAATGATTGCCATCGGAGCCGGCGGTCTGGATGTGGCCTGCGCCATGGCGGGAGCTCCTTTTTACCTGAACTACCCGCAGGTCATCGGTGTCCGATTGACGGGCCGACTGCAGCCGATGTGTTCCGCCAAGGATGTGATTCTTTATCTGCTGAAACTCGAAACGGTGAAAGGCGGTGTCGGTAAAGTGTACGAATATTTCGGCGAAGGGGTTTCCACACTGTCGGTACCGCAGCGGGCCACCATTACCAATATGGGAGCCGAATTGGGCGCAACGACCAGCGTCTTCCCGTCGGACGAAAAGACGCTCGAATTTTTGAAACTTCAGAAACGGGAATCGGTCTGGAAAGAACTGAAAGCCGACGACGATGTCGAATATGCACGGATTATCGATATCAATCTTTCGGAAATCGTTCCCTATGCCGCCTGCCCGCACATGCCCGATATTGTCAAACCGGTCAGCGAACTGGAAGGCCTTCCGGTCAGTCAGGTCGGTATCGGTTCCTGTACCAATTCGTCGATTAACGATTTGGGCGCAGCCGCCGAAATCCTCGACGGTAAAACAATCGCCGAAAACGTCAGTCTCGGAATCGCACCCGGATCGCGGCAGGTGATGCTCAACTCAATCGAAGCCGGTATTTTTTCCAAACTGGTCGCTTCCGGCGCGCGGATTCTGGAAAGCGCCTGCGGACCGTGCATCGGCATGGGATTTTCGCCCAACTCCGGCGGCGTTTCGCTGCGCACCTTCAACCGCAATTTCAAAGGCCGCAGCGGCACGGCCGACGCTTCCGTTTATCTGGTTTCACCGGAAACGGCAGCCGCTTCGGCTCTGACCGGCGTTTTCACCGACCCGCGAAAAACAGCTCCGGCTGTCCGGCGCGACTACTCCTCTTTCTGCGCCGTCAACGACAGCATGATCATTCCGCCGCTTCCCGAACAGGAAGCCGCCGCAGTCGAAATCGTCAAAGGTCCGAACATCAAAGAATGTCCGAAAGCCAAACCGGTCGAAAAAGAAATCGCCGCTTCGGTCGTTCTCAAAACCGGCGATAATATTACAACAGACCACATTATGCCGGCCGGCAGCAAAATTCTTCCGTTGCGCTCCAATATTCCCGAAATTGCGAAACATGTTTTCGAACAGGTCGATCCGGAATTTTACAGCCGCGCCCTGAACGCCGGACAGGGAGTCATTATCGGCGGCGAAAACTACGGTCAGGGTTCCAGCCGCGAACATGCGGCTCTGGCTCCGATGTATCTCGGCATTCGTGCGGTCATTGCCAAAAGCTTTGCCCGTATCCATAAAGCCAACCTGATTAACTTCGGTATTCTGCCGCTGACATTCGAAAATCCGGCCGACTACGACAGCGTTGCCGACGGCGACAAACTGGTTCTGACGGATGTTGTCGAGGCGCTGAAAACCGCTTCTCCTGTTACGGTAAAAAACGAAACCCGCAATACAACATTCAAAGCCGTTCACAGCCTGGCCGACAGGGCTGTCGAAGTGATGCTGGCCGGCGGAGCTTTAAACTACACAAAAGCAAGATTGGAACACTGAGATGAAATGGATTCGGAATCTGAAAGTTTTTTTTCAGTCAAACGAACAGTTTGCCGTCAATTTTCAGACTAATCCTCTCTCCGTCCGTAAAATGAAATGGCTTAACGAACCGGCAAAAAAGAAAATGAAGGATCACTGTCTCTGGATCGAACCGGAAGGAAAAACCGATTTGTGGCAGAAAACCTTTTACGACTACGCCCACGACAGTGCCCATTTTCTTTATTACAGAACCGACCGGAATTTTGCCATGGAAACCGAATGTCTGTATAAACCGGCCCACCTCTACGACCAGGGCGGGCTGGCGGTTCGGATCAATTCCCAGAACTGGATAAAAACGGGTGTCGAATACAATCCCGACGAGGCTCCGAAACTGGTCACCGTCGTGACAAACAACGGCTATTCCGATGCCTCGTCGCAGGTGCTCGGGAACAATATCTTACGGGTCAAATTCCGTATCACACGAACCGACCAGGATTTTGTCATCGAAGCCAATTTTAATGACGAATGGCAGACCATCCGGCTGACGCATCTTCATATGCAGGCGGAAGAAACGGTTTGCGGACTCTTTGCCGCGTCGCCTCAGGAAGAAGGTTTTCGCATCGGTTTCCGCAATTTCAAACTGTGGGAAGTGTAATCGGAGTTTAAAGGTATCCCATGAACAACGGCAATCATACTTTAAATCTTTTCGAACGTTTCGACAGTCCGATACGCGATCCGCTGTGGAATCACATTTATCTCGACCGTCCTTTTCTTGATATTACGCGCACTCAGCCGTTTATTAACCTGACCCGGATCCGCCAGCTCGGACCGTCGTTTTGGGTTTACCCGGGGGCGGTGCATACACGTGCTTCCCACAGTTTCGGCGTTTTCGAAATCGGCAAGCGGATTCTGACACATCTTTTAAAAGACCCTTACTGCCCGGAAATCAGCGAAACGGGAGCTTTGTCGTTTCTGGCTGCCTGTCTGCTTCACGATACCGGACACTTTCCTTTTACCCATTCTCTGAAAGAACTGCCGCTGAAAGATCACGAAACCATCAGCGGCGAAATGGTGCGCGAAGAACCGCTGGCATCGAAGCTGAAAGCGGCGGGCGCCGATCCGGAATTTTGTGCCGCAATCATCGATACCCATATTCCGACGGAAAATCGGGAAATCGGATTCTACCGCAACATTCTTTCGGGAACGCTCGACCCCGATAAACTCGATTATCTGAACCGGGATGCCTATTTCTGCGGCGTTCCGTACGGCATTCAGGATATCGACCGGGTGATTGACCGGATGACCGCCGACGGCAAAAACGGCATCGGGCTTTACGAAGACGGTATATTGTCGGTCGAAAACATCCTTTTTTCAAAATATTCGATGTACAAAAGCGTTTACTGGCATAAAACCGTCCGAAACGCAACGGCCCTGATCAAAAAAGGAGTGACAACGGCACTGTCAAACGGCATGCTGACACCCGAATCGCTTTACCGTCAAACCGACGCCTCATTTTTTGCCGCCGTTACCGACAGCCGCTTTCCGCTGCACCGTTTCTTTTCCGATGCCTTCGACGGGCGCTTTTACCGCTGTGTTGCCGAAAAACCGTTTTCGGAACTTCCGTATCCCGAACTGACCGACCTCAACCTCCGCAGCCGTTTCGAACGCGAAACCGCTGCCGCCCTCGGCTTTCCCGAAACCGAAACGGAACTGCCGCTGATTCTCGATATACCCGAGCCGATTCGGTTCGAAACGGAAATCGCCCTTTTCGATTCAAGCCACCGCGTTTGCGACCGCAATCCGTCGATTTTTGACGCCGACAGCAGCCGCCGTTTCTCGGACTGTCTGCGGCGGGTTCGCCTGTTTGTCCACCCCGATTACAGCGACCGTCTCGGGAGCGAAGAATGGCAGAAAATCCTCAGTTAAAAGCGCTTTTCGACGGCAGTGTGCCGCCTTGGGTCCACCGTTTTGCCAAACAGACCGGACGCGGCATTAACGAACACAAAATGATTGCCGACGGTGATTCCGTCATCGTCGGCGTTTCGGGAGGAAAAGATTCGCTGGCCATGGCGCTCGCCCTCTCTCTGCGCCGGCAGTGGCTGCCCATCAAATACGAACCGGAAGCGGTGATGATCGAATGGAAAGAATACCCGCTTTCACCCGAATACAGAGAAAAACTCGAAACCTTTTTCCGTACGATCCGCATGCCGCTGACCATTCTCTCATATCGGATGCAGCCGGAGAGTTTTGCCGGCCGGTTCAACTGTTATCTGTGCGCCCGAAACCGCCGCCGCATCCTGTTCGACTATGCCGCCGAAAAAGGCGTCCGGAAAATCGCTTTCGGACACCACCTCGACGATCTGGTTGAAACCTCTCTGATGAATCTCTTTCACCGGGGAAACCTCGATCCGATGAAGCCGGTTTCTCCCTTTTTCGAAGGAAAAATCGAAGTGATCCGCCCTCTCTGTCTGGTCAAAGAATCGGCCGTCAGACGGCTAGCGCAGGCATTCGATTTTCCGATTCTCGAAATCGACTGCCCGTATAAAGAAATCAATCTGAGAAAAGATGTCAAAGAAATCGTGCGGATGATGACGAAAATCGATCCTCTGACACGCGAACACATATACAACGCCTATTTCAGTAAAGGAAACCGCAATGCCGAAGATTAATCTGCTGCCGCCCGAGGTGGCCCGAAAAATTGCGGCCGGCGAAGTCATTGACCGCCCCGCCTCCGTTTTGAGAGAACTTCTCGACAATGCCATCGATTCCGGTGCCGGCACCATCGAAGTCAGACTGACCGACGGCGGTATCGGAGAAATTACCGTCACCGACAACGGCTGCGGAATGGATGAAGAAGATCTGCGCCGCAGTATACTGCCGCACGCCACAAGCAAAATCGCTACCGCGTCCGATATGCAGGCAATAACCTCCCTCGGTTTCCGGGGAGAAGCACTGGCTTCGGTTGCGGCCTGCTCGCGTCTGGTGATTCTCACACGCCCCGCCGACAGCGACGGCGCCTTTCGTCTGACTTCGGACGACATCGGCGAACCGCGTATCGAACCGGCCGCCGGAGCACCGGGAACAACCGTCACCGTCCGCGAACTCTTCTACAATATCCCGGCCCGCAAAAAATTTCTCTCTTCGCCTGCCGGAGAATCGAACGCCTGCACAAACATTTTCATCGAAAAAGCAACGGCTCATCCGCAGATATCCTTCCGTCTTTTTATCAACGAAAAACCGAAACTCTTTTTTCCGAAATGCGATATTAAAGAACGGGTGTCCGCTGTTTTAAAGGGACTCCTGCAGCCGGAAGCCCTGCGCCTTAAAGAACAGAACTTCGACCGCTTCCGCATTTCGGTTGTCGGCTGCGATCCCGGTTTTTACCGGAAAGACAAAAAATATATCCGTATTTTTCTCAATAAGCGGGCCATCGTCGAATACGCCTTTGTTCAGGCGGTCGAATTTGCCTACCGAGAATATATGCAGTCGGTCTGTTATCCGTACTGTTTCGTCTTTATCGAAATCGACCCGGCGCTCGTCGACTTTAACATTCATCCGGCCAAACGGGAAGTCCGCATCCGCAACCGGGATGATGTTCATCATGCCATCGTCACAACGGTCCGAACGCTGGCAGCCGGCACAGGGTTCGTCCGTCCCGAAATACCGAAACCGGCACCGGCCGTCATTCCCGCTCTTTTTGATGACGGACAGCTTCCGAAATCCGCCCCGAATCCGGCCGGCATACCGGTCAACGGTTCGGCTTTCCCGGCATGGAAAAAAGAAAACGCCGTAACGAAAGCAATCCGAGACACAGCGCCGGTCTTTCCGCCGAAAACGGTGCGCCCGCCCTCAAACCCGTTGTCCCGGAATCGGAAGGACGCGGCGGCGCCGTTTCGTACCGAACCGCGTTTCGAATATCCGCAGTCGCACACTCCGAACACCGGCCTCTCATTTGAACCGGTGACTGCGGGAACAGCCTCGGTCGGCGAATCCGCCGCCGGTTACCGTTCCGCTTTCACGGCAGGCGACGGCGGCAGCAACGACTTTATTTACCACGGACAGATTTTCAACCTCTTTCTTCTGGCGGAAAAAAATGACGAATTTTATATCATCGATCAGCATGCCGCCCACGAACGGATTCTGTTCGAACGGTTCCGTAAAGCCCCGCCTCAACGTCAGCCGCTTCTGGCGCCGCTGAAACTGAAAATCGAAGAATCGGAAAAAATCGAATCGGTCATCGAAAGCCTGAAGACAACCGGCATCGAAATCGAACGCCGGGAAGACGGACTTTACCTGACCGCCGTCGGCCGCTTTTGGGAAGGAAACGAAGCACTGATCGAAGAAGAACTTTCCCGACCGTTCACCTCGCTGTTCGAACTCGAAAAACGGCTGATGGCAACACACGCCTGCAAATCGGCGATCAAAGACGGCGATCCGGTTTCGCCGGAAACCGCCAAAGAAATTATTGCCGAAGCCTTCCGTCTCGAAAACCCGCACTGTCCCCACGGACGGCCGATCTGGTTTCGGCTGACAAGAAGCGATTTATTCAAACTGGTCGGACGTCTGATTTAAGACAAAAACGCCGTTTTGGGAAATAAAACAACCGGAAGCGCATTTTACGCCGCCGCCAGAACCAGAAAAGAGACTTCTTCGGCACCCGCTTCTTTCAGCAGGCGGGCGCACCGGTTGACGGTACTGCCGGTGGTACGCACATCATCGATTAAAATCACATGAGACGGCACCTCAGCTCCCTTCCGCAGCCGGTAACAGTCGGCCGCACGCCGCAGCCGCTCTTCCCGGTTTAACCGTTTCAAAGAAACCGTCACCCGTTTCCGTTCCAAAAGCACCGCGGTACGGAACCCTTTTTCCTTTAAAGCGTCCGCAATCACCGCAGCAGGGTCCCAACCGCGGCTGCGTACATTCGAACGGTTTCCCGGAACCGGCACCAAAACAGCCGAACTCCGCCTGTTTTCGAGCAAAACGGACGCAAAAGAAGCAAAAACAATACCGAACGAACGTTCGTTTTTAAATTTAAACACCCGGACAGCCTCTTTGCCAATCCCTTTGTAAGCAAACAAAGCTGTTCCTTCCGGGAAAAAAAGCGTTCTGTCGCTTTCCGTTTCCGCCCGGCAGTCGCAACAAATCTCCTTTTCCGAAATCAGCGGCAGACCGCAATAACGGCACAGACGCCCTTTTCTCCGCTTCAGAAAGTCTTCTCTCAGTTCCCGTTCGCATTCCCCGCAAATCATTCCTGTTTCCACATCGCCGCAAATCGGACATCGCGCCAGTCCGAGAACAAGTTTTATAAAATTCCGTATCCGCTCTTTATTATTTCCCATACTTCATTAATGAGACAAAAACTCTTTTTCGGACTGATTTTCTTTTTTTTCAGCCGAAATATCGTCCATTTCGAAAACCGAATCGGCAATGCCGAGCGTCGACCGTCGGTGGGAAACCAGAATGACGGTTCTCTCTCCCCTGTGTTCCCGAATCGAATGCAGAACGACCGCTTCGTTCAGACTGTCGAGATTGGCTGTTGGTTCGTCCAAAAGAAGCAGCGGTGCCGGACGCAGAAAGCTGCGGGCAACGCCGATCCGCTGCCGTTCGCCGCCCGAAAGGGTTTCGCCGAATTCGCCGATCACGGTATCGTAACCGTCGGGAAGCGAGACGATAAAATCGTGAACCGACGCCTTCCGGCACGCCTCTTCCACCTCTTCCCGGGTGGCTTCGAAAGCTCCGATTTTCACATTGTTTTCGATGGTATCGCCGAAGAGAGCCGTTTCCTGAGTGACGTAGCTTTCGCTGTCACGAAGTGCATCGGTCCGGATGCGACGCACATCATTTCCGGAGAGAGAGACAACACCGCGATCCGCTTCCCAAAACCGCATCAGCAGTTTCAGCAAAGTCGATTTGCCGCAGCCGCTTTTCCCGCGAATTCCCAAAATCTTTCCAGGCGGAACGGTCAGCGAAAAATCATCCAACACCGTTTCCTCTCCGTAACCGAAAGTCACATTCCCGAAAGCCGCTCCCGTAAATCTTTCCGGAACCGTTCCGTCGGTCACATCGGCCACGGCCGGTTTTTCCTCCAAAAGCGAGAGAACCCGTTCACCGGACGCCAGCGTCTGAAGCAGATTGTTGGATAAGGCACTCAACGCCAGAACCGGTCCGAACGAGGAAACAGCCGCCGTGACAGCCACCGGAATGACGGCAAAGGCAATCGCACCGCGGTACAGCAGATACACCGACACCGCCGTCACCAGACCGGTAAACAGAAGAACTGCCGCGCCGCCGAGACCGTTTACCATTCCTTCATGCGTTTTTAACCGGCTGAACGCCGTCGACAGCCGCCGCGAATCGGTGCGCAGCTGTCCGATCCGGTCTCCGCCGCAACGGTACTGAAGCACCTCTTTCATTCCCCACAGACTGTCGAGAAAGAACGAATTCATTTCACCGAAAAGATGACGATAGGTCATTCCGGCCTCTTTCCCGAACCGGGAAGAGAGAAACGGCAAAAGAAAGCCGACTGTCAGATAGCCAACCGCCATCGTCACGCCCAAAACCGGATGAAGAAAGGCGAAAAAAAGCGTCATGATTCCGGAAGTCAGCAGCGCAATCATCACCGGCGAAACGGTGTGTGCGTAAAACACTTCCAGAAGTTCGATATCGCCGGTCATCAGCGCAATCAGATTGCCTTTATCTCGCCCCTCCAGTTTGGCCGGTGCCAGCCGGCGTAACGCCTCAAAAAGACGGTGACGAATCAAAGCCAGCAGTTTGAAAGCAATGTAGTGGTTGCACAGCTGCTCCGCATAGTGCAGAACCGCCCGCAAAACGGCCGCCGCCGCCACCGCCGCCAAAACCGCTGCCGCTCCTCCCGGTAACGGAAACCCCCAAAGGCTTGCGGCCGCTGCCGCTCCCAGTACGGGAACCGCTATCGCGCAAAGCGCTCCCGCCGTCCCCGCCGCCACCGCCGCCGCCATCACCGCCCGCAACGGCTTAACCAGCCCGATCAGCCGCATCATAATCGACCATCCGCTTCGTCGATTCATGCTTCCTCCTTTCCCAAAACAGATTCCAGCTCCGCCTGACGGCGAAACAGTTCCGCATAGCGGCCGCCGGCTTTCATCAGTTCTTCGTGAGAGCCTTCTTCGGTAACCGCTCCGTCTGCCAAAAAGAAAATCCTGTCGGCCTTCAGACAATGGTAAAGCCGGTGGGTAATCAGAAAAACCGTTTTGTGTTCGGCCAAAGCGCGTATTGTCTGCATCATCGGTTCTTCGCTTTCGGCATCGACACCGGAAGTCACCTCATCGAAAATGTAAACCGTGCCGGAAGCCAAAACTGCCCGGGCCAGAGCCAGACGCTGCTTTTGACCGCCCGACAAATTGGCCGCCCGCTCTTCCAGCTTCATCTCCAGACCGGAAAAAGATGCCCATTCGGACAGTCCCGCCTCCCGCAGCACTTCCATCATCCGACTGTCGCAAGCGGTTTTGTCGGCCATCCTCAGATTGTCGCGAATCGAACCGCGAAACAAATAGGCGTTCGAATCGACTGTCACAACATGACGGCGCAGGGAGTCGGGAGAAATGCGGGAAAGTTCCCGTGTGCCGATTCGAATCGAGCCTCCGTAACCGCCGCAGCGGCCGTTGAGAAGCGAGGCAACGGTACTTTTCCCGCAGCCGGAAAGACCGACCAGACAGTAAAGCCCCTTTCCCGGAGCCGTAATCGAAAAATGATCGAGAATCATCCGGGTGCCGTCATAAGAGAACGAGACATTTTCGAAACTCACCCGCTTCTCTTCCCCGGTCAATTCTTCCCGGCCGGTTTGCGGTTCGGGGGCATCCAGAATTTCGAAAAGACGGCGGGAAGCCGACAAACCGTTCATCGCCACATGAAAGAGCGAACCGAGCAGGCGCAGCGGAATAAAAAATTCGGCCGACAGCAGAATCAGAATCACGGCTCCGCCCAAAGAAACCGAACCGCCGACAAGACCAGACACCGCGAAAATCACGCCGGCCGCCGCCCCGCCGTAAGCAATCAGATCCATCACGATAATCGAATTAAGCTGCATTTTCAGCACGTTCATGGTCGCCACCCGAAACCGTTCGGCCTCTTCGTCCATCTCCCGGCTTTTGCGCTCATCGGCTTTGTAAATCTTAAGCGTTGTCAACCCTCTCACATTTTCGAGAAACATTTCTCCCAAATGCCCGTAACGGCCCCAATACTGCTTTAAAACCCGACCGGCTATTTTAACCACCGCAACAATCGAAAGCGGAATCAACGGCACACACAAAAAAAGAACAACGGCCGCCGACAGACTGACGAATGCCGTCACCCCGAACAAAATCAACGGAGCGGCCAGACTGTAGAAAAACTGAGGCAGATAACGGCCGAAATAAACCTCCAGCTGATCGACCCCTTCCATGGCGGTCTGTACCGTTTCGCCCGATGTGAATCGGGTTTTCGCCGTGCCGCCCAACCGCAGCAGTTTGCCGTACACCGCCTCGCGCAGCCGCAGCCTCACCCCGTCGGAAGCATAAAACGACATCCGCGCCGAGGCAAAGGCGCACAGCAGTCTCAACAGCAGCGCCCCGCCGAAAACGGCGGCCGCCGCCGCCGCGAACCGCCGCGACAGACAGCCGTCCGCCAGCCGCTGCACCGTTAAGGCCAGCGCCAGTACGGCTGCGATATTGAGCAGCAGAGCCGAAAGCTGAAAAAGCACATGAAAAGCGATATATTTACGGGAAGAGCCCATGAAGCGGATCAGGCGCCGGTCAATCATTTTCCGCTCCTTCCGCCGCTTTTGCAAACGGATCTTCTTCTTTTTCTTTTTTCAGATTGCCGAAATAATAACGGCCGCCGAGACTCATCCGGCCGAAACCGGCCTTGGAGACTTTGTCGGGATAATCGGTTTTTCCGTCGCCGATCATATGCATACCGCCGCCGAACTCCATCACAATGGCGACCGTTTCGCTGACATTAATGTTAAAACCGGCTCCTCCGCCGACCTCCCAGTAAAACGGACCGGAAAAAAGAAATTTGGCCGCTTTGGTTTCATCGAAAGAAAGAAATCCGAAACTGCCGAACATAAATCCGTAGCGGCTGATCGAAATATTGTCGATCCAGATATCCTTTCCGCCGAAAGTCAACTTCTGCATCAAACCGAGCTCGTACAAATCGGGTTCGTCATCGTAAATTTTCGATCCGACCAGAGCCGTAAAACTTTTCATTTCGAAATCGTTTTTCTTAAAAAGTTTAAATCCCAACTCGATATTGACAGCGGTTTTGATCGAATCGGCACTGCTGAACAGACCGACGGAAAAAAAACGGTTATCTTTTTCGGTTGTAAACCCTTTTTTCTTTTCCTCAAAAATCGTTTCTTCGGGGGGCGCCGTCGGCGTTTGTGCTTCCGCTTCCCGGGCCGCCGCCGTCATTGTTGCGGTCAGACTCATCAGAAAAATCAGCACTGTTTTTGTTTTCATTTTCTACTCCTCCGTACACAATGCTTTGGCGGCAGCCTCGTTTTCTTTTTTTGCTTCGGCAGCCTTTTTTTCAAGCAGACGCTCTTTCAGTTCCCGTTCTTCTTCGGGTGTCACCGTCCGAATGCGCGTGAAAAAGTAAAGATATTTTCCGATAAAAAGGACAATCAGAAGAATTCTGACATGAAGATGATCAATCAGAAAAAAAGTCAGCATCAGCAGAGCACTGACCGGCAGAAGAATCGAGAGTTTCGATTTGAGCGTCATGGCCCTTGATTCGACAAAGCTTTCCAGATGTTTTTTATAGAGCCGTGTCGAGAGAAACCGGTCATGAAACCGTTTCGATCCTTTGGCGAAAAAAAACGATGCCAGAAGCAGAAACGGTGTTGTCGGCAGAACCGGCAAAACAACACCGACAGCTCCGACAGCGACACAAAGAAACCCCAATCCGATTAAAAGTGCTTTCATAAACGACCTCCTTTCTGTTTTTTTTGTTTTCTTTTTTCCCGAAGCGTCACCGCCGCGTGTTTGATCGCCCACAACGGGTGGCGCAACAGCATCCGCGGTCCGGAAAAACGCATGACCGCTTTGATTTTTTCACGCATCTGCCGGCGGTAGCAGTGCACCGGGCAGGCGCTGCAAAAAGTTTTGGTTTGCGTAAAGGGACAGCGTTCGATGCGTTCGTGCGCATAAGCGGCCAGTTCCCGGCATTCCTCACACAGTCCGCCGCGGCTTGCATGCCGTTTGCGGCAGTAAAGGCGGATCATTTCATTGAGAAGTGCCTCTTCCCGCCGCCGTTTTTCTTCGACGCTTTCTTTTGTTTTTCCGCCGTCGGACGGCACACCGGGTATCACAGAACCGCTCACAATGTTTTTCCCGCCGCGTTGCGCGCCGATGCCCGCTTCAGCAGCCATCCTTCGGGGTAAACAGCGGCCGCTTTCGAAAAATAGTCCCGGTACCGTTCTTCGTTGCCCGTTTTAAAATAATATTGCGAAATCCAGAGATCCGACAGGTAGCGGCGGTACGGTTCATTGGCCGCATCCGCAGCCTGCCTAAAGAAGGTCAACGCTTTTTCCGGATCACCGCCGAATAGTTTCGGAGTGTGCAGCAGTCCGATACCGAGACCGAGCAACGCGGCAAAGCAGTCGGAGTCGTCGGCCGGAACCGATTCGTATATCGCTTTCGATTTTTTTCCGTAGGAGATTTTTTCGGAGAGGCGGCAGTAATAGACGATTTCGCCCATCAGTCCGGCGGCAGCCGTGTGAACAGCCGTCTCTGCCGTATCGGCGGCTGTTTCGTATTCGGCGAGAGCCTGCGACAGTATTGCATATTTTTCTTCGCCCTCATCGGTTTGCAGCGAGCGGCTCCAGGCCGTCAAAAGCATCCGCACCGTCCGGTCGGCCTCCGTTTGCGGCGGCGGCAACGCACCGCTGCCCGGTTGTTCATGCTCGGCATTCATAAAGGCTTTGACCGCTTCGGTATCGAGCGCCTGTGCGCCGAAGACCGGTCCGAAAAGAATCGACAGTAACAATAGAAATCTCATAAACGCCCCCTATTAATTAGATTAATCTAATATTTTTATTTTCAATTAATTAATAAAGAAAAAGCTAAAATGAGTCAAGACTAATCAGCAAAAAAGATAAAAAAAGATGGGAAAATTGATTCCCGTATCAAACAAATCCAATAAAATTAATTTGCTTGATAATTTTAATTATACAATTTATACTTAAAAATCATTACATGGAGTGTTAAAATTGAAAGAGAAACCTTTAACTGTTCAGTCTAAAGATAATATTGAAGAAAACTATCCCGATATTGTTATCGAACAATCTCTTGATTTGGAAGAAAATCAAATATATAAAACCAAACCCATCAAAACAGATGATGATTTTGAAGTTGAGATTATAACAGAAAACTACGATACAGTTTTATCGAACGACGATATCTATAAAGATTTTCAAAAAGTAGAAGAAAAAATCTGCGGAACTGAAAATTTGACCAATCATGCAGATGGGATTGATTATACTGTATCCGTTACATCAGGTATTATTACGGGCTTAATCGATGTATTTTTTATCGGAGAATGGGATTTCAAAGGCGCTAAAGCTAAGGCAAATATCAACATTAATAACATGATAATGAAATTTGCAAAAAAGCACGGCTTTGATGAAACTCAATGTAAAAGCAGTGATAAACTCGGAGAGGCAATTCGTTTTTTGGAAAAAAAATTCCCTTTACCCGGAGATAACGATTTTCATAAAGTGAAAGATGCATTCGGAAACGAAGTTATTACAGCAAAAACACATCATTTAGATGATTTTTGCCACCACCCGACATTTATCGGTTTATTATGCTGCATTATCGTTCAATTCACGGGAGAAGCAAGATATTCAGACAAGACAGGTACAATGTCAAAAGTTCCCGTTACAGTAAATGAATACGGAAACTTTGTTGGAAATAACACGCCTTCAAAAATCTTTTCAGGAGTTATCAACTGGTTTATCACAACTGCAAAAACAATTAATAACAGGAAGGGCCATCTCATCAGTGATATGGGCGGTTCCTCTTCCAGTAAGCAAGGCGGAGCCGGAATTCCGGGACCGATAATGTCAACAATGAAGGAAATTGCAGCGCTCCCCTGTTTTAAAGATACTAATTTTAATGAAAATTTACGGAAAGCTTATCAAAACGGAATTGGCTCCGGAAAAAACCAAATTAATCTGGGAATATTTAACTCATTATTTGAAGGCGCATCCAGTAAAATGGATTACAGAACAGAATTGGCTGTTAAATATGAACTTGAAAGACAAGCTAGTCCGGTTATGATTAATGAATTTATTGTACGGGGATTTTATTTTATTCGCCGATTTATCGAGCAAATGCAAGACGGACGATCAATAGAAAAATTAGATTGGGAGGAGCTTTTACCTTACAGAAACAGAACAATAATAAGAATGCTCACAATTTCAAAAGGTGTATTCACAGCCATTGATTTTACAGATGCTGCAATACGATCCGTTAAAGGAATCACTCCTACTGGTCTTCCTGTCATAGATTGGAGAAAGTTCATTCTTAGAATCAATTTAGTCGGAACTGTCTCATTTGTAATCACAGCCGGTATAGATATTGCGATGGGAATCAAAAAATACAGCAGAGAAAAAGCGATGGAATCATCGATCAACTTAAAACTAATTAGAATGTACAAATATCATGCAGGCGGATTAAGTAATTTGTATCGTTCTGTTCCCAAACTCTCTGAAGTCAACGGTCCGTTATTGCTTCATTTTGATGAACCCAAATACCAACAAACAGAATTTAAAATTATGTTTATTGGTATCCAAAACAGAATACCCCATACATATATCGAATACAGACAGCAAAAAGACGGAATATTGAATCTGTTTGACGAATGTAAAAAATTTAACTTTCCGAAAAAAGATCCTTTCGGATTGTTTGCCAAGAAACTAACTGCCGATTTAAATCATCACAGTGAAAAAAAATTTTTATGGAATTCTTTATTTAAGTTTGCTGATTACCATTCAAATGTTATTGAATCCGAAAACACCAATTTTAATCTGCTTCTCCAAGAAATAGAAATATGCAAACCAAATGCCGTTATTTTTATGACAGGTAAAAAATATGATAAATGCATTAAAGCTAAATTAGGAGAAACAATTTCCTTTGAACCAATTTGTTCAAAACGTAATAATAAAAAATTACCAAGAATAGGCAAGAAATCTTTTGCAAAAATAAAGACCACCAATGAGAAACTTCCAGCTCACATATATAGAATTCGAAATCCTAAATCAATTACTTTTAAATTAATAAAAAAAAGAGCAACATATAAATGGCTGATCTTTTTATTGAAAGGAAATCCCGCTATTTTAACTGAAAATCAAAAAGAAAAAAAGAAATCTCGTTCAATAGTATATGCTCTTCTTATTCTGTTGCTGATTCTGATTGCACTCGGGAGTTTTATCTTTACAAAGCTCTCATTTAACAATGAAGATATTATAATCCAGGAACCACTAATGCAAGAAATTATTCTTGACGAACAGAAATCTGCCGAATTTAAAGCAGACAGAAGGGATTTTGTAAATTATGAAGCTGCAATGGATTGGCTTGATAAAATCGCCGATTTAATAAAAGAAAAACGACAAAAAAATCCCAATCTGCTATTTACCATCAATGGATATGTAGCTGTTTTTGATAACGAAATTGATGAAAAGATATTGGCAAATGAAAGAGCGGAAAATGTAAAAAACGAACTTATAAAAAGAGGAATTCCGAAAGAGATTTTAATAACAAATGCAGTCGGCAAAACAACAAGATGGGGGGATGAAAGAAGAAATAATCGGGCTGTTACAGTCGAATCAATTGATCCGACAAGATAATTCTCCCCTGCTTTCTTCCTTGACAACTCATTTTCCGTGTCGTAAACTGGGAAGAGGACGGAGGCGTTTATGAAGCGGGAAACCGGTTGGGAAGTAATCGGAACGGCGTTGGCGGTGGCTGTGTCGGTATTGATGGTGGCGTTGCTGTCGGGGTGCCGGGCGGACGGGACGGAAACGCTGCGGCGGGAGCTGGAAAAGGCGGTTGAGGGCGTCGATGCGCGGGTCGGCATCGCGGTGCTTTCCCCTTCCGGCGAATCAGCGGCGGTCAACGGCGGTGAAGATTTCCCGATGATGAGCGTCTTCAAACTCCATCAGGCACTGGCCGTTTGCGACCGGCTGCATGGCAGCGGCCGAAGCCTCAACGAAACGGTCGCTGTCAAAGCCGAAGACATGGTGCCCGAAACGTACAGCCCCCTCAAAGACCGCTACCCGAACGGCGGTATTCCCCTTTCGGTGGCCGAACTGACGGAATATACACTGAAAAAAAGCGACAACATCGCCTGCGACATTCTCTTCGACCGCATTGTTTCGCCCGAAGAAACCGATGCGTTTATCCGCGAAAAAGCCGGAATCGACGGGATGAAAATCCGCTACAACGAAGCCGAAATGCAGGCCGACCCGATGCGCGCTTACGAAAACAGCTCGACACCGACGGCGGCCGTCCGCCTTTTGGAACGGCTGTGGAAGAGTGAAATTCTTCCGGAAGAACAGACCGCCTTTATCAAAGAACTGATGATCGAATGCGAAACGGGCGCTGCCAAACTGCCGGCACCGTTAAAAGAAAGCGGCGCGGTCATCGGACACAAGACCGGCAGCGGATACCGCCTGCCCGACGGCCGCCTCAGCGCCTGCAACGACATCGGATTTGTGACCCTGCCCGACGGCCGCACCTATTTTATCGCCGTTTTCATTAAAGACAGCGCCCTGCCGGATGCGGAAAACGACCGGCTGATTGCCGACATCTCCGCCATCGCTTACCGCTTTTTCGTTTCGGAAAGCGATGAAGCCGTCGCCGGGGACGAAACGGCCGCTCTTTAAACGGCCGCAGACTTTCGCACCGCAGCGGTTTTTGCCTCTTTTACCATTTCGAGAAAGTAACGGTGCACCGTGAGATCGTCGTTCAGTTCCGGATGGAAAGCGGTCACCAGCATATTCCGCTGACGCGCCGCGGTGATGCGCCCGTCGATCACCGACAGAACGCGCACCCCCTCGCCGGCCGCAGCGATATAAGGCGCCCGAATGAATGTCATCGGAACGGGAGCGCCCCCGTCAAAGGCGCCTTCGGTGAAAAAACTGCCGAGCTGGCGGCCGTAAGCGCTGCGCACCGCCCGAATCTTCATCAAAGCCAGATGGCGCGTTGCCCCGTTTTCAATCTCTTCGGCCAGCAGAATCAGCCCGGCACAGGTACCGAAAACCGGCAGTCCCGCAGCGATTCTCTCCCGCAAAGGCCCGAAAAGCCCCGTTTCCCGCAGCAGCTTTCCCTGAACCGTACTCTCTCCTCCCGGCAGAATCAGACCGTCGAAAGGAGCGGACAAATCGTCCGTCTGCCTCACTTCGAACGACGAAACATCCAGACGGGACAGCATCTCTTCATGTTCCCGAAAAGCGCCCTGCAGCGCCAAAACCGCAATTCTCATCTCACTTTCCTCTCTCGGCCATCAGAAGCTCGATTTCCTGCGCATTGATGCCGACCATCGCCTCGCCCAAATCTTCCGAAAGCTCCGCCAGCAACGCCGCATCGCGGTAGTGAGTCACCGCCTGCACGATTGCCGCCGCCCGCTTTTTCGGGTCGCCCGATTTGAAAATGCCGGAACCGACGAAAACCCCTTCGGCTCCCAACTGCATCATCAGCGCCGCATCGGCCGGAGTCGCCACACCGCCCGCCGCAAAATTGACCACCGGCAGTTTTCCGTTGTCGTGAACGTACCGCACCAGACGGTACGGCACCGCCAGAGTTTTGGCCGCCTCGTAAAGTTCGTCTTCGGAAAGCGAAACAAGCCGCCGGATCTCCGCCTGCATTTTGCGCATGTGACGAACCGCCTGAATGATATCGCCCGTTCCCGGCTCACCCTTGGTGCGGATCATCGCCGCCCCCTCTTCGATACGCCGCAGCGCCTCGCCCAAATCGGAAGCGCCGCAGACAAACGGAACCGCAAACTGCGTTTTGTCGATGTGGAAACGGTCGTCGGCCGGAGAGAGCACCTCCGATTCGTCGATGTAATCGATCTCGATTGCCTGAAGAATCTGCGCCTCGGCAAAGTGACCGATACGGCATTTCGCCATCACCGGAATCGAAACCGCCGCCTGAATCCCCTTAATCATCTTCGGATCGCTCATACGGGAAACCCCGCCCGCCGCCCGAATATCGGCCGGAATCCGCTCCAACGCCATAACGGCGCAGGCGCCCGCCTCTTCGGCAATCTTCGCCTGTTCGGGAGTCGTCACATCCATAATGACGCCGCCTTTCAACATCCGGGCCAAATCCCGGTTTAAATCGTACCTGTTTTCGTTCATCGTCGATGATTCTCCTTGATTTTGAGTCAGGAATAGTATAGAATCATTCTGACCTTATTGAAATAACCAAAATAAAAGAATTTTATATAACCAGATGAACGAATTTTCCGATACAACGCGCCCGCCGTCACCCGCCTATCTGCGGCTTTACCGGCAGCTGAAAACAGAAATCCTCCGCGGTGCTTTCCCTTACGGCAGCCGGTTCCCCTCCAAGCGGGTTACGGCGGCGGAAAACGGGGTGAGCATCATCACCGCCGAACACGCTTACGCGCTTTTATGCGAGGAAGGCTACCTGGAAGCGCGGCAGCGCAGCGGCTATTTTGTCCTTTTCCGCAGCAGCGACGGCTTTGCCGCTTCGCCGCCCCCGCCGGCCGCCGATAACGGCACCAGTGCCGCCGAAAACGGCAGCGAAACCGCCTTTCCCTTTTCGGTTCTGGCGCAAACGATGCGGCGGGTCTTAACCCGCTACGGCAAAACCATCCTCGAAAAGTCGCCCAACGCCGGCCTGCCGCCGCTTCGCGACGCCCTCTGCCGCTATCTGGCCCGCAACCGCGGCATCTTTACCGACCGCCGCCGCCTGATTATCGGGTCGGGTGCCGAATACCTCTACAGTCTGATTGCCCTGATGCTCGGTGAACGGCGGCTGTTCGCCATCGAATCGCCTTCCTACGAAAAAATCGGTCAGGTTTACCGCAACGCCGGCGTCCGCTGCGACCTGCTGCCGCTCGGTCACGACGGCATCGACAGCCGGGCGCTGGCCGCCACCGCCGCCGAGGTGCTCCATCTCACCCCGTACCGCAGCTTTCCCTCCGGCGTGACCGCCTCGGCTTCCAAACGGTACGAATATCTGAATTGGGTTTCCCGCGGCAGCCGGCTCATCATCGAAGACGATTTCGAATCGGAGTTCGCCTTCACCCCCAAACGGGAAGAAACCCTCTTTGCCCTCTGTCCCGACGCACGCATCCTCTACCTCAACACCTTCTCGAAAACCGTTTCGCCGGCTCTGCGTATCGGCTACATGGTTCTGCCCGAACCGCTGCTGCCGCTGTTCGAACAGAAAGCCGGCTTCTATTCCTGCACCGGTCCCACCTTCGAACAGCTGGTTCTCGCCGAACTGCTGGAAAGCGGCGATTTCGAACGGCACATCAACCGCGTCCGCCGCGCCAAACGGCGCGAAAACACCGGCCGCTGATAAAAATCCGAATTTTTTCTTTAAAAAACTCTTTTTCTCTCATTAATGAAAACAGGAGGAAAACGATGGTTCCGTGGAAAGATTTAAAATTAACCGATGACTATTTGTTCAGTCAGATTATGCGGGAAGAAGATTTCTGTAAGCTTTTTCTCGAAATGTTAATGGGTATCAAAGTAAAAAAAGTGGTTTATCTCGAAGCGCAGAAAGAGGTTAATCTTTTTCCGCAGTCGAAAGGCATCCGTATGGATGTCTACCTTGAAGGCGACGGAGAAATCTACAACATCGAAATGCAGACGGTACGCAAAACCAACCTCGTTAAGCGGATGCGCTATTACCATTCCGCTATCGATGTCGATTCTCTGCTGCGTGGCAATCCGTACGACCAACTCAAAAAATCGTTTGTCATTTTCATCTGCAACTTCGACTTATGCGGCGACGGCTTTCCGGTGTATGAGAGTCAAACGGTTTGGAAGCAGAACGGAAAAGAAACAGGTGACGAACAAACGAAAATCGTTTATAATATAGGAGCGTTTGAAAAGGCTCAAGACCCGCGCCTGAAAGCTCTGCTTCGCTATTTGTCCACCGAAACCGTTACCGATGAAGCCCGTACTCTTGCCGAAAAGGTAGCCGCCTTCAAACGCCATTTTACAAAAGGAGAATAAACGATGCAGGCAATGGCCGAATCACTGTTTGATGCCGTCTATCTGATTTTTGTCATCGCCATCGGGGCGGTGATGATCCGGCAAAGCCGGGGCAACCGGCAGTTTCGCCTGTTCGGTATCATGGCCGTGGTGCTGGGTGCGGGCGATTCGTTTCATCTGATTCCGCGCATGCTGGCTCTCTGCACTACCGGATTGGAAAATTATACCGTTCTTCTGGGGCTGGGCAAATGGATCACCTCCATCACCATGACGGTTTTTTATGTGCTGCTTTACTTTGTGTGGCGCCTGCGCTACCGGATTCGGGGGTACAGGCCGCTCACCGTCGCCGTCTTCGTTTTGGCCGCGGTTCGGATTGCGCTGTGCCTGATGCCGCAAAACCGGTGGCTCGAGGCCGATTCTCCCCTTTCCTGGGGAATTTACCGCAACATTCCTTTTGCCCTGCTGGGGCTTCTGATCATTGTACTGTTCTTCGTCACGGTTCGCAGGCAGCGGGACCGGGCTTTTCGGCTGATGTGGCTGACCATCGTGCTGAGTTTCGGTTTTTACATTCCGGTCGTCCTGTGGGCCGACGCCTTCCCGATGATCGGAATGCTGATGATTCCCAAAACCTGCGCCTATGTGGGAACAATCCTCATCGGATACTTTGCCATGAAATCGGAACTGCCGCCTTTCCCCACCCGTACGCAATGAGCTTTTAAGACCGGACACGGGGAAGAGAAAAAACGACGTCAAACAGAACCGTTCGGAAACGTTTTTCCCGCCGAAAAAACGTCCTACATTTTTAAAAAAACGTCCTACGTTTTCGAAAAAAAGTCCTATGTTTTTAAAATTATACAATTAAAGAGAAGGCACAGGATAGCAGAAATTCACTGATTGATTTGACGGAACCTCTTCTCCAGTAGGAAATTATAAAGAGCATCCGCGATAATTCTGTTTTCGGTTTCTTTACTTCGTTTCAAGTCAATTAATACTGCAATGATCAAAATAAAATACGACAAAAACGCAATGAAAAATAAAATTAAATCAAGCGAGAGATATCGGTCAAACGACTTAGGCAAATACTTTTCTGCAATATGCATAGAGAAAGGGATCAACACTGCAAAAACTATTTTTTTCAAAAAATCTACGATATAATTCCTTTTTACCTTTCCTTTCTCGCGAAAATACCGGATCAGAAGTTCAAGTGATTGAGGTGACATTTTTTGTAAAATATCGGATTCTCTTAAATTCTCCCGAAAAAATTTTCTTTTGGACTTCTCTATGGAATTGACAATTCCGCATCCCAATGAAAAGAGAATCAGCACTGCTCCGATTGTCATCAGACAATATGAAGAAAATTTGACATAATCGGAAACAAATAAAAGTATTATTCCGAAAATAACCAATAAAATCAGAAGCGAAAAATTAATTAATTCCGATTCTTTGCTGACTTTGTACTGATTTTTAATTAAATTGACGACTGCTTGCAATTCCATCTTTAACCTCTCCTGTCTGACTATACCACAGTTCCGTGGCGGATTCAAATCTTTTTTGATACCGGGCGGATTCCGTTCCGTTGCCCGGGGCGGCAGTTTGTGATATAATTCTTTTTAAGACAGGAAAACCGGCCGCAAAAGGCGGCAACGGATTCCAAGGAGCTTCATATGATTTTTTACTTTTCCGGAACCGGCAATTCGCGAAGGATCGCCCTGCGGCTGGCCGAACTGACCGCCGACAAAGCGGTCGATATCGTTTCTTTAACCGACATTCCCGACCCGAAAACGCAGCAGCGCCTCGGGTTGGTTTTTCCGGTTTACGCGTGGGGGCTGCCCGAACCGGTGGAGAGCTTTCTCAAACGGCTGCCGGCGGCGGATGTGTATACCTTTGCCGCAGTCACCTGCGGTGCCGATGCGGGCCATGCGCTTAAAAAAGCCGGGAAAATCCGGCCGCTGTCGGCGGCCTGGAGTGTAGCCATGCCGAACAATTACGTCATCGGTTCGCAGTTGGAAGACGAAGAGACGGTTTTGCGCAAGCTGCACGCTGCCGATGAGCAGACGGAAGAGATCGCCCGGGAAATTCTCGAAGAAAAAAGAGTGTACCGGGTGCATGAAGGCACTCTGCCGCGGCTGAAAACGAATCTGATTCACCCCGCTTTTAACCGCTTTGCCCGCCGCACGGCTCCGTTTTATGCGACCGGTGCGTGCAACGGCTGCGGCACCTGCGCCCGCAACTGCCCGGCAAAAGCGATTGCGTTGGAAGGCGGCCGCCCCGTTTGGACGCGGCAGAACTGTTTTCAGTGTCTGCGCTGCCTCAACGCCTGCCCGCAAACGGCGATTCAGTACGGTAAAGCCACGGAAAAACGAAAGCGTTACACGGCCGATATGTACGCTCCCGCCGTAAAAGGAATCTGATATGATTGTCAGAACAATTCAGGTCAAAAGTGTGATGACCAAATCGTCTCTGCCGGTCGGCGGCTACTCCGTTAATCCCTATGTCGGCTGCCCCCATGCCTGTCAATATTGTTATGCCTCATTTATGAAACGCTTTACCGGCCATCGCGAACCGTGGGGAACGTTTCTGGATGTAAAATATTGGCCGGAAATAAAACACCCGGAACAGTATGCGGGCCGGCAGATTCTCATCGGTTCGGTGACAGACGGCTATCACCCTTTGGAGGAAAAATTCAGACGGACACGGGCCGTATTGGAACAGCTGGTATTCGGCCGGGCTTCCGTCACCATTTGCACAAAGTCGGATCTTGTCACAAGAGATCTTGATCTTCTGACGCAAATGAAGGATGTGACCGTCTCGTTTTCGATCAATACAACTGACGAAAATTTCCGGGCGGATATGGATAAGGCGGTCTCCGTTGAGAGACGGCTGTCGGCGATGAAACAGCTTTACGATGCCGGAATCCGTACCGCCTGCTTTCTCTCGCCGATCTTTCCCGGCATCAGCGATGTCGAAGCCGTTATCGAACGGGCCAAAGACCGCTGCGATTTTATCTGGCTGGAAAATCTGAATCTGCGCGGGGAGTTCAAACCGGTTATTTTCGATTACATCAAAAACCGCTATCCCCGACTGCTCACGCTTTACGAACAAATTTACATGAAACGGGATAAAACCTACTGGAAACAGCTGGAATCCCGAATACGCGTCTATGCCGAAAAGAACGATCTCCCTTACCTGGACAATTATCTTCCGCAGGGAAGAAGCACTCCGGGGCATCCTGCCGTTATCAATTATCTGTATCACGAAGAGGTCCGCGGGTCGGCGAATACGGGAATCCGCCGGACTGCTTCCCCGTAAATCGGCTTGCCCCGAATCACGGTGCCAGCGCCCCCATCACTTTATGCGGTAAATAAAACTCATCGATAAGGGCGACATCCTCCGCGGTCAGAGGAACGGCAAAGGCGCCGACGGCATCGTCGAGATGGGCGGTTTTGGTTGCCCCGATGACCGGCGACGCCACCCCTTTGGCAAAATGCCACGCTAAAGAAACGGCCGTCATCGTCGTGCCGTATTTTTGCGCCAGCGCGGCGATTCTCTGCGCGATTTGGCGGTCGGCCGCCTCCGTTGTATCGTATTTGGCGTGCGCCACCTTGTCGGTGCGGCTGCGCAGCGTATCGCCGCTCCAGCCGGCTCGCGCCACCCGCCCCGCCGCCAGCGGACTGTAAGGCGTCAGCGCCACATTCATCTGCCGGCAAATCGGAATCAGTTCCCGCTCATCCTCCCGGTACAGCGGATTGTAATGATTCTGCATCGAAACAAACGGCGTCAGTCCGTTTTCTTTCGCCAGCAGCTGCAGATTGTGAAACTGAAACCCGTACATGGCCGAAGCACCGAGCGCCCTCACCTTGCCCGCTTTGACCAGATCGTCAAGCGCTCTCATCGTCTCTTCCGGCGGTGTGGCGGCATCGTAGCGGTGAATAATGTACAAATCGAGATAATCGGTCCCCAGCCGCCGCAGCGACCCTTCGATTTCCCGCTCAATCGCCGCCCGCGACAGATGACCGTCGTTGAAATAAACTTTGGACGCCAGAACCACTTTGTCGCGCGCCGTCAGCTTTTTCAGCGCCCGGCCGAGGTATTCTTCCCCCGTTCCCGCCGAATAGCAGTTGGCCGTATCGAAAAAATTGATTCCCAAATCGAGCGCATGCGCGACAACTGCCTCACTCTGCTGCGGATCGAGCGTCCACTCATGCATCCGGCTTGCCGGATCGCCGAAACTCATTCCTCCCAAACACAGCCGCGACACTTTCAGATCGCTGTTGCCGAGCCGGATAGATTCCATATTGTTCCTCCGAAATGAAGATTCTGTCTCTTTCTTCTTTTCGTCCTTTTTTATCTTAAATTCGCGTTTAAAAACTCCGTAATTTTGTCAAACGGAATGATTTCTGTATTGTCGTACAAATCGGTATGGACCGCATCGGGAATGAGCATCAGTTCTTTGTTATCCCCTTTCAGTTTGGCAAAGGCATCCTTGCTGAAATAGCAGGAATGGGCTTTTTCGCCGTGCACCAGCAAAACGGCACTGCGGATTTCGCCGGCATAAGCAAGAATCGGCATATTCAGAAAAGAGAGTGACGAGGTGACATTCCAGCCGCCGTTGGAGTTCAGGGAACGGGGATGATAGCCGCGGGGCGTTTTGTAGTAGTCGTAATAGTCTTGGACAAAAAAGGGAGCCTCCTCGGGCAGCCGGTCGGGAACGCCGCCGGCAAGCGCATAGGTTCCGTTGCGGTAATCCGCGGTTCTCTGCGCATTGAGGGATTCCCGAAGTTTGTATCGCGCCTCTTCGTCCATCGCATCGAAATAGCCGTTTGCCGTGACGCGGCTCATATCGTACATGGTCACCGCTACGGTCGCTTTGATACGGGTGTCGGCGGCCGCCGCGTTGAGGGCCATTCCGCCCCAGCCGCAAATGCCGACAATGCCGATACGGTTTGGGTCGACCGTTTCCTGAACCGAAAGAAAATCGACGGCGGCACAAAAATCTTCCGTATTGATATCGGGCGAGGCCACATACCGCGGTGAGCCCCCGCTCTCTCCGGTATAAGAAGGATCAAAAGCGATTGTCAGAAAGCCTTTTTCGGCCAGTGTCTGCGCATAAAGACCGGAAGCCTGTTCTTTGACAGCTCCGAAAGGCCCCGAAACGGCCAACGCCGGCAGTTTTCCTTTTTTCCCTTTGGGAATGTACATATCGGCCGCCAGCGGAATTCCGTAACGGTTGTGAAAGATGACTTTTTTGTGTTCGACTTTTCCGCTTCGGGGAAAGGTTTTGTCCCATTCTTCCGTCAGCTTTAAATGAAAGGCCGATGCCGGGTCTCCCGCCGCCTCTCCGTTCCGGCTGTCGGCTTCTGCCGCTCCCTTTTTTTCGGCCGCATATAAAAACGGAGAGGCCAGCAGCAGCAAAAGAACCTCACCCCAATGAAATCTTCTCTTCTTCATTTTCTTCCTCCGTATTCAGTCAGAAACCGCGCCCCGGGTGGATCCCGGAACCTTATCGGCGAAGAAATAGTAGCACCGGAGAAAAAGAATGTCAAATACTTTGTAAGTATCGGATAATATGCCTGCCGGGTATATTTTATAGATCAGAACCGCTTCCGTATAAGACTCATTACAGGAATTTCACCGCTCCCGTTTCAAATAAACCATATCGATAAGCTGCCTGCCGTCTTCGAATATCGGATGGTCGTAATGGTCCGTAAAAAAATTCCCGATGCGGTGCGATTCCGTAAAGCCGCAGTTGCGGTAGAAGCCGAGTGTCGAAGGAACATCGCCCGTTCCGACAAGCAGCGTTCGGCAGTCGGGATAACAGGAAAAGAGAGAATCTATCAGTTTTTTGCCGTATCCCCGCCGACGGCAGTCGGAAACAACCGCAATATTTTTAATCTCGTAAACACCCTCCGCCTCTTTGGTAACGACACATTCGGCTTTGACGCCGTTGTCGTTCAGAACAAACATATCGCCGCGGTCGAGATACCTGTCTATCATACTTTCCTGCTCATCGGCTGTCAGCAGGAGATCGAGGTACTTTCTTTTATCGCCGTCATTCAGTCTGATGATTTCCATTCTTGGGTTCCCGTTTTTTTATTTTTGAATCTGCCTGTGCAGCCGGTTTGCTGACTCTGTCAATATTGCCAAATATTCATCCAGTCTTTTGTTCAGGTATTCCGCAAATAACTTTTCCATTGCATCCGGATTTTTTTTCTGATGGTCATCATCAAAGGCCTTGTAATAGGCAAGCCGGTCTTTGAATTTGATGTCGATAGGCGGATATCCGGCTTTCATCAGTTCCATGTTGACCAAAAGACGGCCTGTACGTCCGTTCCCGTCGATAAAGGGATGGATGGCTTCAAATTCGATGTGAAACCGTGCCAGTTTGGAAACGATGTGTTCCGTGCTGTGCCGGTAGGATTCCAGCAGCTCCTCGATTTTCGGCTGAATCAGATAGGGCTGAACAGGCACGTGTCCGGCACCCGTAATTTTTACGGGGATTCTTCTGTAAACGCCCCGGTCGTCTTTTTTATCCGCCAGTACCAGAAAATGGATTTGTTTGATTACGCTCTCCGATAAGGGAGTCTGCTTCGCGACCAAATCCCGGACAAAATCAAAGGCCTCTTTGTGTCCGATAATTTCCAGATGGTCTTTCAAAGGTTTTTGTCCGATGGTCAATCCCCGTAAGACCATGTCGGTTTCCCGCAAAGTCAGGGTGTTACCCTCAATGGCATTGGAATTGTACGTATACTCTACCGCAAATTCTTCGGTGAGGCGTTCCGCTTCTCCCGGGGTTAAGGGGCGCTTTGAGTCCAGCTCGGTTTTTTTTCTGTCGATTTTTTCCAAAAGAGTTTCGGCAGATTTGAACCGTCCGTCCTCCGGTTTTAAGGCATTTTCCGGCACCTTCCACGTCCGTCCTTCACGGATGACCCCGGGAATTTTCCCTTCGGCACATAAAATTCTGACCCTTCTGTCCGAAATGCCCCATTTTTCCGCCGCCTGATTCACCGTTATGTACATAAATTTTCCCGTTTCTCTTAACAGAATATACTATTAACGGAATAATAGCAAGTTATCGGAATAATATAAAACAGGTAACGGAATAATACCTTGTAATCAAAAGCCATTTTTTTACCCCTTATCAGTCAATATGTTATCACAATCTTATTGTTGTTCAACAACTTAGGAGTTGTCATTCTGTAAGCAGTCGCCCGTTGTCATTCCATTCGCCATACATAACTCCCGCTTTTGTGTTATCTAAAAGCTTCTGTAAGCGACTCTGGAATAGTTCCGGCTGCTTTTTCTTAATTTGAATTGTATCAATTCTCACACGCTGATAAAGTGGCGGAAAACTTTGAAAATTCTCCCAAACCTCTGCGTCCGCTTGAAGTGCATTCAAAATATCTTTATCAATCACAAATCCCTTCTCACTCATATCCGGCAACACAGCACGACCAGCGTCTGTCATTCGTCCTAATCGTTCCATTCTGCGACAGCGTTCTTTGTTCAATTCAGACCATAAACTTCCCTTTCTTCGAGGAGCTAATCTTTGTGCTGTAACTCCGTTGTCCGTTTTCTTTGTTGTACTGTCAATCCAACCAAAGCACATTGCTTCTTCAACTGCGTCTATATACCAAAATGTTTGATCATCAACAGACAGGCATTAACAAATTTCATAGGGATATTCATTCGCTTTGCAACCTGTTTCTTAATTTTTTATCGGCGATGTTATCGTACAATTCCCATCGAATTACATTGTTGATGCAAACTTCAATCTCTTTTTAACCTTCTCCTAAAAATCACTCCACTCCTCCGCATCCAGTTTGGCGAGGGTTCCGTACAGATTTCCGATTTGCGGGTTGCAGTAAAGCATCTGTTTACGGGAATCGACCATCCATTCCTGGGTGTAAACGGCGAGCATCACTGCGTTTTTTGGATCCTCCGAACTGGATTTGATATACGGCTGCCAGCCTGCCTGGGAGAGAAAACTGTCAAAATGTTCTTTCGTAAAATAGCGCGGCAGTTCTTTCAGTTTTTCTCTGAAACTGTCAATCCGGTCTTGGTAGTGTCAAGAATTTTGCGCAAATTGGTTTGCAGATCCTGGTATAAATGAAGTCAGCCGGCAATGGAGGCGTCCTCAAGGTCATCCTCCAGGTGCTTCAGTTCCTGTCAATAATCGTTCGCAATTTAGTTCGTGAAAAAAGCCTCAAAACCATCATGCTACGTTGAACAAAATCTCCCTTTGAACTTTTATCAACCCGGCATACATATAACTCCTATCCGTTTGCCAGTCCTCCGAATATTCAAGCAAGTAACTTGTAATCAATCTTATGTAACTGTCTGTAGACGGGAAAATACCGACCACAGATGACCTTCTTCTAATTTCCCTATTAAGCCGCTCCAAAGT
>JAXEIF010000025.1:0-170326 GCA_034120015.1 Spirochaetia bacterium | reverse complement strand
GTGTTGCAATCTTGCACGAATATGGAATTGATTTAAATTCACCTGCAAATGGTGTATTTTTACCTTACCAAAAGAATGAATTTGTTACAACCGAAGTAATGCATTGTGGTGGGCATTTGAATTCATATTTTGATGAAGTTTATGAACGCTTAAATAGTATTGTATATGATGCAATTGAAAAAGAGTGTTCGGATGCACAAATACAGAAACTAATATGTAATGAGCTTCAAAAGATACGAAGAGATTTATTAAATGGATTGTTGAAAGTTCATAATTAAGGAGTTTTTTATGAAAATTTACAAATTAAATCTTGATGTTGATAATTATCAAGGTTGTTTTATAAACGAAACAAATCTAACTAAGAGAGATTTTAAAGAAATAAATAGAGGTCGAAAATTAACTTTTAAAGAAGGATGCATAACTTTTAACTATGCAAATGATGAAGGATTAAAAATAGGTGATGTTATTAGGTGCTGGGATTTTAGAGGACTTTTAATTAATAACCGAACCTATAATATTTTTAATAAAAATGAAAAATTTGAGATTCAGTATATAAGATTTCAAGATGATTTCATATTACTAAATAATTTAAAAGTGATTGATGCATTAAATAATAATAAAACTGTATTTGAATATCTTGACAATGATATTATAGGAGTAGAGAAATATTGTTTTAAAATGCTTGATTTTCCACCACTTTTTCAAACATCCCGTTTTGATGGAATTGTTGACATGAAATATTTCGTAACTGATGAATTTTTAAATATAGTAAATGAAAACCAGCTTAAGGGTTTTAAATTTATAGAAGCTTGGGATAGCGAAAAGGACTAATTATGACAAAAATCACCGGAACAAACACATACATAGACGTAGAACTCGATGGCAGAACTGCGAGAATCGCAGGCGAAATGATAGTAGGCGGTTTTGTCTGTTATAAAAGTTCAATGAAAAACTGGCTTATACCAGAAAACGAGCCATTAACTGAAGGTGATAAAAACGAGATAATCCAAAAAGTAACCGAAAAAACTGTTGGTTCGCATATGGTAATAACTTTTGAATAACCCTCCCCCTATCTCCGTACAGAAGGAGTTCTTTGACAACATCAATGGGTGTGTACGGACACAGGAAAACTTGCGCCTCCGGGCAAAAGAAGACATGTCCGGTGAGACTATCATCACAATGCGGGCAGGTACCCCGGTGCTGATACTTTCATTGGGCAAGGAAGAGACAATAGACGGCATAACGGACAATTGGGTACAAGTTGAGACTCTGCTTACCGAGGGTGATTTTATGCCCGGTGAGGTCGGCTGGTGCTTCGGCGGCTATTTAAGGAATTATTGATAAAAAGTGAATATTGGGATATTTATCTGGAAAATCTGATACAGATACTGGACCCAACCTGGCAGATAAGTACAGAAAAACTGCGTTTCCCAAAAGAGACCAATTCGGTATACGAGGTGGTGATGCTGTCAAAAGAAAACAAGGCGGAAGCCGTCCGGCGGTTAAAGAGGTATCTGAAAAGACAGTGGTTTATGTCATTAACCGAAGGTGTTATAACCAACCGGGATCTGAAAATAGGGTGGTACCGGGGGTATTGGTGCATCGCCGCCGCCGCTTTAGTAAAAGCCCTCAAACTTGACGATACGGGATTGAAAGACTGTAAATACTATCCCTACGATATGGCTCATTTCTGTTGAATCAATTTACGAAACCGAAGATATTACAGTGTATGTAAAACTATCTGCCGCATGAAACAGAGTGTTTCAACCGTATGAAACAAAGTGTTTCACAGTCTGAAACAAGGTGTTTCACAGTCTGAAACAAAGTGTTTCACAGTCTGAAACAAAGTGTTTCACAGTCTGAAACAAAGTGTTTCGTCCGTATGAAACGACCATTGATACTCTTCCGTAAAACGGCTGTATTCGGGATCCGTTTCGATGCCGTTTTTCATGAAGATTTCTTTTATAAGAGCCTGATCTTCCGGCATCACGGGAATCTCTTCGCGCCGCATACGGTAATATTTCGACCGGCCGAAGCAGGAGAGCAGTTCCGCTTTGATTTTTTGGGCTTTGGCGTGAGGAACGGTTGTCAGCAGATTGACGATGCCCCAAGCCGCCCGGACGGTTTTGCTGCTTCCGAACAGCGGGCAGACCGATCCTTTCGCCGGGTAAGCCAGCGGATTCAGGACAACGATTTCCCGTTCATCGGGCGTCAGCAGTTCGAGCGCGAGATGCCGCAGGCAGGCGGAGGCTTTCGGGCAGGCATCGTTTTGACAAAACATGAAACGTGAAGGTATTTTGATTTTCATAGGATCATATTGTACCACACAAAAGCATTCTTTGCAGAGGATTTTCCCGATTTTGAACTGTTTTTTGATCGTTTCGTCATCTTCAAACATGCTTTTCCGCTTGCTTTTTCTTTCCGGCAGGTATATAATGAGATATGCTTCGGGGGCGGGTGCAATTCCCTGCCGGCGGTGAAAGTCCGCGAGTCCGGTATCGGACAGATACGGTGCAATTCCGTAACCGACGGTTACAGTCCGGATGTGAGAAAGCATAAGAAGAACAGGAAACCCGAAGAGGGTTTCTTTTTTTTTGAGGAGGCCGTATGGTATACGAGGGTGTTTATTCGGGAAAAGGGAAGCGGTTTGCGCTGGTGTGTGCCCGCTTTAACGAGTTTATTGTGACCAAACTGCTGGGCGGAGCAAAAGATGCGCTTTTGCGCCACGAGACCGCCGAAAGCGATATAGATGTGATTTGGGTGCCGGGAGCGTTCGAAATTCCTTTGGCGGCGTTGAAGGCGGCCGAAAGCGGACGGTATGATGCGGTGATTACACTCGGGGCGGTGATTCGCGGGGCGACACCCCATTTTGATTACGTGTGTGCCGAAGTCTCCAAAGGGGTCGCCTCGGTCGGATTGAAATGCGGACTGCCGGTGATTTTCGGTGTACTGACCACCAACTCCATCGGCGAAGCGGTCGAACGGGCCGGAACAAAAGCCGGAAACAAAGGTTTCGATGCGGCGGTGTCGGCTCTCGAAATGGTGAATTTGCTGGATGCGTTGAAATGAACGGTGAGGACGACCGCCGGTTTATGAGGCGGGCGCTGGAGCTGGCCGGGCGGGGTGCCGGGTTTGTCAATCCCAATCCGATGGTGGGAGCGGTTCTGGTGAAGAACGGCCGCATTATCGGAGAAGGGTGGCACAAAGCGTTCGGAGGTCCGCACGCCGAAGTGCATGCGTTGCGGGCGGCCGGCGGCGAAGCGGCGGGGGCGACATTGTACGTCACTCTGGAGCCGTGTGCGCATACGGGGAAAACGCCGCCGTGTGCCGATGCGGTTGTTGCCGCCGGTGTGGCGCGGTGCGTTGCGGCCATGAAAGATCCCTTCCCGGCTGTCGCGGGGCGCGGCTTCGAACGGCTGCGTCAGGCCGGTATCGAGGTCGAATGCGGCCTTTTCGAACAGGAAGCCCGCTCGCTCAACCAGCCTTTCCTCAAACGGGCCTCAGGCGGCTCTCCGTATCTTTTTTTTAAGGCGGCGGTGACGCTTGACGGCAAGCTGGCAACGCGAACGGGACAGTCGCAGTGGATTTCCAATGAGGCGGCCCGCAAACGGGTTCACCGCCTGCGCGGGACTTTTGCCGCGGTGGCGGTCGGCGCCGCAACGGCGGCGGCCGACGATCCCCGACTCGACTGCCGCCTGAAAAGCGGTTTCGACGGCGGCGATGCCCCCGGCGAAGAAGATCATCAGCCGGCGCGCATTGTCATCGACGGCACTCTGTCGATTCCGGAACGGCTGCGGTTTGTGCAAAACGCCGGCGACGGACGCAGTTTCCTGCTGACCACCGCCGAAGCGGCCGCGGCCGACCCCCAAAAAGTGCGCCGTCTTGAGACGGCCGGAGTCCGCATTACCGCCGCGGGCGCCGACCGCGCGGCGGGCGCCCCGTTTCGTCTGCCGGCGGCGGCTTTGGGCGAAGCGGCGGCTGCCTGGGGATTCGATTCGGTGATGGTCGAAGGCGGCGGAGGGGTTTTTTCGTGGCTGGCGGCGGCCGATGCGTTTGATGCCGGCGAGATTTTTGTCGCGCCGAAACTGTTGGGCGACCGCGACGCGGTGCCGCTTCTCGACGGTTTTGCGCCGGCGGCCGTGGCCGACGGTTGGCAGCTGCCGAACGCCGAGCCGGTCGTCTACGACGGGCAGGTATCGTACCGTTTTTACAAAAGGATGTGGTGATGTTTACCGGTTTAATTGAAGAAATGGGAACGGTTCGTTCGATTCGTAAAGAGAGCGGCGGAGTGCGGCTGGAGATTTCCGCTTGCGTTGTCATCGAAAAGGCGCAAATCGGCGACAGCATTGCCGTTAACGGCGTCTGTCTGACGGTGACGGCGCTGGGAAGCGGTACCTTTTGCGCCGATGTGATGAACGAAACGGTGAGTCATTCGACGCTGGCCGATTTGAGAACCGGTGATGCCGTCAATCTCGAAAAGTCGCTGACTCTGCAGACGCCTCTCGGCGGTCATCTGGTGCTGGGCGATGTCGAAGCGGTCGGAACGATTCTTTCCGTGAAAGAGGACGGTTTTGCCAGACGGGTTACCGTTTCGGTTCCGGAGCAGTTAAGCCGTTATATCGTAAAAAAAGGGCGGATTACCGTCGACGGCGCCAGTCTGACGGTGACCGATGAAGAGCCGGGGCGCTTTTCCGTCTCGCTTATTCCCCATACCCTCGAAGCCGTACGGCTCGGCCGTCAGAAGCCGGGTGATCGGGTGAATATCGAAACCGATATTCTGGCCAAATATACGGAAAAACTGCTGGCGCATTCCGACGGTACCGGTCACGGACGCCGTTCGGAATCGGAGAGACAGGCCGGCAGCGTGAGTAAAGATTTACTGAAAGAAAACGGATTTTGGAGCTGATAAAATGAACACAATAGAAGAAATTATCGAAGATTTCCGCCTCGGCAAACCGGTCGTGATTGTCGATGACGAGAATCGGGAAAACGAAGGCGATCTGATTGCGGCCGCCGAAAGTGTCGATTATGCGACCGTCAATCTGATGGTGAGTGAATGCCGCGGGCTGATGTGCGCCCCGCTGTCGGCCGCGCGCGCCGAAGCGCTGGGGCTGCGTCAAATGGAGAAAGAAAACAACGACGCCTTTTCGACTGCCTTTACCGTATCGGTTGACGGATTCGGCTGTACAACAACCGGGATTTCGGTTTCGGATCGCCTCAATACGCTGCGGTGGCTGGCCGATCCGTCCAAAACGGGTGCCGATTTCCGCAAACCCGGCCACCTGTTTCCGCTGGCGGCGCGGCCGGGCGGCGTTCTCGAGCGGCCGGGGCACACCGAGGCGGCTGTCGATCTGACCCGCATTTGCGGACTGCAGCCGGCAGCGGTGATCTGCGAAATCCTGAACGATGACGGAACGATGGCGCGGCTGCCGCAGCTCGAACAGTGGGCCGCCCGGCACCGGGTGAAAATCGGTACGGTCGCCGATTTGATCGCTTACCGCCGCCGCACCGAAGTTTTTGTCACCGAAGAGGCGTCTGCCGATTTGCCGACCGCTTACGGACGTTTCCGTATGATCATTTACCACACACCGTGGGACACCAAAGACCATTTTGCGCTTGTCAGAGGCTCTGTCGGAGACGGAGAAAATGTTCTGGTTCGGATTCATTCCGAATGTCTGACCGGCGATCTGCTGGCTTCCCGACGTTGCGACTGCGGATCCCAGCTGCATCGGGCCATGGAAGCCATAGAAACGGAAGGCTGCGGTGTGATTGTCTATCTGCGGCAGGAAGGCCGCGGTATCGGTCTTGTCAGTAAACTGAAAGCGTACGTTCTTCAGGACGAAGGACTGGATACGGTCGATGCCAATCTGAAACTCGGGTTCCGCGAGGACGAGCGCGATTATTCGCCTGCTTTGTGGATTTTAAAATCGTTGGGCGTCAAATCGGTACGGCTGATTACCAATAATCCGGAGAAAGAGAAGGCTTTGCGGGACGGCGGAATCGAAGTCATCGAAACGATTCATCATCCCGCAGTCGTGACGGAGGAAAACCGCCGTTATCTGGAAACCAAAAACAGCCGGATGGGACATTCTCTGCCGTTGTAAGGCGGTCCGAGGCGGAACGGATATGTTTTTACCGGTCAGCAGAGAAGAGATCAGTCGGCTGGGGTGGGAGCGTCCCGATGTGATTCTGGTCAGCGGCGATGCCTATATCGACAGCCCGTTTTCGGGAGTGGCCGTTATCGGCAAATATCTGATGAAGCACGGGTTCCGTGTGGCGGTGATCAGTCAGCCGTCGGTCGATGACGGCGCCGATATTACCGCGTTGGGGGAACCGCGGCTGTTTTGGGGTATCAGTGCCGGTTGTGTCGATTCGATGGTGGCCAATTACACCGCGTCCGGAAAACCGCGCCGGCAGTGCGATTTTACTCCCGGCGGCGTAAATAACCGCCGTCCCGACCGGGCATCGATTGTCTATACGGGGCTGATCCGCCGTTATTTTAAACAGACCCAACCGATTGTTCTCGGCGGGGTCGAGGCCAGTTTGCGGCGGATTGCCCATTACGATTTTAAAACCGATAAGGTTCGTCGGCCGCTGCTGTTCGATGCCAAAGCCGATTACCTGGTTTACGGCATGGGCGAGTACACGGTTTGCGAACTGGCACGGCGGTTGAACGAAGGGCGGGATGTGCGTTCGCTCGACGGGCTCTGTTACCTGTCGGGAGAGAAACCGGATGAGGCTCTGGAGCTGCCTTCGTTCGAGGAGGTCACTTCCGATAAAAGCGCTTTTCACCGGATGTTTCGGCTTTTTTCGGATAACAGCGAAGCGCCGTCCGGACGGCAGCTGGCGCAGAAGTGCGGCGACCGCTGGCTGGTTCAGAATCAACCGCTTTTTTGGACGCAGCAGATGCTTGACGAAGCGTGCGATCTCTCTTTCGAACGGACCGTAACACCGAAAATTAAAGGGAATGTGAGGGCGGTCGATACGATTCGTTTTTCCATGATGAGCCACCGCGGCTGTTTCGGCGGCTGTTCGTTTTGCGCGATAGCGGTTCATCAGGGACGGCGTGTGATTTCCCGCAGTTTGGCTTCGATTGAAAAGGAAATCGATGAGATTCTTCGTCTGCCCGATTTTAAAGGCATCATTACCGATATCGGCGGTCCGACGGCCAATATGTACGGCATCATCTGTCCGAAGGCGGAAAAGAACGGTGCCTGCACCCGCAAACGGTGCCTCTATCCGCACCCGTGTCCGTCGCTTCAAATCACACACGAGCCGCTTTTGAAACTGCTGGAAACGGTGCGCCGAAAACCGGGAATCCGGAAAGTCTTTGCGGCTTCCGGTATCCGGCCCGATTTGACGGCGGCCGACAGCCGTTTCGGCGGCGCTTATATTCGGACGCTGGCGCAGCACCACGTTTCCGGGCAGCTGAAACTGGCGCCGGAAAGCGGCAGCCCCGCGGTGCTGGCGCAAATGAAGAAGCCGCGCAACGATTCGTTTCTCCGTTTTTGTACACTTTACCGTCAGTCGTGCCGCGAAGCGGGAAAAAACCAGTATATCAGCTGTTATTTCATGGCGGCACATCCGGGTGAAACGCAGAAAGAGGTCGATGAAACGCGCCGTTTTATCCGTAAAGAGTTGGATTTTTATCCGGAACAGGTTCAGATTTTTACCCCGACACCTTCGACCTGGGCGACCTGCGCCTATTACACGGGTCTCGATGAAGAGGGTCGTCCGGTTTCGGTAGAAAAGAGATTGTCACAGAAAGAGCGGTTTAAAAGTCTGATCACGGGAAAACGGTAGCATTCGGAGATATTTTTCGCGAATATTTTCTCCGAAAATGAAACGCAGATTAAATGATAATTACCTTTTATTAATCTCTATTGACGAATTCCGGGCGGAGCATTACTATTGAATCATCAAAAGAACGGAGGCTGCCGATGAGCAGAAAAAAATCAGTGATGGTCTGTTGTCTGATCCTGTGTGCCGGAACGGCTGCATTTGCGGACAGAATTGTTGACCCGTTAAAGTTGCCGTCTTCGATTGTCGAATCCGTAACGGAATGGTTTCCCGGAGAAACGATTACCATGGCCGAATCGGACTGGGGACGTTACGAAGTTTATCTTTCCGGCGGAGCCGCGATTGATTTCTCTTTGACGAGGAATTGGGAAGAAATGTCGTCCGTCAACGGACTGCCCGAAACGGCACTTCCCGACGGTGTCTTTGAGGCTGTCCGAAACGCGTGGCCCGAAGCGGCTGTTGTTAAAATCGAAAGACAGTTTCGCGGGTATGAGGTAAAGCTGAATAACGGAATGGAAATGTATTTCACCAAAGACGGACGTCTGACCGGTCAGAAATACGATGACTGAAAGGTTAACGGCGGGACTTTTCGATCCGGTGATACTGCAGGTTTCCGGAAAGACGATCCCGAAGTTATAAAATGATTTTATTTTCGGAGGTTATTTTTATGAAAAGAAATTTTATTTTCCTGTGTGCAATGATGGTTTTGAGTGCGGCGGCTTTTGCCGACCAGGTCGTTGATCCGGCGACACTGCCGTCCGAAATTCAGACAGCGGTAAAAACATGGTATCCCGATGCAACGGTTACGTTTGCCGAGGCCGATTGGGACAGTTACGAAGTGGCTCTGTCGAACGGCGCCGAAATCGATTTCCGCAAAACGGGTGACTGGAAACAGATCGAATGTATGGCCGGCGTTCCCGCTGCTGCCGTACCCGAAAAAATAGCGGCAGAAATTGCCAAAAAGTTTCCGGATGTTCCCGTTGTCAAGATTGAAAAAGAGTACCGCGGCTACGAAGTCAAGCTTCAGAACCGGATGGAACTTTATTTCAACGAAAAAGGAAAACTGGTCGGTCAGAAATTCGATGACTGAGATGCCGACATCTTATCGTACGGAACCGGGCTGTGTGCCCGGTTTTTTTGTTGACATCCCTTCTTTTTTCATATAATATTTATTATATAATACATATTATATAATAAATATTTTGTTTCCGCGGAAAATTGATTTTCGGGTTACGAACGAAAGGGATATTTTATGAAGAAGATTCCGATTATACTGCTGCTTTTGGGTTGTGTTTTTGCGCTTCCGGCTCAGGATTCCGATTTGACGGAGGCGGACAAAAGCGGGGAGGCGACGGCTGTAACGGGAGAGATGACCGGAATGCCGGACGGCACGGAGAAAGAGACTGAACGAAAGGCCAGACCGACACGTGATTATACGGATAAGTCGGATGAAGGATGGTATTTTTCCAATCACTTTTTGGGACGGTGGAATCACTTCGGCGCCGTCTATCAGGGGCAGCTTTATTATCGTAAGGCTCTTTTCAGGGAACTGGACAACTTCTTTTTCGCCGATTCGTATATTGAGGCCGGAATCGAGCAGGAATTCAGCAGTTTTTCACGCACTTCGGCTTATGTCCGTTTTCAACCGTTGGCGGCACTGAACTTTCTGGCCAAATTGACTTACGAAGCCGGTCTGGCCGATCCGGGACGTCCGACTCTGTTGGATTCTGATACAAAGACTTTTGATCATGCCCTGCCGCCGTTCACGGGACTCAACCCCATGAACCGCAAGCCGGAGTATGTGGGCGGTCATACCTTAATTTTCCAAATGGTTCCCGCTCTGACAATGGGCGGACCGGCCGGTCCCGGTCTTTTGGCCGTGATTTATACGCCTTATATCAATTACATACGTGCGTTCGGTGTCGACAAAGAGGCGTTCGTCTATATGCCGAGAGAGTCGATTGTGGTGAAAGGAGAAGACTGGTATTTTAATCATGATATCAAATTGGGATACAGTCTTCGGGAGTGGGGTATGGCATTTGCTGTCAATACGAATATCGAACACATGCTGTCCGATAAGGATTTGTACAGGGTCGGTCTTTTTGCCGCCTATTCCTATAAGAAGCCGTTGAAACAGGTACCGGCACTGTCACCGTTTGCGGCGGTTAAGTTGGGAACATGGCTGATTGAAACTCATGCCCGTTACCGGTTTGCTTTTCAGTTCGATGTCGGTTTGGAATGGAAGTTCCGCTGAGTCCGGCAGATCCGTTAAATGCCGACAGACGCTTTCAAACTGCTTCTGCCGCCGTGTTGCATCTGTTCCCATTGCGGGGTGACGGTGATTTCGCATTTCGGAAGACGGAAAACCGTTTCGGCGCCGAGGCGGTAAACGGGACCGTTTTCTGCCGAAGCCGTTAATGAAAAACTCTGCCGGCGGTAAATCACCAGAAGGCGGGCTTCCGTTTTCCAGTCGACGGACGCCGCCGCGGTGTAGGTGCAGCGCCCCGAGACGGTGACTCCAACCGCGGTGCGGGAGGCGGTTCCCTGCCACGATACAACGGCAGCGGTGCGGTTTTTCAGTGTGCCGTTGCCCTCTCTGTCGCCGGACAGCGTTAAACGGTTTTCGGCAGACAGCCGCCAACCGCCCGTACGGTATTCTCCGCGTACCGTTGCAAAAGTTTCAAACGGTATAATATAGTACAAATCGGGAACCGGCGGCAGGTCGAACCCGTAATCAATGCGAAACAGTCCTTTTTTTTCGAATTTTTCCCGGTATGAAACAAAAAAAACGGCCGTACGGTCGGACGGCTTTTGAATTTTAAAAAGGTAACCGTCGCCGTACCAGGCTGTTTTTAAAAGAACTTCTCTCAACGGATTTTTGTATTCGTAGACAAACAGCAGAGCTGCTGCGGCGGGATTGATATTGCCTGCCGTTGCCGAAGCATAGACAGCCGCATCGTGACCGGAGCGCAGTTTGAACCGTAATCCGTGGATGCTTTTAAAAAGACGACTTTCCCTTGAGGCGGTTTCGCTGTAGAACCAGTCGGATTGCGGAGCCGGGGCAGCTCCTTCCCACCATTCGGCGGCACTGACAACGGAGAGCCTGTCGGTCAGTTCCCGACGCAGGGAAAGACCGCTCAGCAGATAATCGTTGTGACAGGCCGCATAGATTCCCACACCGCCGAATCCGAAGGCGCCGATTCCTGTCAGAGAAGAGGAACGTGAAGAACTCCATGTGTCGCTGACGCTGTTTCGTTTTCCCTCGGAAGAAAGATTACGGTTATCGAAAAACGAAACAAAACCGCTGCGTGTCAGTCCCCCGGCCCGGAAAAGGGACGAAGAGAAACTCCACTCTGCCGAAAGCGGATTTTGCCGGCCGTTGACATCGACCGCAACGGAAAGTCGGTTTCCGCTATCGCTGAAGGAGACGGTCGTCCGCGAGCGGGCACGGCTTATCTCCCATTCGGTTTCGCCGGGGAGAGGTAAACTCATTCCGGCCAAAAGAAAAAAGAAAAATGCGGCTTTGGCGACTGTCATCTCTTTATTAATGTGTAAAAAATTAATTTTTTAAATTCGTTGGCATTTTTTTGTCGAATCCTGTATAATTATTTTCATAACAAGGGAGTACATTATGGTCATTCTGACATTAAACTGCGGCAGTTCGTCCGCAAAATTTCAGGTTTACGACTGGTCGCAAAAGACCGTATTGGGAACGGGCATGGTAGAGCGCATCGGGCAACCGAATTCCCGAATCGAATTCAGTGCGAAAGATAAAGAAGAGTTTGAGGCACAGAAGCCGTGTCCGACTCATATCGAAGCCATCCGCCTGATTATGGACACGATTGTCGATCCGAAACTCGGCTGTATTGCTTCGATGGATGAGGTGAAAGCGGTCGGACACCGGATGCTGCACGGCGGCGAAAAGTTTAAGAAATCGGTATTGATTGACGAAAAAACGCTGAATGAATTCAAAGGCCTGATTCCGCTCGGACCGTTGCACATGCCGGCCAATATTCAGGGTGTCGAAGCGGCTCAAAAGGTATTGCCGAACATTCCGCACTGTGCCGTTATGGATACTGCCTGGCATCAGACGATGGAACCGTCGGCTTTTATGTATGCGTTACCGTATGACTGGTATACCAAATACAATATCCGACGCTACGGTTTTCACGGTACCAGTTTTCTTTATACAGCCAAAAGAGCGGCTGTTCTGCTCGGTAAAGATCCGAAAGAGACCAATATCATCATTGCGCATATCGGAAACGGAGCCAGTATGTGCGCCGTTAAGAACGGTGTCTGCGTCGATACTTCGATGGGGCTGACGCCTCTTGAAGGATTGATGATGGGAACACGCTGCGGTGATATCGATCCGGCGATTGTGCCGATTATGATGGAAAATCTCGGATGCAATGCGAAGGAAATGGATGCGGTTCTGAACAAATCGTCCGGTGTTTTGGGTGTTTCCGGAAAATACAGCGACCGCCGCGATGTGCAGGCGGGTGTCGATGCCGGCGACGAGAGAGCCAAACTGATTCTGGAAATGGAAACTTACCGCATCAAAAAATATATCGGATCGTACATGGCGGCTCTCGGCCGTGTCGATGCAATTGTTTTTACGGCCGGTGTCGGGGAGATGAATCCGACTTACCGTGCGGGTTCCGTTTCCGGTTTGGAAGGATTCGGCATCAAACTCGATCCGGAAAAGAACCGTCTGTCGAAGCTGCGCGCAGCCGAGACCGTGATTTCCGCCGACGATTCGGCCGTTAAAATTTTCGTCATTCCGACCGACGAAGAGCTGGTCATGACGGAAGATACCTATGCGCTCATGCAGGGAACTTATGATGTGCATACCAACTTTACTTATTCGTTTCAGTCGAAAGATTATGTCAATAAAGACCGGATGAGAAAGCTGGAAGCAAAACTGGCCGAAAATCCGCAGCTGGAACGGATTATCGCCAAACCGCAATAACCGTTTCCCGGGGGAAAACGGTTATGAAAAGTTTGCCGTGGGTGCTGATCCTGGCGCTGTTACCGTTCGCCGGTTTTTCGCAAACGGTGTTGAATGTGACCGACTACGGAGCCGACCGTCACGGCGGGGCGGATACCGTTCCGGCTGTGACGGCTGTTTTGAATGCGGTCCGCGGTATGGGCAATGTTCCGGTCCGAATTGTTTTTCCGAAAGGGGTCTACCGTTTTTTCCCCGAACAGGCGGAAAAAAAAGAATATTACATTTCCAATCACGATCAGGATAATCCCAAGACCGTCGGAATGGTTTTGGAGGAATTCCGGAATCTGACAATCGACGGCAACGGTTCTCTTTTTCTTTTTCACGGACGGATGCTGCCGGTTTCGGTTGTCGGATGCCGGAATATCATTTTAAAGAATTTTTCGATTGACTTCGACGATCCGAAGATTGCTCAGGTCACCTTAGTCGACAAAAAAGAAGGCTTGTTCCGCGTTTCCGATGAAACCGACTATCGGATCGAAAACGGACGTTTTGTTTTTTTCGGTGACGGATGGCGGGTCGTTCCCCGTTCGTTTATGGTTTTTCACCCTCAGACCGGACGGGTACTTCCGCAAACCGGTGACTCGTACGCTCCCTCATTTGTTTCCGTGCCGGCGGAAGCGGCGGGTGACGGACTGATTCGAATGAGATGGGCGGCCGTCCGCTACCCGGAAGGAACGGTTTTGACACTCAGAGACGGACAACGGCCGACTCCCGGTATTTTTGTTCATCTTTCCCGGGATGCGGTGTTGCAAAATATTTCCGTTCATTTTGCCGAAGGAATGGGACTGTTGGCTCAAATGACTGAAAATATCCGTCTGGACGGATTCCGTGTCTGTCTTGCCGAAAAATCTTCCCGATATTTTACGACTCAGGCCGATGCAACCCATTTTTCGGGGTGTAAAGGAGTTGTTATTTCGGAAAACGGTCTTTGTGAAAACATGATGGATGATGCGATTAATGTTCACGGAACCTATTTAAAGGTAGAACGCCGTGAAGGAGATCGGACGGTTATCGCTTCTTACCGTCATCCTCAAACGTACGGTTTCGAATGGGGCTTTCCGGGAGAATCGGTGGCTTTCGTTAATCCGCTCACGATGGAAACCGTCGGCGATATCGGAATGATCGAACACATTGAAGCGGTCGGCACATCATCCGTTGCCGGCAGCCGGGAGTTCCGTATTACGTTTACGGCTCCGTTGGATCGACGGATTCGACGAAATACTGCTTTGGAAAACAGGGAATGGGCACCCGAGGTGATTTTCCGCAACAATACGATTCGCAACAACCGTGCCCGCGGGGCATTGTTCAACACGCCGAAGTCTGTTCTGGTTGAAAACAATTTTTTTGACCACACTTCGGGAACGGCCGTTCTGCTTTGCGGCGATGCCAACGGGTGGTTCGAATCGGGAGCCTGCCGGGACGTTGTGATTCGCAACAACCGTTTTGTCAATGCGCTGACAAGTCTGTATCAGTTTACGGAAGCGGTTATTTCGATTTATCCCGAAATTCCGTTCCCCGGTTTGAGCCGAAATTGTTTTCATTCCGGCATTGTCATCGAGAATAATTTTTTCGATACGTTTGACCGTCCGCTGTTGTATGCCAAATCGGTCGACGGTATCCGTTTTTGCGGAAACGAAGTGTTCGGTAATACCGATTTTCGGCCGTTTCATCCGAACAGGCGGGCATTGCTGTTTGACAGATGCCGGAATATTGTTGTCGAAGAAAACCGTTTCGACGACACCTACGGATTTTCTCCCGAAAAAGATATTCGGCTGAAGCAGACTCCGCACGGGGAAATAACGGCGGAAGCTTATCCCTGTGAATCGGGCATCTGACGGCAGAGTCCGGTTTCGGGAAACGAGGGGGTATTTTGAAATCATTCGTAAATTTTTGTTTTTATACCGGAGTCGGTATCGGAATTCTGTTGGGGCTATCCGGTTGTTTCGGTGTGACGGAAACCGGGGGGGTATCAACCGGGATTGCGTCCGGGGAAATCGTTTATTCCGTTCCTTCGGGGTATGCCGGTCTGGTCACGCTCTGCTATGCCCTGCCTGAAACGGCGACCGATACGGTTTCCGAAAGCAGTTCTTTTCAGATTACCGCCGGTAAACGATTTTCTTCCCGGGCAGCCGGTTCGCTTGCGGGAGACGAAGCAGCGGTTCGGGGCGCCGCTGCTGCTGCAGACGACGAACGGGGGCACCGGTTTCATGCCGCGTTGCGGGAAACGGAGCAGCTGCTGTGCGGAGAGCCGCCGATTGCGTCACGAGGCAACGCACCGCGGGCTGTCGCCGAAACTGCGCCGGCGGTCGGAGACAGCCGGTTGTTTTATGTCTCCGTGAATGAAACCTTTAAAAACGTTACTGCCGAATGTGTGGCAGTAACCGGAGAAACCGCTTTTTGGAGTGAATCCGGAGGACCCGCGCTGACAGAAGAGCAATTGAACTATCTGACGACTCAATTCGAATCCAAAATTCCGACGGTTCGTGAAAAGTTCGGCAGGGAATCGGATGTCGACGGCAATGGTCGGATTTATGTTTTGATGGCAGCTCTCGATGACGGAGTTTTCGGTTATTTTTATTCGGTTGATAAATACGCACAGTCGGAACTGGATCGGACATATCCCGGATTGGGGTTCCGTTCCAATGAGGCGGATATATTTTATGTCAACAGCAATTACTTTGCCGAATTCGAAACATACAAAACCGATTTGGCGGCAACGCTTGTACATGAAATGCAGCACATGGTTCATTTCGACCGGCGACAACAAAACGGAATGTCAACCGTGAATGCGTGGCTGAACGAGGGGCTGTCCATGTTATGCGAATATTACTGCGGTTATGCCGGACCTCATGCCGGTTATATTGCCGAAGCGTTCCGGTCTGTCGGGATTTCCCTAATCGAATCGCCCGATACAGCAGCTCATTACGGATATGTGCTGCTGTTTTTGCGCTATCTGCAGGAACGTTTCGGCGATTCTGTTGTAACGGGAATTTATAAAAGTCCGTATCGCGGTGTCGATGCCGTTGCGGAATCAACAGGAACCGATTTTAACGAATTGTATGCCGATTTCTGTACAATGATTTTGCAAACGGGCCGCGGAGTATCGACCGATTCGCGTTACGAGATACCGGCTTTCAACTACAGGGACGGAACGGACGGATATGCGGAAAACGGATTTCGGCTGGCATCGATTGTCGATGCGGAAGCGGAAAAACTCGATCTGCGTTTTTACAACCGCCTGACGGTGAAATCGATGAAAACGTATGCTTTTGTTCCGGTCCGATGGGTAAACGGTACTGTCGCCTCGTTTACCTTTTCCTCTTTCGGCGCCTCACTGCTGATAGGAGCGTACCCCGAATGAAAACCGCAGTGTATTGTTTTTTCCTGATTCCGCTGCTGATGCTGAACCTGGCCGACCGCGACGGCATCGTGAATGATGCCGCAGTACCGGCAACGGAACGGGAAACCGAAAACGGGGGTACGTCAGCCGAAACCGGTTCCCGAACGACCTGTAACCGGGAGGATGACGGGACAGACTCCCGCTCTCACCGGAAAAACGCAAATCGGGAGCGGTTTAATGAAGACGCAAACCGGTTCCACTCTTCTTTGCGGGAGACGGAACAGATGCTTCTTCGGGAAACCTCCGGAAACTGAAACCGCAGATTATTTTCCTTATCGCTTTTTTGCTTTATTCCGGAAAGAGATACCGTTCATCCTGGCAGACGCCGTCCCATTCCGAAGCATCGTACCGCTGAAATTCGCTTTGCAGGCGGTCCCGAAAGGCATAAAAATCTTTTTTGCTTTCGGGGGACCACATTCTTTCGGCAATAGCGGCTAACCGCGGAAAACACATATAGATCATGTGCATTTCGGGTGTGTATGCGGTTCCGTTTTTTGAGAACCCGGTTGTTTTTTCCGTCCAGTAGCACGCTTCGATACCGATTAATCGTTCTTCGGGAATCGATGTGCCGGCGTTGTTTTTGTCCGTATCGTAAAGGTACATGGAGGCGGCCGTATTGACCCGAGCCCAGCTATTTGCGCCAAGATTGAGATTGCTTTTGTCCCATTGCGACTGATTAAAAGTCAGATAGTATTTACCCTGAGATGCGTTAACAATTTTAGCCTGTGTACGGCTGTTGTATGTGTTTTTCTCGTAGTTCCAGTCGAGAACAATATTATCGGCACTCGGATAAAAGTAACCGTATGCGGAAACCGTGTTCCACATGATAAGATTATCCCGAACGAGGGGGACCAGGTTTTCCCGGAGTCGGTCGAAAAAATAGGATTGCAGTTTATGCATGCTGTCGTAACCGATTGTAATCCAATTGAGTTCTCTCAGTTTATTTTGACATCGTCGGCAGTACCACCAGGGGCCGAATCCGAGATGATTTCCGGAAATACGGGCTTCATCGCCGCCGATGTTCAGATAGGCGCTCTGAAAGACTTCGTGCATTTGGCGGTACATTTCGGTAATAACCTCGTATGTATCTTCGGAAGAAGGGCATAAGTCGGTTCCTGTTAGCGGATTAAAGACGACCTGTTTGGGACCTCTCGGCGTGCTGCTGTAATATCCGTCGCACCGGATTCCGGTTGTGCCGTCGGTTGCCGTCAGCAGATCATAAAGCGGTTTGCAGTGTCCGGGGACATCAAACTCCGGAATGATTTGAATGCCGCGGGTAGCGGCATAGGTAACGATTTCCCGTAACTCTTCGATGGTGTAGACACCGCCGTAGGCATTCGGATCATTCTGTTCCAAAAATTCCCAATCGGGTGTATGGGTTGCCGGAACATCTTTTGTTCGCCAGGCTGCTCTTTTCATCATTTCCGAGAGATCGTACCGGTTTCCGCTCGAACAGGTTACGGTACCGCTGAAGGGAAAGCGAAAGCCGCCGTCATCCGTCAGATGCCAGTGAAAACGGTTGATTTTGAGATAAGCAAGCTGGTCCAAAAGCCGTTTGACTGTTTGGGCTCCGAAAAATGTCCGACTTTCATCCAGCATGAATCCGCGGTAAGGATATCGTGGCTGATCTTCGATTGTGACAAAAGGCAGTGTCGGAGCAACCGTTATGGAGGCCGCATTTCCGAAAACGTCCGGCGGCAGCAATTTCAATAAAGTACAGACTCCGTACAGGAATCCGTTGTATGCGGAAGCCTCAATTTGTGCTCCGCTGCTGTTGACGGTGATCCGGTATCCTTCCTCATGGGCAATTTCATTGTTCGTGACGAAAGAGATCGATCCGGTCGTCCCGCTTTCGGAGAGTGCCAAACCGAATGATTTCTGCAGACGGTCTTTCAGCAGTTGAAGTACCGGCTCAACATCATTTCCGGCCTCGTTTCGAATCGCGGTTTCTTTCGAAAGAAGGAAAACGCGATCCGTGTCTTCAATTTTGACCGAAACCGGTTCCGGAATGATATTCGTTTGTTTTTCCGTACTTTTGTAAAAAGCAATATAGGCAATTTCGCAATATTCGCTTCCGTCGGCAGAACTCAAAGGTGGCTGTTCGCCGAACAGAAAAACCGGATTTGTTCCGAATTCTATATCACCCGAGAGATCGGGAATGGCGGCGTAAGTTTTCGGTAGCGGCTGTCCGTCCAGTGATTCGAAAACATTTGTTCCGCCTGCCGTTACATCGAGGATGAGAAATCTCTGACGGTGCGAATCGGTAAAATCCGCAATTTCCTTTAACGGACTCCCGTCGGCTGCGGTAACGGCAGGTTTTTGTCCCGATGCATTCTGCCGGAAAAAAAAGAAACGATTATTTCCTGCGGCGTCCTCGATCCCGAATTTCGGGAGATACGTGTTTCCCGTGCGAAAAACAATGCGGATGAGGGAGCAGCTTTCCGGCAATGTTAGCGGCAGTTTCATAAGAGGATGATTTAAATCCCGGGAACCGTCGTGAAGCATAAGTCTTCCGTTTTCGGTTTTGTAATGATTGTCTTTTTCAATACCGACGCCCTGCATTTCGACGGGATTATCGAATTCTTCAATGTGAATTCGTTTGTAAGTGGTGTTGTGAAAATAAATTGCAGAGGGCGAAGGGGGGACGGATGTGACGGTCAGGCGGACCGACGCTTTGAGTTGTGTCGAAGTTGTACCGGTTATTGTTACGGATCCGCTTTTTAAGGCAGTGACACGACCTGTTCGGGAAATCGCAACGATTCCTGTTTTGTCGCACGCCCAGGAGACGGGAATTGAGGCATCGGGAGTAATCGACCATCTCAGTTGAAGAGATTGTCCCTCGCCGAGAGTGGTTCCGTTGGTTAAAATTTGAAAAGAACCTTTTTGCGTCGTGACGGGAGGCGGTGTGAGAGAACATCCCGACAGCGACACAATCAGTATAATGATAAGATGTTTGCAGAACGGCATAACCGACCTCCGTTTTTTATTATAATGCAGAGATCAATATGATTGCAAGTTTAATTTTGATAAAAATGATTAATATTATTCCGAATTTTTCAGTTTAAATGAGTCTCGATAATTGTCATCGGCGTGTAATATTTGGGACCGCCCCGTTCGACATCGGTTTCACCCCCGAAAATCCACCCCTGTTTTCCTTCGTAAGAAACGAGAAGCCAGTAATCGGTTATATCGTCGATTGTCACAGGTGTTGTACACATGGCCAGAACGGAAAAATTAATCTGCCCGGACGGAGACGTTACGGTTTCCGTTACATGTCCGCCGCGCCCCGGTTTGTCTCTCAATTCGGCTTTTCCCCATGCCGATACCGTATCTCCGTTCATCCTGCAGACAGTCAGAGGATTAAAGAAGCCGACGGTGTCGATAATCTCCCAGCGGTTATTGTAATACGGATCGTTGTATGGTGCCGTATCGGTGCTTCCCGAATCAAGGAAGAGCCAGCCGGAAGGAGTGTCATCGGTCGAGACCCGAAGCCAGATTTCGTAGCTGTCATTATAATAAGCCGTTGCAATCCGACTGACAGACACAAGCTGTTCGAATCCGAGTTCTTCCGAAACAGGGCTTGCTTTCGAGTGTTTCTCGTGAATCATCATGCTTTCTTCCGCAATCCAGTTTCCGATAATGACAGTCTGATAGTGTTTTCGGTAAACCCATTCGATTCCGTCAATGGTTTTCGTACCCAAAACAGTACCGTTACCGTTATCGTAACCGGACGGCTTTTTGCATCCTGCGGTCACCAAAACGGATAGCAGAATAAAAAGAAGCGATAATCGTTTCATATGTTACTTCCTTATGAAAAAGATGCTTTATTTTACCACGGAATTTTGCGGTTGTCCATTGTCGCTTTTCGGAATTTGCGGCCTGCTGCAGCTGTCGTACGGCGCCGTTTCGGATACGGTTTACCCTCCCCGTAAGCGGAAACGGAAAAAGATACCCGATGCCGAGCATCGGGTATCCCTGATTTGGTTCGAAGCAGCCGGACAGGTTATGCTTTCGGAACAATCATTTCCGTATCGGAATCGGGGTAGGTGCAGCACGGATGAATGTAGCCGAATCGGGAGTCGGCCAGCCGCCGTTTATCGTTTCCGGCAATCGTAAACTGCCCCGTAACCAGTTTGCTGTGACAGAACCCGCAGCCTCCGGCACGGCATTTGGACGGAACACGCAGTCCGGCCCGTTCCATGGAGGTCAGCAGTGTTTCGTTTGCGGATGCCGGAATTGTAAACTCTTTGTCACCGATGTGAACCGTTAGATTGAAGACGGCGTCTTTGACGTCTCTGTTGCCGATACAATTCGCCTCTTTTTTGATGCGGCGCGGCGGCAGATTGAACGCCCGCAGCTCTTTGGCCAGAAACGCATACATCGCCTCGGGACCGCACATCATCACTGTAAAATCACCCGGGATGTATTTGCGGATGAGGTCGGCGCTCAAAAATCCGTGTTCGTAACCCTCTTTTGTTTCGTCGCTGAGAACGTAAACCACTTTGATTTTCGGACTCTTCAGTGCGTCCAGTTCGGCTTTGAAAACCAAATCGGCTTCGGTTTTGGCACCGTAAAGGATTGTCAGTTCGAAATCTTCGGTTCCGTCGGCAACGGCCTGAGCCATGCTGTAAAACGGAGTGATGCCGCTTCCGCCGGCGAGTCCCAAAACCCGGCGGCTGTCTTTAATTCCTTCGTAATGAAACGTTCCGGACGGATCGCCCACAACGAAGCGGTCGCCGGGTTTGGCGTTGTCAAACAGATAACCGCTGAAGAAGCCGCATTTTTTGACCGTAAAGGCTACCGTTTTGTTTAAAGCGGCTTTCGGAGACGAAGAAATCGCGTACGGTCTGGCGACTTCGCTGTCGCCGATACGGCATCCGAGGGTGGCGTACTGACCGGCACGGAAATAAAACGGCTGTTCCGTTTCCAAAACATACGTTTTCGTATCGGCCGAATTTTGTTCGACACGAACCAGTTTCGCGTTTTGGTAACCCGGATGAAGGATTTTGGCCGTTTCGTTAACTTTGTAAGAATGCGGCAGAGCCCGGTCCGATCCGGCGGCAAGATGTTTGCGGCGGACTTTGACCATGTTTTTAAACCGCAGTAAATCCATAAAGCCGAAAATCTGACGTTTAAATTGAAAATCCATCTTTTAACCCTCTCTTTTGATGTCGCCGACGGTTTGTCGACCCGTAATGTCACCCGAAAAATAGGCACTCGAATATCCGGACAGCCGCATTGAATAACCGCCCGCAAAGCGAAGACCGCGAATATGGTAATCCTCATTCATCATTTGGAGCCGCGGTGTCAGACCGTCCCAATATTGGGATTCATATCCGTAAATAACGCCTTGGGGATGACCGCAGTAGCGGGCGTATGTCATCGGCGTGGCTATCGAAATCTCTTCGATGTGGTCACGCAGATTGGTGTTGAGATCTTCCTCGAACCGGCGAATCATTCTTTCGGCGGTATATTCTTTCGTTTTGAAATAATCTTCCGGTTTGACGTTGCCCCAGTCATCTTCCATGTAGAGTGTCGTGAAATACATCATCGTCGTTCCTTCCGGCGAGCATTCGGGGTAAGCGCGGTTGAGACAGACCGTCGCCTGCACTTCGTTTGTCCGGATGGATTTCATCAGATTGTACTGTTTGACGGTATCCATTGTATCGTAAAGAAAATAGTTGTGATTTTCGATTCCCAGCTCGTCGGGTGATTTGTCGAGACCGAGAAAGAGGGAGTAGCCGCGGCCGGCAAATTTACGGGCGTTGGTTGCTTTGATGACTTCGCCGGGAACGCGATCCATCATTTTCCCGTAAACCAGGTGAGGGGCACAGTTGGCGATGACATGACGTGTTTTGATTTCCGTTCCGTCATCGAGAATCACGCCGCAGACCCCGCCGTCTTCGGCATCGGTCATAATTTTAACGGCCTCCGTATTGAACAGAATGTCGCCGCCCAGTTCCCGAATTCTTTCGACAAAAGCCAGCGAAATTTCGTGAGAGCGGCTTTTCGGCATGGCGGCACCACGGGAAATATAGCGGATGACCATCGAGGCGTAATGAATAAAGCTCAGATCGTCGCAATGGGCACCGAGGTAGCACCAGTAGGCGTTTAGAATATCGCGTGCCCGTTTCGGCATTTTCAGGCTTTTCAGAACTTCGTTGACGGAATAGGAACCGCACCGGACGAAATTGCTGTAGCGGTTCAGCATAATTTTCGGATCGGCTTTCCCGTTGACGGAATTGGTGTAGGTCTGAGCGGAACGAATGGTTTCTGCCAGACTGAAAAATTTTTCCATCGACGGACGGCTTCCCGGAACATATTTTTCCATCTGCGCGATGAAAGCCTCGATTCCGAAAGGCATCAGAGCATCGATTTTTTCTTCGCGGGAAATGACCCGGTAAGCATCGGGAATTTGCAGCCATTCGATTTTGTCGGTGACACCGAGTTGGTCGAAAAGCTCACGGACATCGCCGGCATTGTCTTTTGTGCCGAAATCATTAAGTTCGTGAAGAGAGGCTTCGAATTCGAATCGGCCCCGTTTAAAGCTGGTAGCGAACCCTCCCGGCAGATTGTGTTTTTCTACCAGTAAGACCCGGGCGCCCCCCTGCAGCAGGCGAATCGTTGCGGCCAAACCGCCGTTTCCCGCTCCGATGACGACAGCATCGTATTTTTTCATCTTTTTCTCCTTATTTTTTCCGAGCCAGGCTCAGATTTGTGATCAAACCGCGATAGACATCGGTCAGCATTTGCTGAATTTTGTCTTCGGAAAATTGTGCTGTTTCGGTTGCAATCATGGTGGCGATTCCGTGAACCAGCATCCACATTTCTTCAAAGACTGCACGGGCCTGGCTTCCCGTGATATTTTCGGTCTTCTCCAGAACATCCAAAACATAAGGAATTTCCGCGTGTGACGACAGAATATCCCGATCGTTGCTGTTGCCGCTCATAAAAAGCCATTTGAAACACTCTTTTTCTTCTGCGGCAAAGCGGATATAGTTCAGACCTATCGATTTATAGGGAGAAACACCTTCGATGCGAACTTTCAGCCCGGCATCAAAAAGTGCGATTGCTTCTTTATAAACATCTTCTTTCAGTTCTTTCATACCGGAGTAATACCAGAAAATCGGCTGTGTCGAGCATTTCATTTCCGCGGCCACCGCTTTTGCGGTCAGTGCACCGATTCCGTTCCGGCGGATGATGTTGAGGGCGCAGGCGGCAATATCTTCTTTTGCAATTTTCGGTTTCGGCGGCATGAAGTCTCCCCTTGAAACATATCGTTTGTTATGTATTGTAAAATATAATATATCCGAAATTCCGTTTTGTCAAGAAAAAAATCAGGTTTGGGCAGATCAGTATTGTGACCAGTCGCCGGCAAAAATGATTTCCGGTTCCATCAGACAGCCGCTGTCGGCAAAAACGCGTTCCCGGACGGTTTCTATCAGGCTGCGGATTTGTTTCGAAGTGGCATTCCCCGTGTTGATGATAATATTGCCGTGGTAGGGGGCTACCTGTGCATTTCCGTTGCGTAAACCACGCAGTCCGGCTTTGTCAATCAGAACGCCGGACGGTTGACCGAAGCGGCGGTCGTTTTTAAAAATACTGCCGGCGCACGGGTAGCGGAAGTGGCCTTTCTGCTCACGGTCGCTTTCGTTCGCTTTCATTTCGGCTTCGATTTGCGGCGGAAGTCCTTTTTGCAGACGGAAAACGGCCGCCGTTACCACCGTTCCGTTGTCCTGGAACGGCGACTGCTTGTAGCCGAACCCTCCGTCGGCCGGCGTTCGCCGCAACGATTCTCCGCTGCCGTTAAAATAGGCGATTTCGTCAAGGATCTCGCAGATACTGCGGTCGTAGCATCGGGCGTTCATCCGTACCGCCCCGCCGACCGACCCCGGCAGGCGGTAGAGAAATTCGATACCGCTCAGACTGTTCTCGAGAGCCGCGGTGCAGACTGCTTCGACGGAGGCGCCCGCTTCCGCGCGGATACGGCAGCCGTCGACCGTAATACGGTTCATTTTTTCGAGGGAAATCACCGGCTCGCGGATGCCGTCATCGCTGATCAGCAGGTTGGCGCCGCCGCCGAGAAGAAAGAAAGGCGACTGCAGCTGCGATAAAAGCCGCAGTACGGTTTGCAGTTCTTCGGTATCGGCCGGAAGAATCAGCAGATCGGCAGAACCGCCCGTTCGAAAGGTTGTCCGGTTCTTCATCGGAGCATCGGTAATTGTTTCGATATCGTTGATTTTTTTTGCGATTTCCCGTACATTATTCATAGAATCAGTATAATCGATTTCCCGCATTTTTTCTATTATTACGGAGGTCAAAATGGAGATTCAGCTGTACAATTCGATGTCGAGAAAGACGGAAATTTTTACGCCGATTCGTAAAGAAGCGGTCGGTATGTACGCCTGCGGACCGACGGTTTATAATTACGCTCATATCGGCAATTTGCGCACATATATTTTCGAAGATCTGCTCAAACGCCTTTTCCTGGCCTGCGGTTACGAGGTTCGTCATGTGATGAATATTACCGACGTGGGGCATCTGACCGGTGATGCCGACGACGGCGAAGATAAGATGCTCAAAAGTTCTCGGGAGAAAAAGCAGTCGGTTTGGGAAATTGCCGAATTCTACACAAAAGCTTTTTTTAACGATACCGATCGACTCAATATTTTGCGGCCGACAATTTCATGTAAAGCAACTGCGCACATCGATGATATGATTGCCTTAATACGGACGCTCGAAGAAAAGGGGTATACGTACGAAGCCGGAGGCAATATCTATTTCAGTATCGACCGTTTTCCCGCTTACGGGCGGCTGGCGCGGCTTGATGCTCAGGATTTGCAGGCGGGAGCGCGTATCGTGGTCGATGAAAACAAACGCAACCCGCACGATTTCGTTTTGTGGTTTACCAATTCAAAATACGAAAATCACGCCATGCTTTGGGATTCTCCGTGGGGGAAAGGGTATCCCGGATGGCATATCGAATGTTCGGCCATGAGCATGAAATATCTGGGTAATCATTTCGATATTCACTGCGGCGGTATCGATCATATTCCCGTTCATCATACAAACGAAATTGCCCAATCGGAGGCGGCTACCGGCGAAACGTGGGTCAATTACTGGATTCACGGCGAATTTCTGATTCTCGATAAAGGGAAAATGTCAAAATCTTCCGGTTCGTTTCTGACACTTCAAACGCTGATCGATGAAGGGTTTGACCCGCTTGATTACCGTTATTTCTGTCTCGGCGCCCACTACCGCAGTCAGCTGAAGTTTTCGTACGAAGGACTGAAGTCGGCAGCTCAGGCACGGCGTAAACTGTTTGCGAAAGTTTTGGCGTTGAAAGCCGGAGCCGGCGGTGCGGTTGCTGCCGATGATTCCGGGAAAGCATATACCGACCGTTTTTTTGCCGATGCGGCATCCGATTTGAATTTACCGAAAGCGCTGGCTTCGGTCTGGGGATTGTTGAAAGACGATTCCGTTTCTCCGGCCGGGAAGCTGAGCGCTCTTTACCGGATGGATGAGGTACTCGGTTTCGGCCTGTCCGGACTGCAGCCCGAAATCCGTTCTTCGACAGATGACGCCGAAACCGCCCGTATCGAGGCTCTTTTGTCTGAGCGGCGTGCGGCAAAAGCAGCCCGTGATTTTGCCCGTGCCGATGAAATCCGCGACAGACTGGCGGCCGAAGGTATTTCGATAAAAGATACCCCGGAAACCACTTTGTGGGAAAAAAGATAAGGAAAAGTGTAACTTTTTCGATACACACGGATTTTATCTGAGGAAGAAAGATGGGGATTCAGATTGATTACGAAAGACTCTATTCCGAATTTCTGCCGGTATTACTGAAGGTGGCCATGAATGTGGTGCACGATCGGGAGACGGCCGAAGAAATTTGTCAGGAGGCTTTTATCCGTCTTTTCGAACGGAAAATTCCTTTTTTAAAGGAAGAAGAAGTTCGTTTCTGGCTGGTTCGTGTTGTCAAAAATCTGAGTCTTAATATCTACCGTAAGCGGAAAAATGAATTTAATGCGGTGTCAAAACTGCAGCGGATTCATCGCGCTTATTCTCCGTCGGCCGAAGATTTATATACGGCCGTCGAGGATGAGCAGCGGTTTCGCGAGGCGGTCGATGCACTTCCCGATAAACTCAAAGAAGTGGTTGTTTTAAAAGAGTTCGGCGATATGAATTACAGGGAGATAGCCAAGACTCTCCGGATTTCGGAGTCGAACGTGAAAGTCCGTGTTTTTCGTGCAAGGGAAAAACTGACGGAACTTTTGAACGGATAGGGGGTATTATGTGCTTAAGTAAAGACATCATTTCCGCTTATTGCGACGGAGAAACGGAAGGCCGTATTAAGAGTCTGGTCGAAGCTCATTTAAACGAATGCGGACAATGCCGACAGACGGCCGATTCGTACCGGCTTCTCTCCCGTTCGCTGCGACAGACGGCAGAGGAGCCGTCTTCTGCCGATGTCATTGCTTTGGCCAATCGGATCCGGGCATTGCAGCCAACGAATGCCGTTCGTCGTTCATTCCGGTCCCAAATGCATTCAGTCCCGGTTTTGCGCCTGGCTGTTTTTCTTTTTCTGATTCTTTTTGCGTTTACATTTATTTTCTTTTCCGTTATAATTTTTAACGGAGGAAGCCGTGACGGACAGGCGATAATGGCTTCGGCCCCCACCGGGACAGCGGCTCCCGAAATTCCCGATAAAGAGCCGTTTCCGACACCGGTGTTTCGGCCGGATCAGCGTAATCTGAGAACGGTTGATTACTGACAGTGAATTTTAAAAAAATTAAAGAAGCATTTACGGGGTTCAAAAAACTTTCGAAGCGGGGGAAAAAATATTTTGCGTTTCTTAAGACCCGTAATGTTGTCATTTCTCTTTCTCTTCTGTTTGTCTCGTTTCTTGTTTTTTTGCTGATTGCTGTTTTTGATCGTAATGTTCCCTATGTATTTTCGATTTCACCGGAAGTTGCGATGCCCGATGAGCAGCTGACAATTCACGGGCTTTTTTTCGGACCCGAAAAGGGAACTTCATCCGTCTATATTTCCGATATCAAAGTTCCCGTCAGCGCATATGAAAAATGGAGCCGTTTCGAAATAATTATCAGAATTCCCGAAGAGGTTTCATTCGGCGTGGTACGGGTTCGCAACAGTTACGGTTTCAGTAACGGAAAACTGTTTACGGGACAAAAGGCCATTCCACGGGTTGAAGAGGGGGCGACCTTTTTAAACAGAATGCCGTCTGTTTTCGGCTTGGAACCGGGGGCGCCTGTTGCCGGAGCGGATGCGGTTCTGAAAGGAACCGCATTCGGAGAACCGGGAGCAGTAGAGCGGCTGGTGTTCACTTCCGCGACGTACGAAAAACAGACAACGGTAGCGGCTTATGATGTGCAGTCGTGGAGTGGGGAAGAAATCCGCCTGTCGATGCCCGACGGGTTTTTTGACGGGGGAACAGTGACAGTCATTACCCGCTACGGCGAATCGCAGCCGTTTGCATTTCGGGCAGCGGACGGTCCCGTAGAAATGTACTTCGGGGATGAAATGAAGATTCAGGCCGATCTGACCGTTTCAGCCGTTTATAACGGAGAGAGCTCCGCCGATGCGGTTTTTGTTCTGCCGACGATTACCGCCGACTATCGGCAGGTTCCGCTTGCGCTTCATGGCGGCAATCCGCGGATTATCGACAACCGCGAGTTTCGTTTTTTCCCTACGGAGTGGAACGGAAAAGGCGAAGATTCGCAAACGCTGGAAATGAAGGTGCGTCTGAAGGGCGTTGCTTTTGAGGCTGTTGAGGATCGTTTTTTTGCCGATTGCGGCCGTCCGGCGCAAACAGCACGGGTGCCGCGGCTGTTTGTATCCGCGGTTGGGGAGTTTGTTTCGGGGAAACGGAGTCTTGCCGGGTTTGTTGCGAAAGTGCGGGATATTTTTGACACCGAATTCCGGTTCGAAAATCCGGCATTAAATCTGCCCGAAGAGGCCGCGGTCGATAACGGTGCCGAAGCGTCCGCCGGCGGTGCGTCTGCGGCGGGAAATGCGGAACAGGTAAAGGAGCGTTTCGATGGATCGTTGACGGAAACGCGTGCCGGCGATGCGTTTGATTTTGCGGCTTTGTTTGCCGAAGTGCTTCGGAATGCCGGCGTCGAAACCCGCGTCGTTTCCGGCTGGCTGCTGACAGGAGACGGGAGAGGCGTTCCGCACGCGTGGATTGAATACCGCTATCCGGGATTCGGGTGGGTGCCTATCGATCCGACGGCCGGGCAACACGGCTTCGGCGGTGTTTTTGACGAACAACCGGAAAACGGCAATCTTATTGCCGGTGAAATCGGAGCCGGTTATCTGAAGCTCTTTGACCGGGATGAAGCCGTTCCGGCTCAGCTGTACCGCGGTCGTTTTGTTCGCGATGAAGAGGGGCTTTTCTCCCGGCAGGATTTTTATGCGGAACTTTCGGTCGATCCCGAGAATTTCGAAACGGAACCGCCGGTTTTGATGAACGTCAAATTTCGCTGAGATTCTGTGTTTTTTAACACGAAACAGCTGTCTTTTTTTGAAAAAACCTGTACAATAAGAAAAAAGGGGAGAGTATCATGACGGAAATGGAGAAAGCTTACAATCCGAAGGACTTCGAAGAGAAAATTTACCGGATGTGGGAGTCAGCCGGTAAATTTAAACCGGCAGACGGAGAAAAAAATCCTTTTGTCATCGTCATTCCGCCTCCCAATGTGACCGGTATTTTGCATATGGGACACGGTCTGAATAATTCTCTTCAGGATATTCTGGTGCGTTATCACAGAATGCTCGGAGAACCGGTCTTATGGGTTCCCGGAACCGATCATGCCGGTATTGCTACTCAGAATGTTGTCGAAAGACAGCTGAAAAAAGAAGGACGGACAAAAAACGATCTCGGTCGGGAAGCGTTCCTGGAAAAAACGTGGGAAGTTAAGGAAAAACATCATTCGATTATTGTCGATCAGCTGAAAAAAATAGGGTCTTCCTGCGATTGGAGTCGGGAGCGTTTTACTATGGATGAGGGACTGTCCCGTGCCGTACGCGAAGTCTTTGTCTCGTTGTATGAACGGGGGCTTGTCTATAAAGGAGAATATCTGGTTAATTACTGTACATCGTGCGGAACGGCTTTGGCCGACGACGAAGTCGAACATACGGAAGAACCGGGCAAGCTGTATCGTATCCGCTATCCGTACAGTGACGGCAAAGGTGAACTTGTGGTGGCGACAACGCGACCCGAAACGCTTTTCGGAGATACGGCTGTCGCGGTTCACCCCGAAGATCCCCGTTATGCCGGTCTCGTCGGGAAAACGGTGGAGCTGCCGCTGACCGGACGGTCCATCCCCGTGATTGCGGACGCCTATGTCGACCGCGAATTCGGATCGGGGGCTGTTAAAATTACACCGGCGCATGATCCCAACGACTGGGAGATCGGTAACCGTCACGGTTTGGAACGGATTAATCTTTTGACACCCGACGGAAAGATGAATGAGAATGCACCTGCTTTTGTGCGGGGGATGAGTGTTTCCGAAGCCCGAAAAGCGACGGTCGAAGCGCTCGAGCGGGAGGGGTATTACATCGATGCCTCCGATTTGCCGCATCAGGTCGGTCACTGTTACCGCTGTCATACGATTGTCGAACCGTACATGTCCGATCAGTGGTTTGTTAAAATGAAACCTTTGGCCGATAAAGCGTTGGCCGTCTGGGAAAAGGGAGAGATCCGTTTTTTTCCGAAAAAATGGGAAAATACATACCGTCACTGGCTGGAGAATATCCATGACTGGTGCATTTCCCGGCAGTTGTGGTGGGGACATCGGATTCCTGTCTGGTACTGTCGTGACTGCGGAAAAATGATTGTTTCCCGTACCGATGCCGAAGTTTGTCCCGATTGCGGATCCCGCAATTTAAAGCAGGATGAAGATGTTTTGGATACCTGGTTTTCGTCATGGCTGTGGCCGTTTTCGACACTCGGCTGGCCCGAAAAAACCGCCGATCTCAAACGTTTCTATCCGACAACCGTGCTGGTGACCGCTTACGATATTATTTTTTTCTGGGTTTCCCGTATGATTATGGCCGGGCTCGAATTTATGGGTGAAGTTCCGTTCCGCGATATTTATATTCATCAGCTGGTACGTGATAAACAGGGACGAAAAATGAGTAAGTCTCTCGGGAACGGAATCGATCCGCTTGAAATTGTTGACGAATACGGTGCCGATGCGCTGAAATTCACATTGGCCTATATGTCGTCCCAGGGGCAGGATATTCTTATCGATAAAGATTCTTTTAAAATCGGCGCCAAATTTGCCAACAAAATTTGGAATGCGTCCCGTTATATTCTTTCTTTTGTGGATGAAAACGATCTGGTCCCCAAGACGGAATTTGTTTTTAATGCATACGACGGTTGGATTGAAAGCCGGCTGCATGCGGCGGCGGATGCGGTAGCGGCGGCTATGCGCGATTATAAATTTAATGAGGCGGCACATGCCGTTTACGAATATTTCTGGAATGACTTTTGCGACTGGTATATCGAAATTTCAAAATTGGAATGTTACGGAGCCGAACCGGCGGCGGCCCGTCAGGCGAAAAGCAAGCTGCTTTACTTTATGGAAAAATCACTGCGGCTGCTGCATCCGTTTCTGCCGTTTATTACGGAAGAGATTTATTTGAAATTACCCGCATCGGTTCGCTGTCCGTTTTTGATTGATGCCCCGTTTCCGTCGGAATGTGAGGTTTCCGCTTCGTTGGCAGCACCGGTAACTTCACTGCAGGATATGATTCGCGCGATTCGAACGGTTCGCAGTGAATTTACGGTACCGCCGGAAACCGCTGTCCGCGTGGCGGTCAGGTGCGATGCGGATTCCGATCTTCTCTCCTTTTTTCGTAATGAAAGTGAATTGATAACCCGTTTTGTCAGGGCGTCGGATTTGACGGTAACCGATGCGGCTGTCGATGCGAAAGGGGCCGTTTCGGCTGTCGGGAACGGTTTCGAAGCGTTTGTCTATATCCGTGATGCGGTTGACTGCGGTAAAGAGCTCGGTAAACTGCAAAAGGAAATCGGGAAAACGGAATCTTTCATCGAGCGGACCAGGGCCCGGCATGCCAATGAAGCTTATCTTTCGAAGGCGCCTCAAAATATTATTGAGAAGGAACGGGAGTCATTGAAAGAAGCGGAGATTCGTCTTTTAAAACTGAAAAAAAATGTTGAATTATTCGCCGATTAGATTTATAATGAGCCATTGAGGGTGAAATGAGTTTCCTGAACGAAGAAATTTACAAAAAATACGTCAATACGAGCATTGAGATTTTTGATACAAAAAAATTCGCTCAAGTCGGTGCCAATAATAAATATAAAATGGATACCATAACAAGGACTTTTGAAGGACACGCATTTCGGGTTCTGATGGATATGGAACGGATGTATGCAAAAGGCGAGTATACGGAAATCCTGAATAAATGTAACGAACTGATTCAGGTGGTTACGGAAGTCGGGGGTATCCGTCTGAACACTGTTCTCCATAATATGATAAAGTCGATTCGCAATTCCGATTACGATCGCATTCCGACCAGTTTTATCATCATGCAGGCGGAAATCGAAAAACTGGTCGGAGAAATGAAAAACTTTGTAGACGAAACAGTCTGACGTCTCTTTTTTTCTTATCGTTATCTGTTTATCCGCTTTGAGGAGGTTTTATGTCGCAGTCATTGGGTGAAAAAATCAAAAAAATCAGAGAATTCAGAAAAATATCTTTGGAAGAATTATCCGGCAAAACCGGTTATTCCGTTGCTTTTCTGTCCGGGCTGGAAGACGGATCGAAAATGACGACTTTGGGAACTCTGATGGTGATTGCCAAGGGAATGGGGCTGCGGGTCGGAACCTTTCTGGATGACAATGACCGGCAGGGGCCGGCCGTTTCCCGGAAATCGGAACGGGGCGACGGTGTACGTTTTGCGGCACGCACCGAAAGCGGTATCGGCGATTTGTCGTTTTTGCCTTTGGCGCATGATCAGGGTGGTCGGCATATGGAGCCGTTTATTATCGATATTGCCGCTTCGACGGCGGAAAATTATCAGCTGTCCCAGCATGAGGGCGAAGAGTTTATTTACGTTCTCTCCGGAACAGTCGAGGTTTCTTACGGAAAAGAAACTTACGTCTTGGAAGAGGGCGATACGATTTATTACGATTCGATTGTGCCTCATTCGGTTCACAGTGCCTGCGGTGCCGATTCGCGGATTTTGGCTGTTGTTTATACCGCTTGAGAGGATCCGGGTATGGAATTTATCGAAAAAACACTGTTTCAGGTTTTGAAGGAAAAAGCGGATCGTTTTCCCGATAAAGAGTTTGTTATATACGCCGACCGCAATTTGCGTTTTACCTATTCCCGGTTCGTGGAACGCGTTGATGATTTGGCACGCGGATTGTATGCCATCGGTTTGCGTAAAGGCGATCATCTCGGTGTTTGGGCGACTAATGTTCCCGACTGGCTGACGTTGCTTTTTGCTTCCGCCCGTATCGGTGTGATTCTGGTAACCATCAATACCAACTATAAATCGCATGAAGCGGAGTACCTGATCCGTGATGCCGATATTCATACATTGTGTCTGATCGGCGGTTACCGTGACTGCGATTATGCCGAAATGACATACGAGCTGATTCCCGAGCTGAAAGAGTCTGCCCGCGGTGCGTTGACCAGCGCCCGTTTCCCGATGCTGCGCAACGTGGTGTTTATGGGGCCGGAGAAAAAAAGCGGTATGTATAATATCCCCGAACTGATGCTGTTGGGGCGGCATCAGGATATCGATCTGGATGCCGTGACCGCCACCCTCGACCCGAACGATGTGGTCAATATGCAGTATACGTCCGGAACGACCGGCTTTCCGAAAGGGGTGCAGCTGACGCATCGGAATATTCTTAATAACGGTTTTAATATCGGCGAATGTCAGAAATTTACCGACAAAACGGTTCTCTGTCTGCCGGTGCCGCTTTTTCACTGCTTCGGACTTGTATTGGGAATCATGGCACTGTATACTCACGGCGGTACCGTTGTCGTCATTGAAAGCTTCGATCCGCTGCTGGTGCTGGCATCGGTGGAAAAGGAACGGTGCACCGCGTTGTACGGTGTGCCGACGATGTTTATTGCCGAGTTGAATCATCCGATGTTTTCACTGTTTGATTTATCCTCGTTGAGAACCGGAATTATGGCCGGTTCTTTATGTCCCGTTGAGGTGATGCAGCAGGTTATTGATAAAATGAACATGAAGGATATCACCATTGCGTACGGATTGACCGAGGCGTCTCCGGTGATGACGCAGACACGAACCTCCGACAGTCTCGAAGTTAAAGTGCACACCGTCGGACGGGAGCTGCCCGGAATCGAAGTGATGGTGAAAGATCCGGAAACGGGTGCCGAATGTCCTGTCGGGGTGCAGGGTGAAATGTGCTGCCGCGGATACAACGTCATGAAAGGTTATTACAAACGACCGCAGGATACGGCTGAATGTATCGATGCCGACGGCTGGCTGCATTCCGGAGATTTGGGAATCAAAGACGAAAACGGCAATTATCGTATCACGGGTCGGATTAAAGATATGATTATCCGCGGCGGTGAAAACATTTATCCGCGGGAAATCGAAGAATTCATTTATCGGATGCCGGAAGTCCGGGATGTTCAGGTGGCCGGGATTCCCAGTCAAAAGTACGGTGAAGAGGTCGGCGCCTTTATTATTTTGAATGAGGGAGCCCGTCTTGATGAGCAGGATGTAAAGTCGTACTGTAAAGGAAAAATTTCCCGCCATAAAATTCCGAAATATGTCTTTTTTGTCGATGAATTTCCGCTGACGGGAAGCGGAAAAATCCAGAAATTCAAGCTGGGGGATATCGGTCTGAAGCTTCTGAAAGAGGCCGGAACGGAGGTGATTTAACATGGATCATAAAAAACAGATCGGAGAACGGATAAAAGGTTTGAGGGAAGACTGCGAATTGTCGCAGGAATCTCTGGCCGAAAAATTGGGGGTGACAGCCGGTTTTCTGAAACAGGTTGAAGAGGGGACCGTTGATGTATCGGTCAGTGTACTTCATCAGCTTGGGAAAATCTGCGGAGTCGGACTGACAACTCTGCTGACCGGAGAAGATCCGCATCTGCATTCGTTTACGGTCACTCCGGCCGGGAAAGGCGTGGATGTTCACCGTCGGGCCGAATACGGCTATCAGTCGCTTGCCGCCAATTTCGCCGACCGGAAAGCCGAGCCGTTTCTGGTAACGGTTCCTCCCGGAAAAAACAGAGAAGTGAAAAAATATCATCACGACGGACAGGAATTCAATTATGTCCTGAAAGGCGAAATCCGTTTTTTTATCGGCGAGCATGAGGCGTTGTTAAAGGAAGGTGATTCCATTTATTTCGACTCTTCCCAGGATCACGCCATGCAGGTTGTCGGAGACGAGCCGGCGCTTTTTCTTGCGGTTATTTTTTAGGAGACAATCATGAATTTATATGAGCGATATGCAACAGGACCGTTTGACAGCCCGGAAGATTACCGGACGAAATTAAAGATTACGGTGCCCGAAAATTTTAACTTCGGATATGATATTGTCGATGTTTATGCGCAGGAAGATCCGCAAAAGAAAGCTCTTGTCTGGTGTAACGACGAGACGGAACGGACGTTTACGTTCGCCGAAATGAGTGATCTGAGTAACCGGGCGGCCAATTTTTTTCGAAATCACGGGATCGGAAAAGGCGATAAAGTGATGCTGATTCTGAAACGGCGGTATCAGTACTGGTATGCGCTGGTCGGTCTTCATAAACTCGGTGCGGTAGCTATTCCGGCAACGCATTTACTGACAAAAAAAGATATTGTTTACCGCAACTGTGCGGCTTCCGTAAAAATGATTCTGACAGTTAACGAACCGGAGATACGCTCTCATGTTGAGGCGGCATTACCGGAGTCGCCTACGGTGAAAACAGTGGCGTCTGTCGGCGGAGCGGCCGAAAACTGGGTCGATTTCGATGCGGAAATCGAAAAAGAAAGCGCCGAATGGAATCGTGTCGAAACAAAGAGTCACGAACCGATTCTGATTTATTTTACTTCCGGCACCAGCGGTCATCCGAAAATGGTTTGTCATAATCAGGCTTATCCGCTCGGGCACATCGTGACGGCCAAATATTGGCAGAATGTCGAAGATGATAAGCTTCATCTGACTGTTTCCGAAACCGGATGGGCCAAAGCCGCCTGGGGAAAAATTTACGGACAGTGGATTTGCGGTGCCGTCGTTTTCGTTTACGACATGGAGCATTTTCAGGCGAAGGCGCTGTTGGAAAAAATCGAAAAATACAAAATTACAACCTTTTGTGCGCCGCCGACCATTTACCGGTTTATGATGCTCGAAGATTTGTCGAAGTATGACTTTTCTTCCGTAAAATACAGCGTGGTTGCCGGCGAGCCGCTCAGTCCCGAAATCTTTAAACTGTTTCGCGAGAAAACAGGTCTGTCTTTGAAAGAAGGTTACGGACAGACCGAGCTGGCGATTACGGTCATGACTCCGCCTTGGATTCCGTCTAAACCGGGGTCGATGGGAATTCCCGTTCCGTTGTATAACGTCAAGCTGGTAGACGAATCCGGTCAGCCGGTTGCGGTCGGAGAAAACGGGCAGATTGCGGTCGATATTTCGAAAGGACATCCGGTTTCTCTTTTCGAAGGCTATTATCGTGACGAAGAGCGGACGAAAAGCGTTATGCATGACGGGCTTTATTATACCGGCGATATTGCCTGGCAGGATGAAGAAGGTTATTTCTGGTTTGTCGGACGTGCGGATGATGTGATAAAAAGCTCCGGTTACCGCATCGGGCCGTTTGAAGTGGAAAGCGCACTGCTGGAACACGAGGCCGTTTTCGAATGTGCGGTGACGCCCGCCCCGGATCCGATTCGGGGTCAGGTCGTCAAGGCAACAATCCGTCTCCACGAAGGTTTTACCCCGTCAGAGGAACTGAAAAAAGAGCTTCAGCGTCACGTGAAGGAAACAACGGCGCCGTATAAATATCCGCGGATTATTGATTTTGTCGACGAAATGCCGAAAACCATCAGCGGAAAAATACGCAGAGCGGTCATTAAAGGAACGGTCAAAAACGGAGATTAATAATCCGTTAAAATAAGAGTGAATGTTTGCAAATTTTAAATTTTCTTTATATAATAAAACGGACAGTAAAATAGGAGTACACTATGAGGAGAATTGTTTTAATCGGGTTTTTAATTTTAGGGCTGGCATCGGTATGGGGTAACGGCAGTTCCGAAATGATGAATCTTCCCGGTGAGGTAACCCAAAAGGAATATCGTGTCTTTCACGGATTTATCGGTAACCGGTCGACTGTGTTTTTTCTGACATTTGACGGAGCTTCTTCCCGTGCAGGCATGGTTGTTCCCGACTGGCTCGGAGATACGGCATATGAAATCGATCAGCTTTCTTTTTCATTTTCAAAAGGTGAAGCGGCTGTTAACGGGACTTTTGTCGAAAACGGAAACACGGTTCTGTTTAACGGGACAGCGGATGCGTCGCTTCCTTATTTTCTTGTCAGTGTATATCATTTTAAAGCCGAAGAAGGTGACCGGCAGTTTATTTATCACGGTGAAATTCCTTTTTTCCCGACACTGAAATCCGCTGCCGCAAAACAAATGACGGCTGTTTCCGTAGGGGATTTGCGGTTTTCGGTTTCGAATGCTTACGGAAACGAAAACGAACTGAGGGCATATTTTGCGCAAAAAATGTCGGACGAATTGCGTAAGTGGAAAGAGGCTGCGGCATCGCAGGGATCTTATCATTTCGAGCAGTCATCTTATATCCGTTTCCTTTATGCCGATACAAATCTGATATCACTGAAAGCACTGACATACGAATATCGGGGCGGGGCTCACGGAATGACGGCTGTTTCCGGTCTGGTTTTTGACCGCAACACGGGAACAAGGATTTCCGGACTGGACTGGTTGAATACAGGTAATACGAAATTTATTTCCGATGTCAGGAAGAAGTTTATTACTCCTCCGTCGACTTTGACGGAAGAATCATTTAATGACTACGAACGGTTGGGGTTCGATCCGAAATGCGAATGGATGTTGACTTACGGCGGAATTCTGTTTGTCTGGTCACAATATCAGCTGGGACCTTATTCGTCCGGCATGCCGGCCGTACTGTTTTCTTTTGACGAAATTAAACCATATGTGAAAAAGAAAAGTTTTCCGGGCGGCTTATTTGACTGATTCCCGACGATCGCGGACAACGGCGTTTTTGAAATTCCTTATTTGAAAGAGCTTTCCTATTGAAATTTTACCCTATTTGCCGTATTATTTACAGGTAAAATAGGGTATTTTTTGTCCCGGGGAGGAATTTTGTATAAACCGGTCGATTCGAAAGTCAGTTTTCCCAAAATGGAAGAAGCTGTTCTGAAATTTTGGGAAGAGAATTCAGTTTTTAAAGCATCTCTGGAAAATCGTGCGGAAGCTCCGAAATTTATTTTTTATGACGGTCCTCCGTTTGCGACCGGGAAACCTCATTACGGACATTTGCTTGCCGGCACGATTAAGGATGTGGTTCCCCGTTTTCAGACCATGAGGGGAAAATATGTCGAGCGTGTTTTCGGTTGGGACTGTCACGGATTGCCGATTGAAGCTCTTGCTCAGGAAGCTTTGGATCTGAAAGGAACCGCTGCGATTGTCGAAGCGGGAATCGATAAATTCAATGCCCAATGCCGTTCGATGGTATCGACTTATGTCGACGAGTGGGAAAAGACGGTCACCCGCATGGGGCGTTGGGTCGACTTTAAGAATGGTTACAAAACGATGGACCGTGATTTTATGGAGTCGGTCTGGTGGGTCTTTAAGCAGCTGTATAATCAGGGGCGGATTTACAAATCGTACCGGATTATGCCGTACAGCTGGAAACTGACCACGCCGCTTTCCAATTTCGAGGCCGGCAGCAACTACAAAACCGTACAGGATCCGGCCGTAACGGTCAAAGCGCGGATCGTCGGTGCCGTTCCCGGAATCGATGCTTCCAAGGCGGTTTACGCCCTGCTTTGGACCACCACCCCGTGGACGCTGCCGGAAAACCTGGCGTTGTGTGTCGGTCCCGATATCGATTATGTCGCGGTGGAGGATGCCGATAACGGCGAAGTTTACCTGATGGCGAAATCCCGGTTGGCGGCTTATTACCGCGGTGAAGACGAATACCGCGTTTTGGCGGCCTTCAAAGGCGGTGAGCTGACGGGATTGCGTTATGAGCCGCTGTTTCCGTATTTTGCGGAAACCGAGAATGCCTTTGTGATTTTACAGGACGGTTATGTGACGACCGAGGACGGTACCGGAATCGTTCATATTGCTCCGGCTTACGGAGAAGACGACTTCCGCGTTTGCCGTGCCGCCGGCATCGGCATTGTCGATCCGCTCGACGATTCCTGCCGTTTTACCGCACGGGTGCCCGAATACGAAGGACTCTTCTGTAAAGATGCCGATAAGGCCATTATCCGCCGCCTGAAAGAGGAACGAAAACTGATTAAACAGGAAACGATTACCCACAGTTACCCGTTCTGTGACCGAACCGATACGCCGCTGATTTACCGCGCTATCGAAGCCTGGTACGTCCGGATTGAAGATGTCCGCGACCGTTTTTCGGCCAATAACGACACGGTGCGCTGGATTCCCGATTATGTCGGCAGCAAACGGTTCGGCAACTGGTTGAAAGAGGCTATCGACTGGAACATTTCCCGTAACCGTTTTTGGGGCTCCTGTATTCCCGTTTGGATTAACGAGGCGGATCCCGAAGACCGTATCTGTGTCGGTTCGATTGCGGAGCTGGAAGAACTTTCCGGCGAAAAAGTCGACGATTTGCACAAACACGTGATCGATAAAATCATCATCCGTAAAAACGGCAAAACTTACCGCCGGACTCCCGAAGTTCTCGACTGCTGGTTCGAATCCGGTTCGATGCCGTACGCCCAGCATCACTATCCGTTCGCAAAAGCCGGAAAAGAGAACGAATTTTTCCCGGCCGATTTCATTGCGGAAGGGCTTGATCAGACCCGCGGCTGGTTTTACACGCTGATGGTTTTGGGCACACTGCTGTTCGACAAAAGTCCGTACCGTAACGTCATCGTCAACGGTTTGATTTTGGCGGAAGACGGTATGAAGATGTCGAAGCGCAAGAAGAATTATCCCGATCCGATGGAAGTGGTCGGCAGTTACGGTGCCGATGCGTTGCGTTTTTATCTGATGAGTTCACCGGTCGTCCGTGCCGAAAATCTTAAGTTCTCCAAAGACGGTGTTTGCGAAGTGTTACGCAATGTCATTCTGCCGCTTTGGAACGCATACAGCTTTTTCGTAACGTATGCCAATATCGATAATGCCGATCCGAGGATAATCGATTACACTCCCGATAATCCGCTGGACCGCTGGATTTTGTCGGAAGCGGAACGGATGAATGCGGCGGTAATTTCCAATATGGAAAAATACGAGCTGAGCAGGGCGTGTGATCCGATTCTGAAGTTTCTCGATCTCCTGAACAACTGGTATATCCGCCGCAGCCGCCGCCGCTTCTGGAAGAGCGAAAACGACCGCGACAAGAATCAGGCGTACGATACGCTTTACACCGTTTTGATGAAGCTGGTTCAGATTGCCGCACCGTTTATTCCGTTTGTTACCGAAGAGATTTACCGTAATCTGCGTAAAGATGACATGCCGGCCAGTGTGCATTTGTGCGATTATCCCGAACCGGATGAAGCCCGGCGCGATTTTGCCCTGGAGCAGAAAATGGACATCACGCAGAAGGCTGTCACCATGGGACGCTCTCTTCGCGCTGCTTATTCTTTGAAAACCCGTCTGCCGTTGAAAGAAATGCACATTGTGACCCGTGACCGGGAACAGCGGAATATTTTACGGCAAATGGAAGATTTTATCAAAGAAGAGTTGAACGTCAAAGCGGTGCTTTTCCGAGAAAACGAAGAAGATCTGGTCGAATACGCGGCAAAAGCCAACTTTAAAACACTCGGTGCCCGTCTGGGAAAATCGATGAAAGCGGCCGCCGATCAGATTGCCCGGCTGACGGGAGCGGAAATTCAGTCGCTGTTGGACGGTGCGGTGCTGTCGATCGATGTCGACGGTTTCGGCCCGCTCGACATTAATGCCGACTCGATTGTCGTGCAGCGTACCGAAAAAGAAAATTTGCGGATTCTCAACGAAGGAGCTCTGACCATCGCGTTTGATACGGAAATTACCGAAGATCTGAAAAACGAAGGATTGGCGCGTGATTTCATTCGTGCCGTTCAGAATCTGCGGAAAGAAAACGGTTTCGAAGTTTCGGACCGGATTCGGATTTTCTGGAACGGTTCCGAAGAGATAGCGGCTGCCGTTAATGCTTTTGAAGAAAAGGTGATGGAAGAGACTCTGACGGTTTCAATCGCGTTCGAGGACGGTCTGACGGGGGATAAAGTACCCGTCGGTGAAACCCGGTGTATATTCAGACTGGAAAAAGTTTAAAAACGGATGAAGAAGCGCCTTGCCGGTTTATTGCTGATTTTTCTCTTTGCGGGATGTGCAACCGTGCCGCCCAACAGTCAGAAAGAGTTAATCGAATATATTCCGGCAAACGCGCACATTCTTTTTTCGTTCAATGCCAAAGAGAATCAGACGCTTATCGGACAGGTCGTCCGTCGCATTAATCTGACCGATAAACGGATTTCAATGCTGCTAGGAATGGTCAGGCATGTTCTGCTGGGGATTGCCGATCCGGGAGACGGTTCTATGGCTGTAACCATTGCGTTGTCCGGGGCTTTTCCGTCTTCTATTTTGGAAAGCAGTTTTCGTAAACAAAAGCAGCTGACAGAGGTTGCTCCCGGTCACTTTAAAACGGAAGACGGGACAACCTCTTTGAGGATTGTAAAACCGTATTTGCTGGTGATTGATATCTCTCCCGGCGAAGCGCTTCAGCAGGGAATCACGGTAGATGCGGTCAATCTGAACGATGATTTCGCGGCATTGATTTCCGACTTTAATAAAATCGCCGGCTTGGGCGATTCCGGCGGAAGTGCCGTAAAGCTTCCGATTCAGTCGGTAACATTAAACGGAAACCGCCTGGATGAAGAGACTTACGGAATCCGGTGCAGTATCGATTTTGCCGATGCCCGTTCGGCCCGGTTGTTTCGCGGTTTGCTGAAAGGTGTAGTTTCGAATTACCTGATTTCGTATGCGGGGAATGCCGGACGGACGGCTTCCCGCGAAATGAAGTTCACCAACGAAGAAAACAAAGTTTTAATTTCATCTCTTAATCTCGATATGGGAACACTGTCGACGGTTTTAATATCGATTATTGTTCAGTTTAAAGGCCAAATGTAGCAACGTCGTTTCATTGATTCTTCTTTTTTTTTGTGTATAATGAAGAACGGAAAGAAACGGAGGAATTATGCTTGTCGGAGTTGTAGATTACCATGCCGGAAATTTAACCAGCGTTAAATCGGCGCTTTCTTTTCTGAATGTCGATTTTGTGGTTTCGACGGAACCTGACGGACTGAAAGGGTGCGGAAAGCTGATTTTTCCCGGGGTCGGAGAGGCCGGAAGTGCCATGCAGGTTCTCCGTGGTGCCGGATGGGATCATTTTCTGTCCGATTGGGTCAAATCCGGAAAAGAAATGCTCGGGATCTGCCTCGGACATCAGATTATTTTCGGACAAAGCGAAGAGAGTAACACCGCCTGTTTGGGGTTGATACCCGGCGAGGTAAAACGTTTTGCCGGCGGAACCGGGTTGAAGGTGCCGCAAATCGGGTGGAATACGGTCGAGCGGGAAGGCGAATCGCCTCTGTTTCGCGATATTCCCTCCGATGCCGGCTTTTATTTTGTGCATTCTTACTATGCGGTTCCCGATGACCCCGGTATGATAATCGGAACGACCGATTATATTTGCCGGTTTGCATCGGCAGTACAGCGGGATTCTCTGTTTTCGGTACAGTTTCATCCCGAAAAATCGGGCCGTTACGGTTTGCGGCTTCTGGACAATTTTCTGAAAATGTAAAAGAGGGGGCTGTCGTGTTTCAGAAGAGAATTGTGATTTGTCTTGATGTTCGGGACGGTAAAACAACGAAGGGCATCCGCTTTCAGGGGAATAAAGATATCGGTGATCCTGTCGAAATGGCAGCCGAATACTATCGGCAGGGTGTCGACGAACTGGTTTTTTACGATATCACGGCATCGGCCGAAAAACGCGGCATTATGATTGATGTCGTAAAAAAAGTTGCCGAAAAAATTTTCATTCCCTTTTGTGTCGGAGGCGGTCTCGGCTGTCTCGATGATATTTGCCGTGTTATCGATGCGGGTGCGGAAAAAGTGAGCCTCAACTCGCAGGCGGTAAAGAATCCGAAAATGATCGAAGAAGGTGCCGCCCGCTTCGGCAGTCAGTGTATTGTTTTGGGCGTCGATGCGTTAAAAGATCCGGCAATGCCGAACGGTTATCGGGTTGTGATTAACGGCGGACGGACGCCGACCGAACGGGATGTTTTGGAATGGGTTCAAGAGGCGGAACGACGCGGTGCCGGAGAAGTGGTGTTGAATTCGATTGATGCCGACGGAACCTGTGACGGTTACGAAACCGGACTGACACGAATGGTGGCCGAAAATGTCGGAATTCCGGTAGTGGCTTCCGGGGGAGCGGGAAAACCGGAACATTTAACGAAAGTACTGACGGAAGGGCGTGCCGATGCGGCACTGATTGCCTCAATGGTGCATTACGGCACCTGGACGGTGCCTCAGATTAAAACGGAACTGGCTGCCGCCGGTGTTCCCGTGCGGCAGCGCTGGTAGACTTTAATCGATTTTGCTGTAGCGGTTGTATTTTTCCGCATCGGCATTAAAACAGACAACGGTGTTGTCATTGTCCAGCTGTGATTTAATTAAAGCGCGGCTGGCTTCGTTGTACATATCTTCGTATCTCAGCTTCCGGCCGTTTAATGCGGTCATTCCGGCGTTCCACATGTAGTCCTCCCTGTCGGATCGGGATTCGCGGAAATCCTGAATCAGCTTAATGCCGTCTGTTAATGTACAGCGGGGAAGGATTGCCACCGTTTTCTTACGGTCTGTTTTGCAGAGTGCATTCGCTTCGATCAGATGTGTATACCATTCGTTTTGAAGCATTTCTTCTTTGGGGGTATAGGACATTGCGCGGAATTCCGTTATCAGAAGTACACAGTTTTCGTTGCGTTCGACAGCCTTTTCGACGGAAGCTTCCGCATCTGTCTGAAATGTGCTTTCCTTGAAATTTAAATCGATAACCGTATTTGATTCCGAGACCGGTTCTTTCGGTTCGTAATTTACGTTTTCGTTCTCATCGGTTTTGGGATCGTCTGCCGTCAGCTCGTCCAGATCCAAAATATCGTCTTCTTCGTCGTCCGATTCATCGATATCCGATAAAAATGAATTGACTCCATCCGGTTCATCGGAATTTTGTGCTGATGGTTCGTCTTCTGCGTTTTGAAAGGGGTGATGGGGTTTGCTTTGTGATTCGATATCAATTTGATCGAAAAGAGGACCGGCCGGAGATTTTTTCCGTCTCAGAGGCACAACTGCACAGGCGGCAATAATAATCGAGAGAACCAGAAACGACATCAGCAGGCAGAAAAAGGTATGATTTAAATCTGTCTCGGAGAGAATTCGAAAACGAATCGTGAGTGTGTAAATCTCCGTTTCGTCAAGTGCATACGGTTTGGATTTTCTGTCTATCAGTAAATTTTTATTTTCATTATAGACTCTGATTCCCGAGGCGTCGGTTTTGCGTGCCGAAAAAATCTCTTCATTATTTTTTGAGATTGTTACGGAATCAATATCCGGATTAATCCTGACCTCTTCTCTGAAAATTGTTTTTAATTCGTCGGGAACAGCATCATTGATTTTTAACTGATTCATAAAGGTTTTGTCCAGCCGTTCGAACAGACGAATTGCAACATGATTGCGGGTCGAAGCCTGTTTGTACAATCGGAAGCCTCCCGCAGCCCCAAAAAACAGACAGCATACAGCCGTTATTGCAGTTACCGTTTTAAAAAATTTTCGTGACATCTTTATCCTCTGATAAAATGGAAATCTTAGTTTTTCTATCGGCAAATTTTCAAAAGCGGTTAAATTTTTTTGATAACTGCTTGACATAAATCTGCGAATACGTTATTATCTGACCATAATCCCTTGTAGCTCAGTCGGTAGAGCAAATGGCTGTTAACCATTGGGTCGGCGGTTCAAGTCCGTCCGGGGGAGAGAAAAGACACTTCCGAAACGGAAGTGTCTTTTTTTTAAAAAAAGATTATCCTTCTGTCGGAATAAGAGATATAATGTAGTTGAGAATAAGGAGTGTGCCGTCCGTCAGGCGGAGAGAAATTATATGAAAAGCAAATTTTTTCTTCTGTTGAGTCTGTTCTTATTATTGATTTCATGCAATACCGTTAAATACAAAAGATTTGTCGAAACTTTGCCGGCACCGTCGGGTGCGGTAAGTGCCGATATCCGTTATCGCGATGCTTTCAGACGGTGCTCTTTGGATATTTACTGGCCCGAAGGAGGCTGCGAAAAAATGCCGATTCAGCCGGCTCCTGTTTATGTTTTTATACACGGAGGCTCATGGATGGTCGGTTCAAAAGATTTTATCCGTTTATACGAAGAGTCTCTGATTGAACCGTTGAGGGAACGCGGAGTCGTCGTTGTCTCTGTCGGGTACCGGTTTGTGTGGCAAACGCCTTTCCCGAATCTGTCCAAAGACATTCATGCGGCAATGGAATATCTGCGCCGTGAAAGCGAAACCTATCGTTTGGATATGAATCGGGTTGTGATTCACGGGCAGTCGGCCGGAGCCCATTTGGCTATGCTTGAAGGACTGAGATATCCCGAAGGAATTCGTCTGATTGTCGACGAATTCGGCCCTGCCGATCTGGTGGCTTTTCAAAAGGATCAGCCGGCTGTCGGTATTGTTTCGAAACGGATTCGAAAGCAGGAGTCTCCGACCGAATGGGTCAGCGCCGGGATGCCGCCTATGATAATCTGGCATGGGGATGCCGATACGATGGTTCCGATTTCCCAGTCCGAAATTTTGATCGAAAAAATCAAATCTGTCGGCGGTCAGGTCAGGCTGAATGTGGTACCCGGTGCCGATCACGGCTATATCAATCTTTCCATGGATAAAACGATAGAGGTTTCCCGCGAAATCTGTTCGGAAGTCTTGAAGGCGTTGGAAGTGCCTGGGGCCGAATTTTAATTGCAGATCGGATTCGAACGAAGGTTTCCCAAAGAAAACAATAAAGAAAAATTTTTGTATGCCGATGAATAAACCAGAGGTTTACAGATGTTACGAGGAATTTATACCGGCGCCAGCGGCATGATGGTTCAGATGCATAAAATGGATGCGGTGGCGAACAACATGGCCAATGTCGATTTAATCGGATACAAACGGGATTACACGGCCAATAAAGCTTTCCCCGAACTGATGATGCGTCGTCTGAACACGGATATCGTCGAACGGTTTCCGGTCGGTTCGATCGATAAAGCACCGTATTTGGGAAAACTTGGAACGGGTGTCGAATTGAACGAAGTATACACCGATTTCCAGCAGGGCTCGATGCGCGAAACCGAAAACCCTTTCGATGTGGCTTTAAGCGGAACCGGATTTTTTTGCGTGCAGACCCCGCAGGGTGAACGCTATACCCGTAACGGCAGTTTTACGCTCGACGATAACGGCCTTTTGGTCACGAAAGACGGTCTTCCCGTTATGGGTGAAAACGGGTACATCTATCTGAAACTGAATAATTTCCGCATTGATGCCGACGGAACCATTTATCATAATCCGAGATATGCCGAAGATCCCCGTCGCCTTGTGACAATGAGAGAGAATGACTGGGAAGAAGAAGAGGTCGTCGACCGCCTGCGTGTCGTCGATTTCGAAGAACCCCGTTATTTGCGTAAACAGGGAAATTCTCTTTGGGTGAATACGGAATATTCCGGTCAGCCCGAAACGGTTGCGCTGGGAGTTGATCGAAAAGTTCATTCCGGTTTTTTGGAAACATCAAATGTCAATTCGGTTGAAGAAATGGTCAAAATGATCGAATTGAACCGCGCTTACGAAGCCAATCAAAAATCGTTACAGGCGCACGATTCTTTGGCCGATAAATTCATTAACGACGTGATGCGTCGGTAGGAGTGATGCAGTATGATGAGATCATTGTGGACATCGGCCAGCGGTATGACCGCACAACAGTATAATGTCGATACGATTTCAAATAACCTGTCGAATGTCAATACGACCGGTTATAAAAAAATGAGAGCCGAATTCGAAGATCTTATTTATCAGACTCAGCGGACTGCCGGCACTCCCGCTACCGAATTGACGGTCGTTCCGTTGCCCATGCAGGTCGGACACGGCACCAAAGTGGCGGCAACACAGCGGCTGTTTGAGCAGGGAAGTTTGAAAGAAACCGGTGTTTTTTCGGATATGGCAATCGACGGCGAAGGGTTTTTCCGCGTTTTGCAGCCGGACGGGACTTTCGCATACACCCGAAACGGAGAGTTTAAGGTCGACCGCGAAAGACAGCTGGTGACCAATAAAGGGCTTTATGCGTTTCCGCAGATCACTTTTCCCGAAAATTTTATCCCCGAATCGGTTGCGATTTCTCCGCAGGGAGAGGTTTCCTGTAAAGTTCCGGGACAGGAAGAAGCGGCTGTTATCGGTCAGGTGCAGCTCTATCGCTTTGTCAATCCCGCCGGTCTGAATGCTTTGGGTGATAATCTGTTTAAGCAGACGGCAGCCTCAGGTGAAGCCATTGCCGGTCTTCCGGGAATGGAGGGAATGGGGCAAATTCATCATAAATTTATCGAAGCCAGCAACGTTTCCGTGGCCAACGAAATGGTGAATATGATTGTAGCCCAAAGAGCTTACGAATTAAACTCGAAAGCGATTCAAACCAGCGATGCCATGTTGGGGATTGCCAACAACCTGAGGAGATAAGTGAAATAATATGATCGGATCGGTTCAGTCTTACGGCTATTTCCCGGGAACATCTCCTTCGGCGCCCGAAGTCACATCGGGAACGGTTTTGACGTCTTCCGATGAAAAAAAACTGTATCAGGCATGCGTCGATTTCGAATCGATTTTTGTCAAACAGATGCTTGATTCGATGCGCAGTACGGTTCCCAAAGGAGGACTGTTCGACGGCGGGATGAGTCAGGAAATTTTCGAGGATCGTCTTTACGATTCTTATGCCCGAAAAATTTCGTCGACCGCCGGTCTCGGATTGGCCAGACAAATGTTCGAACAAATCAAAGAAACACTGTAGCCGAAAAGGAGTCCGTTGGCGGACTCCTTTTTTTTGATTCATTCTTTTATTTTCTGTTAAATTTATTTTTTTGTTTGACTTGTCATTTTCATATGTTTATAATTAATTATGAACTTAAGCGAGGTGTCAGTGAATGGAATTACAACTTGAAGAATTGATCCGGTCAATTAAAGAAGAAGGAATTAATGCTGCCGAGCTTCAGAAAGAATCGATGCTGACAGAAGCAAAAAGCGAGGCGGAACGGATTATCGGTCAGGCCGAAAAAGAAGCGGCTGATAAAATTGCCGAAGCCGAGATGCGCGCACGGAAATTCGAAGAGTCGGGCAAAGCGGCGCTTCAGCAGGCCGGTCGGGATTTGATTTTAAATCTGAAAAAGAAAATCGAGCAAATCTTTTCCCGTATTTTGATTTCCGCAGTAAACGAAAATCTTGATGCTTCGGTATTGCGAACATTGATTCCCGCTGTCGTTTCCGCATCCGGGGAAAAACCGGCAGATATAAAAATTGCCGTCTCCGAAAAAGATGCGGCCGAACTGACGAATTTTTTAAAGCAGTCTTTGGCGGGGGAACTCGAGAAAGGTCTGGAGATAAGTCCTTCTGCCCGTATCAACGCCGGTTTTCGCATGGAAATAAAAGACGGATCGGCTTATTATGATTTCAGTGATGAAAAAATCGCGCAGATGCTTTCTGTTTATCTGAATCCGAAGATTGCCGAACTTCTTGATGTCTGACGGAGACGACTTGTGAAAAACTACTACTATCTGATGGCATCGGTTCCGTCTCTGGATTTGCGGACCGCTCCCGCCGTTTCATCGGAAATGTTTCTCAATGCCGCTTCGGATCAGCTTCCTCCGGAAGAATTTATCCGCCTGCGGATGATTCTTTCCGACGAACCGGATCTGACGGGAAACGGTGCTGCCGAAGAGTATCTGAGATGGGACCGGGCGGTCAGAAATGCCCTGGTGAAACTGCGGGCACAAGGCAGCGAAGCCGTTCGTGATTGCCGGGAAGGCGATGCGATACCGTCTGCGTCTGCTTTGGCAGCGCTGCTTTACAAAACAGATTCCCCCCTGAAAGCGGAACAGCAGTGGGATGCCGAGAGGTGGAATTATTTGGAAAATTTAAAGACAGGTCACTATTTTGATTTTGATGCGGTTGCCGTTTATGCTCTTCAACTGCGGTTGGCGGAGCGTAACGCTTCTTTTCGGGAGAAGGAGGGAGAAGAACAATATTCTCTTCTTTACAAAACAGTGATCGGAAACGAATCTGAGATCGGAGTATAAACGATGAGTGCGAAAGGAAAAGTATTGGGCGTCAACGGAAATATGATTACGGTTGCCGTTACGGACAAAATTGCGATGAATGAAGTCGGGTATGTCTTGTCGCAGGGAAAACGACTGAAATCGGAGATTATCCGTATTAACGGTGACACAGCCCAAATGCAGATTTATGAAATTTCCGGCGGAATCAAAGTCGGTGATGATGTCGAATTTACGGGGGAGATGCTGGCCGTCGAATTGGGACCCGGACTTTTGGGGCAGATTTACGACGGATTGCAGAATCCGTTGCCCGAACTGGCTGCTCAGACAGGATTTTTTCTGGAACCGGGTGTTTATCTGGATGCTTTGGACAGGAAAAAGAAGTGGGCCTTCACCCCGGTTGTCAAAGCCGGTGAGTCGGTTGAAGCCGGCGATACATTGGGCACCGTTCCCGAGGGTGCTTTTACCCACCGTATTATGGTGCCGTTTTCGTTTCAGGGACAGTACACGGTTGACCGGATTGCAACGGAGGGGGAATATACCGTGACGGATAAAATTGCCGTTATCAAAGACGCCAAAGGCAACAGTTACGACTTAACCATGATGTTCGAATGGCCTGTCAAGAGAGCGGTGAAATGCTACAGTGAGCGTTTGAAACCGGTGAAACCGATGGTTACCCAGGTGCGGTTGATCGACACCTTCTTGCCTGTGGCATTGGGAGGGACTTTTTGTATACCGGGACCGTTCGGAGCCGGAAAGACGGTTTTGCAGCAGACATTGAGCCGCCATGCCGATGTCGATATCGTGATTATCGCGGCGTGCGGGGAACGTGCGGGTGAGGTTGTGGAGACGCTGAAAGAGTTTCCCGAACTGACAGACCCCAAAACGGGACGGTCGCTGATGGAACGCACCGTGATTATCGCCAACACATCGTCGATGCCGGTCGCCTCCCGCGAAGCCTCCGTTTATACCGCGGTGACGTTGGCCGAATATTACCGGCAGATGGGGCTGAACGTCCTGCTGATTGCCGATTCCACTTCGCGGTGGGCACAGGCCATGCGCGAAATGAGCGGCCGTTTGGAGGAAATTCCCGGAGACGAAGCGTTCCCCGCTTACCTCGAATCGACTATTGCCGCCTTTTACGAACGCGCCGGTCTGGTGCGGCTGAAAGACGGTTCCGTCGGTTCGGTTACCATCGGCGGTACCGTATCGCCGGCGGGCGGAAACTTTGATGAGCCGGTGACTCAGGCCACCCTGAAAGTGGTCGGTGCATTCCTCGGTTTGTCCCGGGAACGTTCCGATGCGCGTAAGTACCCGGCGATTCACCCGCTGGAATCGTGGAGTAAATATAAGAGTCTGATTCCGGCTTCCGTGACAGGCTACGTTTACGATGTGATGCGCAAAAGTGCCGAAATCGATCAGATGATGAAAGTTGTCGGAGAAGAAGGAACCAGTCTCGAGGACTTTTTAATTTATCTGAAAGGAGAATATGTCGATGCGGTTTATTTTCAGCAGAACTCTTTTGATCCGGTTGATGCGGCGGTTCCGACGGAACGGCAGCACCGCTACTTTAAATTGATAGTGAAGATTGCCGCGGCAAATCTGAAATTTACGGAAAAAGACGAAGCCCGTCGATGGTTTGCGGGATTACGTCTGAAAACTTTGGACTTGAACGGTTCCGTTTATCTTTCGGAAGACTTTTTGCGTATCGAAAAAGAGATAGAGGCCTTCGTTGACGAACGGCGTGACGGTTATCTGCCTCACAGCGAAGCCGTTTTGAAAACAGCGGAGGTAAAATAAGATGGACAAGATTTACAGTAAAATCGAATCGATTTCCGGAAACGTGATTACGGTAAAAGCGGAGAATGTTGCTTACGGCGAATTGGCCGAAATCACTACTTCTTTCGGCACTTCGCTGGCGGAAGTGATTAAGCTTGATCGGGATATGGTGTCGCTGCAGGTGTTCGCCGGCGGCCGCGGTGTCTCGACCGGCGATTCCGTGCGCTTTTTGGGCAACCCGATGCGGGTGTCGTTCTCGGAGAATCTGTTGGGGCGTGTCTTCACCGGTTCGGGCGAACCGCGTGACAACGGTCCGGCACTTTCCGAAAACCTCATTACCATTGCCGGACCTTCGTTTAACCCGGCCAAAAGAATCGTACCGAGCAAAATCGTTCGTACCGGTATTCCGATGATCGATCTTTTCAATACTCTGGTTGAATCGCAGAAACTCCCGATCTTTTCCATTTCCGGAGAGCCGTATAACGAACTGCTGGCGCGGATTGCACTGCAGGCCGAGGTCGATATGATCATTCTCGGCGGTATGGGACTGAAGTACGACGATTATCTCTATTTTAAAGAAACGCTCGAAGAGGGCGGTGCTCTGTCACGAACCATTATGTATATTCACACGGCATCCGACCCGACGGTCGAATGTCTGATGGTTCCCGATATTTCTCTGGCAGTTGCCGAAAAATTTGCGCTGCAGGGCAAACGGGTTCTGGTTCTGCTGACCGATATGACCAACTTTGCCGATGCAAAGAAAGAAATTTCGATTACACAGGAACAGGTGCCGTCAAACCGCGGTTATCCCGGTGATCTTTATTCCCAGTTGGCTTCCCGCTACGAGAAAGCGGTCGATATTGACGGCGCCGGATCGATTACCATTTTGGCCGTAACGACCATGCCGGGCGACGACGTAACGCACCCGGTTCCCGATAACACCGGGTATATTACGGAAGGTCAGTATTATCTGAAAGGCGGCCGTATCGAGCCGTTCGGATCGCTGTCACGTCTGAAACAGCAGGTGAACTCGAAAACACGGGAAGATCACCGGACGATTATGGATGCGATGATTAAGCTGTACGCTTCTTACAAAGATACTCTCGAAAAAAAATCGATGGGTTTTTCGTTATCGGGATGGGATGAAAAGCTGCTGAAATACGGCTATCTGTTTGAGTCGAAGATGATGAATCTCTCGGTGAATATCCCGCTGGAAGCAGCTTTGGATGAAGGATGGAAAATGCTGGCGGAATGTTTTGAAAAACAGGAAACCGGAATCAAAACCGAGCTGATTGAGAAGTTTTGGCCGAAAGAGGGCTAGAAAATGGCACAATTTAAGCTGACGAAAAACGAGCAGAAAAAGCAGAAAGACAGACTGAAAATGTTTGTCCGTTACCTGCCGACGCTTCAGTTGAAAAAGCAGCAGTTGCAGACGGAAATCCGGATCATCGAAACCCGCGCGGCTGCTGTTTTCGAAAAAAAGAAGCAGTTGGAAACGGAGTTCAAAAGCTGGATTGCCGTTTTCGGAGATTCGTTTCGACTCAATCCCGAATGGCTTGCCATTAAACAGATTCGGCGGGGGGAAGGCAATATTGCCGGAATTCGGATTCCGCTGTTCGACGGTGTTGATTTTGTACAGCCTGTATACGATTTATATCTGACGCCGTTGTGGATTGATAAAGCGATTATTAAAATGCGGGACGTGATTGCGCTTGATATGGAAATCAAAGTTCTGAATGAACAAATTTCGGTATTGAACCGCGAACTGCAGACAGCGACGCAGCGTGTAAACCTGTTCGAAAAGGTCAAAATTCCGGAAACGAAAGAAATCATCAAAAAAATCTCTGTTTATCTGGGCGATCAGCAGACATCCGAAGTCGTACGCGGAAAGATCGCCAAGAAAAAACTGACAAGGACGGCCGGTGTATGATAGTAAAAATGAAAAAAATCATCGTTTTTATGAAAACGGCCGGAAAAACAAAAGCTCTCGAAAAAATCCGTGAGGCCGGTGTTGTTCATTTAACCCCCGTTTCGTTGCCGGAAACAATGTCTGTCGATGAACTGAAGCAGGCGAAAGACCGGACGATGACGGCGGTTTCTCTGCTGTCCGACTTGGGAAAAGCCGACAGAAAACGGAACACAGCCGATGTCGGCGATCCCGCCGGGGCGGTTGCTGTTATCACCGAGATGAATGCCGAAATAATGCGGCTGACGGAAGAGTCGAACCGTTACCGGGCAACCGTTACTGCTTTGGAGCCGTGGGGTAATTTCGAACCGGATGCGTTGGCTTTCCTGAAAGAGCACGGCGTCGGGATTCGGCTGTTTACGATGACGAACAGTCAGCTGAAAGCGTTGCCGGAAACGGTTTCCTACGTTGTTTTACGCAGAACCAAGAAAGCGGCCGCCGTTGCGGTGCTGAACCATCCCGACGAGATTGACAGCATCGAGTTCGCGGTGCCGGAATATTCAATGCGGACATATCTCGAAAAAATCGAGGAAAACAACCGGCTTGCCGAAGCGGCCCGCCGCAAAATCGCTTCGTATGCGGGTGCCGTATCCGCGTTACGACGCTATGCGTCGGATTTGAATGCGCAGATTGAGTTTGAAACGTACCGCTGCGGTGCGGGCGGCGATCAGGCTGTTTCTTATCTGACAGGGTTTGTTCCGGTTGATGAAGCCGAAAGACTGAAAGCGGTCTGTCGCGACAATGCAATCGGTCTGATTCTTGATGATCCCGGAGAGGACGATCCGGTCCCGACAAAAATTAAAAACGGTAAAATTGTTTCGCTGATTCAGCCGGTGTTTGATTTTCTCGGAACGGTTCCCGGTTACCGTGAATCGGATATTAACGGCTTTTTCCTCTTTTTCTTTTCTCTCTTTTTTGCGATGATTATCGGTGACGCCGGTTACGGTTTGATTTTTCTGGCGGGATCGTTGGGTGCTATGATTATGTCGAGGAAGAAAACCGGAAAGGTTTCTCCCGTGACCGTACTTTTTGCCTGGCTCAGTTTTTGTACCATGGTATGGGGCGCACTTTCGGGAAACTGGTTTGCTTCACAGGCTTTGGCCGAATGGGGACCGTTGAAGGCAATAACCGTTCCGGCTCTCGATGCATTCGGTCCCGAATCATCCGATACGGTAAAATGGCTCAGTTTCTTTATCGGAACGGTGCAGATTTCCATTGCCCATATCTGGAGTTTTATTCGCGGGTTAAAGGAGAAACCGCGGGTCAAAGCTTTTACCGAGTTGGGATGGCTTCTTGTCTGTCTGGGGATGTTTAACCTGATTCTGATGCTGATTCTGAAAAAGACGATGCTGCCGGTTTCTTACGGTTTTATCGGTGTCGGTGTTTTGTTTCTGATTCTGTTCGGAAAACAGGATGACGGACATTTTGTTAAAAATGTCGGCAAGGGACTGGTCGGTATTGTTTCGACTTTTCTTAATACCGTCAGTATGTTTTCCGATATTATGAGTTATATTCGTCTGTTTGCCGTCGGTTTGGCATCGTTTCAGATTGAAATGGCGTTTTCATCGATGGCAGGGAATCTTTCCGATTCGTTGGGAGTTCCGGGAATGATTTTCGGAGCACTGATTCTGCTTTTCGGGCACGGACTGAATATGATGTTGGGTGTGCTGGCAATTCTGGTTCACGCGGTTCGTTTGAATTTGCTGGAATTTGCCGGACATTTGGGGCAGCAATGGGTGGGAATTAAATACCAGCCGTTTAAAAATACGAAAACCAATCAGGAGTAAGGAGATTTTATGTTTAATTTTGGTTATTTGGGTGTGGCAGCCTCGCTGGCGCTGGCTGCTTTCGGTTCGGCAATGGGAATCGGTGCGGCGGCTCAGTCCGCTATCGGAGCGTGGAAGAAAAGTTATCAGCAGAATAAACCGGCTCCTTTTATGCTGGTTGTATACTGCGGTTTTCCGCTTTCGCAAACATTGTACGGATTCGTTTTGATTTTGGCTTCTTTGCTGCCGAATATCGCAACGGTTGATCCGTGGTTTATTTTGGGGGCCGGTGTTTTCGGCGGAATCGGAATGGGTGCTTCTGCTTACGCACAGGGCAAAGCCGCGGCGTGCGCCTGCGACGCTTATGCGGAAACCGGTAAAGGCGGTGCGAACTACATTATCGTACTCGGTATTATCGAAACCGTTGCGATTTTCGTTATGGCTCTGATGCTGACTGTTGTTGCTCAGGCTCCGCGTGTCGATGCAGCGGCTGCCGTTGAAGCAGTCGAAACGGCCGCCGCTGCCGTAACTTCGTTTCTCTGCTGACGGAAGTGATTGCGGTTAAAAAGGAAAAACCTCTGCCTTGTGCAGAGGTTTTTTTACGGCATAAATTCGCCTTGCGATTTCGTATAAATTGTGTTAGAGTAACGGTATGGTACGAGCAGTAAAAGTCGGAGATATTGTTATCGGAGGAGGAGCGCCCGTTCCCGTGCAGACGATGGGAAAACTGCCGCTTCGTCCGGAAAATACGGAAACATTGCTGAATGAAATGCGGGCCGTTCGGGATTTGGGCTGTCGGATTATCCGTTTTGCCGTTCCCGACGAGGCCTCAATCGAACCTTTAAAACAGATTTGTGCAGTCGGAATTATGCCGGTTGTCGCCGATATTCATTTCGATTACCGGTTGGCGCTGGCTGCGCTGAGGGCCGGTGTCTCCAAAATCAGAATTAATCCGGGCAACATCGGAACCGAGGAGAAAATAGCGACCGTTTTGCATGCCTGTGCGGATGCGGGCGTCCCGATTCGGGTCGGTATTAATGGCGGATCGTTGCCGGTTAAATACCGCGGAATGAACAAAGTTGATGCCGCATTGGCAGCCGCGGAAGAAGAAATCGATATTCTCGAAAAATACGGATTCCGGAATGCGTTGTTTTCGTTAAAGCTTTCCGATGCGGATGGGACAGTGGAAGCAAACCGCCGGTTTCGCGAAAAATGGAATTATCCGCTGCATATCGGAGTTACCGAAGCCGGTCCCCTGATACCTTCGGTGATTCGCAGTACACTGGCGTTGTCCCGACTGCTGAATGAAGGTATCGGCGAGACGTTACGGGTTTCCGTTTCCGGCAGCTGTCGGGACGAGGTGATGACCGGCATCGAAATCCTGCGCGCCTGCGGAAAAGGGGGGGGTATGCCGAAACTGGTTTCCTGTCCGAAATGCGGCCGTGCGCGGTTTGATGCCGATAACCGGTTTGCGGCGCAGGTGCAGGAACTGCTGTACCGTTACAGCAAGCCGATAACGGTGGCGGTGATGGGGTGCGAGGTCAACGGCCCGTTGGAGGCGGCCGATGCCGATATCGGTCTGACGGGAGCCGGAAACGCTATACTCTTTTACAAAAAAGGCCGATTATATAAAAAGGTAGATCAATCGGAAGCATTGGCTCTGCTGACAGAGGAGATAGAAAAATTTTGAAGCGTATTTTTATTTTCTTTTTATTGCTGATAAACGGCGCCGTTTTTTCGCAAAATGATCCTATCTGGATGCAGCTGGAGCGCGGAAAAAATTATTTTGCAAAACGGGATTACGGAAATGCAATGATTTGCTTTCGGAAATGTCTGGCCGTTGAAAATATGACAGCGACTTCTCTCCCGGATCGTCTGACAAAAGATGATGTCGCGGATTTGCGAAAAAAAATTGTTTACGATACCGATTTGGCATTTTTCGACACAACAATAATCGAGGATGAATCTTTCTATCGGATTAAAACAGATTTATCCGAATTTGACCGAATCAGACTTGCCAATCTTCTTCAGGAATATCAGTATCAGCCGAAAAATCCGGAAGCTTATGAAATGATGGCCCGCATCCTCGAAATTGAAGGGGAATTTGCTTTGGCGGAAAAATATTATCAGACTGCTCTCGACCAGGCCAAGGCCTTCGGTGCCGATACATCGATATATGAAATCAGCTACTATCTTATCGGATTGTATATCAAAACCGGAAATCAGGACGGTTTAAATCGGGCTTTTGATGACCTGAATTCCCGCAACGGCTTTCTGAATTCGGATAAGGGAAAATCCTTCATGGAAGATGTTTATTCCTCATTCAAAAAGAACGGATTGGATAAGACGATGGAACTTTACCGTCATACGGGAGATTCGTTTTTGAAAGCATATCGTCTGGCCGGGGACCGTTATGCGGAAACAGAAGATTACGAATCCGCTGTCCGTTATTACCTTCTTCACGTTGTGGCATCGTTGAGCGTTTTAATGGAGGAAATGCCGAATGTGGCTTATGCTTCTTCCGGGATGACGGTAGAGCAGGTGCTGGCCGAAGCATTGCGGAATGACTATATGCTTCGATTCATGGATTCGGTAGATCTGTTCGGGACCTTTCTGGCATTGGGAGATGCTCTTTATGATTCGGGAGACTGGCAGAATGCGCAGAATTTTTTCTGGCTGACGGCCCGTTATTCCCCCGAAATCGAGTATAAAGAAAAAGCTTCCGACAAATGGAATAAAATCGCTTCCGAAAAAATCGGCTGATTTTTCTCATCATTATATAGAAATATCTTTTTGATATCTGTATAATGGGAGTAAAATGGATAAAATTGTAATAAAAGGTGCTTCTCAGCATAATTTAAAGCATATTGATCTGGAATTGCCCCGTGACAAAATGATTGTTGTTTCCGGTGTCAGCGGAAGCGGAAAATCATCGTTGGCATTCGATACGATTTTTGCCGAAGGGCAACGCCGTTATGTCGAGTCTTTGTCGGCGTATGCCAGACAGTTTTTGGGACGTCTGGACAAGCCGGATGTCGAATATATAGAGGGGCTTTCTCCCGCCATCAGTATAGAACAGAAAACGACTCATAAAAATCCCCGCTCAACAGTCGGTACGGTTACCGAGATCTACGATTATTACAGGCTGCTGTTTGCCCGTATAGGGATTCCCCATTGTCCGCGTTGCGGTCGGGAGATTCGGGAACAGTCGGTCGATCAAATCGCGGATGCGGTTCTTTCTTATCCTGAAGGCAGCCGGATTGTTGTTTCGGCTCCGGTTGTCATGGGGCGGAAAGGAGAATTTAAGAAAATTTTTTCGGACGCCGCAGCATCGGGATTTGTGCGTGCCCGTGTGGACGGCGAAATTCGTCTGCTGGATGAAGAAATCGAACTGGATAAAAAATTCAAGCATGATATCGATATTATCGTTGACCGGATTCTGTTGTCTTCCGATAGCCGTCACCGTATTGCGGAGGCGATCGAAACGGCACTGTCCCTGGCCGACGGTGTGGTGAAAATCGACTGCGGTCATGACGACAGCCGTTTCTTCTCGCAGAAAGCCGGATGTGTCCATTGCGGTATCGGAATCCCGGAATTGCAGCCGCGCCTTTTTTCGTTTAATAATCCGTACGGGGCATGTCCCGATTGTGCCGGAATCGGTATGACAATGGATTTTGCACCGGAACTGGTGATTCCCGACGAATCGCTGTCTCTGAACAACGGAGCCGTGATTCCGGGAAAGGATTCGCAGTGGCTGAAGGCATGGCTGGAGGTATTGTCGGCGGAATACGGTTTTTCGACGGATACTCCTTTCGGCGAACTTGCGCCTGAGATTCGGCAGATGCTGCTTTACGGCGACAGTAAGCCGTTAAAGGTTTCTTTTGTTTCCCGGCACCGGCATTCGCGGGTGGAATATAACGAGCCGTTTCCGGGAATTATTACCGATTTGAGGCGCCGGTATTACGAGCCGGGACAGTATGCCAACGTCAAATCGTGGTATGAACAGTTTATGCGCAGCGAGGTTTGCGGCAGTTGCGGCGGTCGACGATTAAGACCGGAAGCGTTGGCGGTAACTGTCGGCGGACTGAATATTCACGAGTTGTGCCGTCTTTCCGTCGAAAAATCGAAACTTTTTTTCGAAGAACTGAAACTGAGCCAAACCGAAGAAAAAATCAGCATGCAGATTCTAAAAGAGATTCGCGAACGGCTTCTTTTTTTAAATAATGTCGGGCTCGGATATCTGACGCTTGAGCGGAGTGCCGGAACGTTGTCCGGCGGGGAAGCTCAGCGCATTCGTCTGGCAACGCAAATCGGCTCCCATCTGACCGGTGTGTTATATATTTTGGATGAGCCGTCGATCGGATTGCATCAGAGGGATAATCAGAGACTGATTGATTCTTTGAAATCGCTGCGTGATCTCGGGAATACTCTGATTGTCGTCGAACATGACGAACAGACTCTTCGTGAAGCCGATTATCTTGTTGATTTGGGGCCGGGTGCCGGTGTTCACGGCGGACGGATTGTTGCCAGAGGGACTCCCGAAGAGGTTATGAAAATTCCCGAAAGTCTGACAGGCCGTTATTTAAGCGGTCTGCTTAAAGTCGAGTCGCACCGTCAGCGGCGGTCCGGTAACGGACATTTTCTGACGGTCGTCGGTGCATCGGAAAATAATCTGAAATCAATTGATGTTTCGATTCCGTTGGGCGCCTTTACGGTCATTACCGGGGTATCCGGTTCCGGAAAATCGAGCCTGCTTGAAACGATTCTGTATCCGGCCCTCAGTAACCGTTTAAACGGGACGCGGCTGAAAACCGGCGCTTTTACCCGTATCGAAGGAATGGAGTACACCGACAAAATCATCAATATCGATCAAAGTCCTATCGGACGGACTCCGCGTTCGAATCCGGCCACTTATGTCGGGTTTTTTGCGGAAATACGCGATCTTTTTGCTTCTCTTCCGGAATCGAAAGCGCGCGGATATAAACCCGGACGTTTTTCGTTTAATGTCAGCGGCGGTCGCTGCGAAAGCTGTAACGGAGACGGTGTCAATACAATCGAGATGCACTTTCTTCCCGATGTTCATATAACCTGTGATGTCTGTAAGGGAAAACGTTATAATCGAGAAACTCTCGAAATCCGCTATAAAGGGAAAAATATCAGCGATATTCTTGAAATGACGGTAGCCGAAGCGCTTGTTTTTTTTGAAAAACACCCGGCGTTGCACCGCAAAATAAAAACGCTTGCGGATGTCGGTCTGGATTATATCAGCCTTGGGCAATCGGCACTGACATTTTCGGGCGGCGAGGCACAGCGGATAAAACTGGCTTCGGAGCTGATTAAAAAGAATACGGGAAATACGGTATACATTATCGATGAACCGACGACGGGACTTCATTTTGCCGATGTGTGCAGACTGCTTGAAATTCTGCAGCTGCTTGCCGATCGGGGTAACACCGTGATTCTCATCGAACATAATTTGGATGTGATTAAACAGGCCGATTATCTGATTGATTTGGGACCCGAGGGGGGAGATGCCGGCGGGCGGTTGGTTGCCTGCGGAACTCCGGAAGAATTGGCGGAAGTCAAAGAATCGTATACGGGATATTATTTAAAGCAGATTTTTGATAAGGAGAAAGGCGCTGAGAATTAGTTTTCGCATCGTTTTTTCGATTGTGATTCTGTTTTTCTCTTTGTCTCTGTTCGCGCAGGAAAGCGGCGGAAATGCGGTAACGGACTCTTCCGCAACGGCGGCTGACGGCGGCAGTGCGGCCGTTCCGGCCGACGAAAAACCGCAAACGGCAGCGGCCGACGGCGGTGATGATTTTTCCGCAGAGGAAACGCTGCTCTCCGAGACGCTGAAAAAGGATATCGAGTCGGCCGGCTATTACGAGCTGCAGAACTGGTGCATGCGTTTGCGTTTACCGGATACCGGATCGGCTTCGGAGCTGCGTTCGCGGCTGACCGAATACTACAAAGCGGGCGGCAGCGGATTGTCGGGGAGCGGCGGCAGCGGACAAAAAATCACTATCGATAATGCCGAAGCAACCGAATATTTTAAAATCGAGAAAGTGGATGAATCGTATGTCAGACTGATCGGAAATGTTGCGATTCTTCTGGAGGATACGAAAAATAATTCGACCCATAAAATTAAGGCCGACAATATTCTTTTTAATCAGAAACAGAAATACATTACGGCGATCGGCAATGTCCGGTATGAACGGAATTCGGGAGATAAAACCGATGTTTTCAGCGGCGAAAGCCTGACTTTTAATATCGAAGATTGGGAAGGAGTGATTTTCCGCGGTGTCACCCAAAAAGACCAGGAAGTGGAAGAGGGAAAGTCCTCTGCCTTTTATTATACGGGCGACCGGATTATCAAAAACAAAGACGACAATATCACGATGGAAAACGGAGTGATTACATCTTTGTCCAATCTCGAAGATCCTTATTTTTCGGTTACGGCCGATAAAATCTGGATTCTCGGTCCCGGAGAGTGGGCCGTCAAAAATATGACTCTTAAAGTCGGATATGTGCCGTTGCTTTATTTCCCTTATTTTCTTTATTGGGGCGATCATATTTTCTTTAATCCCAATTTCGGAACCGATACGGAAAAGGGAACATTCATGCAGACGACAACATACCTTCTCGGGAAGAAAAAAGACGAAGGTGACAATACGTTCAGTTTTATGGATTACAACAGCGATTCCGGTGATTATGAGCAAAAACTGGACGGACTGTTTCTGGTCAATCGGAAAAAGGATGCCGATAAAGAAGAGAGTCGCGCCGACGCGATTCGTAAAGAATTGGAATCCAAAGAGAGTTATTCCAAAATATATTTCGACATTTATCCGACATACGGTCTGTTTGCCGGAATTACCGGTGAATTGAAACAGATAAAGCAGCTGAAAAGTCTTAATTATTTTTTCGCTTTGGGATTGCGTCCGATTGCGACAAACGATAATTTTTTCTATCTGAAAGATACGACACCGGATGTCGAAAACGAGGCGGAGAAAATTTACCGCTATAAGCCGTTTTATCAGCAGTCTTATTTATTTAATACGGCATTGCCGTTTCGGTTTAAGTCGGAGTTCGATATGACCGTTTCCGATTCGGCATATAATTTCCGGCTTCAGCTTCCGTATTATTCCGATAAAGATTTTGAAATCGATTATTTGTCCAAGCGGAAAGAAACTTTTGACTGGAAGGGGCTTGTCGGATTGAGTGAAACGGACGAAACAACCGAAACGACAAAAACAGTCTCCGAATTTCAATGGGACCTGACCAGTTCGTTTAATATCAATCCGAAGAATCAGGATGTCAAAAGTTTTATGGATAAATATTTTAAACTGAATATTTCCGCTTTGAATTTCAGTTTGAGCTACGGTGTTGCCTCATTTACGGGATTTCAGTACGCCAAAGATCCGGAAACCGGCGAGTACGATAAAACGAAGCCTCTTGACGACTATTATGTTGATGCCAATGACCCGAGAGCCAATTATACCAGTTATTTTTATCGTCCGAAATCGTACACGGCGCCTGACCTGAAGCTGACTTTGAGCGGAACCCTTTTCGATCATTCCGTGTCGTCCGGAGCGGCTTCCGGAACACAAACCGCGGCAACCGAAATCGAAGGTTTTCATTCGCCGTGGAACGCGGAAGAAAAAGCGGATGAGGAAACAATATCCGGTATCGTTGATTTTCAGACTCTCCCGAAACCGAATCCGGCCGATACATTCAAACAAAACGGATATCTTTCCGACAATACGCTGAATTATACCGTGACGGACAGCATTATCAAACATTCTCTGAAATACAATATCAGCAATATCAATTTCAAACTGACCGGAGATACGCGTTACAATGACTGGCTATATCCTGTCGAAATTGATTTGGCCGATATGGATTTTCACCGCCTCTATTTTGCCACGACGGGATCACTGACATACGATATGGATTTGTACAATTCGACTGTTGTTCTGAATAACACTTTGGAGACCGATTTCAAATACCGTTGGACTTACGATGTTTCCGACCCTGATGATCCGTATTCGTCTTCCGGTTCGTCCGGCAGCAACGGTATTCAAACACGCGGAGAGTATTATGCGTTGGATGATTTGAAAGACCGTTCTTTTACTTTGCGAAACAAACTCAGTTTGAGAGTCAATCCTCTGAAGACAGTACCGGGACTGACCGGAACCAATCTGGCGTACAATCTCACAACCAAACTGGTTGAGGTTGCCTATGATTCCAGTGTTCAGGACAATATCGATAACGGTATTTTGTCGGCATCCGATGTCGTCAAACTGGATAAAAATGCCGATTATTATCTTTTTTTGCCGTCCTGGAATCAGGACACGGTTGAACAGCATTCTCTCGATTTCAATTTTGTCAGTTCCGTTTCGGATATGACGCAGAATATTTCTTTGTCCGCTTATCTGCCGCCATTGAATCTGAAATTTCAGCCGCGGTTCGCGTTTGATTTTAAAATGTTTGATTTTTCCGTTACTTTGCCGTTTAACGAGGTCACACAGGAAGATAAGAGCAAAGAGTGGGAATACGGCGACCTGAGTTTTTCATCCAAGTTTAAACTCTACGAAGACTTAATTTCACTGACACAGTCGGTGCAATATAACATGCAGGATAATTATCTGAAGACATCTTCTTCGGCATTCACCATGAATCTGTTTGAGAATAATTTGACGTTTTCCCAAACATTCGATGTGGCGCTCGATAATAATCTGCCGGTGCCTTCCCGTGCCGCGTTCGGCCTGAAACTTTGGTATTTTACATTCGATTTTGTCAGTTCGAACAGTTATCTGAAACGTATCGATAAAAATACGGGTACATGGTCCGATATTACGGAAACGGATCATGAGGATTATGAGACCGATTTTGAAAAACGGCTTCGTCCCCGCACCATTAATATGAAATTCAATTATAATTACGAATCGGATCCGCTTTTCAAAAACCGTCTGACATTGGGCTTTAATGTGGCGTTTGCCTATGAAGCGGATCTGATCCAGTATACCAATACGACGCTTTCTTTCGATTTATCGTTTACTATGAAACTTTTTAATCTGTTTGAAATCAGTTTCGGTTCCTCATCGTTGAACTCAACTGCTTTTTTATATTCGAAAAAGAATGCGGCCAATGCCGGTCTCGAGAATATGTACCGGAATCCGTTTAAAGATATTCTCATGTCGTTTAATTTCTTTAATGACGAAGATCGAAAAGCCGCGTATTTCAAACTGAAGAAGCTGGATTTGAAGGTGACGGTTCCGCTGATGGATTGGGATTTGGTATTCGAATATAACGGTTATCCGAAACAGTTTACAGATTCCAACGGTATAGCGGATCCGTATGAGAAATGGGCAAGGACATTTTCGATTTCCGTTCAGTGGCGTTCGATCGGTATGTTCAAGAACAACATTCGTGTCAATGAAATGGATGAATTGGTTTTGGAATAGTCCGGAATCCGAAAAAACACTTTTCAGAGTTGCGGATATGTGTTAAAATGGGCTTACGGAATATGAGTGAAGATCATATCAGTTATTCAATAGATGATAAAAATCGCTTTCAGCTGGTTTGCGGCATAAATGACGAAAATCTGACCATACTGGGCTCTTTGCTGGACGGGAAAGTTTTTTCGTACGGAAATGAAATCATTTACGCAGAGGAATCGAAACCGAAACAGCTGCTGTTTAAAAGTGTTATCGAAGAAATGTTTGCCTTGTCCGGCGCCGGAGGGGATTTGTCTCCCGAAAAAATCGAAAGTCTTTTTTTTGCGGTACGGGACCGTAAAACGTTTGCAAAACAGCTGCTGCAAACCGAAAAAATCGTGCCGACGCCCAAAAGCGTTGTGACTCCGCGTACCGTTCGTCAGGCAGAGCTGATTCACACGTTGGAAAATTACGATATTACACTTGCTATCGGCCCTGCCGGAACGGGAAAAACCTTCATCGCGGTGACTCATGCCATGCAGTCCCTCGAAAACAGGGAAATGCGGAAAATTGTTTTAACGCGTCCCGTCGTCGAAGCCGGCGAAAACCTCGGATTTTTACCGGGGGATCTGCAGCAGAAAATAAACCCCTATCTGAGACCGATTTATGATGTTCTGGAACGCTTTTTGCCCGCGGAAACCATTAAGCTTTACGAGGAACGGAAGCTGATTGAAGTGATTCCTCTGGCCTATATGCGTGGCCGGAGTCTTGATAATGCCTATATTATTTTGGATGAAGCTCAGAATACAACGGTCGAACAAATGAAAATGTTTCTGACACGAATGGGCGAGAATTCAAAAATTGTCATTACGGGTGATGATACGCAAATCGATTTGGCCAAGCGGCAGCATTCCGGATTGCTGCATGCCTGTTCCGTTCTTTCGGATATCGATGAGATTGCGTTTATCCGGTTTCACAAGGAAGATGTTATCCGCAACCGGTTGGTCAGAAAAATTGTTGATGCTTATGAAAGAACCTGAATTTGTCAAACGTTTTGTTCGGTATCTTAAAGAAATTCCTCTTTCAAAGAAGAAAAAAGCAGCGGTCGGAGCGGTTTTCTTTATTCTGATTTTTTCGGCTGTTTTCTGCTCTTATCTTTTTGATTTTCCTTATCTGAAATTGCGTTATGCGGATATTCAGGAAGGGATGATTGCCGATTTCGATATCATTCTGAAAGAGGATATGACTTTTGTGGATCGGGAAGCAACCGAAGCCCGTCTCAGAGAACTGAAGTCGGGGGTTCCTTCTTATTATCTGATGGATTCCGTACGGACACAGGAAGCCGAAAAGAATTTTTCCCGGTTTGCCGAAATTTTCAGGGAGTCGGTGGAAAAACATCGCCCGTTCGAAGAGTTCGGTGCCGTTGCCGAATCCGAAAATTTTTATCTCGACACGGAACTTTTGCGTCGTCTGTATGCCCATCCGAACAGTCTCGGGCTGCTGGAGACATCGGAACGCGTTTTGGGATATTTATACGTTCTCGGTATTGTTAAGATTAATGAAAGCGATGCGGATCGTGTCGTTGTCATTCTGAAGCGGGACAAGCGAAATGCCCTTTTGCGTGAAGAAGTGCCCGCATCATCGCTGCTGACGCTGAAAAATTGCGAAAACCTGGTTGCCAACGAACTCAAAAACCGTAATTTAAACGCAGCGTCTGCCGATTTGGTGGCCGGTCTGTTGAAAGAATTTATAACGGAGAATATCTTCTACAGTCCGAGGGCGACGGCTCAGGCAATAGCCAAAGCCGAATCCGAGTCGGATCCGGTCAAATTTTCATTTAATAAAGGCGAATATCTGTTAAGAAAGGGGTATCCCGTAACGGCCGCCCAAATTAATGCACTTGACTATTTACGCCGGGCGTCAATCCGGATCAGTCTGTCAAATGTGTTGGGTATTTTTGTCTATCTGCTGCTGCTGTTTATTCTTGCCAAATTTTTGCTGGATAAACCGTTTCTCGGAGAAAACCTGCGGCTGAATCAGATGATTGTTTTTTATGTGCTGGCACTGTTTCTGGTTGTCTTTTATATCTGTTGGCAGGAACTGGTTTCGTTACCGGATAACTGTCTGCCGGGATTATTTCTTCCGATGGGGTTGACCGCTTTTCTTGCGGGTGTGCTTTCTTCACCGGCAGCCGCCGTTTATCTGACTTTAATTTGCAGTGCGGGGCTGATGCTGTTTTTTCACGCCGATCCGGGAACCGTTATTCTGACGGTTTTTTCGGGAGTCGGAGCCGGCATTTCGTTGAAAAAAGTCGAACGTCGGGAGGATATTCTGAAAGCAGGGGCAAAACTGTCCGGGATTCAGGCTGTTGCCGGGCTTTCGGTCTCTTTTTTGTATGATTTTTCGTTTCCGGTGATGATTTTTTATCTGATCATTTCGGCCCTGAATGCTTTCCTGTCAGCCGTTCTGGCTTTGGGAATTTTGCCGATTTTGGAAATCGGATTAAACTTTGCGACTCCGTTTCGGTTAGCGGAGCTTTCGGATAAGAATCTGCCGATTTTCAAGAAAATGGACGCATTGGCGCCCGGTACGTATGCCCATTCGATGGCTGTTGCCAATTACGCGGAAGCGGCTGCCCGCGAGATCGGTGCCAACGCTCTTCTTGCGCGGTGCGGAGCCTGCTACCACGATATCGGAAAAATCGATCAGGCGGAGTTTTTTGCCGAGAACCAGACCGGTATCAATAAGCATGACGACATACAGCCCAATCTGTCGATTGTGGTTATCAAATCACATGTCGTAAACGGTGTCAATAAAGCAAAGGCGTTGCGTTTGCCGGAAGAAGTGATTGATATTATTGAGCAGCATCACGGTAACTCCGTCATCAACTATTTTTATGTGCAGGCTTTGAAGCAGGGAAAATCGGTACCGACGGAAGAAGATTATTCGTATAAGACACCTTTACCGCAAAGCAAAGAAGCCGGAATCGTCATGATTGCCGACGTTGTGGAAGCGGCGACCCGGTCGCTGCCGTCCCCCGTATCCGTCGTTCAGGTAGAAAAATTTATCGATAAAATTATTTCCGACAAAATTGCCAATGACCAGTTTGCCGAATCCCGGCTGACTTTCAGTGACGTCAATACCATTAAATCGGTTATTTTGCGGATGGTGTGCAGTAATCTGCATACACGTCCCGAGTATCCGGACAGGGCAGATGCCGGAAGAGGAAAAACAAATGAATAATATTGAAATTCGGGAAGATGTTCCGTTGCCGTTTCCGGCAGAAGTGTTCGAAAAACAGCTCATTGCGGTTCTCGACTATTTAAAAATCGATAACTGGGAACTGTCTGTCGTGATTGCCGATGCGGAGACGATTCGCGTCCTTAACCGGGATTTTCGTGATACCGATGCTCCGACCGATGTCCTTTCTTTTCCGCAGGAGGGGGAAGTTCAGCCGGACGGATTTTACTATGCCGGCGATTTGGTTTTTTGTCCCGAACAGATTGCCGAAAACTGCCGCTGTTTCGGAGAGGATGAGAAAACCGAGTGGCTGCGGTTGGCGGTTCACGGAATTCTTCATTTGTCCGGCTACGCACACAAGAGTTATGAAGCCGACGACCCGATGTTGAAATATCAGGAAGAAATCATACAGGAGCTGAAAAAAAGTGTTTAATTTAAAATCACGTAAAGCCAAAGAAGAAAAAAACGAAGTGCTGGCTCAGCAGGAACAGCATATGATTGAAGGTGTGACCGAACTTTCCGAAACAGCGGTTAAAGAGGTTCTGGTACCGCGTATCGACGTGGTTTTTATCCCCGCCGTTGCGACGCTTGACGAAGTATTGAAAATCATCGAAAGGGACGGTTATTCCCGCTATCCCGTTTACGAAGAGACTATCGATAATGTTATCGGTGTCCTTTATGTTAAAGATCTGATTTCCGTTCTTTTGAACCGTGAGTCATCCGAATTTGATTTGAAGAAACTGATTCGAAAACCTTATTTTATTCCGGAAAGCAAGCGTCTCGATTCGCTGCTGTCGGAATTCAAAAAACGTCATGTACATATTGCGATTGCCGTCGATGAGTACGGCGGTGTTTCCGGTATTGTTTGTATGGAAGATATTATCGAGGAAATTGTCGGGGAGATTCAGGATGAATTCGATGACGAGGGCGACGAAGTGATACAGGCGGATGACCATTCGTGGCTTGTGGATGCCCGTATCAACATCGAGGATCTGAACGAAAAACTGAATCTTCAATTACCCGACGAAGATGTGGATACACTGGGCGGATTTGTATTTAACCTGTTCGGAAAAATACCGGTGAGGTATGAAAAAGTCTCGTACGAAAATTTGGATTTTATCATTCAGGAAATCGAGAATCATAAAATCAAAATCGTAAAAATTGTCAGCAACGGACAACAGGAGAAGTAGAATGAAAAAACGGGGATTAACAGCCTGCCTCATTTTCTTTTCTGCGGCGCTTTTTGCGGGACCGCCTTTTACGACGGCGCGGGAAAACTACCTGAAAGGTCTTGAGGCATTGGAGCGCTATGATGACTACACGGCTTCCGAATATTTTCATTACGCGATCGAAAAGAACCCGTATTATTTCGAACCCCATTTCGGATTGGCAAAACTTCTTTTTTTAATGGGACAGTACGAGCAGGCTTTGGAGTTTGCCGAAACCGCCGAAAAGCTGAATACGGGGCATGTCGACCTTCTGACGTTGAAAGGGCGGATTCTCGTCGGTCTCGGACGATTCGATGAAGCAAGGGAACTTTTCACGGAGGTTCTGCGCCGGCAGTCGTTTAATGTCGATGCCCGTCTCGGTTTGGCCGATTTGGCGGTTGTTGCCGGAACTTACGATACGGCGTTGAAATCGTACGAGTCGATTTTGAAAATGGTCCCGAATGATAAGAGGGCTCTGCTTTCCATGATTGTCATATACGACTCACTGGGCAGCGAAAGTCAGGCACGGAATTATATCGATAAATGTCTGTCGGTTTTTCCGAATGATATCAATGTCCGATTAATTACCGCACGTCATTACCGTCGGACCGGAAACGAGGCTACAGCGGAACTTCATGCCCGTATTGCTCTTGACCTGAAACCCGATTTTTCGGAAGCGGTTGTTTTCCTGGCCGGACTTTATCTGGATCAGGGGCGGGCTGGCGATGCGGAAAATATTCTTTTGCCGTTTCTGGATTACCGTTGCGATCTGTTTCCTATTTACTACCTTTTGGGTGAGGTCAATCGTCAGAAGGCCGATTTTCGAAAAGCAGCCGATTTTTACAAACAGGCGCAAAATCTCCGTTACGGCGATGAAGTTGTACGAATCGCTTTTGAAAATCTGATACTGGCGGATGAATCGCTTGCTGATTTGGCTCCGGAGGCAGCCGGATGGCATTTTTCAAATGCGACGGAATATTTTCAGCGAAACTACGATAAACAGGGACGGACGGAAATCCTGCGGGGGCTTCGACTCGATCCGGACAGTCCGACGGGGCTGAAACTGTTGGGAGAATCATATAAAACCCAACAGCTTTACGGTCATTATACCGAACTGCTGAAACAGCTGACAACTCTCTTTCCGGACGATGTTGCCTTAAAAGATGAAGTGGAGATTTACAATAACCGGCTGAACGGGCAGGTCGCGGGAGACTGGAAAATCAATCAGTTTTCGGTGATACGAACCCGTTTCCCTCTGGCCGTATATATAGCGAAAAAAAACGGAAATGTATTCCATTACGGATTGGAGCAGCATCTGTTGTCATATTACGAATCCTTTTTGGTCAGCGATAACGATTTTTTCGAAATTATTGATACGGCTGTTGTCGATTCTTTTTCCAAAGCATTTGAACGGGCCAAACGCTCCGGTGCGGCTTCGTTTCTGTTTTTGAATCTCGAAGAAAACGATCGGTCGATTCAGTTGGACGGTGAAATTTACTTTGCTGCTACGGGACTCAGAGCCGATACTTTCCGGATTACGAAAATCGGTAACTACCGTTTTGCCAACAGTGCCGAAGCTCTGTCGGCTTATTTGTCGGCTGCCAAACCGGTAACCGGAGCCGTCGTCCGCTACGAATTCGGAAAAATTCTGATAAATCTCGGTAAACTGGACGGAATCAAACCGGGTGACCGCCTGAATATTGTCAGACAGGGGTATTTAACTCCCGGAAAAAAAGGGTTGGATCTGCTTTACCGCGATTCGTCGGTTCTCGGTGCCGTGGTTGTCGACCGTGTCGATGACTGTATTTCCGAATGTAAAGTCGAAAAACGGTTTTTTTACGATTTTATTAATGAACAGGATCACGTGGTTCTGATCGATGACAATACGCCGCTGCCGCAAAATAACGAACAGATTGCCCGCGATATTTACAAAGAAATCCTGAAATTCGATTGAGGTGAGACATGATTCCATTAAGAAGTTCTTTATCGACAGACGGCCGGAAAATGGCCGGAGCGCGCGCATTATGGCGTGCCAACGGAATGAAAGAAGAGCAGTTCGGCAAACCGATTATCGGTATTGTCAATTCCTTTACCCAGCTGGTGCCGGGACACGTTCATTTGCATGACATCGGACAGCAGGTGAAAGCCCTTTTCGAGGAAAGAGGTTTTTTTGCCGCCGAATTCAATACGATTGCGATTGATGACGGAATTGCCATGGGGCATGACGGCATGCTTTATTCGCTGCCTTCCCGCGATCTGATAGCCGATTCTGTTGAGTATATGGCCAATGCGCATCGTGTTGATGCACTTTTCTGCATCAGTAACTGCGATAAAATCACACCCGGAATGCTGATGGCGGCGATGCGGCTGAATATTCCTGCCGTGTTTGTTTCCGGGGGACCGATGGAAGCGGGTCATTACCGCGACCGTGCTTACGATTTGATTGATGTCATGGTCAAGGGGGCCGACAAATCGGTGACGGACGAAGAGCTGGCCGGTATCGAACGGGCCGCCTGTCCGACCTGCGGCTGCTGCTCGGGAATGTTTACCGCCAACAGCATGAACTGTCTGACGGAAGCGATCGGGTTGGCTTTGCCGGGAAACGGAACCGTGCCGGCAACCCATGCCGTACGGAAAAAACTGTTCGGGCGGGCCGTCGATGTGCTGGTGCGCAATGTCGGCCGCTATTATTACGACGAAGACGATTCGGTACTGCCGCGTTCGATAGCAACACGCGCCGCTTTTCTGAATGCCATGACACTTGATATCGCCATGGGCGGTTCGACCAATACGGTTCTTCACCTGCTGGCTGTCGCACGGGAAGCCGGTGTCGATTTTACGATGAAAGACATCGATGCACTGTCGCGAAAAGTGCCGTGCATCTGTAAAGTAGCGCCCAACTCCGCGTATCATATGGAAGATGTCAACCGCGCCGGCGGCGTTTTGTCGATTATGGGCGAGCTGAACCGCGCTTTCCTGATTGATGTTACCGTGAAGCGTGTCGATTCGCCTTCGCTCGGGGAGACACTGAAACAGTACGATATTATGAATACCAAAGTCTCGTTCGAGGCATTGGAGCTTTACAGTTCGGCTCCCGGCGGCCGCTTCAATCTGAAATTGGGGTCACAGGAGGCGGTTTTCAAAGATGCGGATACCGACCGCCAAACCGGGTGCATTCGTGCCGTTCCCTATGCGTACACCAAAGACGGCGGATTGGCGGTTTTGTTCGGCAATCTTGCCCGCAGCGGCTGTATCGTCAAAACGGCCGGCGTCGATCCGTCTCTGTTTGTGTTCACCGGGAAAGCGGTTGTTTTCGAATCGCAGGAAGAAGCGGTCGACGGCATCCTCGGCGGCAAAGTGAAAGCCGGCAATGTGATTGTGATTCGTTACGAAGGACCGAAAGGCGGCCCCGGCATGCAGGAAATGCTTTACCCGACCAGCTATCTGAAATCGGTCGGTCTCGATAAAGCGTGCGCACTGTTAACCGACGGACGGTTTTCGGGCGGAACCAGCGGACTTTCCATCGGACACACCTCTCCGGAAGCGGCTGCCGGCGGCGAAATCGCATTGGTCGAAAACGGCGACGAAATCCGAATCGATATTCCCAACCGCTCGATCGAACTGCTGATAGACGAAGCGGAATTCGACCGCCGCCGCCGGGCACAGGAAGAACGCGGCGCGGCCGCTTACACACCGGCAAAGCGTAACCGGATTGTTTCGAAATCGCTGAAAATGTATGCGGCTCACGTTTTGAGTGCCGATGCGGGTGCCGTTCGCGGAGATTTGTGATGCTGCAGGTCGAACCGCTGATCTGCAATCCGTTTGCGCAGAATACCTTTATCGTTTTCGACGGGGAAAGCGGGAGTGCCTTTGCCGTTGATGCCGGCATGTACGAAGAAAGCGAACGGCTGGCTTTCGACCGGTTTTTGCGGCAGCGGGAATTGAAGCTGCAGTTTTTGATCAATACCCATTTGCATTTGGATCACGTTTTCGGAAACCGCTTTGTCTCCGAAACGTACGGAGTGCCGGTTTATTATCATCAGGCCGACGAATTTCTTCTGCCGCAGATGAAGGAGCAGGGCGAACTGTTCGGGATTCCGATTGGGGACATCCACCGATGTCCGCAGTCGGATGCCGCCTTTACCGGAGAAAAAACGGTCGGATTTGCCGGCCGCGAAATCCGTCTGATCCCGGTTCCCGGACATTCACCCGGCAGTGTGGTTGTGCTGCTCTCCGAAGACGGAATTTGTTTCAGCGGCGATCTGCTGTTCCGCGGCGGTGTCGGCCGGACCGATTTGCCCGGAGGCAACACGGCGCAACTGAAAGAGTCGCTTCGGAAACTGAAAGAAACCGTTCCGTCGGAAACCCGTATTCTGCCGGGACACGGCCTGAATACGACAATCGGGAACGAAAAAAAATACAATCCATTTTTCATCTAAAATTAATTATAACAGATTGTTTTTTCGGGAAAACGTGAGTATACTGAAATTATGGAGGGAATCTTATGAAGAAGAGATTCAAATTATTAACGGTTTTACTGATTGTGTTGTTGAGCAGTTGTACCCTTTGTCTGGCGGTGGGTGTACTGGGGGCAATCGGCGGATTGGCTTATGCCGTCGGAAATTCTTATGCTCCTGTTGTTTTTGTGGCCGATGCTTACGGTGCCGTTGTTGTAAAGGCGAACGCCGACGGAATCAAAGCCGGTGAGATTGACTTTAAAGATGCAACATCACAGAAGGAGGTGACCGATTCCGATCCGCTCGGAAAATACAACGGCACTCTGACATTCGAAACAACCGACGGCGGAAAAACCTACACCGTCAACGGAACGCTGAAACTTTCCGGGATTAACGAAGATCTGAAAACAGCGTTTACGACAGTTAAAGACTTACAGGAACCTGTCGATGTTATTTTCGAGAATATCGTTATGATCGGCGATGAGAGTAACAAATTTTACACCGGTCTGACTTCCGGCTGGATTTATGTCGGAGGAAAGGCGACCAACTGGAAAGTCGATATGAGCAAAACCGGCAAGGCAGTCGGCTTTTTCGATGAAGCCGGACAGAATATTAACGGCGTTATCGAAGAGACATTCGGCGGCAAATAATTTTTTCCTATTCTTCTTTGCGGAGAATATCTCCGGGTGAAATCGGACAGCTGCTTCGGATGAAGACTGTCCGACCGTGCCCGGCTGTTTCGAGAGACCGGCCCTCCTCATCGGTGAGGATCCAGCCGGTCTCTTTTTTATACGGAAAATGCGGACTGATGTATTCGATTGTATCGCCGGCATCGAGACGGTTGTAGAGCTTCAGTGCGAAACGGCCGTCGCCGGTCGGCTCGCCGACTTTGCCCAGAAGACGGTAGCGGCGGATGTAGGAGAGATCGGACGTTTTGTCGGGGTCGCCGTCATCGAAGAAAAATCCGCGGGTAAACTCCCGGTGACTGACTTTTTCGATTTCATTCTGATACGCTTCCAAATCGGGAACGGGAATCCCGTCGAGTGCATCGAGCGTTTTGCGGTAGGCGCGGGTGACAATCGCCGCATAGTAGATCGATTTCATACGGCCTTCGATTTTAAAACTGTCGATACCCGCCTCTTTCAGCGTTTTCAAATCGTGCAGCAGACATAAATCCTTGCTGCTGAGTACTGCGGTGTAGTGTTCCTCCGCTTCGACCGGGAACAGTTCCCCGGGACGTTCCTTTTCTTCCAGATACCGGTAATCCCAGCGGCAGCTGTGGGCACAGTCGCCGCTGTTGGCGCTGCGGCCGGCCATGTAGCGGCTCAAAAAACAACGGCCGGAATAGGCCAGACACATCGCTCCGTGAACAAATACCTCCAGTTCCAGCTCCGGAACCGCATCCTTAATCGCCTTGATTTCATCAAGTGAGGTTTCACGGCCGAGAACAATTCGGGAGAAACCGAGGCGGTGGTAAAAACGGGCCGCGTCTTTGTTGATACAGTTGGCCTGCGTGCTGAGATGCAGATTCCGATCCGGAAAATGTTTTTGCAGACGATCGACCAATCCCATATCACTGATAATGAAACCGTCGAGAGGGTAGGCGCGGATGTAATCGATATTTTCGTCGAGAACCGCCAGTTCGCTGTTGTGAAAATAGATATTGAGCGCCCCGTAAAGCTTGCGGTCGCCCTTTAACGCCGCCATCTGACGGTATTCGTCGTCGAAGAAATTGTCCGCCTTTTTACGCAGACTGAAGTTTTTAATCCCGATGTAAGCGGCATCGGCACCGTAACGGTACACCGTTTCCAGTTTTTCGAGATTGCCGGCGGGGGCCAGTAATTCACTCATGTGTGCGGTACTCCCGGTAAAAAGAATCGTATTGATGAAAATAGTCTGTCAGATAAAACTGAATATTGTTAAAAAAAAGACGCTGCAAACGGCAACCGGCCGGCGTGATGTAGCGGAAATGCCACGGCTCGTAATCGTAGCCGGTCAGCTCCTCGTATTCCTCCGGGTAGCTGAGACTCCAGCCGAAATCGGCCGCATGCGCTTTCAGCCAAAGCCCCTCCGGCGTTTCGTCGAAATCCTGCTCCAGCGAGTTGAAGTCCATGGCCAGCCCCGTCTGATGCTGGCTGTGACCGGGTGCCGCCGAAACCGCCTTGCCCGCCTTGCCGACCGCATTCTTCAGATTTTCGTAAAGCCGCTGCTGATAAGCGTAAGTGCGGTAGCCGGAAATCCCGACAATCCGGATGCCGTCGGCTGCGGCCGCCTGCGAAAGGGCGGCGAACGCCTCCGCCGCCGGACGCCGCACCTGCATCGGTTTGGAAGTACGCACCGGGTAGTCGTTTAAGTCGACCAGATCGGCCGGCCGCAAATCAATCGGGTCGACCGGAACAACGGTATCGATATGGGCATAAAAGGCGCGGCCGGCGTCGATAAGAGCCGCCGCTTCCTTTAAAAACAGCGCTTCGTCGGCATAAATCGCATTACGGATTTCCGGCGGCAGTTCCGTCAGTGTGCTTTCCCATTGCGCGCGCGTAAACGAAAAGTGCGGCCCCATCGGCGAATCGTGCGGCGGCACCTCTTTCCCGACGCGGGCGCCGGCAACCGCCGCCGCTGCCGAAAAAAGAACAAGCGCTGCCGCAAAAGCCGGCAGAATCATTTTCCGTTTCACAGCGGCCTCTCGAAAATCAGATCGATCACCTCGTCGAAGCGGGAAACCGGATAAAAGGTAATGCCGCTTTTCACCTCTTCCGGAATCTCTTCCAAATCTTTGAGGTTGGCTTTCGGAATGATAATCGATTTGATTTTATTCCGTTTGGCGGCGATGGTTTTCTCTTTCAAACCGCCGATCGGCAGTACCCGTCCCGTCAGCGACAGTTCGCCGGTCATGGCAAAATGGGGTTTGATTTTTTTGTTGAGAGCCAGCGACAGCAGAGCCGTGGCCATCGTGATGCCAGCCGAAGGGCCGTCTTTGGGGGTGGCTCCTGCCGGAATGTGGATGTGAATCTGATTCTCGGCAAAAAAGCGGCTCTCGGAGCGGTACCGCGGTAAAATATTGACAACGCGGCTGTAGGAAATCGCCGCGGATTCCTGCATGACATCACCCATCTGTCCCGTCAGTTTGAAACCGCCTTTCGGACTCGGATTGGCCAGCGTTTCGATAATCAGCGTGTCGCCGCCGTAAGCGGTCCATGCCAGTCCGATAACCGTTCCCGGAACATCGGCCGTTTTTATATCGTCGTCGTTGAAAACCGCCATTCCGAGAAAATCACGCAACGATTCGGGAGTAACGGTGACAGCCTTCTTCTCTTCGTTTGTGTCGTCAACCAGACGAACGGCTGTTTTTCGGCAAATCTTGTGAATCGCCTTTTCGAGATTGCGGACTCCCGACTCGCGGGCATAGGAATCGATCAGTGCCGTCAGTGCCGTCGGCGTAAACGACAGATTTTCCTTTGTCAGACCGTTTTCTTTCAGCGCTTTCGGAATCAGATATTTGGAAGCGATTCTGACCTTTTCTTTCGTGATGTAGCCGGAAAGCTCGATGACTTCCATCCGATCCAGAAGCGGACGCGGAATGGTTTCGAGTGTGTTGGCCGTGACGACAAAGAGAATCTGCGACAAGTCGAACGGCAAGTCGAGATAATGGTCGCGGAACTGAACATTCTGTTCCGGGTCGAGCGCTTCCAGAAGAGCCGAGGCGGGATCGCCCTGATGGGAAGAACCCATCTTGTCGATTTCGTCGATCAGGAAAACGGGCGCTTTCGATTTGACGATTTTCAGTCCCTGAAGAATTTTCCCCGGCATTGCGCCGATGTAGGTGCGCCGGTGGCCTTTGATTTCCGCTTCGTCGCGCATACCGCCGACACTGAAACGGTAAAACGGTTTACCGAGAGCGGCGGCAATCGATTTGCCGACCGACGTTTTGCCGACTCCCGGAGGGCCGACCAGACAGATGATGGCTCCCTTTTTATCCTGTTTCAGCATCCGCACGCCGAGAAACTCGATGATACGGTCTTTGACCTCTTTCATGCCGTAGTGGTCGCGGTCAAGAATTTTGCGGGCCGCAGCCAGAGAGAGCGGTTCTTTTTCGGGCTCTTCCTTCCACGGCAACGCCACCACGGTATCGAGATAATTTTTTGTCACAAAATATTCCGAACTGTTGATATCGAGAACCGCCAGCTTTTCCAGTTCGGCATCGACCTGCTCTTTGATTTCGCCGGTAAACTCGAATGCATCGATTTTTTCTTTCAGCCGGTCATAATCGTCGCTCTTCGGATCAGTATCGATGCCCAGTTCTTTCTTGATTTCTTTTAATTCTTCTTTGAGGAAGAATTCGCGTTGGGCTTTATCGATTTTCTTTTCGATATCGTTTTGTACCCGTTTCTGAACACGAATCACCTCTTTCTCTTTCTGAATCGCTTTCAGAACCAGTTCAATCCGGTCGGCGATGTTGATTGTTTCCAGAATCTTTTGCTGAATTTCTTTTTCGATATTGAGAATCGATGAGGTGAAATCGGCAATTTTACCGGGATTGTCGATGTTGACCAGATTGAGTTTGATCTCTTCGGTGATCAGAGGGTTATTGTCGGCAATGTCGCGCACCTCTTTGATCAGCTGGCGGGTCAGGGCTTTACTCATCACCGTATCGGGATCTTCGTCCTCGAGATAGGCAACCTGTGCCGTAATGATGCCTTCTTTGGTCGAAAGGCGGCGGATTTTAAACCGCTTCATGGTCGAGATAAAAATATTGACCGTATCGTCGGGTAAATTAATCCGTTTGACGATTTTGGCAACGGTTCCGATCCGGTAGAGTTTGGGATCTTCGTTTTCTTTTTCCCTGCTTTTCAGCAGAACCAGGCCGATGTAACCGCTGCCTTCTTCCAGGGCGGCTTCAACCGCTTTCATATCGTCGTCATCTGAAATGTGAAACGGTGTAAAAATACCCGGAAAGACAGGAGCCGCCGTCAGCGGCAGAATTTTCAGTGCGGAGGGCAGTACCGCATCCGACACGACAAGGGTGTTGTCACTCATCCGTTTTTTCCTTTTTCTTTTAATATACTCAAAAAAAGAAGCGGGTACAAATTATTTTCTGACTTTTACCTTAAAAATCGACAGCAGCATCGGCAGCACCGTCAGCGCACCGAGGGCGGAGGTCATCATCGTCAGCGAAATAATCATACCGAAGTTGCGGATAATGGTGTACTGGCTGAAAAGCAGAATCAGAAAACCGACCGCCACCGACACCGCATTCGAAAAAATACTGCGGTAACTTTCGGCAAACGCATCGACCAGACTCTGCCGGTAATTTTGCGACAGCAGGAAAATCCGCTTGAAACGGCTGTAGTAGTGAATCGCATAGTCGACACCGGCACCGATACCGACATTTGCGATAATGGCGGTCGCCGGGTTGAGACTGATGCCGAGCAGCCACATCACCGTAAAGTTGAGGAAAACGGCGATACTGACCGGAATCGTAATCAGCAGACCGACCAGCGGTGATTTGAATATAATGGAAATAAAGACAAAAATCGTGATAATCGCTCCGATCAGCGAACCGATCTGGGTCGAGACAATCAGAGAACCGTTTTTGATTTTGATGTAGTCGCCGGCGAATTTGTAAGTCGGTGCTCCCTCGGGAATCTCTTTGCTGCCGGCTTCGTAGTAACCCATCTCGCGCAGAATCGGGTCGAGGCGGTCGGAGAGTTTCTGCATCTCCACCGTGTTGCCGTTGCTGAGGCGGATGAGAATGTTGGCTTTCGTTCCGTCGGCGGTCATGTATTTGCGCACCTCGTTTTTCGGCACCTGGTTGGTGAACTCGAGGGTGTTGATGAACCGCTGCGTGTAGAGACGGCTTTCGGGCAGCGCAAACTTTTCCGGCTGCTGCTTGTTGAAAATGTAGTTGAGGTACTGCACGTAGCTGGCGTATGAGGTGACGAACGAAACGCTCTCCTGTTCGAGCGCCGCCGCGGCGATTTTTGTCATGTCGGTCATCGTATCGACGGTACGGACTCCGTTTTTCTTCGGACTTTCGAGCACCAGATAGACGTTAGTGATGCCGCCGAGGTGCTGCTCGATTTTTTCGGTAGCGGTGCGCACCGGCGCCCCTTCTTTGAAGTAACGCACCTCGTCGAGGTCGGTTTTGATGTTGACCATACCGGGGATGCAGACGGCAATCAGCGCGAGAGTGAGGGCAAAGATGCCCCAGCGGGCTTTGACGACACCGTTACCGACCGTCAGCGCCAGATCGCGGTTTTTGCCGGCTTTGTCATCCGCCAATGCCGCCTTTTCGGGCAGCGCCTTTTTGCGGTATTTCGGCTGCGGCGGTTTGAAATAGGAAATCAGCACCGGCGCCAGATAGAGGGTGAAGGCCATTGCCATCAGAACACCGAACGCGAGAAAAATGCCCATGTTTTTCATCGACTGTCCCGGCGAAAAGACCAGCGACCCGAACCCGAGCGCCGTCGTCACCGCCGAAAGAATAATCGGCAGACGCACGAATTTAATCGAATCGAGAACAGCCGGCTGTCCCGGAACCCCCTGCCGGATGAAGTAGAGCGACTGCTGCGTGATGTGAATCCCGTCGGCACTGGCAATCGAAATCAGCACAACCGGAATGACCGTTTCGGTCAGCGTCAGCGGCACGCCGAAAATCCCTTTGACCCCGAATGTCCACAAAACGCTCAGCAGCGTGATGACCAGCGGAATCAGCATGCCGCGGAAACTCTTCAGCATCAGAAAAATCGACACCATGACAACCAGCACGGCCAGCGGAAAAAGAACAATCAGATCCATCACCATGTAATTGGTGATATCGGTGTTGATAATCGGCGTTCCCGTGTATTCGATCGTAAAATCGGAATGCTGCGCCGGTTTGTCGCTGCCGGCGGCTTCCGCGAGCATCGTTTCGATGTCGCTCTTCATTTTGGCGATAAAAACGGCCGTAGCCTGTTCGTTGTTGGCGGCCTCGACCGTGAGCGGTGCCCGTACCAGCGTGATTTTCTTTTCGGGATCGACAATCTGATTGACCGCCAGCGGGTTGCTGTCGATGCGCCGTTCGATGGAAGCGATTGTGTCGGGTCTGATGTCGAGCGTTTCCGAATCGGGGTTGTACTGCTGTAAAATGGCGGTGATGCCCGCCACCCCTTCCGCCTGAATTTCTTTTTTCTGCTTGAGGTAGAGCGTGATATTCTGAATAAGATTGAGATTGCCTTCCGTGTAAACGGACGAGGGAGAGGTCAAAAGAATGATGATCTCCTGACTGTTGCCGAAATCTTCGGAAATCCGGTTGTTATATTGATAATCGGCATCGCCGGTCGGAAGCACCGAAGAGATACTGGAGTCCATTCGCAGACGCACCGTCGCCAGCCCGACCAGCACGGACAGAATGACCGTCAGCAAAATGACCAGCTTCTTGTTGTTCATCAGGAAATTCATAGCTGTCGTTCCCTCCTATATATAAGAATAAAGGAAATCGGAAAAAAGTTCAAGTTTTCTTTCGTCCCTTTTCGGATAAAAAAAAGGCACCTTCGAAAAGGTGCCTGACGCGAGTTACGGGGCTTGAACCCGTGATCTCAGCCTTGACAGGGCTGCGCGATAACCAAACTTCGCTAAACCCGCGTTTGTAAGGCGATTATGCCCGAAAAACGGCAATCTGTCAAGCGGTTGTTCGAAATTTTTTAACAAAATTCGATACTTGATTTTTTTTTACAATATGACATCTTTTTTGTGAACAGAATGAGAATAATCTGTTTTTCGGAGGAGGAAGTGATGAAAAGAGGTTTAACGGTTGTTTTGGCGGCTCTGGTGTTGCTAACGGGGTGTGAATTGCGTTATCGGGCTATCAGTAAACTCGACATTACCGATGCCGAAAGTCTTTATCTGGCGCCGGAAGCGGAAGCGCGGGGAACGGGTAACGTGATGTTTAAAATAACAATAGAAGGTGAGGTTATCGAGGTGTTTTATGACAATAGTGCCGGTATAAAATCTTCGACAAAAAGCCTGAACCCGACTGCGATTTATCACGCCAACGATGAGTATATGGTGATGGTTTTCAACAATTCGTTTGCCTGTCTCGTTTCCAAAAAAACGGGGGCGGTCTATTCGTTGGAGAATGTCGGAGTTCCGTTTGACGTTTTTACCTTTAGCACTGTTAAGCCCCCTGTACAGTCCGATAAAAAGAACAATATTTATTATGTAACCCACATGCCGTTAGATAATCCGGAAAAAACCATCGAGCTGTACCGTATTAATGTTGCGAATCCCGAACAGGTGTTTGCCCAGCCGGTTTCGGCTGCCAATGAGAACCCTGCAGATTTTTTTGTCGATGGAGACGGAAATGTCTTTTACAGTTTCGATTATATCGGGCAAGGATCCGGCGGCGGCAATTTGCGTTTGGCTTTTACCGGAGGTGGATATCATAATGAACCTGTGGAAGTTGCATGGGTAGGTCTGGATGGCAAGTTTTATAATTATGTTTTTTCGGATGGATTTCTGAAAATTTACCGGTTGAATATTGTCGGAAAAGATGTAAAACAGGAATTCTACAAACAAGTAAAAAGTGACGGAGGAGGCTATTTCGCGACAGAAGATCGTGCCTATTTGGTCGATATCACTGACGGTATTGTTACCGAAGTCTATAATCCCGAAGGAAATTTGGAAAGGTACGAGTTTGATTATAAACTGACCGGAGAAATTGTGGCTTCGGCAGTTGAAGGAATGCTGTTCTATTTCGCCACGATTCAGGAAGCGGTTTGTCTGGATCTCGAAACCAAAACGTGGCGTTATCTGTATCAGTCATCATTATCCGAATAATATGAAATTTATCAGGTCACTTATACCGACGGGGTTTTTACGGTCAATGCGCTGCGGTACAGTGACGGTAAAATCATTATGGGTAAAATTGATGAAAAGGGCAAAATAAATGTGCTCGACGAAAAATCGAACAGCAAGGTGATTTATCTGACGAGGATCAGGTAATTCCCGATTAATTAACATTGTGGGACGGCCTTCGGGCCGTCTTTTTTTCGGCAAAAGAAAAATTCTTTTTTGCTGTTCTTTTTCCGATTTTTTGATAAGATAAAAGCGTGGGAACCGCGTTTATTCTTTTTTGCGTTTTTCTGTTTCTCGGGTGGCTCTGTTTTCTCTACGCCGTGCGCCTGCACCGCTTCTTTCGGATTGTCAGAGCCATGCGTCCGGTGCCGCCCAAGCGGCGGCAGCCGTCCGCGGCGTTCGGCGAATCGGCGGCCGCAAACGGGGAGTGCCGCCCGGTTGAGTTTACCGTGCGCAAGCGGCATTCGGCGTTTAAATCGGTGCTGCTCAAACGGAAAAAACACCGTCACGAAGAGATGCTGACACTGCGCGGCGAATGGTTCAACCCGAACGGATCGCGGCTTTTGATTTTTGTTCACGAAGAGGGGCGGTCGCGCTCGCAGGTACGGGAAAAGTGCCGTCCTTTTATCGAAGGCGGGTGGGCGGTGCTGGCGTTTGACCAGCGGGCGCACGGAGCCTCCGACGGAAAGCGGTTTACGCTCGGTTACTGCGAAAGCGAAGATCTGGCGCGGATTGCCGGCGAAGTGATGTCCGAAAAAAAATACCGTTCGGTCGGCTTTTACGGTGTCGGCTGCGGCGCCGCGGCGGCACTGCTGGCGCTCGACCGGTCGCCGAAAATCGACTTTATCGTTGCCGAAGATGTGTGGCCTTCTTATGTCGAACTGCTGCAGTACCGAATCCGCCGCAGCCGGCTTTTGCGCCGTATCGATTCGCTGATTCTCGAGTTTCTGCTGCGCAACTGCGAAAAGTATCTCGGTCTGCCGTTGCGCGATCTCTGCCCGCTTTATGCGGCCATGAATCATCCCGAAACGGCGTTGTATCTCGTTGTCGGCGGAAAAATCCCGTCGATTTTAATGAAGCGGATTGCGGAAAACCGGCAACCCGAATCGGTCACGGCTCTGCTTTTATCCGCGGAAGAAGCGGAAGAGGTTTTGAAATCCGTCGTCAAAAAAGGAAAGTAAAATGGACATCGCTTTCATTGCCTACATCGTTTACTGGATCTTGGCCGTTCTGGCCTCGGTTTTTGTGCTGACCGACAACAAACGGCCTTCGGAAGTGAATCTGCTGTGGCTCTTTATTCTGCTTTTTGTTCCGTTTTTCGGGCTGCTGATTTATATTGTTCTCGGCGTTAACCTGAAACGAAAAACCATTTTCAGCATTTTGGCGGAAGACCGTCTTCGCCGGCGTTACCGTAACCGGCTGAATGCGCAAAAGCGGTGGCTGGAAGTCCTTCCGACGATGTCCAACGAAGTGTTGGCCGAAAAACTGAAAATAAAAAGCGATCCGGAAGGCAGCAGTAATCTTCTGCAGTCGGTGGCCGGCATTGCCCGCGATTCCGACTGTTTTAAAACCGTTCACATGCTGCTGGATACGTGCGGCGCACCGCTGGCAGCCAACGTCTCGACAAAGCTTTTTTTTACGGGACCGGAAGCATTCGATTCGCTGCTCGACGATTTGCGGCAGGCGCGCGAAACGATCGATATGGAGTTTTACATCTGGCATTCCGACCGGACCGGAAAAGAAATTCTCGCTATTTTGGAAGAGCGGGCGCGGGCGGGTGTGCGTATCCGGCTGATTTTCGACAGCATCGGCTGTTGGGGAAAAATTTCGCTCGCCTACCGCCGCAAACTGAAAGCGGCCGGTATCCGGTTTCATTATTTTCTCGATCCGCTGTCGTACATCGGGCACCGTCAGATCAATTTCCGTTCTCACCGCAAAATAGCGGTCATCGACGAAAAGGTGTGCTACACCGGCGGCATGAATATCGGCGACGAATACCGTTTCCCGGCACCCGGTAAATGGTATAAAACGTGGCGTGATACAATGGTCCGGCTGGAAGGCGATTCGGCGGCCTATATGCAGGATATTTTCGAAATTGACTGGCACAATTCCGACCGCAAAGAGCTGAAACAGCCGTCCGCTTCGGAGTCCGATTTTCCCGAAGAGACAACGGATGATGTTTTTGCTTCGCTGATGCCCGGAGAAGAAGAGCGGTCTCTGGCTCAGATTATCTGTTCGGGACCCGATTCTTCTTTCGATTCGATTGAACTGCTCTACAGTTCTCTCATTGCCAATGCCAACCGTTACGTTTATATCGAAAGTCCTTATTTCATTCCCAGCGATAATGTGCTGAAGAGTCTGCAGACGGCGGCTTTGAGCGGGGTTCAGATTCAGATTATTACGACAGGGGTTGTCGATCAGTGGATTCCGTATCTGGTAGCGGAAACTTACTTTGACGATCTGACTTCATGCGGCATCGAAATTTACCGGTATACGGACGGATTTTACCATACCAAGATGGTTCTTATCGACGGGAAAATAGCGACGGTCGGCAGCTGCAATTTCGATATCCGCAGTTTCCGTCTCGATTACGAAATTAACGCGGTGCTTTACGACGCCGGGGAAATCGGCTGCCTTCAGCGGCAGTTTCTGGCCGATAAGGAAAAATCGCAGCGGGTGCCGGGAGATTATTACAAAAGGCTGTCATGGCCGAACCGGCTGCTGCATTCCGTTTTGAGAATCGGTTCGCCTTTATTGTAAAAAAAGATTTGACTTTTAAAAAACGGCTGTTTAAAATAAACCCGTTGGAGGACAAGTATGGGATATATTGAAGATTACCCGAAACAGTACAAAGATTGTGCGTGGCTGGATTTTGAAACTCTGGAGCGCTTTATGAAAGATGCGCTGATGGCATACGGTGTTCCGAAAGAAGACGCCGATATTGTCAGTGATGTTCTGATCGAATCGGACAAAAGAGGAATCGACTCTCACGGAATCGGCCGCCTGAAACCCATTTATCTCGACCGCATCGACGCCGGAACTCAAAGTCCGACAACAAAAATCGATATTTTGAAAGACGACAAAGCGGTTGCCGTCCTCGACGGCAACAACGGTATGGGCCATGTCGTATCGCATAAAGCGATGTCGATGGCCATCGAAAAGGCCAAAGAATACGGAATCGGTATGGCGGTTGTCCGGCACTCCACCCACTACGGAATTGCCGGTTATTATGCGACGATGGCAACCAAAGAAAACACGATCGGTATCACCGGAACCAACGCCCGGCCGAGTATCGCGCCGACTTTCGGTGTGGAAAACATGCTGGGAACCAACCCTCTTACATTCGGTTTCCCGACCGATGAAGAGTTTCCGTTTGTTCTGGACTGCGCCACTTCGGTTTCGCAGCGCGGAAAAATCGAAGTTTACGGCCGTGCCGGAAAAGATTTGCCGGAAGGCTGGGTCATCGGTTTGGACGGAAAGAGCCGCACCGACACACAGCAGGTTCTGGTCGATCTGACAAAAGGAAAAGCGGCGCTGACCCCGCTCGGCGGTCTGGGAGAAACAACCGCCGGCTACAAAGGTTTCGGTTATGCGACCGTTGTCGAGATTCTGTCGACGGCTTTGCAGGATAACGATTATATGAAGATGCTCAACGGTGTCGACGAAAACGGAAAACCGAAACCGATTCTGCTGGGGCATTTCTTCATCGCCATCAACCCGGCGAAATTTATGGGTGTCGAAATCTTCAAAAAGATTACCGGTTCGATTCTGCGCGAGTTGAGAGCGTCGACTCTGGCTCCCGGTGCCGAAAGAATTTTTACTGCCGGCGAAAAAGAATATCTGGCATGGCAGTACCGCAAAGATCACGGCTGTCCGGTACCCGTTTCGCTGCAGAAAAATATGATTGATATCCGCGACAGATTCAATCTCGATTATCACTTCCCGTTTGAAAAATAAGGATCGGAATTATGGACGAATTAAAAGAAAAAGCATTGGAATATCACAGCCGGGACGGGGTTCCGGGAAAGGTCAGTGTGGTCCCGACGAAGCCGTGCGTCACGGCGGATGATTTGTCGCTGGCTTACACCCCGGGGGTTGCCAAACCGGTTCTGGAAATTGCCGACCGGCCGGCGGATGCGTACAAATACACTTCGAAAGGCAATCTGGTGGCCGTTATTTCCAACGGAACCGCCATTCTCGGCCTGGGAGATCGCGGGGCACTGGCTTCGAAACCGGTTATGGAAGGAAAAGGCGTTCTGTTTAAACGGTTCGCCGACATCGATGTTTTCGATATCGAATTGAACGAAAAAGATCCGAAGAAGATCATCGAAATCGTCAAAGCGATGGAGCCGACTTTCGGCGGTGTCAACCTGGAAGACATTAAGGCTCCCGAATGTTTCGAAATCGAGCAGACGCTGATTAAAGAATGTTCGATTCCGATTATGCACGACGACCAGCACGGTACGGCGATTATCTGTACTGCCGGTATCATCAATGCGGCCGAAGTGGTCGGCAAACCGCTGTCCGAATTGAAATGTGTCTTTAACGGCGCCGGTGCGGCCGGGGTCTCCTGCGCAAAAATGTTCATTGCGGCGGGTGTCAAAAAAGAGAATCTGCTGATGTGCGACAGTAAAGGTGTCATTTACAAAGGCCGTCCCGGACTGAATGCCGAAAAAGAAGAACTGGCAGTGGCAACAGAAGCGCGGACGCTGGCCGAAGCTCTGGTCGGTGCCGATGTTTTTGTCGGTTTGTCGGTAGCCGATGTGCTGACCGGAGACATGGTGAAAACGATGAGCCCGCGGCCGATTATTTTTGCGATGGCCAACCCGAATCCGGAAATTCTGCCGGAAACCGCGTTGGCGGCCAATCCGAATGTGATTATGGCAACGGGACGCAGCGATTATCCGAATCAGATCAACAACGTTCTCGGGTTTCCTTTCATTTTCCGCGGGGCGCTCGACGTGAAAGCGTCCGCCATTACCGAGGGCATGAAAATGGCGGCGGCCAAAGCGTTGGCGGCACTGGCCAAAGAACCGGTTCCCGAGATCGTAGCCAAAGCGTACGGCGGAGAGAAATTCTCTTTCGGACCGCGTTACATCGTGCCGAAACCGTTCGATCCGCGTGTGATCGAATGGGAAGCGGTGGCGGTGGCGAAAGCGGCCTGCGACGAAGGGATTGCCGCCGAGCCGATTACCGATTGGGATGCTTACCGCGACCGGTTGAAAAAACGGATGGAAAAATATTGGAACTGAACGACGGCGCCGTACGGCTGCCGTCGGAGACAAAGGCCCGCCGCAAGGCGGGGCTTTTGCGTAGGAATATCTCTGCTGTTTTTGACGGACAGCTGTTGCCGGCAAAAGGAAAAACGATTGCAGATTCGCCGTTGTTGTGATATGATTCCGGTATGGCTAAGCAACTTTCCGGGATTGATATTTATAAAAAAATGAAGGATATGAAAGCGGGGGCACCGGTTTCGCCGTCTGCCGCTTTCCAACCGGGAACGGCCGGTTTGCGGCAGCCGCAAACGGTACGGCAGCCGGTCTCCGCACCGTCGGCCGCTTCTGATGCCGTATCAGCCGCCGTTTCGTCGGCAGAGTCGGGAAGGCGATCCGCCGCGGGAAGAAGCACCGCTCCTCAGGCGGCGCGGGCCGTTTTTTCCGAACTGAAGCCGTCGCCCGGGCAGCAGGTTTTCGATTCTCAGCCGGCCGGGGTGACGCTCGATCTGAAAAAACTGAGGGAAGAGGTTCATTCCAATGTGGAAAGCCGCGGTTTCGCTCCCGACCGGAATCCGGCTTATTTCGACCGCAACGAGTCGGCCGGTCTGGTTAAGCAGGGGCTGGAAGTCAAAGGAGTGCGTAAAGCGGCCAAGTTTCTGATGCTGCTCGGACAGGATCGTGCCGGTGCCGTTCTCAATCAGCTGACTTCTTCCGAAGTTGCCGATATTTTAAGGGAGATGGAAACACTGCCTCCCGTCGGAGCCGATGAGGCGTTGGTAATTTTGCGGGAATTTAAAGAGCTGAAAGACCGTCTGGTGGATCCTCACGGCGGCGTGGATACGGCGCGCACGATTTTGGAAAATGCACTGGGTGTCGAGAAGGGGCGTTCCTTTTTGCAGAAGGCGGTGCCGGATGCGGTCGAAAAGCCGTTTTCGTTTTTGGCCGATGCCGATGCGACTCAGCTGTTTCTGCTTTTGAAAAAAGAATCTCCCGATGTCATTGCGCTGATTATTCCCAATCTGCCGAAGAAAACAGCGTCCGAACTGTTGAAGAGTTTTTCGGAGCAGATGCAGATCGATATTGTCCGGAAAATGGCGCACCGAAAAAAACCGTCGGCGATGGCACTGACGATTGTCGAAGAGCGGCTTCAGGAAAATTTCCGGAAAATCGGTCAGACCAAAACCGATCCGGTCGACGGCAGCGGGGCGCTGGCCAATATACTTAAATATGTTTCGCCTCAGCTGGAAAACGAAATCATCGAAGATCTGCGTTCGGAGGATCCGCTTCTCTCCCGCGATGTCAAAGACAAACTCTTCACAATCGATATGCTTCTCAATATCAATGATTCCGATTTGCAGAAAATTCTTCAGGATTACGGAGATGTCGATCTCGCTGTTATTTTAAAAGGCAAAAGCCGGGAAATCGAGAACCGGATTTACGGCGCTGTTTCCGAACGGCGGGCGGCGATTATCCGCTACGAGCGTGAGCTGTTGGGTCCGATGAAGCGGGAAGATGTCGAAAAAGCGACCAAAGCGTTTCTCAATCATATCCGCAAACTGCAGCTGCAGGGAGAGGTGCGAATTTACGATCCGAACGAGAATTACGTTTAATCAATCTTGACAACGGCAGGTTTTGTCACTAATATGAGGTTATGACACCGAACGAATTAAGAAAGAAATACATCGAATTTTTTGTATCCAAAGGACATAAACAGATTCCGGGCAGTTCGCTGATTCCGGAAAACGACCCGACAGTTTTGTTTACGACAGCGGGAATGCATCCGCTGGTTCCGTATCTGCTGGGAGAAGATCATCCGGCCGGTACACGGCTGACCGATTATCAGAAATGTATCCGTACAGGCGATATCGATGCGGTCGGAGATGCGCTGCATCTGACCTGTTTCGAAATGCTCGGGAACTGGAGTCTCGGCGATTACTTTAAGGAAGAAATGATTCCGATGAGTTTCGAATTCCTGACATCACCGCAGTGGCTCGGATTCGATCCGTCAAAACTGTCTGTGACGGTTTTTGCGGGCGATGAGGATGCGCCGCGTGATACCGATTCGGCCGCGATCTGGAAAAGTCTGGGAATCCCCGAAGAACGGATTTATTTTTTGCCGAAAGAGGACAACTGGTGGGGACCCGCCGGCGAAACCGGTCCGTGCGGTCCCGATACGGAAATGTTTATCGATACCGGAAAGGAACCGTGCGGTCCCGACTGCCGCCCCGGCGGCTGTTCCTGCGGTCGTTTCTTTGAAATCTGGAACGACGTTTTTATGCAGTATAACAAACAGAAAGACGGAACCTTTTTGCCGATGTCCCGCAAATGTGTCGATACGGGAATGGGAATCGAACGGACCGTTACAATGATGCAGGGGAAAAAATCGGTTTACGATACCGAAATTTTTCAGCCGATTTTAAAGGCGGTCGGGGATTTGGCTTCGGTCACTTACGGCGAAAATGAGGAAACCGATATTTCTTTGCGGATTATTGCCGATCACATCCGGACAGCTTCTTTTATTTTGGGCGACGACCGCGGTGTGAAACCGTCCAACCTCGGTCAGGGCTACATTTTACGGCGGTTGATTCGGCGTGCGGTGCGCCACGGCCGCAAACTGGGGATTAACGAACACTTTCTGTCGGTGCCGGCCCGTATCGTCATCGATATGTACAAAGAACCGTATCCGGAAATGGGACGCAACGAAGCCTTTATTCTCGAAGAGCTTGAAAAAGAGGAAGAGCGGTTCCGTCAGACGCTTTCCAAAGGACTTCAGGAGTTTGAAAAGCTGGTTCCGAATCTTCTGAAAAATCCTCAGAAAGTGATTCCGGGACGAGTGGCGTTCCGTCTTTACGATACATTCGGATTTCCGGTTGAAATTACGGAAGAGCTGGCAGCCGAGCACGGACTGTCTGTCGATCGGGACGGTTTCGAAGAAGCTTTTAAAAAACATCAGGAGCTTTCGAAACAGGGTGCCGAGAAAACGTTTAAAGGCGGTCTGGCCGACAATTCCGAAATGACGACGGCGCTTCACACGGCAACGCACCTTCTGCATAAAGCCCTGCATATCGTACTCGGCGATCATGTCCGGCAGATGGGCAGTAACATTACGGCGGAACGGCTGCGTTTTGACTTTGCCCATCCCGAAAAGATGACCGACGAACAGATAGCCCGTGTCGAGGAACTGGTTAATGATGCCATTGCCCGTGATTTGCCTGTGACTATGGAGATCATGCCGCTGGAAAAAGCCAAAGCGGAAGGCGCTTACGCCTTTTTCGGCGATAAATACGAAACCGATGTCAAGGTTTACACGGTCGGCGATTTTTCGAAAGAGGTGTGCGGCGGTCCTCACGTGGAACGGACCGGCGGTATGGGGCATTTTAAAATCCAAAAAGAGCAGTCCTCTTCTTCGGGCGTTCGCCGGATTCGGGCCGTACTGGAGAAGTAACGTATGGGAGATTTGCGTAGCGAGATTGACCGGATATATGCCATACAGAAGTCAGCAACGGAAAGAGGGGCTTTTCTGGATATTCATAAGCGATACGCGGCACTGAAAGCACTGGAAAAATCGATTCGCAATCACGAAAAAGATTTGATCGATGCATTGATTGCCGATTTTAACAAACCGGAGCTTGAAATTATCGAGACAGAGCTGGCTTTTGTTCTCTCCGATTTAAAACACACAATACGGCATTTAAAACGGTGGGCCCGCCCGCAAAAGGTCAAAGTACCTCTTTATCAGGTTTTGAATTCGGGGTATATTTATAAAGAGCCGTTCGGAATGGCTTTAATTATGGCTCCCTGGAACTACCCGTTTCAGCTGATTTTACTGCCGGCTTTGGCGGCCATTGCGGCCGGAAATGCGGTGTTCCTGCGCCCTTCGACAAAAACAAGACATACGGCAGAGGTAACCGCCGCGATTTTTCGGGAAGCACTTGACGAAGAACAGGCCTATGTTCTGCTGTGCAGTTCCCGTGAAGCCGATTTGCTTTTGGATTACAAATGGGATTTCATTTTTTTTACGGGAAGCCGATCGGTCGGTACGGCTGTTTACGAAAAAGCGGCCCGTCATCTGACTCCCGTGATTTTGGAGTTGGGAGGAAAATCGCCGGCGATTGTCATGCACGATGCCGATTTGCGTTTTGCGGCCCGTAAGATTGCCTGGGCTAAAATGCTGAATGCCGGACAGACCTGTGTTTCTCCCGATTATGTCATTGTTCATCAATCTGTCAAAGAACGTTTTCTTGCTTTACTGGCCGACGAATTTCGGAAATCGTTTCGGGAGACCGACGAATATGACCGACTGCCTCATGTGATTTCCGAATCTGCTTTCCGCCGTTTATCGGCGATGGTTGATGAGGCCCGCGCCGCAGGCAATCGGGTTATCGAGTGCGGAGATTCATTGTCGGAGATCAAACTGATGGCTCCCCATCTGATCGATATCGGCAATTTTCGATCCGATTTGGAGTGTTTAAAAGAAGAAATTTTCGGACCGGTTTTACCGGTTGTCGGTTACACAACGGAAGATGAAATGGAGGCAGTTATAGCCGAAAATTCACACCCGTTGGCATTATATCTCTTTTCCGGCAGTATTCGAAAGGCCCGCAGGATGATGAGCCGTTTTTCCTACGGTTGCGGGTGTATTAATGAGGCTGTTATTCAGCTGGCCAATCCTTACCTACCGTTCGGCGGTGTCGGTTCCAGCGGATTAGGCTTTTACCACGGAAAATTCGGGTTTAATGCTTTTTCCCACAGAAAGGGTGTGGTTGAAAAACGGTGGGGAATCGACTGGCCGTTTCTCTATCGGCCGTATACCGAAAGAAAAACTTCAGCTATCCGTTTTTTCCTCGACCGCTGATTCTTTTTTGAATACTTCTTCTTCGGTTATCAGTCTGTCGGTAAAGCGCAGCAGCTCAACCATATTCTGATTTCGGCGGACAATTGTATTGATACGGGATTGAGAAACCGAGTCCACCTGATTCAATGCCGAAATGAGGTCGTTTAAATCGGATTTACCGAGATTGTAATCTTTGGTTTCCGATTCCGCAATGCGTTCGGCCATTTCCATCCGGCTGTCGGCAAGAGCTATCCGTTCTTTGTCGGTTTCTATTTGGCGGAAAAGCGAAAGCAGCTGTGTTTTCAATTCGATTTTTTTATTGCTGTTGGAAAGTGCCGTTCTTTTTTGGGCAATTTTTTCCGTTTCGTAAGAGGCGCGAGCTTTCGAGGAGGCAATCGGATATTCCAAATCGATTCCGATTCGAATCGACTGATCTCCGGGACCGTCTTTGAAAAAGATGCCTTTGCCTGCCAGATCGTAAGCGGCATACAGGTTTGCAGAGGGGAGAAGTTCGTCGGCTTTCAGTCTGACATTCAGTTCGGATTTCTGTTCGGTCAAATCGAAAACTTCGTAAGTCCGGCTGGAGGATCGGAATTCATCATAGCATGTATCAAACGTGATTTCATCGAAATTGCGGTAATCTTCAAGGACGGGTCGGTATAATTTTTCTGTATCGTCTATCATCATCGCCTGTTTGATCAGGTCGGTTGTTTCTTTGAAAGTCCGCTCCTGCTGTATCAGGGAATCCCATTTCGAGTAAAACTGGATGTTACTTTTGTCCAGATCGAGTCTGTTGGCAATGCCGTAGCCGAATTTGGCTTCCATTTCCTGTATAAGAGAACGGCTTGTTGTGTAGGAATTCTGACTTGACATCAGGGCGGCATATTCGGCGTGCCATGTATAGTAGAGGGTGATCAGATCGGCATAGTAATCTTCGTAAGCCTCGACAATCTGCATTTCGAGAATGCGGTTTTCGATTTGTGTCAGTTTTCTTGTTGTCCGGTTTGTTTTACCGAATGCGTTGCGGGCGATCGGTTGGGCAATTTCCAGACTGAATCGGGATGTATCCGATCCTCCCGAAGAAGAGGGCGTTGTCGAAAGAGTTGAGGAAACAGTGGTTCCCGAATCGGCAAAAAGTTTTGACAGTCCGACGGAGCCGTCAAACCCGTGCACCGGCCGATTCGGATTTTCGGTAGGAAACAAAACGCGGTAAGCACTTTTAACGGCCAAAACCACATCTTCCGCCGGCAGAGCCAGAACTTCGGCGTACTGCAGATTGAGCGTGTCAATCAGAATTTCTTCAAAAAAAGTATTTTTTCCTGCAGCGGTCAGAAAATCGGACAGAGGCAGTTCGTCCGCTTTATTTATTTTATCGAGAAGTTCCTGCCCGTAGCATCGGGCTGCCGGCGCAACCAGCAGAGATAAAAACAGCAGGATGGGACGGATGCCGCGTTTCATGAAAGACCTCCCTTTTTTTTGCCGGCCCGTTTTTCCGATACAGTTTTGATAGAGCAGAAAATTGCCGGAGTCAGAAACAGTGTGACCAGTGTCGAAGTCATCAGTCCGTAAGACATCGCCAGCATCATATCGGAAAGCATCGAGTCGTATCCGAGAATTCCGTATGCGGTCGGCAGTAAACCGGCGACGGTGGTCAGCGTTGTGAGTACGACCGCACGCAGCCGGGTTTTGGAAATATCGGCAATTGCTTTCCGCCGGTCGGCAGGATTCCCGGAATCGTTGCGGTATGTTGCCAGCAGTTTGTCAAACATAACAATCGAGTCGTTGACGACAACGCCTGCCAGACCGAGCATTCCGACTGCCGTAAAGAAGCTGATGACGGGCATATTGTGAAGAAGAAGTGCGTAGACAACACCCATCATCCCGAACGGAATAATCAGGACAATGACAAACGGTTTCCAAAGAGAATTAAACAGCAGAGCCAGAATAAAATAAATCAGAAGCAGAACCAGTGCCGTTCCCAGGAAGATGTCTCCCGATGAGTTACGGGTCTGCTCCACCTCTCCCCGAAACAGAATATTAGACGTCGGATACCGGGCCATCAGATCGGGAAAAATATTTTGTTCGAAATATTCGGCCGTATCGACAGGTGTTACACGATCGGAGGACAGATCGGCATAAAGCCGGACGACTCTGTGTCCGTTAACCCGGAGAATATAGTTCGGTTCCATTGATTCCCTGACCTTAACGACGGTACCGATCGGAACCAGATATCCCTGTCGGGTCGAAACCGGATTTTGTAAAATGGTTTTAAGATCGGTGGCATATTCGTCTTTCAGTGTGACTTTTACCGGAATTTCGATGTCATCCCGATAGTGATAAAAAACGGTACTTCCCTGAATGATGGTGCGCAGACTGTTTGAAATTTCGCTGCTGCTGATACTCAGTCTCTGAAGCAAATCTCTGTCGTAATCAATCAGGTACTGTTTCGATTTGACGGGTTCTTCGATTTCGGCATTTTGATAAAATTCGTATCCGTTCATGATTTCGCAAAGTTTTTCGGCAATTTCTTCCCGCTTGCGGTCGTCATTTTCCTGAATTTCGATGACAATGGGCGATCCGCCGGCAGAGGACGTCGATCCGAATCGGGATTGGGAAATATAGAATTTCCTGTAATGCAGTCCTTTTTCTTTTACTGCCGTCTGAAGGGCTTCAATCAGTTCCGCCCCGGAAAGTTCTCTTTCAAGAGACGGGAGCAGTTCGATGCGGATTGAAAAGAAATTTTCGTTTGTATCCGATCCCCGTCGCGAGGAGGCGATTCTTGTGGAATAAATACCGACTGTTGATCCCAGATAGGGGTCGATCAGTTCTTCAAGCGGTTCGACATAAACAGCTGTTTCGGCGGCTTTCAGTTTCGGATGGTCGGCATATCCCGTAATATAAATTTCGTTTGTTTCTTCTCTGGGTGACAGTGCAAAACTCATTTTTCCGGCAAAAAGAACGGCCGCCCCGACCAGAAGTACCGTAAAGACGATATAAAGGAAAATCCTGCGTTTCAGGACTTTTTCCAGTAAGCGTCCGTAGGCATCTTCGACTTTGCGGAACCAGTGTGCGGCTTCGTGCGGCTGTCTCGTCCGGCGTTTGCGGCCGAAAGGTGTCGGCAGATGAAGATTCATATGGGAAGGGAGAATAAAGATCGCTTCGAGAAGACTGCCTCCGAGCATGGCAAAAATCATCGCCGGGATAACCGCAATCATTTTTCCGAAGGAACCGGTGAAAAAATAGAGAGGGACGAAGGCAACGCAGGTTGTCAGAATACTGGCGAGCACCGGCAAAATGACGGTGCCCGTTCCGCGTACGGCCGCTTCTGTCCTGTCGACGCCTTCTTCTCTGTACCGTGTGATATTTTCGGCAATCACGATGGCGTCGTCGACGACCATTCCCAGAACGATGACAATACCCGAAAGGGTCATGTTATTGACGCTGTAGCCGAGCATTCTCGTAACAATAACCGTAAAAAACAGGGCAAAGGGAATTCCCATAGCCACCCAAAACCCGGCCGTGAAATTCAAAAAAACGAACAGAATCAGCAGAATCAGAATGAATCCGAAGATACCGTTATCCCGTATCAGCTTCAGCCGGTCCCGCACCGATTCGGCCGAATCGCTGTATATCAGATAACCGACATCGCTGTCTCTCATCGAAGTGGCGAAAAAATTTTCGACTTCTCTCCGAATCGCATCGCTGGCTTCCGTGATGCCCGAATCGGAGGTCTTGCGGACGTTCAGGTTCAATGCCTGATGACCGTTGAATTTCAGAATCGAAGTGGAATGTTCGAAAGTGGTTTCCACATCGGCCACATCGCCGATACGGATCATATTACCGGAGAAACTTCCCTGCAGAATCGAATCTCTGATTTTCTGTTCCGAATCCAATTCGGCTCTGATCGTAACACGGGCATTGTTTTCGTTTTTGATTGTTCCCAGAGGTCGTCGGATGTTGCTGCCGGATAAATTGCTGACCGCATCGGAATACGACATTTCGTAAAGGGCAAGAGATTCGGGACGTATGTAGACATTGATGCTTTCCTGTTCCTTTCCCGAAAAGGAGACGTCATTTACAAAGGAAATTCCCCGCAGACGGGATTCCAGCATCTCCCCGGCATCCTGAACCGCCTGACGTCCCTCGACGGAAAGCAGTTTCTCATTTTTATGAAACAGGGCAATCTGAATGACGGACCGGTTTGTCGATTTGATTTCTCTGACTCTCGGCTGGTCTTCGACATCTTCAGGCATTTTGATTCTGTCCACGGCTTCTCTGACGGAAGTGACGACATCGTCGTAATAAGGATAGTTCATTTCGAGTGTCACGATAACGGTGACGCTTCCGTTCGAAGATTGGGATGAAATTTCGTCGATGCCTTCGATTCCCCGAACGGCTTCTTCGATATCTTTTGTCAGAAAATATTCAATCTCTTCCGGTGTGCCTCCCGTATAGGAAGCGGTAATAAAAATCTGATCGGCTGTCGTTTCCGGCATCTCTTCTTTCGGAATATCTCCCCAGAAGTAAAAAGCAAACGCAAAAACCAGCACCACGATAAAATTGGTAAGAATATGGTTTTCGGCAAATAATTTCAGCAGTTTATTCATAGAAATGTATTCTCTTGATATTCAGTTTAACATGATTTAATTGATTTTTATGTGATTTTTTTATATTTTTTCGAATCTGTATGATTTCGATTCGAACGATACCTTGCGAATGAACAGGCAAAGAGCGGTTTTGTCCGGTGTTTTTCCCGTTGATTTATGGTATAATAGAACATATATCGGTTAAGGAGGGGAAACGTGTCTTTTCCGTCGGTTCTTCCGCTGCGGCTGTCCGACTTCTTTGATGAGGGGGGTATCGGAACGGCGGCGGTTTTGTCTCTCGTATTTGCCGGTCTGTTTGTTATCGGAACGGCTGCTTTGCTGTTGTTTATTCTGAAAGCGGATGAGAATTTTTTTGTGAGGTTGAGGGAACGGGAAGAGATGCCGATTCGGGTCGGTGCACTTTTTGTTTTGCGGAATTTGGTCGGCGGTGTACTGCTTGTTTCCGGGATTCTGATGCTGTTTTTGCCGGGGCAGGGGGTGCTGACGATTCTGATCTCACTGCTGTTTCTGGAATTTCCCGGAAAACGAAAGCTTATCGCCCGGATTCTCGATAATCCCCGAACGCAGGAAGGTTTAAACCGGTTTCGCCGGAGGTTCGGAAAAAAACAATTTAATTTTCGAAAATCTCTTTAAATAACGGGAAATTTCTGCTAAAGTAGGTTAAACAGTTAGGAGGGATTTATGAAAAGAGTTCTTTTCGGATTTTTGTTTGTGTCTCTGTCTCTGGTTTCTTTTGCACAGGCGGGGCGGATGTTTCCGACTTTCGGCGGAGCTACCGGTGCCTGGGTTGTGCCGTCGGCTTTCGTCAATTACGAATCCGGTACGGTCGGACTGGACGGCGGTTACAAATTTCTTTACAGCAATGACAGTAAAGGCGGAATGTCGCATCTTCTCTACGCCGAGCTCGGATTTCTGAAACAGGCGGAGCTCGGATTTGCCGTTGATATCGATCACAGAGTGACGGCCGACTTTATGGTGAATCTGAAGTGGCAGTTTTCGGAGCTGTTTTCGAAGAAAGGTAATTCGGCAATGGCAATCGGAGGTAATTTCCAGGCAGTCGATTTGTATGTCAATAACAGTTCCTATGCTTATTTCGGACAGCTTTACTTTGTTATGAGCTATCAGGGGAATTTCTTCTCGTTGCCGGCCCGCACCAGTCTGCTGCTCGGTTATACATTTTCCGAAAATATGAGCGACAATATCGATGCCGGTATCGCGTTTGAATTAAACTTCTTCCCGCAGGTTTTCAAAAACTATGTATACCTGATTTGCGATTTTGCCAACTTCTCGTATTTGGCAAAAGGCTATTCGACGGGTTTGAATGCCGAACACCGTGCCGTGTTTAACACCGGCTTGCGGTTTTCGCTGTTGAACGGCGGAAAATACGACCGCTACATGCTCGGTTTGGATATTGTCGGAACCGACCTGCTTGACAGCAGCCGCGGTGTGGCTGTCGCCATCAATGCCGGCGGTTTGATTAAATAAACCCGCTTTAACGGATGAAAACCTGCCTTTCCCCGGCAGGTTTTCTTTTATAAAATACGCAGAGAGAAAACATGAAACAGAACGACAACATCCGCAATATTGCCATCATTGCCCACGTCGACCACGGCAAAACAACTCTCGTCGATGCCCTTTTCCGGCAGAGCGGACTTTTTCGGGCCAATCAGGACGTTCAGACCCGTGTTATGGATCGGATGGATCTGGAGCGGGAAAGGGGTATCACGATTGCCGCGAAAAACTGTTCGATTCAATGGAAAGGGCGCAAAATCAATATTATCGATACCCCGGGTCACGCCGATTTCGGCGGCGAAGTCGAACGCGGATTGTCGATGGTCGACGGGGCGGTTGTTCTGGTCGACGCGGCCGAGGGGCCGTTGCCGCAGACCCGCTTTGTTCTGAGCAAAGCGCTGGCAGCCGGTCTGAAAATTATTATTGTTATCAATAAAATCGACCGCAAGGATGCCTGTCCCGAGGTGACGCTGAATGCCGTTTACGATCTGCTGATCGAACTTGATGCCGACGAATCGCTGCTCGAATCGCCGGTTCTGTTTGCCAACGGCAGAGCCGGGATTGCCGGACGCGATTACCGCAATCCGGGACCCGATCTGAAGCCGCTTCTGGATCTGATTGTCGATTATTTTCCCGGGCCCTCTTATGACGAAACGGCGCCGTTTCGGATGATGGTTTCGGATTTGAGTTATTCCGATTTTTTGGGGCGGCTGGCGATCGGGAAAGTCGTTTCCGGACATGTGAGCGCCAACGAGGCACTGCTGCGGATCGGAGAGGACGGTAAGCGTGTTCCGCTGCGTGTGTCGGCGCTGCAAAGTTATCAGGGGGTTTCCGTTAAAGAGTGCGCTTCCGCCGAAACGGGGGATATTATCGTGCTTGCGGGGATTGACCGTGTGTTTATCGGCGATACAATCTGCAGTCGGGATTCGGCGGAAGCATTGCCCCGGTTGCGGGTAGACGAACCGACCGTGTCGATGAGTTTTTACCGCAACAGTTCGCCGTTGGCCGGAAAAGAAGGCAAACAGGTTCAAATGACAAAAATCACCGAACGTCTTGAAAAAGAAGCTTTGTTAAATGTCTCGATTAAAGTCGAAAAGTCGACGGCAGACGAGAGCTGTGTTGTCAAGGGACGCGGTGAATTCCAGATGGCGATTTTGATTGAAACAATGAGACGGGAAGGTTTCGAGCTCTGTGTCGGACGGCCGCATATCATTTTTAAACGTGACGAAAACGGGACCCGTCTCGAACCGATGGAACATCTCTATATCGATTGCGGCGAAGAATACAGCGGAATCGTGACGGAAAAACTTTCGAAACGGAAAGGCGTCATGAGCAACATGACCTATCTGGCGGGATCCCGTGTCAAAATCGAATTTAAAATTCCGTCAAGAGGATTAATCGGTTACCGTGATGAATTTCTGACCGATACAAAAGGAACGGGTTTGATGAGTTCCTATCTTATCGGATATGAACCGTATAAAGGAGAATTCCCCGAGCGCAGTAACGGAGCTCTGATCTCCGATAGGGCAGGCGAGTGTGTGCCGTACGGATTGAATTCCATCGAGCCGCGCGGACGTCTTTTTGTCGTTCCGGGGGATCCCGTTTATGAAGGGATGATTATCGGCGAACACAACCGCGAAAACGATTTGATGGTGAATCCGTGCAAGACAAAAAAACTGACCAATATGCGTGCGGCGGGAAAGGATGATGCGGTCATTCTGACGCCGGTTGTTCCGATGACTTTGGAAAAAGCGATTCAGTTTATCAACGAAGACGAAATGGTTGAGGTGACTCCGACATCGGTACGCATGCGCAAGCGGCTTTTGTCGGCTGTCGACAGAAAACGCGAAAAGTAGTTATTTTCAAAAAAGGCGGCACCTGTAGGGACCGCCTTTTTTTGTCTGATTTCGGCTTACTCCAACGATGACAGTGTCGTTAATCCGTTTGATTTGATAACCGAAAGCGCCCGGTTCGGATCTTCCGTCTTCAAAATCACCAGATGTTTTCCGCTGCGGCGGTCGACAGTAAAATAGAGATATTCGATATTGATATTGTTTTTGCAGAAAATCTCCATAATCAGGCTCAAACCGTTGGGGCGGTCGTCGACTTCGATGGCCAAAACATCGGTCATTTTGGCGGTAAAATGATTGGCTGTCAATACCTGCATTGTTTTATCAATGTCGGTAACAATAATCCGCAAAATTCCGAAATCGGCCGTATCGGCAATTGTCATTCCGAGCAGATTGATTCCGGCGTCACCCAGTACTTTTGTGACGTCGGCCAGACGTCCCGATTTGTTTTCCAGAAATACCGAAATTTGTTTCAACGACATGTTTGCCTCCTTAAATTTTCCGTCTGTCGATAATGCGCTGCGCTTTTCCGATGCTGCGTTCGATTGACTTCGGTTCCATCAGCGTAATCCTGGTGTTGATGCCGAGTTTGCTTTTGAGAACTTCCTGTAAGTTGCGGCGGATGGCTTCCATTTCTTTTGTTTCATCGGAGAAAATCGATTCATCGACTTCGACCCGCAGTTCAATCGAATCGAGGTGATTGCCCGTTCTGTCGACGATAATCTGGTAATGGGGCTGCAATCCTTCGGTCGCTGCCAGAATTTCTTCGATTTGGGACGGGAACACATTGACGCCGCGGATAATCAGCATATCGTCGTTTCGTCCCATCAGTCTGTGAATTTTGACGGTCGTTCGTCCGCAGGCGCACGGTTCCCGGAACAGATAGGTAATATCTTTGGTTCGATAACGCAAAATCGGGGCGCCCGTTTTATCGATTGTCGTAAAGACCAATTCTCCCTTTTCGCCTTCGGGAAGAACTTCTCCCGTTTCCGGGTTGATGATTTCGGGATAGAAGAAATCTTCCTGAACATGAAGTCCGTTTTGTTCCGTGCATTCGCAGGCGACACCCGGTCCGACGATTTCCGTCAGACCGTAAATATCATAGGCCTTGATGTTCAGCCGTTTTTCGATTTGAAGCCGCATGTTTTCGCTCCACGGTTCGGCTCCGAACAGACCGCGGCGTAATTTTGTTTCGGCAAGATTAATGCCTGCTTCCTGCGCCGCTTCGGCCAGATAGAGGGCGTATGAAGGTGTGCATGTCAGCGTTGTGGTTCCGAAGTCCTGCAGCATTTGCAGGTGCCGGGGCGTGTTTCCGGCGGAAATAGGGATAACGGTGGCTCCCAACGTCCGTCCGCCGTGGTGAATGCCCATGCCGCCCGTAAAAAGACCGTAGCCGTATCCGTTTTGGATTACGTCGTTTTCGTCGGCTCCCGTCATAGCCAGACAACGTGCGGCCGATTCTCCCCACATTTTCAAATCGTGTTCGGTATAGGCGCCGACAACGGGAATGCCGGTTGTGCCGCTTGATGTGTGAATTTCTTTAATCTCCGAAAGCGGAACGGCGAGCAGTCCGTAAGGATAGGTTTCTCTGAGTTCGGCTTTGGTCGTAAACGGAATTTTGGCAATATCGTCCAACGTCTTGATGTCGTCGGGGGTTATTCCCGCCCGATCCAGTTTTTCTCTGTAAAAAGCGCAATTTTCGTATGCTCTGCGGACAGTCTCCTGCAGTTTTTTCAGCTGCAGGGCTTTTCTTTCTTCGACCGGCATACATTCGGCGGTCGGATTAAAAATCATATAATCTCCTGTATGCTGTAATAATAGCGGACGTTGTGCCGTTGGTCAATAATTTTTCGGCGGAAAGCGGTTTTATTGAAATCCGTCCGGAAGCGTGAATGAGCTGTCGGTTGTTTTTCCGAAAACGGAAACAGCCTGCGCCGCTTCGGAAGGAATTCCGAGCAGAAACAGTCCCGTGCACCGTTCTCCGTCCGTGAAAATCCGTAAATAAGAGCCGTTTTTTTTGTTGACAAACGAAGCGGCTTTTCCTTTTTCTCCTTTCGGCTCGGGGGTTCCGAGCGACAGAATCGTTTTCCCGAAAAGATTCATCATCATTTTTCCGGCCTTCGGTACATAAACGCTGTTTTCTCCGGCCGCATTGGCCGCTGCCGTTTTCCCCTGGTCGCCGGCCGGCAGCCACATGCCGCACAGTTTTCCGTTCCATTCGGTACAGTCGCCGGCGGCATAAATATCGGAGACCGACGTCTGCATGCGGTCGTTGACTGTAATCCCTTTTTTGACATCAAGTCCGCATTCGGCCGCAAGCCGGATGCGGGGGGCAATGCCGGCCGATACGACAATGACATCGGTTTGCCGCGGCAGTTCGCCGTAAGGTGCAACATGGTGCGGCCCGGTAACGGTGAACGGGCTTCCGACAGAAAACGAAATCCCGTTGGATTTTAAGAATTCCGTCAGGAAGAGAGCCGCTTCCGCATCGGTCTGGCGTCCCAAAATACGGCTGAAGATTTCGTAAACAGTGACATGCAGTCCGAGCCGCGTTAAAGATTCGGCTGTTTCCAGTCCGAGCGGTCCTCCGCCTATAACGGCAGCCGTTCGGCGGCTTTTTGCCGCTACATGAAGTTTTTGGACATCGGCAAACGAACGGATTGAAAAAAGACGGGCCTTACCCGGGTTGGGAATCGGCGGCAGAGCCGCATCTGCGCCGGTACAAAAAATCAGTTTGTCGTACGGGTAAATTTTGTTTCCGGCGGCAATCCGTTTTTCCGCGGTGTCGACCGATTTAACGGTTGTTTCGGGATGAAAATGAAGACCGGGAGTCGAAAAAAACGATTTCGGTTTGACCGGTTTCAGTTTGGATAAATCATCGATAATTTTTGTCAGTTGAGGACGAAAATAGGGTAAATCGGCTTCGCTGTTAAACAGATCGACACGGGCTTCTCCGTCTTTTTCGAGAAGTGTTGCCGCGGCTTCGAGTCCTGCATTTCCGGCACCGATAATGACATAACGATTCATGAAAACCTCCTCGTCCGGTTGTTTTTTTATTATGCATCAGAAATAAATCCTTTTCTATAATTTTTTTTAAAAAATTCTTCTTTATCTCCGAATTCCGTGGTATACTTAACAGGTAATTCATTTTTATTAAGGAGAATTTTTATGAAAAAAATCATTGCCTTTTTGATTGCAGCGTTTGCGCTCACGGCCTGTTCCGAAGAGATTCCTCAATTCATTTTGGATTCTTACAAATTGACGCCGGATAAAAATTTCGATGTTAACGACATGAAAAATCTGAATACACCTCCGGTGTCGGTTGCTGTCGGCAAAAAAGAATTTAAACAGCAGTACAGGTTGAATTTTACGGATGCCGAAGCCGAAACCTTTAAAAATGATTTTGAGCTGCCGTGTCAGAATCGCCGTTCCTCTTATTGGATCCCCGACACCGTGTATGTCAAAGATAATGTCTTAAATGTGACGACGCAGGCAAAAACGGGTGCGGAAATCAGAAGTTTACTTGAAAAAAATTTGGGTGCGGATTGGAGTAAGACCGTTCGCGATCCGAAAGATGGCGGCGGTCAGAATAAATCTATTGAAGACAGTGAGTATTGGGGGGTAACCGGCGCCGCGTTGAAAAAACAGGGCGATATTTACGGTCTTTATGTTGCCAGAATTGCCATGAAACGCAAAGCGGCCGGTCATTGGATGGCATATTGGTTTTACGGAAACGATAATTCCGCAGAAGGCCGTAAGCTGGGGCGGGATTATGAGTTTGATATGGTCGAATATCATGCGATGAATACATCATCAAAAAAAGTTGCAACGACAACGCATTGGCCTATCGAGTTACCCGGTACAAGTAAACGGACCAGTGCAACCTATGATACGGAATTGAGTTCTTCCGTGGCGGATTGGCATACGTATGCGCTGCTTTGGACTCCCGACGCCGTGGTTTATTATATCGACTGGCAACCGGTATCGTATATTTTGGCTGACGGTCGGTGGAAAAATACAGCACTTTCGCAGGCAAAAATATCACAATTGAAAAAGACTCATGAAATGATTTCTCCCGTGCCTTTGGAAGTGCATTTTTCCAATGAAGTCGGCGGAACGAGTTGGATGACAGGATGGGCCGGAGCGTTGGATGTCGATCAGTTAAAAAAGGAACCGGATAATATGATGGTTGACTGGTATGTGCATTACACAACGGATGATTTGAAAAAAGAGGCAAAAGCCGCCGGTGTGACATACGGTGAGTATTTGAATTAACATGGTAAATTAGCAAAGAAAAGGTCATATCGGATATCGGTATGACCTTTTTTATTGAATAAAATAGTAAAAAGATTTATAGTAAGAAAAGGAGAAAGGAAAGATGGATTTATTTTACCGCTGCGCCCATTGCGGCAATTTGGTTTATGTGATTAATGACGGTTCGGTGAATCCCGTTTGCTGCGGCGAACCGATGAAGTTGTTGAAGGCAGGAGAATCGGACGGCGCCGTCGAAAAGCATGTGCCCGTTATCGGGATATCGGACAGCGAGGTTGCGGTTAAAGTCGGAGAAGTTGCCCACCCCATGACAGAAGAGCATCTGATTCAGTGGATAGCCCTTTCCGTAAACGGGCGGATGGATATTCGTAAACTGGCAGCGGCCGATAAGCCGGAAGCTGTTTTTACGGTCGAAAAGGGTTGCGATTTCACGGTTTACGAATACTGCAATCTGCACGGACTTTGGAAAGCAACGGGAAAGGCTTTATGATTTTCGACCGCTGTGAAAATCTTTCCCTTTACATGAACAGAGATGATGCCCGGCGGATTTATGATTTTGTTTCTTCCGTCAATACGGAAACACCGACGGGAAAACACGAAATCGACGGAGACCGGATTCTTGCATTTGTTTCCGAATATGAAACAAAAACCCGGGAACAGGCGGTTCTGGAAGCCCACAACAAATATTTGGATCTGCATTTTTTGGTTTACGGGGAAGAAAAGCAGGAATTTTATTACCGGCCGCAGATGGCAGAATCGGTGCCGTACGACAGCGAATGCGAAGCTGCGCTTTATGTATTCCCCGAGAGGAAAAACGAGCTGATTCTTCGACCGGGATTTTTCACTCTGTATTTTACGGATGATGCCCATGCTCCGCAGCGGGCGGTCTCGGCTCCCGAAAAAGTGAAAAAAATTGTCGTCAAAGCGGCCAAATCCGATTTTCAAAATGAGTCTTTGTGATTTTCAACTGTATCTGAAAAAACTGACGAACGGAGAACCGCTTTCCGGGGAAGAGGCGCTTGTTGCAGCGCATGCACCTCTCGACGAACTGTCCGATTTTGCTTTTCAGGTGCAGAAAAACTTTGCACCTTCGTATGAGCTGTGTGCGATTGTTAACGGAAAATCGGGTCACTGCAGCGAGGATTGCCGCTACTGTGCGCAATCCTCTTTTTTTAAAACGACTTCGGAATGTTATTCTCTCAAGGACGAAAAATTTCTCGATAAGGCTTTTTTTGCGGCATGCGGGCAAGAACTGAATTATTTTTCGGTGGTTACATCGGGAAGATCGTTGTCTGTTGACGAAGTCCGGAGACTTGCGTCCGCATACAGGCGATGGAGTGCTTCCGGTTGTACCGGAATTTGCTGTTCGCACGGTCTGCTGGGGACGGAAGAATTTCGCATTCTGGCGGCTGCGGGAGTCTCCCGGTATCACTGCAATCTTGAAACATCCCGCCGGTATTTCCCTTACGTGTGTACGACGCATTCTTACGACGATAAAATCAGGACGATTCGGGAAGCGCAGGCTGCCGGTTTGGAGGTTTGCAGCGGCGGCATTATCGGTATGGGAGAGACATGGCAGGATCGGGCGGATATGGCTTTGGAATTGCGCCGTTTGGGAATCCGGTCGGTTCCGCTGAATTTTCTGTCGCCGATTCCGGGAACGCCTTTTGAATCGCTGTCTCCGCCCGCCCCGGAAACAGCATACCGCGTTTTTGCTCTGTTTCGTATGCTGTTGCCGGATGCTTTTTTACGTCTGTCGGGCGGACGGTCGGCTTTGCCGGAAGCGGGCATTCCCCTGTTCGCGGCAGGTGCCAATGCTGCCATTACGGGCGACCTGCTGACGACGTCCGGAGGCGTGGCTGACAGTGACCGTGCGGCGATTGCCGATGTCCGTTCCCGCCTGCTTGTCTGAAACGCGGCTTTGGAGTATAATCGGACTATGAAAACGGTGAATGATATTCTTACGGCAACGGAGGTTATCGGATTCGACGGTAAACCTCAGACCGAAATTACGGGATTATGCTATGATTCCCGTCAGGTAAAACCGGGGGATCTTTTTTTTGCAACCGACGGTACACACATCGACGGTCACCGCTTTATATCGGCGGCGATTGATGCGGGGGCAGTTGCTGTCGTCTATTCCGACCCTTCTTACAAAAAGAATTCCGAAACGGCATGGATTCGTGTGGCTTCGCCGCGGAAAGCGATGGCTCCAATAGCGGCAGCCTTTTACGATTATCCCGCATTAAAAATGAAAATGATCGGTGTGACCGGAACGGACGGCAAGTCGACGACAGTATCACTGATTCACCAGTTGCTGGAACAGTCCGGGTTCAAAAGCGGTTTTGTTTCGACGGTCGAATATCAGGCAGGGAGCGAAGTGAAACCGAATCCGTACCGTCAGTCGACGCCCGAAGCACCCGAACTGCAGCGGCTTTTGGCCGAAATGGTGTCGGCGGGTACCGAAATTGCGGTATTGGAAACGACCAGTCATGCGCTGTCGCCGATTAACAACCGTCTCGGAACGGTTGCTTTCGATGCGGCTGTTTTTACCAATCTGTCGCACGAACATTTGGAATTCCACGGCACAATGGAACGTTACCGTGACGATAAAGGGAATCTTTTCAGAAAACTGAAACCGGACGGTCGGGCAGTCATCAATGCCGACGATCCCAACGGTCGCTTTTTTGCCGGGTTGTGCCGGCCGGGACAGGTTTCGTTTTACAGTCTGAAAGAGGCCTCCGCCGATTTGTACGCATTCGGCGTCAAAACCGCGGACGGAGAAACACGGTTTTGCCTGAAGCCGCGCGGGGAAGGGGCCGTCGAAACGGGAACCGTTTTACCCGGTTTGTTTAACATCTCAAATTTAATGGCCGCCGTGGCAGCCGTTTCTGCCGTTACGGGAATGGCCGCCTCCGATCTGATTCCCCTGCTGCCGCAACTTCATGCGGTGAACGGCCGTATGAATCCGGTTGTCAAAGGGCAGCCGTTTCGGGTGATTATCGATTATGCACATACACCCGGTGCATTTGAGACGGTTTTCCCGTCGCTGCGGGCATCGGTTTCCGGACGGTTGATAGCCGTTTTCGGCAGCGCCGGCGAACGGGATACGGAAAAGCGCCCGATTCAGGGAGAGATTGCTTCCCGTTATGCCGACATCATTATCCTTACCGATGAAGATCCGCGACTGGAAGACCGGGTAACCATTTTGAAAGACATCGCCGCCGGTATCAAAAATAAAACGGAAAACGAAACGCTGTTTCTGATCCCCGACAGGAAAGAAGCGATTCGGAAAGCGGTGGAAATGGCTGAGGAAAACGATCTGATTCTTCTGCTCGGTAAAGGTCACGAGTCATGTATCATAACAGCCGCCGGGAAAATTCCCTGGGATGAACGGGTCGCGGTCGAAGAGGTTCTGTCCGAAAAAGGGTGGCGCGACCGGTAACCGGATTTCCTCTTTGAAAATGGGAAAATCAATTGACTTTTTCCTTCACTTATGCATAATATGAGGAAATCAGACTACAATAAGGAGAAAAGCTGTGCCTTGCGGACGAAAAAGAAAAAAGCATAAAATCGCTACTCATAAAAGAAAGAAAAAACTGAGAAAGAACAGACATAAGAAAAAATAAATATTTCGGGCCGGCATATGAAAGAAGAAAAGAAGGATGTTTTATCACTCATTGAGACTCCTTCTGATATCAAAAAGCTGAATCGACGTCAGTTGAAAGATTTGGCCAAAGAGCTCAGAAGTCTGATTATTGACGTTACGACCCGAAACGGCGGTCATCTTGCTTCCAGTTTGGGAGCTGTCGAGCTGACATTGGCTCTTCACCGTGTTTTCAGGTTGCCGGAAGATTCGGTTGTCTGGGATGTCGGCCATCAGACTTATGCCCATAAAATTTTAACTCACGGAAAAACCGGATTTGCCACCCTGAGACAGAAAGGGGGGCTTTCCGGTTTTTCGCGTCCCGATGAAAGCGAATATGACGCATTTGTCTCGGGGCATGCGTCCAATTCGATATCGGCAGCTCTCGGACTGCTGGAAGGAAAGCGTTTACAGGGAAAATCATCAAAGGTTGTCGCCGTTATCGGCGACGGCGCGCTGACGGGCGGCATGACATTTGAAGGGTTTAATCATGCCGGATTTCTGAACCGGGATCTGATTGTGGTGCTGAATGATAATGCCATGTCAATCGGAAAGAATGTCGGCGCACTTTCGAGTCATACACTGCGCAGTCCGATTTCTTCGGTGCTGACGGGCTTTGCCGCTTCATCTTTTTTCTTTAAAGTCAGGTATGCGGTCGATCGTCTGCTGCCGCGGGTTCCGCTCGTCGGCCGGTTTGTTTTTCATCTCAGAAAACGGTTGAGAAATGCTTTGAAAGCACTTCTTTTGAAAGAAAACCTTTTCGGTAATCTGGGTTTTGTCTATGTCGGTCCGATTGACGGCCATAACGAGCAGCGTCTGGAGAAAATCTTTCGGCGGGTCAAAAAAATTCCTCTGCCGGTTTTGATTCATGTTATCACAAAAAAGGGGAAGGGGCTGCCGGAAGCGGAAGCCGATCCGACTCACTATCACGGTGTGGCCGGACTCGGTCGGAACAGTCAGTTTTTGACGTCCGCTTCTGCCGGAAAAAGTTATACCGCCTGTTTTTCCGACTGGATGGCGGAAGCCGGCGGCCGTGTATCGAATCTGGTCGGAATTTCGGCTGCTATGGCCGAAGGCTCCGGTCTGGCCGAATTTCGCGAAAAGTTCCCGAACCGTTTTTACGACACCGGGATTACCGAAGAACATGCCGTTACATTTGCGGCGGGACTGGCAAAGTCCGGTTGTCGTCCCGTGGTAGCGATTTACTCGACTTTTATGCAAAGAGCGGTCGATCAGGTGATTCACGATACGGCTATTCAAAAACTGCCCGTAATTTTTGTTTTGGATCGGGCCGGTCTCGTCGGCGGGGACGGGGAGACGCATCAGGGAATATTCGATGTTTCGATTTACCGCCCGGTTCCGTATCTGGATATGCTTCTTCCTTCTACGCAAAATCAGTTGCGGCAAATGCTGGATTATGCACTGACAGCCGATCATCCGGTTATGATACGGATTGCGAAAGATATCTGTCCGCCGTCGGCGGCCGATGAAGTGCCGTTCGAACCGGGGAGAGGTGCTTTTGTTTTCCGCGGGGCGGGATCCGACTGTCTGATTATATCCTGCGGTGCTTTGCTGCCGAATGCGGTAAAAGCGGCCGGGGCAGCGGCGGCGATCGGCGTGCCTGCGGATGTCTATGATTTACGGTCTCTGAAGCCGTTTGATACCGAATTCTTTTTATCGTCGGTTAAAAGCTATAAACGGGTTTTGCTGTTTGAAGATGCCGTTACTGCCGGCGGAGCCGGTGAGGCATTGGCGCCGCTGTTTCTGAAACCGGATATGCCGGAATACCGCTATTACGGTCTGCCGTCCTGTTTTCCGCAACATGCCACCCGGGACGAACTTCTGGATGAGTTCGGTCTGTCGGCCGAAGCGATGACCGGGATTGTTACGGAAAAGTAGTGTCGGTATCCGGCCGGTCGAATTCTTCCGAAGTACCGATTTTTGACTGCAGAAAACGGAAAAAAGTATCGGCGGCAGGTGACGGAGGCATTTCCGCATTGACGGCCAGTGCCAGACGGCATTGAGGAAGTCTTTCTTTGACAGGAAGGTCCGTCAGGGTTCCGTTTTTCAGTTCTTCGCCGACGTAATCTTCAAGCAAAATCGAAATTCCGAATCCCAGAAGGAGAAAATCTTTGACAAGGCCGACGGAGCTCAGGATAATCGGCGTATTCGGCCGGGTATCACAGGCAGTGAAAAATTTATCGATTATTTTTCCCGTCACGGTCTTTTCATCAAGCATAAGAAACGGATAAGTCGAATAATCTTTGACCGAAAGCGGTTCCGGGGGCGTATCAAGATAACTTTCCGCGCAGTAGAGTCCGAAACGACAGTTTTTTAACGGCGTCATCCGAATGGCGGACACCGGAAGACGCTGAGGTGTTAAAATCAGTGCACAGTCGATTTCGCCCCGTGTCAGAGCCTCTATCGACTGCGGTGTGGAACCTTCGCGGATATTCAGTCTGATATCCGGGTAAAGACGACGCAGTTCCGCTATATGCGGAATCAGGAAAAAGCGGCAGGCGGCCTCGCTGACGCCGACGGTAACCTCTCCGCCGTTCGGATCGGCCAATTTTTCCAGATAATTTTCTCCTGCCAGAAAACTTCCGATGCCCCGTTCGACAAAAGAAAAAAGTTTTTGCCCGGCCTTCGTCGGAGAAAGCGTTTTGGAGTGTCTGACAAACAGCCGGACGCCCGTATTTTCTTCCAGACGTCTGATTGCCTGGCTGACGGCCGGCTGAGTCACACATAACCGGTCGGCTGCCTTCGAAAAACTGCCTTCTCTGACGGCTTCGTAAAAGTAACGGTACCATTCGTAATCGATATTCATAACGAACTATTATATCATGTATAATAAAATATGTCATTGCTTATATTTACATATTCCGTAAAAAAAATTATACTGATTTCGACGGAGAAAGAAATGAAGGTAAAGATTTTCGATTCCACACTCCGTGACGGAGCTCAGGGAGGAGGAATCGCTTTTACGGTAGAAGATAAAATCCGCATTGTAAAGCAGCTGGATCGGTTCGGAATCGATTATGCCGAAGCTGGAAACCCCGGTTCCAACCGGAAAGATATCGAATTTTTCCGACGGGTGTCCGGACTGAATTTGAAACACGTCCGGCTGACGGCTTTCGGCAGTACCTGCAAAAAAGGAACAAGTGCGGCCGACGACCCGCAGCTGAAAGCGCTTTTGGAAGCCGAAACGCCGGCGGTCGCCGTTTTCGGCAAAGCGTGGAATCTTCATGTGACCAAAGTGCTTCAAACGACACTCGAAGAAAACCTGCGTATGGTCACCGATACGGTTGCCTTTTTGAAAGCGGCCGGCCGCGAAGTGATTTTCGACGCAGAGCACTTTTTCGACGGTTACAAGGCCGATGCTGCCTACGCTGTCAAAGTGTGCGCCTGTGCCGCGGCGGCGGGCGCCGACGTTGTGGTGCTGTGCGATACCAACGGCGGTGCGATGCCGGATGAAATTGCCGAGGCCGTTAAGGCGGCGGTCGGCGTTGCCGGCAGTGCCGAAATCGGCATTCACGCCCACAACGACGGCGGGCTCGCGGTGGCCAACTCGCTGACCGCGGTGGCGGCCGGTGCCGTTCACGTGCAGGGAACCTTCAACGGATTCGGCGAACGGTGCGGCAATGCCAATCTGTCGTCGATTATTCCGAATCTGCAGCTGAAAAAAGGGTACGAATGCATTCCGCCCGAAAATATGGTTCTTCTGACCGAAACCTCCCGCGTCATCAATGAAATCGCCAATCTTCTTCCCGATTCGCGGGCGCCGTTTGTCGGACGATCGGCATTTGCCCATAAGGCAGGCATGCATATCGACGGAGTCACAAAGCTGTCGGGATCGTTCGAGCACATCGACCCCGCGGTCATCGGGAATACACGCCGATTTCTGATGAGCGATCAGGCCGGACGTTCCCTGCTGCTGACCAAGTTGAGAAAAATCGATGCCGGCCTGCAGAAAGATTCGCCCGTTGTCGGCGAAATCCTCGAGCGGCTGAAACAGGCGGAAGCGGAAGGATATGTCTACGAAGATGCCGAAGCCTCTTTCGAAATTTTGGCGCGCAAAACGATGGGCCTTTACCGGCCGTTTTTTCATCTGAAACATTTCAAAGTTTCGATTGACGAACCGCGTCTGGAAGGGAAGTATTCGGCGGCAGCCATGGTGAAAATCGAAGTGGACGGCGCCGACGAAATCGGGGCCGCGGAAGGAGACGGTCCGGTGAACGCCCTCGATAAAGCGCTGCGCCGTGTGCTCACCGTTTTTTATCCGGAAATCCGCAACATTTTCCTCAACGACTATAAAGTTCGGGTGATTGACGACCGCGAGGCGACGGCAGCGCGTGTCCGCGTTTTGATCCGGACGTCGGACGGAAAACATACATGGACAACGGTCGGTGTTTCGCAGGATATCATCGAAGCCAGCTGGCTGGCGCTCGTCGATTCGGTCGAATACAAATTATTGAAAGAACAGCTTTCACACCATTAAGGAGAGAACAATGGGAATGACAATGACTCAGAAAATTCTGGCGGCACACGCCGGATTGGAGACAGTGGTTCCGGGGCAGCTCATCGAAGCCGGTTTGGACATTGTCCTGGGAAATGATGTGACGACGCCCGTCGCCATCAACGTATTTGAAAAAATCGGAAAACAGGAAGTCTTTGACAAATCGAAAGTGGTGATTGTGCCCGACCACTTTTCGCCGAACAAAGACATTCAGTCGGCGACACAGTGCCGCCGCTGCCGGACATTCGCAGCGGAAAAAGGAATCGAAAATTATTTCGAATTGGGCGAGATGGGCATCGAACACGCTCTTTTGCCGGAAAAAGGATTGGTGACAGCCGGCGATCTGGTCATCGGAGCCGATTCCCACACCTGTACCTACGGAGCGCTGGGCGCTTTTTCGACCGGCGTCGGCAGTACCGATATGGCGGCGGCGATGGCCGGAGGAAAATGCTGGTTTAAAGTTCCGTCGGCCATGCTGTTCCGGCTGCACGGCAAACTGAAGCCGTACGTTTCGGGTAAAGATCTGATTCTTCACATTATAGGAAAAATCGGTGTCGACGGCGCCCTTTATAAATCGATGGAGTTTGGCGGTGACGGGGTTGCATCGCTGACAATGGATGACCGCTTTACGATTGCCAACATGGCCATCGAAGCCGGCGCCAAAAACGGTATTTTTCCTGTCGACGGGAAAACGCTCGCCTACATCGGAGAGCATTCGAAAAAGCCGTACCGCGTTTTCGAAGCGGATGCCGATGCCGTTTACGACGAAGTATTCGATATCGATTTGGACACCATTGAACAGACCGTCGCTTTTCCCCACCTTCCCGAAAATACACGTACTGTGGAGGGGCTTCCCGAAATCAAAATCGATCAGGTGGTCATCGGTTCGTGTACCAACGGACGGATTCAGGATTTGCGGCAGGCGGCGGAAATCCTCAAAGGCCGCCGCGTGAAAAAAGGTGTACGGCTGATTGTTTTTCCGGCAACCCAGGCCATTTATTTGCAGGCCATTAACGAAGGGCTGATTCAGACCTTTGTTGAAGCCGGCGCGGCCGTCAGCACCCCGACCTGCGGTCCCTGTCTCGGCGGACACATGGGAATCCTGGCAGCGGGCGAGCGGGCTGTGGCCACCACCAACCGCAACTTTGTCGGCCGCATGGGGCACCCCGAAAGCGAAGTTTATCTGGCATCGCCTTATGTGGCGGCAGCCAGCGCGGTTCTCGGACGTATCGCCGGAACCAAGGAGGTTTTGAAATGAAAGTCAGAGGAACTGTTTTTAAATACGGCGACAATGTCGACACCGATGTCATTATTCCGGCCCGCTACCTGAACACATCCGACCCGAAAGAATTGGCCGCCCATTGTATGGAAGATATCGATACCGGATTTGTTTCCAAGGTTAAACCGGGCGATCTGATTGTCGGCGGCAAAAATTTCGGCTGCGGCTCTTCGCGCGAACATGCACCGATTGCGATTCAGGCCTCGGGTGTCTCTTGCGTGATTGCCGAAAGTTTTGCCCGGATTTTTTACCGCAACGCCGTCAATATCGGGTTGCCGATTGTCGAATCGCCGGAGGCCGCCCGCGCGGCAGCGGCGGGCGACACCGTTTCGGTCGACTTCACCGCCGGTGAAATTGTCAACGAAACCAAAGGGGAAACGTACCGCGTGCCGCCGTTTCCCGAATTCATGACCCAAATTATTGCGGCCGGCGGCCTGGTCAATGCGCTGCGGGCGGAGGAAAACAAATGAAAAAAATTGCTCTTATTCCCGGTGACGGTATCGGACCCGAAATTATCGAGGCGGCTGTGCGCGTTTTGGATGCAGTCGGCCGCTTCGAATACGAAACCTGTTATGCCGGCGGCAGCGCTATCGACCGCTTCGGCGATCCGCTGCCCGAAACCGAATTGGATAAAATGAAACAATGCGACGCCGTTCTGATGGGCGCTCTCGGCGGACCGAAATGGGATAATCTTCCCGGCGCAAAACGGCCCGAAGCCGGACTGCTGCGGCTGCGAAAAGGGCTCAACGTATTTGCCAATCTTCGTCCCGTTAAAATTTATTCCGCATTGAAAGAAGCCTCACCGCTGAAGAACAGTGTCATCGGAGACGGTATTGACATCATGATTGTGCGGGAACTGATCGGCGGTATCTATTTCGGACGCCGGCAGGAAGGCGACGAAGTCGCTTACGATACACTGGAATACAGTGCCGGCGAAGTGCGGCGGATTAACGAAGTGGCGTGCCGTCTGGCCGCCATGCGCCGCGGTGTCGTGACGTCGGTCGATAAAGCCAATGTTTTGGCCTCATCCAGACTGTGGCGCAAAGCGACTGTCGCCTTTTACGAAAATCACCCGGAAATCACGCTCAACCATCTTTACGTCGACAATGCCGCCATGCAGCTTGTTGTCAATCCGCGGCAGTTTGACGTGATTGTGACCGGCAATATGTTCGGCGATATTCTCTCGGACGAAGCGTCGGTCATCACCGGTTCCATCGGCATGCTGCCGTCGGCCAGCGTCGGTTACCCGGGAGAGATTGCCCTCTACGAACCGATTCACGGATCGGCGCCCGACATTGCCGGCAAAGGCATCGCCAACCCGATTGCCACGATTCTGTCGGCGGCACTGATGCTCCGTTTCAGCTTCGATATGAATGATGAAGCCGACCGCATTGAAGCGGCGGTGGAAGCGGTTCTGAATAAAGGATTGCGGACAGCCGACCTGGGCGGAGGCGAAGCCTCGCTGAAGACAGCGGAAATGACGGAGGCAATTCTTTCCGAATTGAAATAGGATATCTTGCCACCGCGTGCGCTTCCTGATATAATGAGGTATGAAAATAAAAACGAGTTTCTTTTCGGGGATGGCAGCCTCGGCAGTCATCGGGATCTTGCTGTTCTTTTCCTGTACGCCCGCAACCGGACCGACGGTAGTGAATTCCTCGATTTCCGTCCGCAGCAAAACACTTTCGACGATGGTGTTGGCGTGGTCACAGGCGCAGGAGATTAACGGAAATAACGAAACCCTTCAGTATCAGGTAGTCGTATCGGAATCCTCCGATATCGAAACGGTCAGTGCCGTCAACAAAAATGCGAGAACCGTCCGTACGTGGGCGGAAAATTATACATCCGTGGAGATTGCGCTCGACGGTACGGAGAAGATTCTCTATTACAATGTGATGGTGCGCGATACGGTCGGAACGATTTCGTTTTATTCGCCGCTGCGTGTCGATTTTACCGATAAAACGTCGCCGACGGTTCCGGACGGAACTTTGTCCGTGAGCGAGGTAACGGCCCGTTCGCTGCGTCTGAACTGGAATGCGGCCACCGACAATAATACATCGGATAAGGAACTGGTTTATGTGGTGATGAAGTCGACGCAGGACAATCTGAACGGTGCGGATGCTTATTATAACAATAAAGACGGCCGTCAGACCTGTTTCGAAAAAGCGGCTGTATTAACGGTTCTGCTGGAGGCGTTCGAACCGGGAACGACACTGTGGTTCAACGTCTTTGCCCGCGACACCAACGGAAACGTGACGCCTTATACCGCGGTGCAGGCGGCTCTTCTGCCGTCGGTCACCGTCACCGTCACCGAGGATGCCGGCAGCGTTGTCTGCTCCTGGCCGTTGTCGGCGGACACTGCCGAAACGGTGACGCTGTCGGTCGCCGGCAGCGAAGCGGCGGGAACGGTTGCGGCCGATTCGCCGTTGTGGACAACCGTTGTCCGCTGGGCGGCGGCCTATTCCGGCAACGCGGCGGGGCAGGGCATGTACCGTTTCGAAAATCTGTACAATACGGCCGACGGCACGGTTTCGTTAACACCGCTGTCGGAAACCGATGCGAAGCTCCTTTCCAATGCGCTGACCGAATACACCAATACCTATCGGAATCCTGCCGGCAGCGACGGTTGCTGTTACCTGACGAAAACGGGTGCGGTCGCCCGTACCGCAGCGGAGGCAGCCTCGGCGGCCGTTGATGAAACCGCGACCGGATTCCGTTTGTCGGCCGATGAAAGCGGAAAGATTCAACTGGTCAGAAAGGTAGCCGAATAGAACTTCCTGTCCTTCGCGGTACTTTCCCCGTTCCGGAACTTTATTGCCGTTTGCGGTAGTGGGAGAATTCCATGCTGAAGGTGCCGCGTCCCTGGGTGAGGCTGCGCAGCGTGGTCGAGTAGCCGAACATGTTGACCAGTGCGTTTTCGGCGCTGATGCTTTCAAACCCGGTGTGCGAATCAATGTGGTTGATGATGCCGCCTTTCGCGGTGAGCGAACCGATCACTTCGCCGACCCGTTCGGTCGGAACAATAATGTCGACTTTCATTACCGGCTCCATCATGACGGCACCGGCCGCGCGGCAGGCGTTGTCGAAAGCCTGAACGGCGCACGCTTCGAAAGCGAACGGAGTGGAAAACTCTTCGCTGTAATCGACGGCCGTCACCGTTGCTTTGATGTCGATACACGGATAGCCGAAACAGATTCCCGACTGAAAGGCGTTTTCGATGCCGCCGGCCACCGCCGCGACAATTTCTTCCGGTAAACCGCGGACGGCCGCCGCGCATTCGTAAACGTTGCCTTTGCCGGGGTTCGGTTCGACCGTCAGCGTCAGACCGGCACGGTTTTCTTTTCCGGCGATGGTGCGGCTGAAAGACTCGGTGTGCGACTGCGTTTTCTCAATCGATTCGCGGTAGGAAACCTGCGGATTGCCGATGTTGGCGGCCGCCTTGTATTCGCTGACCAGACGGGTGGTGATGACATCGAGGTGAAGTTCTCCCATTCCGGAAATCAGCAGCTGTCCCGTTTCGGGATTCTCTTTCACGACGAAAGTGGGGTCTTCGACCTGCAGCGCTTCCAGCGCCTTTTTCAGTTTGTCGCTGTCGCCGGCGGTTTTCGGTTCGATGGCAACCGAAATGACCGGCTGCGGAAAGGTGACCGGTTCCAGAAGCAGCTTTTTCCCTTCGCCGGCCAGCGTGTCGCCGGTTTGCGAGATTTTGCAACCGATAAGAACGCCAATGTCGCCCGCTTCCAGAGCGTCGACGGCATCCGATTTATTGGCGTGCATCCGCAAAATACGGGTAATCCGTTCTTTCTGATTTTTATTGACATTGACCGGGGCGGTTCCTTTTCGGAGCACTCCGCTGTAGACACGGATAAAACTGAGGAATCCGGCTTCGCGGTCGTTTTGAATCTTGAAGATGAGAGCCAGCAGCGGTCCTTTCGGATCGCACGGCACCGGTTCTTCGGTCTCTTTTTTCGGATTGATGGCGGTCGGGGCGGGCAGATCGGTCGGGCACGGCAGGTAATCGACAACCGCATCCAGCAGCGGCTGTGTGCCGATGTTTTTCAGCGACGAACCGGCCAGCACCGGCAGCACTTTGCGTTCGAGAACCGCTTTGCGGATTACCCCTTTGACCAGCTCGGGGGAGGGCTCTTCCCCTTCGAGAATAATTTCCGTCAGTTCGTCGGAAAAGTTTGTCAGCCGGTCGAAAAGCGTTTCCCGGGCAGCGGCGGCCTCATCGGCCAGCGTCCCGCGAATCTCGGTTTCGGTAATCGTCTGCCCCTGATCCTCTTTCGAAAAGTGAAGTTCCTTCATTTTCAGCAGATCGATGACCCCTTCGAACTCCGACTCTTTCCCGATAGGTAACTGCAAAACGGCGGTCGTCACACCGAATTTTTCTTCGATTTGCGCAACGACGCCGGCAAAATCGGCCCCCATCCGGTCCATTTTATTGACAAACGCAATCCGCGGAACGCCGTACTGGTCGGCCTGCCGCCACACCGTTTCCGACTGCGGCTCGACACCGCCGACAGCGCAGAAAATACCGACCGCACCGTCGAGAACCCGCAGCGAACGCTGCACCTCGGCGGTAAAATCGACGTGCCCCGGGGTGTCGATAATATTAATCTGATGATTTTTCCAGTAGCAGGTGGTGGCTGCCGAGGTGATCGTAATGCCCCGTTCCTGTTCCTGTTCCATCCAGTCCATGGTCGCCTGACCGTCGTCCACTTCTCCGATTTTGTGGCTTTTCCCCGTGTAGTAGAGAATCCGTTCCGTTGTGGTCGTTTTGCCCGCATCGACGTGGGCGATAATTCCGATATTTCTCAGTTTGGTCAGATCCATGCTTTTCCCCCGACGCTCCACTCTACCATAAAAGAAGGCTTTTGTCGAGATTGGGAATTTCCGATTTTTCAATTTCTCTTTTTTTTCTCTGGTAATTTTTCCGCTTTTGCTGTACAATCAGACAAGGGATTTTCCCGCTAAATCATTCAAGATAAAGGAGAACGGTATGGTTTATTCAACGGAAGTGGAACATATGTGTCCATTGGCCAAAGGAACTTATCACGGTCCGGCTCCCATTCCCGAAGAAGGAAAATGGGTTCAGGCAAAAGAAATTAAGGATATTTCCGGATTTACACACGGCGTCGGCTGGTGTGCCCCGCAGCAGGGAGCCTGCAAGCTGACTCTGAATATCAAAGACGGCATTATCGAAGAAGCGCTGGTGGAAACCATCGGCTGCTCTGGTATGACGCACTCCGCCGCTATGGCTTCCGAAATTCTGATCGGCAAGACCATTCTCGAAGCATTGAACACCGACCTGGTTTGCGATGCGATTAACACGGCGATGAGAGAACTCTTTTTGCAGATCGTTTACGGACGCAGCCAGTCGGCTTTCAGCGAAGGCGGCCTGGTCGTCGGGGCTTCTCTCGAAGACCTCGGAAAAGGGTTGCGCTCTCAGGTCGGAACCATGTTTGCGACCAAAGCGAAAGGTCCCCGTTATCTGGAAATGGCGGAAGGCTATGTCGAGAAAGTGGCGGTCGATAAAGACGGTGCCATCATCGGCTATAAGTTTATCCATTTCGGTAAAATGATGGATTTCATCAAGAAAGGCGACGATCCGGCAACGGCAATGGACAAAGCCCGGGGTTCCTACGGACGGACAACGGAAGAGCAGGGCGCGGTCAAACTGATTGACCCGCGGCACGAATAGGAGAGCGGAAAGATGGCAGAAAAAATCACATTTGAAAGTTACGAGCGCCGTATCGATAAAATCACCAAAGCACTGAAAGAATACGGCATTTCGAGTATCGAAGAAGCCAAAGAAATTTGCGATAAAGCCGGTATCAATCCGTACAAAACGGTCGAAGAAACGCAGCCGATCTGTTTCGAAAACGCCAAATGGGCTTACGTGGTCGGTGCCGCGATTGCGATCAAAAAAGGGTGCACGGTTGCTGCCGATGCCGCCGAAGCCATCGGAATCGGTTTGCAGGCTTTCTGTATTCCCGGTTCGGTTGCCGAAGACCGCAAAGTCGGTTTGGGACACGGTAACCTGGCTGCCCGTCTGCTGCGCGAAGAGACCAAATGTTTTGCGTTCTTGGCCGGACACGAATCGTTTGCGGCGGCCGAAGGGGCGATTAAAATTGCCGCCAAAGCCGACAAAGTCCGCAAAGAGCCGCTGCGCTGTATCCTGAACGGTCTCGGAAAAGATGCCGCTCAGATCATCAGCCGTATCAACGGATTTACCTACGTTCAGACGAAGTTCGACTACTACACCGGCGAGCTGAAAATCGTCAAAGAAATTCCGTATTCGACCGGCGAACGCGCCAAAGTCAAATGCTACGGAGTCGATGACGTACGCGAAGGTGTGGCGGTCATGTGGCACGAAGGGGTCGACGTTTCCATTACCGGAAACTCCACCAACCCGACCCGCTTCCAGCACCCGGTTGCCGGCACCTACAAAAAAGAGTGTGTCGAAAAAGGCAAAAAATACTTCTCCGTGGCTTCCGGCGGCGGTACGGGACGGACTCTCCACCCGGATAACATGGCGGCCGGTCCCGCTTCTTACGGTATGACCGACACCATGGGACGGATGCACTCCGACGCCCAGTTTGCCGGTTCTTCTTCGGTTCCGGCTCACGTCGAAATGATGGGCTTCCTCGGCATCGGAAACAACCCGATGGTCGGGGCAACGGTGGCTGTCGCCGTCGACGTGGCTCAGGCTCTGGCAAAATAAGCGGCCGCTTTCGGCGAACGCTTTGCCGATTCGGGCTGCCTTTCGGAAAGGAATTTCCTTCCGGAGGCAGCCTTTTTTTGTGCGGTGATTTTATAAATTTTTCAAAAAAGACTATAGATTTTTTCAATTTTATTCTTTATTTTATGATAAATAAAGAATAAGAGAATGGTGTTGTCTATATAAGGATCGGAAAATGAATTTTAAGAAAAGAATGCTTGCAAAAGGAATTTTTGTTGTAATGGCAACAATGATGTCGTTTGCCTGTCAGCCGGAAGGGTATTTGACAAACACGGCGTTTATCAATGCGGTCGAAGAATTTTTATCCTCGAAATCTTCAACCATCGGCTGGACGAAAGAATCTGACGGCACGGTCAGACTGACACCGCAGAATCTGGAAAAGATTCGGGCTGTAACGGAGTTGCGGCTTGACGGTTACGACATTTCCGATAAATTGACCGATCTCAGTGACATCAAGTACTTCACAGGATTGACAGTTCTGGAATGCAGTAATAATTACCTGATGTCACTCGATGTGTCGAATAATACGGCGTTGGAGAGTCTGGATTGCGGCGATAATCAACTGACAACACTGGATGTGTCGAAGAATAAGAAGTTAATATTTCTGGACCTCTCGAGGAATAATCTGATGTCACTTAATGTGTCGGAGAACACGGCGCTGACGGAGCTGGATTGTTCCAAGAACAATCTGACGGCACTTGATGTGTCGAAGAATACGGGGTTGACGGATCTGTACTGTTCGGATAATGCCCTGACAACACTTGATGTGTCAAAGAATACGGCATTGACGACTCTGTACTGTGAGGGTAATGCCCTGACAACACTGGATGTGTCGAAGAATACGGCGTTGATGATTCTGGGGTGCGATATCAACAGGCTGACAACACTGGATGTGTCGAAGAATACGATGTTGGAGAGCCTGGATTGCGGCGGTAATAAACTGACAGCACTGGATGTATCGGACAACAGAATATTAACGGAGCTGTCCTGCCCGAGAAACAAGCTGACGTCACTTGATGTGTCGAATAATATGGAGTTGGCAACGTTGGATTGTGGTCAGAATGCTCTGACGGTGTTGGATGTGTCGAAGAATACGGAATTGATACTTCTGTGGTGCGATGATAACAAGCTGACAACACTGGATGTATCGAAGAACACGGCTCTGACGGATTTGAGGTGCAACAATAATAATCTGACGGAACCGGATGTAACAAACAATACCGAATTGACCTATTTGGATTGTGAAGATCAGGCGATAAGCTCTCTGGATGTGTCGCAAAATACAAAGCTGCAAGTTTTCATGTGCGGCGGTAACGATCTGGCGGAATTGGATATAACGAACAATACGGCTTTAACGGGCTTGTGCTGCGACCGGAATCGGCTGGCGGAATTGGATATAACGAAGAATACGGCTTTAACGGAACTGGACTGTGACCGGAATCGACTGGCGGAATTGGATATAATGAACAATACGGCTTTAACGAAGAGCTTGTACTGCGGGAATCAGACATCCGACGGTTCGACAACGCAGGATCTGGCGCTGATACTGACGGCGGCACAGAAAACAACATGGGAGAGTAAATGGATAAGTGATGACCGTAACAAACATGTCACTGCCACCGTCAAAACAGCGGAGTAACACTTTGTTCTCTTCACACGACAGCCCCCTTATGGGGCTGTTTTTTTTTTTGCGAATCGCCGCTGATTTATGAAAAATTTATCGGAAAAAACACCGTTTTGCCATTAATAACAGCGGAGGTAATCAGATGAAATTATGGAAAGATTTAAAATTGACCGATGATTATCTGTTCAGTCAGATTATGCGGGAAGAGGATTTCTGCAAACTCTTCTTGGAAATGTTAATGAACATCAGAATCGAAAAAGTGGTTTATCTCGAAGCGCAGAAAGAGGTCAACCTTTTTCCGCAGGCAAAGGGCATCCGCATGGATGTCTACCTCGAAGGCGACGGAGAGATTTACAACATCGAGATGCAGACGGTACGCAAGACAAACCTTGTTAAACGAATGCGCTATTACCATTCCGCCATCGATGTCGATTCGCTGCTGCGTGGCAATCCGTACGATCAACTCAAAAAATCGTTTGTGATTTTCATCTGCAACTTTGACTTATGCGGCGACGGCTTCCCGGTGTATGAGAGTCAAACGGTTTGGAAGCAGAACGGAAAAGAAACAGGTGACGAACAGGTCAAAATCGTGTATAATATAGGTGCGTTTGAAAAAGCGGACGATCCGAAACTCAAAGCTCTGCTCCGCTATTTGTCCACCGAAACCGTTACCGACGAAGCCCGTACTCTTGCCGAAAAGGTGGCCGCCTTCAAACGACACTTTCCCGACGGGAGGCCGCATATGAAATATGAATTGGATTTATACGACAAATGGTGCGAAGGAAAAGAAGAAGGCATCAAAGAAGGTCGTCAGGAAGGTTTATCGGAGGGAATACAAAAAGGCCGTAAAGAAGGCCGCGACGAGGGGATTCTCCAAATCGCGGCGGCCGCTTTAAAACAGGGGGTGCCGCTTGAAACGGTGGCGGCTTTCACCGGACTGACCCCAACGCGGCTGGAAGAGCTTCAACGCTCCCTGTAACCGTAAAAGGCGGTCATCGGTTAAACCGATTTCTTCAACGCGAATCGGTCATTTTTAACGACAGGCGAAGCTGCGGTGCGGGCAATCCGGCCGCCGCTTTTTTATTTACAGTCTGAAACAGGGTCGTTTCACAGTCTGAAAAAAATTTTTCGGAGTCACAAAAAAAAATTCACAGTCACAAACGCACTGTTTCACAGTCACAAACAGGGCTGTTTCACAGTCTGAAACAGAGTGTTTCGCAGTCTGAAACAAAGTGTTTCAACAGTCTGAAACACTCTGCCGGTCGCCGGCGGCTGTTTTTCGGGTCAGCAGACGCCGCAGCGGTCTTTCGTAGAACCGTTCGATGAGAGCGGCGGCGCCAATCGAACCGACGACAATCAGAACGGCATACCCGACGGCTCCGGCGGTCGTGGGAGACATCTGTCTGATGTATTTATAGTAAATGCAGATAAACGGGTAATGAATCAGATAAAGCGGATAGGAAATCCGTCCCAGAAAGGCGGCCGGCCGGCGTGCGAACCGCCCGATGCCGTCGGCCGACGATCCGATGACGATAATCAGCGGAAAGATAAACAGAATACAGACCGCCTCGTAAAGCGCATTGGCAAACAGGTTTTCGGCACCGCCGATGCGCGGCATCAGCAGCAGAACGGAGAGGAGAACGGCCGTCAGGGTAAACGGCAGCGGGATTTTGATTTGCGGACGGAGGCGGGCCAGCAGCAGTCCCGCCAAAAACGGATACAGCAGCCGGATCATCCCGACGGAAAACTGCACCGGTGTCAGCTGCCAGCCGCCGATGATATCGCCGTTCGGGTTCGTCAGCAGGAAAACCGCCGTCACAATCCCGGCCGCGGCAGTCAGAACAATCAGTACCGCTTTCGGCAGATAACGGAAAATCAGCACATAAAGAAGATTGGCAATATATTCGAAAAAAAGCGACCACTGCGGTCCGTTCAGCGGGTAGGCCTCCCCCCAGCCGCGAACGTCGAGTGCCGCCGGAACCGGAATCATCAGCAGCCCGAGCAGTGTCAGCAGCAGAACCCGCGACAGCGGAGCGGACGTCACCAGATCGCCGCCGCCGGCATAAAAAAAGATTGCGCCGATCAGCGCTCCGATCACCACCATGGGTTGCAGACGGATCAGCCGTTTCAGACAGAATCTGCCGACGGACAGCGTCTGCCGGCGGCTGTCGTAGGCGTATCCGATGACAAAGCCGGAGAGAATAAAAAAGAAATCGACGGCCAGATAGCCGTGATTGAACATTTGTGTAAAACGGTCGACGGCGTGGGCTTCGCCGATATGGTAAAGCAGAACAATCAGTGCGGCGACACCGCGCAGAGCGTCGAGAATAAGAAAATGCGAACTGTTTTTTTCTGTTGCCGGATTCATAATATGTTCCTGTTTCCGTTATTGAAGCTATATCTATGATAGCCGCAGAAAGCGAAAAAAGTCAAATTTTTTTAAAAAAAATTTGACTTTTTATAATATGAGACTTTATAATTTGTACGGATTAATGGAGGAAGTGACCATGAAAGTTTTCAATTTATTTTTAACAGTCATTATGGCAATTATGTTTGCGGCCTGTCCGCCGCCGACACCTGAGGAAGGCGGGCAGATCGAAGTCAAACCGTCCGGCGTTACGGTCAGGGCCGTTGAAACAATATTACCGCTCAACGGGACATTATTGTTGAATGCCTCGGTTCAACCGGCCAAAGCCGATCAGACGGTAAAATGGAGCAGTGATAATACCGAAGTGGCAACGGTGGACGCCTACGGTGTCGTGACCGGTCTGAAAACGGGTACGGTGACTGTTACGGCCGCATCGGTTGTTAATCCTCAGATAAAAGGAAGCATTGTCCTGATCTGCGAATCGACAGCGATCGAAACGGAATGGAGTTACGACGGAACGGATTTTGTTCTCCGGCTCGGCGGTATTAAAGATTATATTGACGAATCCGAGGAAACAGCAAAACCGACATCGCTTTATGTGAACTCTTCTTCTGTCGGAGGACCGGCAGATCGCCAAATGATTACATCGGGCGATACATTTGTCCGGTTCCCCAAAACAGCAACACAGGCTTCCGTTTCTTTCGAATTTAAAACGGAAGACGGTACTGATGTCACCGAAACCTATACCAAAGATTTTCCCGATTTGAGCAGTATTCAAATCAAATCGGCGTCGGCAGAAATCACACCCGCGCACGTGAATATTCTGAGAAAAACCGATATCACGGGAGAGCCGAGCGCCAAAGCCCTGGTCGCCTTCAGTTTTCCCGATATGGAGGTTTTGATGAATGAAAAATGGTTTTCGGACGGAAAAGCCGGTTCTTACGACTTTACAAAAGCGCTTTGGAGCGGGACGGTTAATACCGGCAGTGAAGTGACGGTTCCCGACGGAACCTCTTACGCCGGTATGTATGAGTTTGATTTGGCGTTGGGAGAGGATAAAAAGTGTTCCGTTACAAATGCCGAGATTCTTGTTCCCGGTAAAACGCCCGATTTTATAGGTCTGCTGACAACAACATGGGGGTCGGATAAACTTTTCGGTGATTCCGTTACGGTAAAAGGCAGCCGGGAATACCCCGCCGAAATTTGGCTTGATGATCAGGGAAACTATTCGGAAACAGCGGTCGAGGGTTACACCAAATACGTTTTAAGCTGGGGAGATGATTTTAATTATCCGTTTAACGGCTTGAACTATAAAAACAACAGCGATTATCTGGCCGCACGGGAAACGGAAGGCGACCCGGCACACGATTTTGCCCGTCTGTGGGGATGCGAGCAGTTGCAGAAAGGATCCCATCCGCGAAAATCGGGTGTTTGGGATTTCCGAACCGTCGAGGCGAAAAACGGTATGCTGCTTTCCAAGCATATGGCTGCCGATGCGGATAACGGTATTTTTTACCTGGGAGCGGGGAAAACAAAACCGCTTGCCGGATACGATATTGCGACCGGCAGTGTCAAAAATTATATTTCCGGTGCGGCCGTGACCAACGGACTTTACGGGAAAGGGTTTTACATAGCCAAACTGCGAACCCGCTATAAAGGATATTCCGATACAAAGAACATAGGAAACGGCGCCTGGTTTGCCTTCTGGCTGCACGGGCCGGTTCACGAATTCGATTTGATGGAACAGACAGCCGGTTTGCCCCAGGTAATTAACCAGGTCAACCAGTATCATAACGGCTGGGGCACTTACGGATCGACCTATATGAGTTATTTTTATAACAAAGTTAATGTCGATTCGGGGTCTGATGTTCAGGATAACTGGTATGCACTGGCGCTGCAGTGGACGGATACACAGGTGACCTATTACTACAATAAAAACTGGATGTACTATTTCCGGGCAAACGACAATAATACACAGGCTTCGCGAACTCTGAATTCTTCATTGAACGGCATCTCGGTTGCAAACGGGAACGGGAACCAGAGTGTCAATACTTCCGGAATGGCGACATCCTATACGGAATACGGATACAATAAAACCTTAAAGGCTGTCCCGTCGGCTCCGATGAATGTCTTTCTGTCGACGGAAATCGGTCCCGGTTGGGGGGGGAATCCCACAGCAGCAGAAACCGATTATCTTCCGGTTTGGGTGGAAGCCGATTATATTGCTTATTATGTTCCCGAAGGATCCAATTAAAATAAGGAGATAACAGATGAAAATGTTTTATACAAAATTGCTGATGATAATGACATTGGCGGCAGCTTTCATCGGCTGTCCGACGGCTACCGGTGAAGCTGTAAAAATTTCTTTCAGTCCCAACGGCGGTGTCGGTACAATGGCGGACCAGGAGGTGATGACCGGCACCGATGCGGCGCTGAATGCCAATACATTTCAACGGGTCGGGTATGAATTTGACGGTTGGAACGATGCAGCTGACGGTTCGGGAAAAGCTTATGCCGACAAAGGAAAAATCAATGTCGGCAGCGCGGTTAAACTGTATGCGCAATGGAAACCGGCTCCGCTTCAGAATCTGGCGGCCGTCGGCGGGAACGGGCAGGTGATTCTGACATGGGATGCCGTTCAAATTCTGTATGAAAAAATCGAGATCACTTACGACGGGGCCGGCGAACCGGTGACAGTGACTCCGCAAAATGATCCCGATGATACGGCAACAGTCACCGGGCTAACGAACGAAAAAGAGTACACTTTTACGGCAACGGTGTCGGCAAACGACAAGAAAAGCCGTACGGCGACGGTCAAGGGAATCCCTTCATTAAGTAATTCGCCGGTGACGGTAACATTTGACAGCAATCCGCCGGAAAGTCAGATTGCACAGGATTCCTATACCCAGGTTGTTCTTGTCAATCAGCCGACGGCTTTGACTGCCTGTAAGTTTACAGCCTACATGGGTTATTCTTTTAAGGGGTGGACAAAAACAGCCGAAGCAACCGTTGCCGATTATACCGATGGCGGTGAATTGACAGCCACGGAAGAGGATTTGGCCAATAACGGAATTACTCTCTATGCGGTATGGGGAAAAATACCTTTGACGGAGGCGACGGTGACTTTGCCGGAAGATGTCACCTATCTGATCGGCGGAACAACGGTCTCACTGACGGAAACACTGGAACCTGCCGGAGCCTATGTTTCATCCGTCTCGGTTGAGGTTACAGACAGCGGTTCGGCAGCCTATGATTTTGCGGCGAAAACCCTGACGTTACCGTCAAATACCGCGGAGGCAGGCAGCCAATATACCGTTACACTCCGGTATCATACGGTCAATGAGGAAGGAACGGAAGCCGTGATTTCGGCGACATTGGACAATTTAACCGTTTATCCCGATAAGTGGGTTATTTTTGACAATGCTCTTTATAAATCCGTTAATGTATTTGATTTTACGGATATAAGTACATTAGCAAATGTCAAAGACGGAGAAAATGAGATTACCGAAGTGGGGGAAGAAGGATATTCCTTCTCTGTTGCTCCGGGCGGTAGTAACAAAAAAATTCTGAATTTTACTTTAAACGGTTCAACCGGTATTGTCTTAACGATGGTGGAAGTAAGATGGGATCGTAACAATTGCGCCAATGTTTTCATAGCGGGCGGCAGTAATGCCGATTACGGCTGGTCTCCGTTTAAAGGTAATTATTCGTTTATGTTGGGAGTCGCCGCTTCCGGAGACAGCAGTGGCCAACGCTGGAATTCCAAAAATGATTACGTGAGACTGGCGGTTAATCCGACTGAGAATGCGTTTAACAGGTACTTTGTTTTTGACAACGGAAGCGATAACGCAATACTCGGTTTTAACGATACGGTAAAACCGACGACAGCGGCAATCACATCCAAAAACGGTATTACCGGTATTTCATCTATTAGGAGTGGCGAATATTGGCCTTTGACTTTCCAGCATGCAAACGGAAGTGATCAGACCAATTCCGTTAATTACACAGTGAAGACTGTCGGATTTTATGCTGTTGCTGACGTGCAAACTCCGTAATAAAACCGAAAGCATTCCAGCCCTTCCCCGATGCGGGGAAGGGCTTTTCATTATTATTCATCAAGCTGTGTATTATAAAACGAATATAAATCCGTTTTATACGGAAGAAACGGCTTGATTTTCGTTATATTTACGATATAATAAACCATTCTGCAGGAGGAGTTATGCCGCTCATTCAAATGAAAACCACATTGCCGTTGGACGAAGAAACCAGAGCCGGACTGACGGCGGAATTCGGCAGACTGATGGGAATTGCCGGGAAACCGGAATCGTTTCTGATGGTCGGTCTCGAAGACCGCTGCGATTTGCGGTTTGCGGGGAAACCGATGGAAAAAGGGGCGCTGATTGCGATGCAGCAGGTCGGCGAACTTTCCCGGGACGTTTACGAAAAACTGACGGCCGAAATCTGCCGTTTCCTCGAATCGCGTCTCGGTATCGATCCGAAAGCGGTTTACATCACTTATCAGGCGGTGAACGACTGGGGTTGGAACGGTACGAATTTTTAGGGAGTCAGCGGCGTGAATTTTAACGAAATTGCGAAAATGAGACAAAGCACGCGCGCCTACGATGCGTCGCGTCCCGTCGAAAAGGAGAAAATCGAAGCGTGTCTGGCAAGCGCCCGTCTGGCGCCGTCGGCCTGCAACAGTCAGCCGTGGATGATGACGGTCTGTACCGGCGAAACGGCCCGTAAACTGGCGCCGTTAACGCAGGGAATGGGAATCAACGGCTGGACGGAAGAGGTGCCGGTTTTTGTCGTTATCAGCGAAGGAAAATACAATCTGTCGGAGGCGGTCGGTGCGCTTTTGAAACACAACGACTACAAATCGATTGACATCGGTATTCTGTCCGCTTACCTGACGGCCGAAGCGGCAGCGCAGGGGCTGGCGTCCTGTATTCTCGGCTGGTTTAAGGAAAAAGCGGTACGCCGTTTGGCCGGATGCAAAGGCAAAGTGCGGCTTATTATCGCTCTCGGTTATCCGAAAACGGAACTGATACCGCGGGAACGGCGCAAAGCACGCAAACCGCTGTCCGAAATGACGGCCTGGAAGGAGGCTTAAAATGAAAAAACGAATAATGACTGTCTTTTTGACAGTGCTGGCGACGGCTCTCTTTGCCGCCGGGCAAAAAGAAGAACCGCCGCAAAAAGTGTTGTACCGTATTTTGAATACCGCAAAAGAAGGGAATGCGAAAGCGGTCGATAAGGAATTCGCGCCGATAAGCGTGGACATTTTACCGGCGGTTCTCTATGAGGAAGAGGCTGCCCGCAGGATCGGCGAAAACGGTCAGACTCCGGTTCTTTCGCTTCCGAAAGGGACGATTCCGATTTCGTCTTTCGATGATTTCAGAGAAATCATGAAGTATTTCGATTTTAAAATACGCGGCAATGCGTTTCGGACGGATGAAAACGGGAACCGGATTTTTATCGGTTATGTCGATATTACCAACCGCCGGTTTGAACCCTATTTCGAAGCGGTTTGTCTGCCGGACGGTGAGGAGAATGCCGTTTTTTCGGAGATTGACGGGGAGACGCTGTTCGAAAATGTTCGGGAATACATAAAACGGGATGATAAACTTACAGAGATGTACCCTTCGTTTCCGCTGACACTTGTTTACAGGGACAACCGGTGGGTGCCCGATATGGAGACAAAAGAGAGCATCAATGCCTGGAATATGGCGATGTCGCCCTATTGTCCCCCCGACAAAGCCGAGGTTAAACGGCTGATTGCGAAGCTCTTTGCGCTTTCCGATAAAAAAACGGCATCTTCGTCGGAGCATACGGAAGAAAAAGAGAGCGGTTCTGCCGGGGGGGCGGAGTCTGCCGGTTTCGAGGGTTGCGGCTGTTCGGACGGCACGGGGCAGGAAGAAAAAAACGAACCGTCCTGTGACAGCGGTGAAGAGACCGTTTGCGAAGAGGAAAGCCGCGGCAGCGGTGAAGAAGACGGTCACGAAGAGACGTCAGAGACTGTTTCGGTCGAAGTCACCGAGCCGCTGTGGTATGAGTACGAAGAGACACTGGAATTTCCGACAACCGACCGTTATCCGTTCTACGATATTCGTGCCGGACTTTATCTGATTCATTATCAATCCGAAGAAGCGTTTGCCCGTGCCGTTGAAGAAAACAAAGTAAAACTTCATGCCGAGGCGGTCCGTTATCTCAATACTTTATCTTTGGAAGAGCTGCATCAGATCCGAATGAGTGATCCGGGTGATGCCGCTTACCGCGATTTAACCGATTGTCTGAACCGGGCTCTGGGGGAGCCGCTGATTGACTGTGCGCTGTTTTCGTGGATGAATGTCATCGAACAGGATGATTGGAACGAAGAGGCAGCGCCGTAAAAGAGTGCCTGCGGAAGACGAATCCGTTTCCCGCAGGCAGAAATGAACCCGTTGGAGTGCTTTAAAACGCGTTTTCGATTTTGAATACGGTCACGGGACTGTCGAGGTCGGTTGCCTTCAACGGAATGCACAGACCTGTTTCGCCGCGTTCGAAAGCAACGACGGTTTTGCTTCCGGTGCGGGTGACGCTCACCGTTTTATCTGCCGTTTCGACGGGAACGGCGAGCGTGCCGTTTTTCGGCAGCCGGTAGACCAATGCGTACAGCGTGCTGCCCTTGCGGGTGTAAACACCCCATTCCGGTTTCGGCAGGTCCGCTCTGCGGGTGCCGTAAACCGCTTCGCCGTTAATGCGCATCCAGGCTCCGATTTGGCGGAAAACGGTGACGGCTTCTTCGGGAATCGATCCGTCGGCACGCGGACCGATGTTCAGCAGAAAATTGCCGCCTTTGGAAACCGTATCCGTCAGGGCACGGAGAACCGTTTCAAACGGTTTCCAGTTTTTGTTCCACGCCGAATATCCCCAGGTTCCGTTCAGTGTCATACAGACTTCCCAGTCGGCGTTGTCCGGCAGACCTTCTTCGGGAACATATTCTTCGGGCGTGGAAAAATCACCTTTATCCGAGTCGGTCGGCGCTATTTTTCCTTCCGACTGTACCTGACCGGCTTCGTAAAGACGGTTATTCATAATAACGGACGGCTTCATTGTCCGCATTTTCTGCAGCAGTTCCGAAGCGTTCCACAGATAATCGCCGTCTCCTTTTGTGTAATCCCACCAGATGATATCGGGGTTGTATTTTTTCATGATTTCCGTTGCCTGTTCGTGGACAAATTCTGCGTATTTTTTCCGGTCGGGATACCGGTGCGTCCGCGCAAGACGGTTCCCGGCGGGATACGGAAGTCTCGGTGCCGCTTTCGCATCGTAAGAGGGATGGTGCCAGTCGATGACGGAATAGTAGAGTCCCGGTTTTAATCCTTTTTCCCGACAGGCCCGAATCCATTCGTCGACAATATCTCTTTGAATTAAATCGTAAGAGTCAAAATCGGTCAGTGCGGAATCGAAAAGGGAAAATCCTTCGTGGTGTTTGGCTGTCAGAACCGTGTACCGGCATCCGGCTTCGGCGGCCAGCGCGGCCCATGAAGCGGGAGCTTCGGGAGCGGGTCGAAACAGAGGGGTTGTCTTTCGTGCATAACGGTCGGAATTCATTCCCGTATGAAACTGAATCCATTCGACTCCGTTCTTATAGCGGATACCGTTCAGTTTGCCTTCGGGACCCGAGTAAAGACCGTAGTGAATGAACATTCCGAATTTGGCATTGCGCCACCATTGCATCTTCTCCTGCTGTGCCGCAGCGCTGTTTGGGGAAGAACCGGCAAACAAATGAATTCCCGCGATAAGGGAAAAAACCGAAATGAATAATAATTTTTGTTTCATAATATCGATTGTAATTCCGTCTTCGGATTTGTCAAGAAAAACTTTTGTAAAGAAGATTTGCCCGCTTTTGTCTTTTTGTCTATTTTGGTATAATCGAAACAACAGTATGGAAAATGTCGTCGATTTTCTTTTGGAACAAATCCCGGTTTCTTCAGCGACTCTGCGTAACTGGCAGAAAGAGGGATTGATTCCGCCTTTACCCCGTACCGCCGATGAAGCGGAACGCCTTCGTCTTGCCGATATTGTCCGCAGGGCGGCTTCCGAAAGACTGGTTTCCCGTGCCAACAGAACCGCCGGTCGTGCCGCATTGCCGGTTTTTGTCCCCGGGCTTTCGCCGGATATTCGAATGCATCTTCGGCAGACGGTCGCTTTTGCCCGCGAACGGGGGCTTTCGCCCGAAGAGGCGGTTAAACCCGTCTGTCTGTTTCTGTTGCACCGAAACGGGCTGCTGTCCGCATCCGCCGGCCGCAACGGTGTCGGAACCGGAGATCAAACGAGAGTCGGGCGTCTCTGCCGGGAATGGATAGAGCCTCTAAACGAAGATCAGCTGTGTCTGTACGAGCGGCTGACCGGAACCCGAATTCCGGCCGACTGTGATTTTCCGGGGCTTCTGTATCAGGCATTATGCACGGTCGGAGGGCGCTCCCGGTCCGGTTCCTTTTATACACCGAAACCGGTGGTTCCGTTTTTGGGAACGGTAGAGAAGAATCGGACGGTTTACGATCCGTGCTGCGGCAGCGGTGCTTTGCTGACGGCGGCACTTTCTCCCGATTCCGACAGCGGGTCCGTTTTCGCTTCGGATACCGATCAAACGGCTCTGCGTTTGTGCGAAACCAATCTGGCGCTGTTTTTTAAAGATCCCGATTTCCGTTCCCGGCTGTTTTTGAAAGATGCGCTTGACGGGAAGCCGCTTCCGCATCGTTTCGATCTTATTTTGTCCAATCCGCCGTGGGGGGTACGTTTTTCGCCCCGCGAGCGTTGCCGGCCGGCGCATCGTATCGCTGACAGCGGTGCCGGCGACAGTTTCGGTTTGATTCTGCTGAATGCACTGGAATGGCTGAAGCCGGACGGCCGCTGGATTTTTTTTCTTCCGGCGTCGTTTCTGACGGTCGGCCGTCACCGGTGCGTTCGCAAAGAAGTCCTGCGGCGGAACCGGAGTCTCTCGCTGCGGCTGTTGGGAAAGGCTTTTCCCGGCGTTCAGTCCGAAGCGGTTCTGGCGGAAGGGGCGGTTGCCGATGCGGTACTGCCGCAGCCCCGGATTTCCGTAACGGTAACGGCGGCGGACGGAGAAACGTACCCGGTTCCCGTTCCGGAAGAGCCCGATTATGTCATTGCGGCTTACACCTCGCCGCGCGAGAAGGAATTGCTGGGGCGTCTTTACCGTGTCGAACATGTCCGCCTCGGTGATATTTGCGGTTTTGTTTTGGGTATCGTGACGGGGAATAACGGACGGTTGACGGCGTCGGTTCCGTTTGAGGGCGGCGAGCCGGTCTACCGCGGGTGCGATCTGTTTCCGTTCGGATTCGGGGCACCGGCCCGATGGATTCGGTTTAAAAAGGAAGATTTGCGTCAATGTGCTCCGGAAAGCCGTTACCGGAATCCGAAAATTGTTTACCGGTTTATCGGCAGCCGGCTCTGCTGTCATTATGACGAAACCGGCGCGCTTATTCTTAACAGTGCCAATGCGCTTTATCCGACGACCGGTTATCCGCCGGAAACGCTGGTCTGCCTTCTGAACAGCCGCTTTCCTGATTATATTTTGCGCAAGCGCTACCGCTCGGCGAAAATGCTGCGATCCCATTTGGAAGAACTGCCGATTCCCGTTTTGAATCAAACCCTGCACGGGGAATTTTGCCGTCTTTACCGCAGAATCTCCCGTGAAGGGCTGACGGTCGAAACGGAGGCCGCATTGACGGTGTTATCGGCCGGGGCGTACGGTTTGTCTGCCGAAGAAGCGGAATCTTACCGTTCCGAAGCTTCGCAGCCTTTACGAAAACATTGACGTTGACAGATACCGCTCTCCCGTATCGGGTAAAATCACGACGACGGTCTTGTTTTTATTTTCCGGTCTTGCGGCAACAACGGCTGCTGCCTTTAAAGCCGCACCGGATGAGATGCCGACCAGCAGTCCGTCTTTTCGGGCCGAATCGCGGCCGAACGCCAAAGCGTCTTCATCGCTGACGCGAATGACTTCGTCGTAAACCGCGGTATCGAGAATATCCGGAATGAAACCGGCTCCGATTCCCTGCACCTTGTGCGGACCGGCCGTTCCTCCCGACAAAACAGGAGAGGCCTCGGGCTCGACTGCGATAATCCTGACTGCGGGATTCTTTTCTTTCAGATAGCGTCCCGTACCGGTAATCGTTCCGCCCGTACCGACTCCCGCAATCAGTATATCGATTTTTCCGTCGGTATCTTTCCAGATCTCGGGACCTGTTGTCAGATAATGAGCCCGGGCATTTGCCGGATTGGTAAACTGTCCGATAATCAGACTGCCCGGCGTCGATTCGGCAATTTCTTCCGCTTTGGCGATGGCACCGCTCATTCCCTTTTTCCCGTCGGAAAGGACAAGTTCGGCGCCGTAGGCTTTCATCAGATTGCGTCGCTCGATACTCATCGTGTCAGGCATGACAATCACCAGTTTATAGCCGCGGACAGCCGTCAGCATGGCCAGTCCGATTCCGGTGTTGCCGCTGGTCGGTTCGATGACGGTTCCGCCCGGTTTGAGAATACCGGCCGTCTCCGCTTCGTCCAGCATCGCTTTGGCCGCCCGGTCTTTGATGCTGCCGCCGGGGTTGAACCGTTCTGTTTTGGCAAGAACGGTTGCCGAAAGGCGGTGTCTTTCTTCGAATTGTGATAATCTGATTAAGGGTGTTTTACCGATTAAATCCTGTATATTGCCGTAAATCATTGATAACCTCGTTATCAGTATAACCGTAATTCTGTTTTTCGTCAAATCCGAATAATCAATCCTCGTCAATCAGATATATTATCCTGTTTATAAATTATTTTTTTATTGAAATATTGAATAATTGGAATACAATAAATATGGAAAATAAGGAGAAGTTTTATGTTCGGAAAAATGATTTTATTAATTGTCGGAACAGCATTGCTGATCGGTTGTCCGGAGAAACCGGTTTCGGGGAATGGTTCGGGAAATGGGAATTCGTCGCAGCAAGAGATTAATCCTGATTCCGTTTCTGTTGAGAATGTTCCGAAAGACACGTTATTTGCGGGAATTGAGATTCAGCTGGAATTGCAGTTTTTACCGGAAACTACGACTAACCGTCAGATTAATTGGACTGTGACGCCACCTGAAGTTGCCTGCGTAAAAGAGGGGAATCTTTTGGTTGCAATGAGAGAAGGAACGGCGAAAGTAAAGGGAGTGACTGCAAACGGAAAAACGGTTGAATTTTCCGTTACAGTGACAGGTGTGTCCGCTCCCGATTCCGTTACTGTTGACGGAACCCTTTATCGTCGTGTTATGACTGAAAATTTTGTTTCACCGATGCTTATCGGTCAGATGCAGGGGAATAAACATAAAATCGAAGACGGCTGTTTAAAAATCGATGCAGACCTGGGTGAACCCCGTAACGGGAACAAGCAAACGCTGACTGTTCTTAATGAGTACGAATGCGATTTGATTCGTGTCAGGCTGAAACTGAACGATCATAATCCGAATTTTCGTGTACAAACAACCGGGGCCGATATTCTCTACCTGTATGAGAATGAGACCGATCTTCAATTTAAATCCGAGCTTTATCGAATCGGTGATGAAAGCAACGGACAGAAACTGCATTATTTGAACGATTACACCCGTGCTGAGGATGCCGGAAAATTTGTTGATTTCGATATTATCAGAAAAGAAAACGTGATTCTTGTCTATGTTGACGGAAAACGGCAGACATCATTTGATCCGGAGGCCTTTTTTACGAATCCCGAATTTTTTACGGGAATAACGGAGTTTGAATTCGGTGTTTATTGGGGAGAACGTACGCAGAGTGTCAACGGAGCCGAAATCGAATATATCGGTTTGTATACAAGCGGTGAGATAGTCAAAAACAGCGAACCGTCGGTCATCCCCGAACCGAAAATGTTTACCGGGGCAGAAGGGGCTTTTGTCATCAATTCATTGACCGAAATCAATGATGAATCGGGATTGGCCGCAACTGCCGTTGATTTGTTCCGCAGCAGAATTTCCTCGTCATCGGGAATCACATTACCCGCCGGAAATGCGGATTCCAATGTGATTCGGTTGATTCGTGATCCGGGTATCGCGAACAGTGAAGGATACCGATTGGATGTCAATACGAATGTTATTACCATCAAGGCCAACGGATACGGGGGCTTTTTATACGGCTTGTATACATTGCTTCAGTTAATGCCTCCCGAAGTTCTCAGTCTCAGTTCCGTAGAGGGGTTAACATTAACGATTCCGTGCTGTACGATTGAAGATGAACCGCGATTTGAGTGGCGCGGTTACATGCTGGATGTCAGCCGCCAGTTTTTTGATGCCGAATTTGTCAAACAACTGATTGATGAACTTTCATTAATAAAGATCAACCGCTTTCATTGGCATTTAACCGATGACGGCGGGGTGCGGTTTCCTTTTAAAGGCAAAGCAGTCACAAAAGCCGGGAATACATACGACTTTGACCGGTTTATGAAAAAAGCGGCATGGAGAACGGGTCCGAATCGGGATTCCGCCAATTATAACCACACTGATTACGAACAGGAAGGAGAATGGGAATTTTTTGATCCGAACGATTCCTCGGATCCCAATTACCCGTATAGGGAGAATGCTCACGGCGGTTTTTATACGGAAAGTGAGATTCGTGATGTGATTCGGTATGCCCGGGATCGCAATATTACAGTGATTCCGGAAATGGATTTGCCGGGACACAGCAAAGCTGTTTATGAATTAATGACGGGGGAAAGTCCTTCGGGACAAAGTGTCAATTTACGCTGTGATGATTTTTATAAAGGTCAAAACCGATGCCCCAAAAATTTGCTTCCGGGATCGGATACCGATTTATGTGTTTCCAATCCGGATACAGTCGATGTCTTAACCGAAATGATCAGACAGATGAAGGCTGTCTTCGGTCAGCAGTACTTTCATATAGGGGCTGATGAGGTCAAAATAAATCCGTATTCGTGGTATCCGATAGGACATTGGTGGTTCTGTCAACGATGCGAGAAAAAAATGCGTGAAATTGTCGGTAATCCTGCCGCACAACCGAGTTATGAAAATTTTCAGAAACTTCAGGCATGGTTCCTTGAACAAATTCAACCTGTAGCCCGTGAAAACGGAACAAAAATGGTGATGTGGAATGAAGCAACAAAAGGTAATTTTAGACCCCAATCGGATGGGATTATTCATGCGTGGGAAGTGGGGAATGCCGATATGCAGCTGATAAACAGTCTCGGATTGAAGGTGATTAACTCCGATACCAATAAATATTATCTGGATTATTATCAGTCCGAATACGATAAAAATACCTATTCTCCGACATCGACAGTGGGGCATAAGAGTGTGCAAACATTGCAGACGGTATATAATTATAATGTCCGTCATGCCGGAGTCGAAATTGCCGAGGGGGCACAGATCGGTATTCAGGCCAATTATTGGACGGAAAAAACGTTCGGATTTGAGAAAAACGGAAAAGTTTACACTCCCCGGGAGCATGTTGTATACATGAGTTTTCCCCGTATTGCCGCAGTTGCCGAACGGGCATGGTCTCCGGAAGAGAAAAAAGATTATGCAAATTTTTATAGAAAAATGCAGGTTCAGTTTAAACGATTTGATGCCTCCGGTCTGAAAGGAGTCTGTACCGACGAGCGGATTGCAAAATAAATCGATTACGGAAAGAAGGGAGGAAAACTTTTCGTCCCTTCTTTTTGACTGTTCAAAAAAATATCTTTATGATATAATCGTGCTATGGAATTTGTTGCACAAAACTGGCTTCGTGTCAATGAAATTGTAGCGGAAGAGACTGTCAGAGGGGCGACTTTCTTTATTTTTATTAGGGTAACAACTGTGACCTAATTTCATTCGGATAATCAAATCAGATCGATGCCGGTCGCGATGAATACCGGCCGCTTCCGCCTCATTCGTCATCGCTTTTGTCACCCGGTCTTTGATGCTGTCGCAAGGTAAACAGTTTCGTTTTGGCAAGAACAGCCGCCGAAAGGCGGTGTCTTTCTTCGAATGATTTTAAACGAATCAGGAGGAGAGTTTATGATTAAATGTTCTGTGTTACGGTATTTTTTATTTGGACCAAATTTTTTTCGGGAAATTTTCCCGAAAAAGAATGTTTTTTTGTATGTGTGTGATTTATAATATTTTATTTAGAGAGGAGATTGGGGTGACTCGTAACATGATATTGATCGGTATACTTTGTTTGCTGTTACAGACAGGCTGTATTCATGATTTTTCGGAAATGCAAACCGTTTCAACCGGTTTATCGAACATTATTCCCGAACCATCTTCCGTTAAACGGGGGATCGGTCGGTTTATTATTGATAAAAAAACTGTGATCGATAATCGGGCGGGTGATGCATACACGGATGCCGTCGATCTGTTTAGAAACCGTTTGCAAAGTGCGGCCGGAATCTCTCTTCCCGACGGAGAGGCCTCTTCGAATGTGATTTGCCTGTCGAAAAACGGCGAATTGGGAAACGAGGCTTATCGGCTTGATATTTCGCAGGAATCGATTGTTTTGGAAGCAAACAGTTACGGCGGTTTTTTGTACGGATTTTATACGCTGTTGCAAATACTTCCGACCAATATTTATGCTTCCTCTTATTCTCAAATGGACTTGAGTATTCCCTGTGCCGTTATCCGTGACGAACCGCGTTTTGCATATCGCGGGTTGATGGTTGATGTCAGCCGGCATTTCTTTTCTGCCGATACAATTCGGCAAATTATTGATGAAGTTTCCAAGTTAAAAATTAACATGTTTCACTGGCATTTGACGGACGATGGCGGTTTCCGTTTCCCTTTTCACGGGATATTGACGACAAAAAGCGGAAACAGTTACGATTTTGATGCTTTTATGCGGAAAACCGCTTATCGGACGGGAGCAACAAGCCGTTCCGCTGATTTTTTCGGAGACTGGCAATTTTTTGATCCCGATAATCCCGATGATCCGCAATGGGAAAACAGACAAAATGCTCACGGCGGGTTTTATACACTTGAAGAAATTACATCGGTTATTGAATATGCCCGCCTGCGTAATGTGTCTGTCATCCCCGAATTTGATTTGCCCGGACATTGTAAGCCCCTGTATGATTATTTCCCGACATTGCGTTGCGATAATCTGAACAGAGATTCCGATTCCGGAAAACCGTTTAAACCCGAAACCTTTTCCGATTTGTGTGCTTCCTCATCCGATATTTTCGAAGTGCTGGATTATATGATTGGTCAGATTGCCGAGGCATTCGATTCCGAGGTTATTCATATCGGCGCCGATGAAGTTAAAATCAACAATCAGTCGTGGTATGATGTGGGTCCCTGGTGGTTTTGCAGCCGGTGCGAAAACAAAATACGGGAAATTACCGGGTCGTCGGTTGTCGATTATACACATCTGCAAAATTTACAAAGCCGGTTTCTGAAAGAAACGGAAAGAATTGTTTCCCGGTACGGGAAAAAAGCGGGAGTCTGGAATGAGGCATTTAAAGAGTCTTTTTCTCCCGATGAAAAGACGGTGATGTGGTATTGGAACGGACAGGAAGATCTTCGTACGGCTGCAAAGAAAGGGGTGAAAATCGTTAATTCCGACTGTTACTACTATTACTTCGATTTTTATCAGTCTTCAGCAGACAGAAACGCTGCCAATCCGTCTGCCAACGACTGGGGAGGGTCGGCACCGACCGTTTCGCTTCAGTCCGTTTATCGGAACAATCCTGTAAACGAAAACGGAGGATTGTTATTCGGTTCAAATCAGTGGGGAGTTCAGGCGAATATGTGGACGGAACGAATAACCGGATTTACCAAAAACGGGAAGAAATTTAACAGAGATGCGCATCTGATTTACATGATTTTTCCCCGTATTGCCGCAGTCGCCGAACGAAGCTGGTCTCCCGCTATCAAAAAAAATTACTTGCGGTTTAAGGAGAAAATTCAGGTTCAGTTTTATCGTTTCGAAGCGGCCGGACTGGACAGTTTCTGTACCGACGAGCGTATTGCAGAATAGATTTGTCGCGGAAAGAAGGGAGGAAAACTTTTCGTCCTTCTTTTTGACTGTTCAAAAAAATATCTTTATGATATAATCATGCTATGGAATTTGTTGCACAAAACTGGCTTCGTGTCAATGAAATTGTAGCGGAGGAGGCAGTCAAAGCGGGACGGGATCCTCTATCCGTTAAAGTGATGGCCGTCACCAAACTACATTCGGCCGACGAAATCCGGCCGTTACTGGATGCCGGCTGCCGTTTGTGCGGCGAGAACCGGTTGGCGGAAGCGCAGGAAAAACGTGCCGTTTTTGAAAGAGAGGAATTGTCTCTTCATTTAATCGGACATCTGCAGTCGAATAAGGCCAAAGCCGCGGTTTCCTGTTTTGATGCCGTGGATTCGATAGATTCTCTTTCGACGCTAAAAAAAGTCGAATCTTATGCGGCGGCGCAGGAAAAGCCTCTTTCCGTTTTACTGGAGTACAACTGTTCCGGCGAAGAGGCCAAACACGGCTTCCGCAGTGAATCGGATCTGCTGGAGGCGTTGACGGAAGCGGCTTCGTTCCGATGGGTCAGAATAAACGGACTGATGACAATGGCTGCGTTGGGTGCCGACGAACGGGAAGCCCGAAAGGCATTCGAAAAGTTGCGGCTGTTGCGGGATAAGTGTCGGCGGGAAACCGGATTGCCTCTCGATGAATTGTCAATGGGAATGAGTTCCGATTTCCGGTGGGCTGTTGCCGAAGGCTCGACCGTTGTCCGTATCGGAACCGCCCTGTTCCAAGGAGTTTCTTTTTGAAGAAAAGAACGCTCTTTTTAATCATTTTGTTTTTATGTCTGCTGATACCGTTGCCGGCGCAAAGTTCATCGACGGCGGTCAGTTCTTCTACGACGACAACCGATTCGTCTTTGCAGCCGGAACCGTACGATCTGACAAAAATTCCGCAGGGTGTTCTCGATTTGCGCCGTTTTGAAATTATCATGTTCGGAGCCATGCCTGTTGTTTATCTTTTTTCCGAAATCATTACCAGTACCGCCTTATATGCAAAATATCAGACGCCCGAATACATTCCTCTGGTCGGTTCGGGTGAAGTGAAAAATAACGAAAAAATGTATACGGTCGGAGTGACATTCTCGCTTGCGTTTCTCGTCGCCACCGTCGACATGATTCTTTACAACAAAAAACGGCGGGAGTCGGAAGCGGGGGAGGAGCGTCGGCTTCGGGTTCGCAAAGCCGATGAACTTTACGGCGGAACCGATGAAAACTTTCAACCGCAATCGGCCGACTCGCTGACCGGCGGAGATTCCGCACCGGCGGAAACGGAAACCGCTACGGAAAGAACAGTTTCATGAGTGCGTCCGAAATGAGGCGGGTGACCGTCGATTATCCGGAGGGGATTGCTGTCCGCCTTGATAAGTATGTGAGTGACTGTCTTCATCTTTGTCCGCGTGCAAAAATCAAAGAGTGTTGTGCCGGTATGACGGTCAACGGAAAACCGGCGAAGTATTCGACACCGCTGAAAAACGGAGATTGTCTGGAATTTTCTTATACCGTCGAAACCCGGCTGAATCCGTATGCCAAACCGTCCGCAGAGTCCATCGTGCTAGAAATCCTTTACGAAGACGCCTCGACTCTGATTATTAATAAGCCGTACGGACTGGTCGTCCATCCTGCCCCCGGAAACGAAACGGGAACACTTGTTAACGGAATTCTTTCCTATTTTAAAGATGATGAAATCGATGATTTTGAAGAAGAATCGCGACCGGGAATCGTTCACCGGCTCGATAAGGATACATCGGGTGTGATTCTGGTTGCCAAAACCCGCGAGGCGCTCGACTATTATGCGTCCTGTTTCCGGAACAGGAATGTCAAAAAAGAATATCGTGCTGTTTTACGCGGGGTTCTGCGGGGAGGAACCGGAGAAATCGACCGTCGGCTTGTCCGTCACCGCAAAGACCGCAAACGCTATACCGTAACCGATTCTTCCGAGTGCGGCCGGTCCGCTCTCACATTTTATCGCGAACTGAATCGTTGGAAAGACCGTTACAGCCTGGTTGCTCTTTTTCCTCAAACGGGACGGACGCATCAGCTCCGCGTTCATATGCTTTCCGAAGGGGCTCCGATTCTCGGAGACCCGATTTACGGACGTCCCGATGCTCTGTTTCCCGGACAAAGGCTGATGCTGCATGCTTTTCGGTTGACAATCGTGTTATTCGGTGAATCCGTGACACGGACTTTCGAAGCGCCGCTGCCTCCGGGTTTCGACGAAACCGTCCGGCGGCTTGACAAACTCTTCTGCGATCAAAACCGTGTCGACGGTAGAAAGTGATCGAAAAGCACCGCTATACCGATGCCGCTTCCGAGGCAGACCGGTACATCCCGTCGAAAGGCAGCCGAAAAAGGAATAAAAATCCGAACCGATGTTAAGGGCAATGCTGTCGGACGAAGGTCACAGAACACCGCCGCATCGAATGTCGGATAAAAAAAACGGTTTTCAATCAGACTGTATTTTCCCAGAAGTAACGAAGCTCCCGCCTGAAAACCGGGCATCACGGTGAGACTTTCGGTAACGGCTGCTTTTCCGCGGTAAAAAAAGGCAAACTGAGGTCCGACGGAGGCATACCCTTTCAGGTTACGGTCGCCGTCAAACGCGGACGGTGAAAGAACTTCACCGCGCAGACCGAAGTGAATTGCAGCCGAATCGGCAAACAGGGCGCCCGCCGTTAAATCGAATCGGCCGCCGGCCTGAAACCCGGAAGTATCCGTATCGCTGCGGGCACCCTGCATGGCAAACGCCGTTCCCGCCGCAAACTGTAAATCGACGCGGTTGCGCTCACCGGCGGAGGCAGGGAAAGCGGCAGCTGCCAGCCAGAGCAGAATCGGGAAAAAGCGGCGGCCGTTCACGGAGTCGTTCCTTCCGGTTCGCTAAAGAGGAAGACGGGGCCGAACAGCCTCCGGACGTTTTCGGCAGCTGTCTTTTTCAGGTAGGGTAGGGAAAGACCGCGGAGTTCCGCAAAAAAACGGTAAACGTGTTCGACATTGGCCGGTGTGTTGACGGTTCCGCGTACCGGAACCGGAGCCAGATACGGCGAATCGGTTTCGAAAAAAACGCGGTCGAGCGGTACCGTCTGTGCCGATTCCCGAATCGGTTTGGCGTTTTTGTAAGTCAGATTGCCGCAAAAGGAAAGATAAAATCCGTATCCCAGCAGTTTTTCGGCAATTTCGGGACCCGACGAAAAGCAGTGAATCACGCCGCGAACCGGCGCATAACCGGCAAAGAGACGCACAATGTCGGCGTCGGCTTCACGGGTGTGGATAATCACCGGCAGACCGAGTTCCGCAGCCAGTTCGATTTGCCGGCGGGCCAGAGAGGCCTGTTTTTCGGGTGTTCCGTAATTGTAGTGGTAGTCGAGTCCGAATTCGCCGATGCCGCAAATTTCGTTGCGGTGAGCAATGACCGATTCCCGAAACTGTTCGAAACAGCGGTCGATTTCCGACTGCGGTTTTTCGGCCAGTTCCGGGTAAAGACCGGCCGTAAAAGCAAGGTTCGGATTGGTATGTTTCATTGCCAGACGTTCTTCGAGATCGCCGGGGCGGGTGCCGATGTCGATAACCGCATAGCGGGAATCGTTTAAAAAAGGCGAAATAGCGGTGCCGCGATCCGCAATATGAGGCAGATGGGCGTGGGTGTCGATCCATTCCATGGAGTTATTTTAGCACACTGCGGAAAAAATGACAGCAGAAAAGAGTGAATTTTCAGAGAATCCGGCGGCTGAATCCGGCCGGGAACGGTTCTTTTCGGGTGAAATCCGGTCGCCAGTCGTCCGCATCGGTTTCCGGTTCCTGAAAAAAGCAGTCATCCCATTCCCGTTCGGAAAAAATCCGACGTAAGCTGTCCGCTTCGGATGCCGTCAGACGACGGTCGAGCGGAGCCGTCAGGTCGGACGAAGGCAGATAATCGGTAATGAGAGAAAAGAGAGCGCCGAGCGGTCGCCAGCGTGTTTCGTAAATATGCATCACTTTCAGAGAATCGGCGGTTTCTCCGGGAAGAGCCAGATGACGGATAATGACTCCCTGTTTCATCAGCGGGTGTTCGAAACCGAGTCGGTCGTTGAAAAGCGGAACGGTCACAGGCGGTTTGGCCCGGCACATCCGGTCGATGGCCGCTGCCGCGGTTTCGGGATAATCGGGTACGCGCAGGTAACGGCGACTGTTGGCGGCATCGGCCGTTTTCATGTCCGGCAGATAGATGTCGATTACTTCGTTAAGCGCGTCGACCGCTTCAATTGTTTCATATCCGGAACAGTTCCAGACGACCGGAACGGAAAGTCCGTCGCTTTTGGCTTGTCGGAGTGCGGCAATAACGGAAGGCAGATGCGGTGTTCCCGTTACCAGGTTGATGTTCTCCGCGCCGGCTGCCTGCAGCCGCAGAAAGAGGGCGGCGGCTTCGTCGACGGTGAAAACGGTTCCCGGCGCCTGCGGGCGGCTGATTTGGCGGTTTTGACAGTAAACGCAGCCGAGATTGCATCCGCTGAAGAATACGGTTCCCGAACCGTCTACGGCAGAAACCGGCGGTTCTTCGCCGAAATGAAGACCGCTCCAGGCAATCCGCATGGCGCCGGTTTCACCGCAGTATCCGGCGGCCGAAAAGCGGTTAACGGCGCAGTTCCGCGGACAGAGGCGGCAGTACGCGTACACTTCGAACGAATCAGACACCTTTTTTCCGTATCCGGTCCGCCAGAAGAATCGAGTTGCGGATGTCGTTCGGTGACTGCAGCGCCTGCCAGTTTTTCATAAAATCGGTGTTTTTGACAATCTGGGCGATGGCCATCAGTGTCTGCAAATGGAAATTGCGTTCGTCGTTCGAGCCGGCAAGCGCAAAAATCGCTTTAACGGGACTTTTGTTTTCTTCGAAAACAATTCCTTTTTCGGAACGGACGACAACAATTTCAAACTGTCCTGTTCCCTGAAAGAGGAAGTGGGGAACGGCCAGTTCTTCGCTGATGACGGTCGAAGATTCTTTTTCCCGTTCTTCCAGAAGTATGACAATTTCGGCTTCGCTAAGCGGAATCCGTCTGGCCATTTCGTGGGCAATCTTTCTGAAAACATCGGTCCGGCTTAATTCTCCGTCGGCTTCCGTCAGATTCAGAATGGCTGCCGTTTTGATAATTTTATCGAAACGGTCTTCCTGTATTTCATCTCTTTCCATCAGAATATTTTTGAGTTCGTTTTCCAGGTTTTCCGTTTTGAGTTCTTTGTTGGTCAGCCGTTCGACAACATGAATCAGAGCGTAAGTTCTTTTTATACGTGATTTCGAATAAACAAAATACCAGAGAAGCGAGACCGCGAAAAAGGCTCCGGTAATCAGGAGGGGAATCCAGCCCAGCTGAATCAGCATCAGCGAATTGATCAGAACACCGGCAATGGGAATAACGGGATAAAGCGGAACCCTGAAAACCGGTTTGTAATTGGTCAGCCGGCTTGCTCTCATCAGAATCAGCGAAAGATTGTCGAAAACAGCCAGCAGCAGCATCATGGCCGATGCCACTTTAACAAGACCTTCCAGATCCAAAACCAGAATCGAGAAAATCATGAACAGAGAGGTGAGAATGATCGAAACATAAGGAGTCTGATATTTGTAAGAGACTTTTCCGAAAACCTCGGGAATCAGATTGTCTTCGGCCATTGCCATCGGGTTGCGGGAAGCACTCATAATTCCGGCATTGGCTGTTGTAATAAAAGCACTCATGGCGGCAAGCGCCATCAAAATAAAACCGGGTGTTCCCCAAAATTTGGCTGCCGCCGTCGACAGCGGTGTTTGTGTGTCGGCCATTTCCTGAGGCGTCAGAATTCCGACGGTAATAAAAGCAATTGCCGCGTACAGCAGCGAGACAACAACAAAGGCTGTAAACATTGCCGACGGAATCGTTTTTCCCGGATTTTTGACTTCCGCCGCAATGGAAGCAATGTTGGTTAAACCGCCGAACGAAACGAAAATCAGTCCTGCCGTCCAGATCATCAGATAGATCGTCGGAATCGGAGTCGGATTCGGATTGTATTTACTGGAAAAGAAGTTGTTGAAGTGTTCCGGGTTTACGGAGAAAAAGCCGGCCAGAACGTAAAGAATCATGACGGCCAGCAGGAAGACAACCAAAATCACCTGAAAGCGGCCGCTTTCTTTAACGCTCAAAATATTCATAACCATAAAAAAGAGCGTACAGAGAACAGCCAGAATTTTAACAACCAGTTCGGTGTTGAAATTGACCGATTCGGGAACCAGCAGTTGGAGAAAAATACCGATACCGAGAAGCGCGAAAGCGCTTTTCATTGCCAACGAAAGCCAGTTTGTAAAACCGGCAAAGGTACCGAACAGCGGACCGAGACTCGTATTGGTAAAATAATAAGAACCGCCCGATTTCGGCATGGCGGTCGCCAGTTCCGCTTTCGACAGCATCGCCGGAATGATGAAAACGGCACCCAACAGATACGAGAAGATAATTGCCGGACCCGAATAAAGAAATGCCAGAGAAGGCAAAATGAAAATTCCTGAGCTGATCATCGCTCCCGACGCAATACAAAAGACTTCGGCAAATCCGAGGGATCGTTTTAATTCCATTCAGTTCTCCTTTTTCCTGTATATTGATTTTCCTTCCACGTATGTTTCGAGAACTTCGAATTTATCGTTTAAAATATTGAGATCGGCGAATGCACCCGGCATCAGAATACCCCGTTCCGAATCGATTTTCAAAAGACGGGCCGGATTAACGGTTGCCATTTTGACGGCATCGGAAGGGGTGATCCCCCATTGAATCATATTACGGACGCACTTGTCGAGTGTTGCGGACGAACCGGCGATGACGCCGTCTGACACTCTTTGAAAGACCCCCGATTCGCCGAGGAAGACTTCTTCGTTATTGGCAAGCAGAGGACCGTTCGTCTGGTGTGTCGGTCTGAGTGAGTCGGTGACCAGGATTATCCGTTCAACCGGTTTTTCTTTGACAAGAAATTTAATGATGGCCGGGTGCACATGAAATCCGTCGGCAATGACTTCGCAGGAGAGGGAGTTGTTCAGAAGAATGGCACCGACGCAGCCGGGATCTCTGTGTTTGAGTGGGCGCATAGCGTTAAAGAAATGGGTTGAATGCATAATACCCGCCTGCATTCCTTCCATCATGTTTTCGTAAGTGGCATCCGTATGACCGGCCGAAAGGATAATTCCCTGCTTGAGGCAGTAAATGGCCAGTTCCCGCATGTTTTTCAGTTCGGGAGCGACTGTCATAATGGAAATATTGCCTTTCCCCGCTTTAATGAATTTTTTCATAAGAGAAAGATCGACGTCTTTAATATATTCCGGCAGCTGGACGCCGCAATGCAGTTTCGAAATGAAAGGACCTTCCAGGTGAAGACCCTGAACCAGAGCTCCCTGTTCGAATCCTATCGTATCCGATATATTGCGGATATTGTAAATAAAAGATTCCTCGTCAGAGGGGTAGAGAGTCGGACAGAAGCGGGTGACACCGTATCGGGGCAGGCACCGGCTCATACCGAGAATGTCATCCTGCTCTCCGTTTTCCGTGCCGAATCCTCCGATCCCGTGGATATGTGTATCGATAAAACCGGGAGTGATGATTTTTCCTTCCAAGTCAATGACTTCGTATGAAGAATCCGGGTTCAGCTTTTTCAGACGTGTTTCGAATAGAACATCTTTAATCCGATTGTCTTCTATCAGAATAGCTCCCTGTTCGATTTCCATCAAACCGGTATAGATTTTTGCTTTGTTCAGACAGATTTTTCTCATTGAAATCCTTATACGGTTGAAATTTCTATATTAAATAATTATACTGCAAAAGCAGTTCTATTATATAATGAAAGGAGTAATCTGTAAATGGAAATAAAAGAATTTTTAACAAATAAATTTAAAGATATATTTCATCGGGATCCGTCTTATTTTGCGTTTGCTCCGGGTCGAACCAATCTGATCGGAGAGCATCTGGATTACAACAACTGTCCCGTATTTCCGTTTGCAATCGATTTGCGTATTTCGGCCTGTTTTTCGGTGCGCGACGATAATGTTATTCGCATTGTCGATGCCGACAGTGTGCACGGCGAGCGGACGTTCGAGGTGACGGCGGAAATTCCTCCGTTTGCCGCAGGCGATTGGGGAAATTATCCGAAAGCGGCGGTCCAGGGCATTATTTCCGACGGTAAAATAACGGTCCCGTACCGCGGTTTTGACGCCGTTATTTACTCAACGGTGCCGGCAGCCGGCGGTATGAGTTCTTCGTCGGCTTTTGTCGTGCTTGTCAGCCTGATTTTTTCAACGGCAAACGGAATCTCTTATTCGAAAATGGAGCTTTCGGCCTTAACGGCGGTTGCGGAACGGTATGTCGGTACTCAGGGAGGCGGAATGGATCAGACGGCCAGTATCAACGGTATTGCCGGAAAGGTTCTGAAAATCGGTTTTTCTCCGTTAAGCTGTACTCCCTATCCCGTCCCCGAGGGTTATTCTTTTGTCGTTGCCGATACGCTGATTAAAGCCAGAAAGAGTAAAGAGGCGTTGTTTTATTTTAACAGTAAACCGATTGAGTGCCGGCTGGCGGTGGCCGTTTTACGCAAGAAGCTGCCGCCCTGTTTGAAAAAACCGCTGACAGTCAATTTCCTCGGCGATTTGTCACCCGAAAACACAGGTTTGACCGAAGCCGAAATCGACCGTGCCGTATTTTCGGTTCTAAAGGAAACGGGATATACTTACGGTGAAATTGCCGAAATACTCGAAACGGATGTCGAAACGGTTCAGAAATCTTTTTGTCTGATGGCTGACGGCACTCCGTTGCCGCAGCCTGAAAACGGATTTGCGCTGTCGGCCCGAACCAGACATGTTTTGACCGAATGGCGGCGGGTTGAGCAGTGTGCGTCTGCCATGGAGAAAGGAGATGCGGAAACAGTCGGCCGTCTGATGTATGAATCGCATGTCAGCTGTCGCGACAACGGTGATTTCAGCTGTCCTGAACTGAATGCGCTGGTGGAAGCCGCCCGCAAAGCCGGTGCTGTCGGGTCCCGCATGACGGGAGCCGGGCGTGGCGGATGTACCGTCAGTCTTGTCCGAAACGGAGATGTCGACTCATTCATCAGCCGGATTCATCATGACTATTATGACAACTACCTGAATCAGACCCATCCCGAAATTCCGGAAGAGTCGAAAAGAAATGCAGCTTTTGTTGTCCGTCCGTCCGATGGAGCGTCGGTGTTTTCTCTTATCGGAGAGTGATTTATGAATTCGAGCGAAAACAAACCGCAGCCGCCCTCTCTTTTTTTGCGTATATTTAAAGGAATTGACCTGATCCGGCTGGTGCTGACCAACATGGTTTTTATTTTCTTTTTGGTGATTCTGTATGCGGTTGTTTCGCTGCTGCGTAATGAACCTCCGGCTGCATCTTCCGGACCGGTACTGGCAATTCCTTTGACGGGTGTTCTGGCCGAACAGTCGGTCGCGGAAGATCCGCTGGACGGCTGGGTGGGGAAGACGCGTGAAGATACGGTCGTCTCCGATGTGGTCAAAGCGCTGCGTATGGCGGCTTCGGATAATACCATACATGAAGCTTATCTTGATTTCTCCGGATTCTACGGAGGCAGTCTGGCCCAGGCCGAGGAAATCGCGGCTGCCGTCGAATCGTTTCGTTCCGCAGGAAAAACCGTTACGGCGTTTTCGACATCTTATTCTCAGTTGGATCTGCTGATTGCCTCGTATGCCGATGAAGTGTTTATGGATCCGATGGGGTCGGTCGTTCTGACCGGATTCGATTATTACGAATTTTTTTACAAAGATCTGGCCGAAAAATTCGGTATCGATTTCAATATTATCAAAGCGGGAGAGTTTAAAGGTGCTGCCGAGGCATACTCCCGCAATACCATGTCGGAAGAACTCAAAACACAGCTGTCTGCTTATTTGAGTGATCTGCGGCGGCGTTACGGGGAGATTGTCGAAAGTAACCGCGGTCTGGATTCGGGGGCGGTCGGAGATTATATCCGCCGTTATCCGCAGCTTTTGGCAGCGGCCGGAGGTGACGGTGCTGCCGTCGCGGTGAAAGCGGGCTGGGTGGATGAACTGCTTACGGATCGCGATTTATGGGTTCGAAAAGAATATACACGCCAACCTTACGAACCGGAATCCGATGACTGGTTTTATTATACCGATTATCTTATTTCGAAAAAACGCAGACCGGCCAAAATGAAAGTGGCGGTATTAACCGTATCGGGTCCGATTCGCATCGGCGGCTATCCCGACGGCAATGCCGATTATCTTGTTCCGCTGATCGATGAAGCAGCCGACCGTAAGGATGTGGCGGCCCTGGTACTGCGTATCGATTCGGGAGGCGGAGATGTGTATGCTTCCGAAGTCATTCGTCGTGCCGTCGAACGCTTTCGGGAAACCGGCCGTCCCGCGGTTGTCTCCATGGCCGGAACAGCCGCTTCGGGTGCTTACTGGATTGCAACGGCAGCCGACGCTATCGTGGCCGATTCGTTTACCGTTACCGGCTCGATCGGCGTCTTCGGGCTGTCTCCCGGAATCGGACGGATGCTGGAAACACGTCTCGGTATTACCGTTGACGGGGTGCAGACCGATCCCGGTGCCGTCCGGCAGAGTCTCTTTTTGGATATGGATGAGCCGACACGACAGGTGCGGCAGTGGGAACTTAACTATATCTACCGTCGGTTTCTGACGCTGGTTTCCGAATCGCGCGGAATTTCAATGGAGGAAACGGAAAAGCTTGCCGAAGGGAAAGTGTATACGGGAGCGCAGGCTCTCGAACTCGGACTGGTCGACGAGATCGGCGATTTATCGGCAGCAGTCGTACTTGCTCTGAAAAAGGCCGAATGGGACGGAGGTCCGTATGCGGTAGAGTATTTGAGCAGCAGTCTGGGGTTCACGGAAGCTCTGTTATCCCGCAGCGGAATGAATATTTCAGGGTTAACCGCATTGCGCCGCCGCATTTTTACCGATATGATGCTGCCGGCGAACGGTTCTCCGGCGGTTCTCTTCCATCCTGCCGATGTCACGGAAATTACACCCCGAAAAGGAGTGAGCTATTGAAATTTGAAGACAGAATTCTTTACGAAGACAATCATCTGATTGCGGTTTATAAACTGAACGGAGAGCCGGTTCAGAGTGACGAAACGGGTGACGAACCGCTGATTGAACGGGTAAAAGAGTTTATCCGAAAACGCGACCGCAAGCCGGGAAATGTCTTTCTCGGTCTGATTCACCGTCTCGACAGACCGACCAGCGGGATTGTTCTTTTTGCCAAAACTTCGAAAGCGCTTTCCCGTATGAACGAACAGTTCCGTAATCGGGAAACCGGTAAACTTTACTATGCCGTTGTCGAGGCGATGCCTCCGGAAGAAGAGGGAGTCCTCGTCGGCTATCTGAAAAAGAATGCCGAAAAGAATAAGAGTTTTGTATTCGAAACGCAGGTGAAAGATTCGAAACGGGCCGAACTGAAATATCGTCTGATCGGGTGCTCAGACCGCTACTATTGTGTCGAAATCGGGCTGATGACGGGACGTCATCATCAGATTCGGGCGCAGTTCGGTCATGCCGGCATGCCGATTCGCGGAGATGTCAAATACGGATCCAAAAAAGCTCTTCGGGATAACAGTATTATGCTGCACGCGGGGGTGTTGACTTTTCTTCACCCCGTTACAAAAGAAAAAATCGTGCTGAAGGCAAAAGCTCCGCACGATTCTCTTTGGATCTATTTTGATATTTAATTTTGATGATTGAGCACTTCTTTGGTGAAAGACTCTTTCAGAGAGACGCTTCGGTTAAAGACCGGAGCGTTTTTCGTATGGTCTTTTTTATCGGCAGTGAAGTATCCCATCCGCAGAAACTGAAAGTTCTCTTCGGGTGCGGCTTCCGTAAGAGAGGGTTCAACCCACGCGTTATCGACAATTTCCAGCGAATCCGGATTTAAGTCATCGAGAAAGTTTCCTGTTCGTTTGCCGGGTTCTTCCGCATTGAAAAGCCGGTCGTACAGACGGATTTCGGCTTTGACAGCATGACGGGCACTGACCCAGTGGGCGGTTCCTTTGACAACGCGACCGTCCTCCGTCCAACCGCCTCTCGATGCGGGGTCGTATGTGCACAAAACCTCGATAACATTGCCGTCTGCGTCGGTTTTGTATGATTCGCACTTGATGTAGTAGGCGTGTTTCAGTCGGATTTCCCTGCCGGGAGCCAGGCGGAAATATTTTTTGTTCGGAGCTTCTGTGCGGAAATCGTCCTGTTCGATGTACAAATCGCGGCAGAACGGAATTTTTCGGGTACCGGCCGAAGCATCTTCCGGATTGTTTTCCGCATCCATCCATTCGACCCGATCTTCGGGATAATTGGTAACAGTCAGTTTCAGCGGGCGGATAACGGCCATGCGCCGCTGTGCCCGTTTGTTCAAATCGGTTCTCAGGCAAAATTCCAGAAATGAGTAGTGAACGGTTGAATCGACTTTCGAAACACCGATTTTATCGCAAAAATCTTTAATCGCTTCGGGAGTAAAGCCGCGGCGGCGTAATCCGCTGACGGTCGGCATGCGCGGATCATCCCATCCGGATACATACTTTTCCGTCACCAGCTGCAGCAGTTTTCGTTTACTCATTACGGTACAGTCGATGTTCAGCCGTGCAAATTCAATCTGCTGCGGGTGGTGGACCCCCGGTAACTGGTCGATAAACCAATCGTAGAGGGGCCGGTGATCTTCGAATTCCAGCGTACAAATCGAATGTGTGATGCCTTCGATAGAGTCTTCAAGACCGTGAGCCCAGTCATACATCGGATAAATACACCATTTGGTTCCGGTCTTCGGATGTTCAGAGTGAAGAATCCGGTACATAATCGGGTCTCTCATATTCAGGTTGGGAGAGGCCATATCGATTTTGGCTCTCAATACTTTGGCACCGTTGGGAAATTCGCCTTCTTTCATACGGTGAAACAGATTCAGGTTTTCTTCAACGGAGCGGTTTCGGAAAGGACTTTCTGTTCCCGGTTCGGTCAGTGTTCCGCGCATACTGCGAATTTCGTCGACAGATAAATCGTCTACATAGGCTTTTCCCGCTTCGATCATCTGAACCGCCCATTTGTACATCTGGTCAAAATAAGATGAGGCAAAATAGAGATGGTCACCCCAGTCGAATCCGAGCCAGCGGATATCATCCATGATAGAGTTGATATATTCCATATCTTCCTTGACCGGATTGGTGTCGTCGAAGCGGAGATGACAGACTCCTTTGTATTGGCGTGCCAGACCGAAATTGAGATTAATCGATTTTGCATGTCCGATATGCAGATAGCCGTTCGGTTCCGGCGGAAAACGGGTGATGACTTTGCCGCCGTTTTTGCCGGCTTCGAGATCGCTGTCAATAATCCGTTCGATAAAATGACGGGAAACTGTCTCTTCCATGAATCGCCTCATATTATGTGATGGAATCAGAATATCATAAAACTTCGAAAAGGAAAAGAGCTTTTAATCTTCCCAACGGAAAACGATAACGCCCTGTCCGTTGGTTGCCGCGTAAACGATTTTGTCATCTCCGGTGTCATCGACGGCAACGGCGATATCTGTTACCCAGGTTTCTTCAAGTGCCGAAAGAACATTGTGATAGGTCACCCACGAGTCGACAATGTCGTAAGAGGTGTAGGTTTGCCCTGTTACATCGGTATATTGCCGCAGTTCGGCAATGCTCAATCCGCATTCGGTTCCGGCATAGAAAAGCTTTGTCTTTCCTCCGTTGATTTGTCCGAAACGCAGTACGTTGAAGTTATCCGATTCCAATCCGGCTCCGATCATGCCGTTGCTGTACTCTTCTATATAGTCGATTTCTTTTTCATTTTGAAATCCATTAATATCGTCAAATCCTCCGGATTCATATTCGTACCAGAGGCGTACATTCGGCCAACGGTAAATCTGTTGCGTCTGATCGGCAACGGCGATTCCGTTACTGTCGGGACCGACGGAAGAGGAGTAAACGGGTCCGTTGTCTTCGTTGTAAACCGGTATAATGCGGCCGAAGTCGTCGAGATACGGAATCCGATCGGAGGTGTCGCGGTCTCCGAATGATTCGCCGTGCGAGGTGAACGAAATTCCGTCATCGGTTGCGGCAAAAATCCCGAACGGCTGCACGTTAACGCGGTGCACGTAACGGCTTCTCATTGTCCAGTCGGCTTCGGCCTCCCTGTTTGAGTCGATGACAGCAGCGGCGTCGCCGGCCTGTGTCGTTTCGAAAAAATACCACGGTCGGAGATATGTCATCCAGTACGGTTTCCAGTTTGTAAACGAATCGGGACGTCGCGTATAAGAGAGTCCCCCTCCGAAAGTAGCCGCATAAATCCGGTCACCGTAAACAGAAATATCGGTAACGGTTGTCGATTTCATTTCACCGCGGTAGTGGGGTTCGATTTTGATAATTCCGGCACGCTCGGAAAAAGACGGATCGGCTGTTTCCGCTTTTTTATAGCCGTCGTAAGTCAGATCGTCCCTGCCGGTATACAATTTGAAATCGGATCCTGCATGGTGAATCCATGTGGAGCCGCCGTCCGCCGATATGTATAATCCGTTTTTGTAGGTGCCGGCATAAATCGTTCCGTTTTCGTCTGTTGTGACCGAAAGAAACTGAACCGGCTGTTTTGCTTCGGCAGCGTCGACGGTCAGCCGCTTCGTTTTTTTGTCGGAAAAAGTATACCGGAAAAGTCCGGCCGCCGTTGCCGCATACATCACTTTCCCGAGTTTTGCGTCGACAGTCGGGTGGAGGCGGAAAACTCTTATTTTGGCTTCTTCGTCCAATCCGTCAAGCGGAATCCGCTCCAGTTGCCCGTTTTTTTCCGTTAGGAGTCCCTGTTCCGAACCGGCGAACAAAACGCCGTCGGCAACTGCTGCCGAGTAAAAAAGATTCGTCGGCGAATTTCGGGCGTAAGTAGTGAACGCCGAAACACGTTTCATCATTTTACCGCCGACGGTATTATGAATATTCGGTTCCGTACCGCATCCTGCGGTCAGAAAGACTGAAATCAGAATCAAAATCAATTTTCCGGAAAATCTCATTCCTCAATTATAGCACAGAAGTGCAAAATCGCAATCTTTTAAAGCAGAGAATTTTCCAGAAAAGAGAAATGATCCGAACCGCAAAAAATAAGGTGGTCGAGGAGACGTATTCCCAGCAGTTCTCCGGCTTCTTTTAATGAGGCTGTCACCTGCTTGTCCTCTTCGCTTGGAACAAGATTCCCCGACGGATGGTTATGTGCGACCAGAATGGCACCGGCTCTCAATTCGACGGCTTCGGCAAACACTTCTCTCGGGTGGATCAGAGTCCGGTTAAGCAGTCCCATTGTGACCGGACGGATACGGATGATTTCGTTGGCGCCGTTAAGCAGAATCGAAAAAAAAAGCTCCTGTTTGCGGTCGCTGTAGTGCATCAGAAACGGAATCACATCTTTCGGATGACAGATTTTCTTTTTTGAAGGATAAAAGTAGCGTCGCGCCAGTTCGAAAGCACCCGCAATCAGGGCGGCCTTGGCCGGACCGATTCCGGGAATTGTTTTCATCCGGTCGATATCGGAGAAATCAAAACGCGAATCGAAGTAAAACTGCAGCCGTTCCGCCAGATCGCCGATGCGGCAGTTTTTTGTTCCGCTGCCCAGCAGCAGTGCAAACAGTTCTTTGTCGGATAGTGTTGTGATACCGTATTCGACAGCCCGTTCCCGCGGCATCAGTTTTTCGGGAGCATGTCTGTAAAGAATATTGCATTCGTCCATATAACAGAATAATGAAAAAAAAAGACAAATCGGGAAAAATAAACGGATTTTCTGGTTTTTTGCAGTCTTTTTTGATATAAAAGAGTATGCTTTTACTGACAGTCTATATTCTTGTTCTGCTGGCCTTGGCTTTTTTCGATAAACGGAAAATAGCCGGATTCAATGATTTTGTAAGAGCCGGGAGAAGAGCCTCAGTCTTTACTGTCGGAGCATCGCTGCTGGCCAGTGTTGTCGGTGCATCGGCGACATTGGGAGTTACTTCCGAGGCGTTTCGGGTCGGATTCCCTGCTTTCTGGTGGCTCGGCTGCGGTGCCGTCGGATTTGTTTTGTGCGCCCTGTTTTTGTCCAAACCGCTGGCTGCCCGGGATGTTTATTCGCTTCCCGAAATTATCGAAGAGGCTTACGGAAAAAGAATTCGCCGGCTGACGGCTCTTATTGTTGTCGTCGGTTGGATAGGGATTGTCGGTGCCCAATATACGGCCTGCGCCAAAATGGTGGTTCTTCTGACCGGGATTGATTTTCTGCCGGCGCTTTTGGGATCGGGTATTGTTATTGCCGCATACTGCACGATCGGCGGACAGTTGTCGGTTTTAAGAACAGATATTCTTCAGTTTCTTTTGATTTTGATTTCGGTTGCAGCGGCTATTGCCGTTTTGTACGGATTTTCTCCCGTGTCTTTAAAAATATCCGATTTTCGACTGTTTAATGAATCGTTCGGAGTTGATTCTTTCTTTTATTATCTTCTGATTGTCGGCAGCGGGTATTTTGTCGGTCCCGATGTTTTCAGCCGTCTGTATACGGCGAGAGACGAAACCGTGATTCGCCGGTCACTGCTGTTTGCGGCGGGTTTTCTGGTACTTGTCAGTTTGGGAGTGACCATGTTGGGGCTATGGATGCAGAAGGCGCATTTCGATCCTGCCGGTGACGAACCGCTGCTGGCGCTCATTCGCGATAAACTGCCGTTGCCGGTTCGTATTTTTTTTCTTTTCGGTCTGCTGTCTGCCATCGTTTCGTCCGCCGATACCTGTTTAATAACGGTTGCCGCAGTTGCCGAAAACGATCTGATGGGCCGTCGGCGCATTGGGGAAATGCGGTTGATAACGTTTGTTCTCGGACTGGGAGCGCTGCTGCCTGCCCTGTTAAAAGGCGAAATTATTCCGCTGCTGCTGATGGCGTATAATATTTTTAACGCCGGTATCATACCGCCGACGGCGGCCGCCCTGTTGGCCGGGAGGCGTCGTCCCCGCATTCCTCTGATAGCGGCCGCGGTGGTTTTCGGCGGCGGATTGGGGTTGCTTTCGTCGATTGTCGGACAATCGGTTTACGCTATGGCGGGTATGGGGCTTTCCGTATTTTTTTCTGCTTTGGCGTTTCTGACGGGCTCCGAAAAAATAAATTAATTTTTTTATGATACTGTAGACATTCCTTTACTGTAGTGATAGAATTTTATTATCTATGTATAGATAAAGGGGAATTTATATGAAAAGGTTTTTTGTTGCGGTTATACCGGCTCTTTTACTGCTGTTTTCGTGCGAACTTTACGATGAGACGGCGGCAACCGTGAATTTTTGGGATTTTAAAAATGCGGTCGTAAAGGATTGGAAAAATGATCCCGATTCGTTTCGATCTGTCGATTTTTCGGATACGAAACTCGTTTCGGCTTTGGTAAATCAGTACGGCACTGCAAGCCGCTTTGCGATGCTTTCCGATAAAGAAAAAAAACCGGAACAGCTTCTTGTGGGCAGTCCCGAAAATGATTATTTCGGTTGCCGTTATTTTTATAAGGAGTATACGAAAGACAAACCTTTAAAATCGGTATTGGGATTATGGACCGGGTCTGTTTTATATACCGTTTATTCCGCGACCAATCCTGTTATCGGACTTGTTGCTCCCGGTATGGGAATCGATACGGTTTTTTGTGCATTTTGGGCGGAAGCGGAAAGAGAAAATAAATCTTCTCCGGGGAAAATTGTCGTAAAAATCGATATGGATGGCGGTTCCAAGATTATTTTGGACGGATATTCCTATTTTTATCCCCGTATGAAAGAAGGAGCGGAAATTCAGTATGTCAATGCCGCCAATCTTGAAGGTATGTATATGACGGGTTTTGATGTTGCTTTTTCTCCACAGGCAGCGTCCGAAGAAAAGAAAGGAGAGTCGAAATGAAAAAAGTGCTGCCGGTTTTATTCGGTTTTTTTCTTCTGTCATGCAGTTTTGTCGACGAAACAAAAGCGATGGCCTTTCACGCCGACTGCTATCTTGCCTTTAAAAATTATCTGAATGAAGATGCTGCCGGAAAAATGGATCGGGCTTATATCGAAACGGTTTCGGGAAAAGCGGTATATAAATTTACTTTTGATGACAAAACTGTTTTGAAGGGTAAAAATACGCAATATATCGGATCGGTTACGCTTTCATTTTATAAAAACGATAAAGATAAATTGCGAATGGAGTATAATGCCGAGATGCGGACTTCGACAGAGTCGGGTCTTCAGTCTGTTGCCGAAACGGACGAGCTGGTATCCGTATGTCTGGTCAATGAGCTGGGAACGGTTCTCGAAGGGTTCAGTCAGGTGCGCCGTTCGATGGATTCGACAACAATCGGATATACCAATATTGCCAATCTGGAAGGATATCTTATCATTTTGCCGTTTCCTGATGATTATGCATTTATAAAATAATCGTATTTCTCTGAAAAAACAGTTTTCCTCTTTGATTTTATTCGAATTTTGTAAAATTCCGTTTGACATTTGCAAATTATCATGTATCATTAAGTTGTTTGATTGAATGATTAAAAATTCAGTTTATTTTTCCCGTGCGGAAAGGTAGAAACAAAACGGAGGAAAATCGGATGAGAAAAATGTTTTTTATTTTGGCCGTTTCGGTTCTGTTCGGAACGGTTGTCGGGTGTAAAGATATCGGAGGCGAAAAGGTTTTGTTCGGAGACTGGGAAAACCGCAATACGGCCGGAACCGAGTATACGAACAAAGTACTTCGCATCGAAAAAGCAACCAAAGAAATGAAAGCCGATAAAGAAAACGAAGCCGACGGAACTTATAAAATGGCTTATACGATTAACGGCGAAATCGTTACCGATTCGGTTATCGAAGGAACGTGGATTTTCCGTTCCGTCTACAACAAGGATAAAATGGGCTATATCAATTCGATTGAGATGACGCCGAAAGAGGGAAAAGTTCAGACATTCGAATTTTATTTCGACGGCAGCATGCTGATGCTGATCGATCGTGCGGCAACCGTTCCGACAACCGATTCGTACTACAAAGTCGAAGGTGGAATCAAAGGATTCTGAGGAGGGTGTCGTATGAAGAAAACCGGTCTTGTTTTTCTGCTGGCGGTTCTTCTCGGCTGTCCCGCCGTATCACCGCTTGATGAAAATACCAAGCTGAATCAGTCCGATTCGGTTTATGAGGCGCTGACCGGCAACAGACCGACTCCGCCGACGAATATTACAGTGACAAAAACTTTAACAAAAGAGGGTGATGTCCCGACCGTTTCCTGGATTCCGACCGCAAAGGCGGTTTCCTACAATGTTTACAGAAAAAAAGGGGCTGACGGTGAATTCGCGCTTTTGAAAACGGTTTACGGGGACAGTCTCTACGATGATTCCGTTAACGGAATGCATTATTCGGGAACTTACTATTACACGGTCACATCTGTGGATATGTATGATCGGGAAAGTTTCCGGCCGAATCCGGTGTCTGTTGCGCTCTCCAGTCCGCTTTACACAGCATACGCCAATCTTTTATCCGTCTCACAGGGCTCCTTTGCGGAAGTGAAGGAGGGCAGTACGGTGATTGTTCCCGCCAACAAACTGGGAATTCTGCTGAAAATCGAAGCTGACCCGAAAATACCTTCTTATCAGATTCAGTACCGGCCGTCATCGTCTTCCGGTTCATGGGATCTGGTTGCCGAGGCCTTTACTCCCGATACGGCGGCTATCAGCGATCCGGTGAGCGGTAAAAATGTCTATTACTTTATGCATGTTCCTTCTCGGCAGGGAGTCATGTATACATACCGAATTACGCCGATCGGAGAAGGCGGTATTGTCGGTCAGAGTCATCCCTCGGGCGGAGATATGAAAGACGGCTTTGTCTATCCGTCGGCCGTGATTGACAGAAACAAAATTGAATCCTATGCGGGAGTCTGCCGGATTCCGGTTTCCGTAACGGGAGAAACGGGAGGGGCCGCGGTTTCTTTCGATCTCAAAACAGCCGAAGAGGAAGCCGGTCCGTATACCGTTGTCAATGACGGTGTTTCCGTGAATGATAACCAAAACGGATCTTACACGCTGGATCTTTCGGGTGCTATCGAAAAACTGGTCGGCGGTGACGCAGGAATGTCCAAAGAAATTTATATTCAGGCGGTTGCCAAATTTACAAAAAGCGGCGGATCTGCCGTGGAAACCGTTCCGTCCGGAACCGTGGGTGTGGTGCTGATAAAACAGGGCGCCGACAGTATGGAACTGCCGAAGGACATTCAAGTGACACACGGGAAATGGAACAATGAAGGAATTTCTTCTCCGGTGACGATTTCCTGGGCCGGAACCTCCGATCCCGCGGTCACTGTTTACAGAGTTTACCGGACAAACCGTCTCGTTTTCCGTGACGGAACAGACAGTACCTCATGGGGTTCGGTCGTCGGAACGGTTGCCAAAAATGAAGACGGTTCCCGTCATACCTTTACCGACAACACCGCGGATGCGGCCGGCGGCTATTTTTATAAAATCAATCCGTCGGACAGTAATATCGAAACGCAGAACAATACATCGGAAAACAGTTTTGTCCGGGCTGCCTTTATTCCCGAAGAGGTACCGGTTCTGACTGTCAATACGCAGACCAGCGAGACCCATATTCCGGTGTCGTGGACGACGGTTCCGGGAGCGGGCCGCTATCGCCTGCAGTTCAAAACACCGACCGGGACTTCGTTTTCCGATGCAAAGTCGCTTACCGGTGCTTCTTTCGATTATTCGACGGCAACGCCCGGAAATTTTACCTTTCGCGTGATTCCGCAGATCGAGTTTTCCAACAGCGGCAATGTGGTGGCAACGGTCGACTGCCCCGCAAGCGGAGATGCGGAGGGCGCCGTTAAACTGTCGGATGTGAAGTGGATCAAACTGGTGATGCAGACGATGATGGAAGGGCAGGGAACGATTGCCGACCGATCGACATCATTTGATAAGGGAGGCGCGGCAACACGGAGTAATACTGACAGTACCGTCTCGTGGGGAGCCAGAGGTTATAATAGTTACGGAGAAAACGACAAGTATCAGGTCTATAAGTTTGCCGGTTACAAGGACTCCAATAACGCCGTTACGGTTGACGGGATTTTATTTCATTTGTATTTTACTCGGTCGGCTGACCTGATTAATACAGGATTTAAAAAAGGAGTCGGTTTGTATCTTTCATTCTCCTCGTCGGCAGATGAGTGGCTGGCAACAGGATATAATAATCCCGAAGCCGATGCAAAAGATAAACTGCCGGGCAATATTACGGTCAGCGGCGTTTATCCCGGGGAACTTCAGATCTGGGCCAAAAACAATGTGTCCGGTGTTTCGGATTGGAATCAGGCACTGACCTATATCAATGCCGCATCGGGACAGCCCGGTCCGGTTGTCGTCGGCGACTGCACCGACTTGCGATCTTATGAATATATCGGTTGGGTCGGTGACGAATATGGTTTCGGTACCGTAGTTTCGGAAAATCCCGGTATCAACACTTCAACCGCCTATTCCGTTAAGCGGTCGGGTGCTTCCGCATTCACAAATTACAGTTACAGTCAGGTAGGAGCATTACAATGAAACGAAAGATCCTTTTATTCCTGTTCCTGGTTTTATCTGTCGTCGGATGTAAAAATACTTTTATCGACGATTACAATAAGTTTGTCGGGTCGCAGACGGCAAAAGAACCCGAAAATCCCGATGCCGCCGCCGATTATTTTGTGACAGTGAAAGACGACAACGGGCTTCCGGTTAAGCCGTCGCTGCCGTTTCCGGGAGAAGTGACCGCTTCACAAAACCGGTATCCCGATAAAGTGGAAATTACCTGGCGTCCGGTGTCAAAACCGGCCGGGATCGATTCCGTGACGTATTCCGTTTACCGGAAAAGCGGAAAGGAAGATGCTTCGGCGTGGGTGCGGATTGCTTCGGATTTGAAAGAGTGCCGATGGACCGATAATGCCTATGCTGCTTCCGAAACACCGGGAACGGGAGAGAACGGCGGGCCGACCGATCCGGGTACGGAAGAAGGCAGTGAATCGGCCGATACGGGAATCTCGTCTGAGGATTCGACGGGAGATGATCCCGGACAGACGGCGGTTCTGCTTGAAAGCGAAGAGTATCTCTATGCGGTTCGTGCCGTGTATACGGTTAAAGTCAGTGAAAAACAGACGACTCTGCAGGGAAGCCGGCTCTCTTATTTTGCAACCGGAACTCTTTTCCGTAATGTCTGGCGGATATCCGCACAGTATCGGGAAAATCTGAATCAGATAGCTATCAGCTGGTATCCGGTGCCCGGTGCCGACTATTACAGAATCGACAGAGCACCTGTCACGGAAGGTTCGGACGTATTGGAGTGGAGTACCGTTAAAGAAAGAACTTCCCAAACTTCATATACCGATTATTCGTCCGATGTGTCTTCTGTCGGAGTTTTGGCAAAGAATGAATTCCGTTACAGAGTCATTCCGTTTTACGAAGAAAGCGGAATGGCGGTTTATGCGAAAATCGGACCCGATACGGTGACGATTCTCGGAGCTCTGCTGGCTGTCGGAGCCCCCGATGCACCCGTTATTCTCAATGTTTCGAAGGGAGATTACGGATCGGGGATCCGGATTGAATGGGAAGAAATGTCGGGAATGAGGTTCCGGATTTACAGAGCTTCTTCGCCCGATGCTCCGTTCGAGCCGATTGATGTGACGGAAGCAAATGCCACATATTATATCGACGATTTATCCGATGTTCCCGCTAACCGGAGAGCCGATACCTATTATTATAAGATTTCGGCACGGAATGCGTCGAATGTTGACGGAAAACTGTCGGAGTTTAATGCCGACAATCATAACGGTTACGGGTTTTTCCTCGAGGAAGGACGCATTTCTGCATCCAAGCGGGTTTATCCGCAGCAGATTGATCTGATTTTCGATTTTAAGACAACACCGCTTGGGGACGCATTTTATGTACAGTATACCGAGGATGACGGAGCAACCTGGAATTGGGTGAAAAACAGCGGTGATGTTTCTCCCGTTGCCGACGGGACGTTTACTCTGGACGACGGGCTGCCGACGGATATCCGTAAAGTGGTTGTTAATATTCCCAATTACAATCAGTCCGGAACATATAAATTCAGAATCTGTGCTGTCAAAAAGAGTTTAATCGAAGGCGGTGATGTTTCGAAGATTTTTGTCGACGGCGATACGGAGCTGCTCGGACGCAGTAATTCTGTTTCTTTGGAAGCCGGATTGGCCGGTCCCGAAATCCCGGTACTGACAGTCAGTCAGGGAGATAAAAACTTTCCCAACAAAATTAAAATTACCGGGAAATGGGACGGTATGACCGATTACGGTCAGCATGTCGATATCAAAATCGTGCGTCTCTACACATTCGGTAAAGATACCCAACCGGTGTCCAAACCGATTGAGGTGAAAGAAAAGACAATTGCCGATTTCGGAACTGTTTCGATTAATAACGGTGAGTTCACGTTTGAAGACAATCTCGCACCCGATATCAACCCGGAAGCCGATGTCATCAAACCGATGGAAGCACCGATTAAAAAGGGAGAAACGTGGACCTACTGGACGTGGGATCGTGAGGCATGGAAGTATATCAATCGCAAGATGCCGTTTGATATGAAAAAAGCGGTCGGCTGTGAATATAAAATCGTTGCCAAATGGAAAAATCCCGGAAGCGGAAGCTGGCCCGAATCAGAATCGTTGGATACGACGTACGGTTATCCGGCTTTGACCAACGATGATTTTGCCCATCTGCTGCTGTGGATGCGGGAAGTGGCGATGAACCGGCTGTGGCACCTGCTTTATCCGCCGTATCACGGAACACTGGCAACCATTATCGAACTGCTGCCGTCGCCGCAAACCAAAGCGGGCGAATACGGCGGACAGGTCGGTTATACGGCGAAGGTGGACGGTCTCGGCGGTTCGGGGCAGTGCTGGATGACACATTATTCCGACTGGGGTCCCGATTGGGATATTCACATCGAACCGTTTAAAATTGCCATTCAGTTCGGATCCAATGTCGATTTCGATATGGAGATAACCGTCAAAACACCGTTGTATGACGGGAAAGCCCGTGTTGTCGTGACACTTCAAAACGGAATGTATTGCGATAAACCGCGCGGCGGATGGATGGAGGTCACACAGGCCGACGGTCGGAAGCAGAAGTACGAGGGGCTGGAAAAGGCCGATTCGATCATCTGCCGTTATTTTCCGCCGAAATCTTACGAACAGCGGGTGCTTAATGACGAAAATTCAAACAACAGTTATGAGCTGACAACCATTAACTTTAAATATCCGCTGAATAACTGGATTAATACACGTTCAGAAGATTGGACAATGTATTACGGTTTTTACGATTAATTTGTGCAAAAAAGAACCTTTTGATCATTAATGAAACAGGAGCATCCTCAATCGGGGATGCTTTTTTTTCAGGAGGTTCTTTATGAAAAGAGGAATGATTTTGATTGTCGGTATGTTGCTGCTGACAGGCTGCGAAGCGGTTCGGGCAGAGCGACTGGAAGGGTATTGGGTCAATAGAAATACGGATAGTTCTCTTTATGACCGTAAAGCAGTCCGGTTTGCGCCGTTTGACGGAGTTCCCGAAAATGCGGAGGATTACGGCGGTGTTTACCGGATCGGTTATTTATGTGACGGCGAACCGGTGAAGGATTCGATAACGGAAGGGTGGTGGCGGATTGTCTATGCCCCGTCGCGGGAGGGCGGAGGTTCTGCCTACGCCCTGTTTCTGGCTCCCGAAGGAAAACGAAGTGCCGAGCAGCGTTTCGAACTGCGTTTTGACGGTGACCGGCTAATTCTGGCCGATTTCGAAAAACCCGAAGTGACTGTCGAACGTTACAGCCGCGTCGATGCTGTCAACGGATTATAGGAGGCTGCCGATGTTGGTTTTTCTGATTTTGGCGGCCGTTGCGGCAGTTTCGTGCGCGCCGACCGCGGTGTGGAATGAGAGTCCCGAACGGGAGCATCTGTATGCGGCAGTGACCCGTAATACGCTTTTACCGCCGGAGGATTTTACGGCGACGCTTGACGGTCCTTCACCGCGGCTGACATGGAAAGAGCGGAAAGAGGCTTACGGCTACCGGATTTACCGTGCGGCAGGCAGTGACGGGGAATGGCATCCCGTTACGACAGTGCCGGTCACGGGTACTGTTTTTACCGATACGGAAATTTCGGTTACGACACATTCGGGAATCTGGCGCTACGCAGTGGCTTCGGTCAATGATGCCGGGACAGAGGGGTTTCGATCATCCGAGGCAACGGTAACGGTATTTACTCCCGAGTATCGGGAAACGGTGCGGGTTTTGTCGGCATCGGCCGGCGGCTTTCCGCATCGGGAAGGCGGGGCTGATCCGTTATCGGCTGTACGCATAATATTCGAACCGGCTGATGGTGCGGACGCATACGCCGTTTTGCGCCGCGAACCGGGAAAAGGATCCCGGCTGCTGACGGAAGCGGCAGAGATCATCGAAATGACTTCGTTTTCATCGGATAGACATACGGATTCTCCCGTCAGTCGGGTTGTCTGTTATTACGATAAAACGGCTCAGCCGGGGATTATCTACGGTTACCGTATTGTTCCGATTGACGGATTGGGCCGTTACGGCCGCGAAAGTGAATCGGTGGAAGGGTTTGTGTTTCCGAAGCCGCAAACGGAGGCCTGGGATGTTTCGGCGGAAAAGGCGGCGGTACGGGTTTTTGTACCCTCCGAATTTCGTCAAAAGGTGCACGCTTTCCGGATTCTGTTTCGGGATTCCGATGCAGGGGAACCGTTGTCCCGTGTTTTTGATTTACGATACGGTTTTTCGGACTATCTTGTTCTGAAAGAAAACGAAATCCGATCGATTTTGGACGGAAGAGACTCTCGTTGGCTGAATATTTCTGTCGCCGTTCTGTTTGAGGACGGAGAAAAAGAAATTCTTTCCTCCGGATTATCGGACGAGCAGTCGGTTCTTTTTTTCAGCCGTGAGTCTTCTTCTTTACCCGTACCTTCTTTCGTTGCGGTTGCTCACGGGAAAAAGAATGAGGCCGGTGTCATTGACAGTCCCGTCGTTTTAAAATGGAAAAAACCGTCCGACAGGAGAATTCGGGGATACCGTATCTATCGGACAGACAAACTTCTCATGCAGGAAGGGGTTGACCGAAGCGAATGGAGTCCGGCTGTGGGCGATGTCGTAACGGATTCATTTACGGAATTTATTTCGTGGAGTGATTCGTCTTTTGACCGGTTCGGAGCGTTTTACTACAAAATCAATCCCTACGCGGATGAAAATACGGAAACGCAGAATAATCGAACGGCTTCCTCTTTCGTCTGTGCCGCTGTTTTTCCTTCCGAATTACCGCCGTTGAAGGCTTCCTGTCGCTCATACACGGATAAAGTGAGGCTTTCCTGGAACGAAATCCCGGGGATCGATATTTATCATTTTCATTCTTATCCCGTCCAGATCGGAGAAGATTTACATATCCGATTTGCCGGAGTCGGATTCGAAACTTCGGAAAGCTGTTTTTACGACTTTTCACTGACAACGCCCGGACCGGTCGATTTTCGATACGAACCTGTCGTTGTTTTTTCGGACGGTAATCGCGAACTCGGTTCGGTTTCGGGCGGTTATTCCGCACCGGCTGTCGGAGCCGTTGAATTGGAGACGTCCGATTGGGTGCGGTATGTCATGACAACGGTGGCTGCCGGACAGAGGATGATTCCCGTCGGTTCACGTAAACACAATGTTCAGTGTAAAGTCGGAAATCTTTCGTTCTACCGTCGTTATACGGCATTATCGTGGACATACGGGTATGATTTGTACGGTTTCTCGAATTATCCGGATCGAAACGGAGCCTTTTCCGTATCGGGAACACTGATTCACATCTATTATAAAAAAAAGAGCGAGACTCTCAATTTTTCGTTTTCCGGTGATTATCCGATGCCGTTATCGGATTCGGAACTGAAGGCTATAGACCGCAGCCGTAAGGGCGTCGGTTATTTGACGGTGACAGGTCTCTATCCGGGAAAACTGTATGTCTGGGGAGTAAATCAGGGAGCGGAGGCTGCCGATCGTGCGGAAGGTCTTCTGCCCGGACGCGAATTTCCGAATCCGCTGGGACTGTCGTGCACGGCCGGGTTTGCTGCCGATTACGGATTCGATTTTTCGTATCCGGTCGGAATCGGTTACCGCGGTGAAACAACTTATGCGGCGGTTCGGGACGACCGCAGCGGTTTCGAACCGGTTTCTTATGACAGTATCGGTTCGATCGGTTATCTCGGATATTGACGGATCAGAATCAAATCGGGTACAATAAAAACAGGAGAGACGATGATTCCTGTTGTATCCGATTTGACTTCCGGCCGCAAGCCGTTTTTTCTGGCTCCGCTGGCGGAATTGACCCACCTGCCTCTGAGACTCTTAATAGAAGATTTCGGCGGTTGTGATTATTATTTTACAGAAATGATATCTGCCGGAGCTTTGACGGCGCACACTCCTTATGAAGTGTTTTATGCCGAAGCCGGTCCGCTGGCGGAACGAACAGTCTTTCAGCTGGCCGGCAACGATACGGACACATTGTGTGCTGCCGCAGAACATTTGATGACTCTGCCCGGTGCCGGTATTGACATCAATATGGGATGCAGCGCCTATACGATTATTCAGAAAGGATGGGGAATCTGTTGGATGCGTGATCCCCGTCGGGCAGGCGATTTGATCGCCGCTCTGCGACCGATTGTCAAAGGCCGCTCGCTGTCGGTGAAAATGCGGATCGGGTGGACGGATGATGAAGGCTCTTTTCGGGAGTTTGCTGCGGCACTCGAAGAGGGTGGTGTCGATTTTATTACGCTGAATCCGCAGACGAAGAAGGATAACCGTAACCGCACCGGAGACTGGCGCTGGATAACGCGGTTAAAGGAGACTGTTTCGGTGCCGGTTGTCGGAAACGGAAATATAACGGATACGGAAAGTTTTTTTTTCCGTGCCGGAGAGGGCGGCCGGGGCGGTTTCGGCGCCGACGGGTATATGATCGGCCGCGGTGCCGTTGCCCGTCCCTGGCTGTTTAAGCAGCTGTCGGGAACCGGAGTGCCGCCGTCGTTGCCCGAGACGGTTGATCTGTATGCGGTGCTGCTTCGTTTCCGGGAGCTGTTTTGCCTTTATCAGCCGCCGGAATTCCTTTCGTCGCGGCTGTCCCGTTTCCTTTTTTATTTTTGCCGCAATTTCCGGTTCGGCAATCGTCTTTTTTCGGAGACCCGTAACTGCGGTCGGGATGCCGATGCAATGGTCAAAATTATTTTCGATTATCTGGAGCGTCATCCCGAGGAACGATTTTTGAGAATTTGAAGCAAACGCTTGCTTTTCGCCGTTAAAAACAGTATCATGGGGACATGAAAAAGCGATTAGTGACTTCCGCATTACCTTATGTGAACAATATTCCTCATTTGGGAAATCTGATTCAGTGTCTTTCGGGCGATGTGTTTGCCCGTTTTTGCCGCAGTTACGGATATGAAACCCGTTATATCTGCGGAACCGACGAATACGGAACGGCTACCGAAACAAAAGCGATGGCGGAAGGCGTGTCTCCGCGGGAATTGTGCGATAAATATCACAAAATTCATAAACAGATTTACGACTGGTTTGAAATTCAATTCGATAACTTCGGTCGGACTTCGACGCCGAAACAGACCGAAATTGTTCAGCATATTTTTAAAAAGGTTGACGAGGCCGGCTACATTGTCGAGCGGACGACAACACAGCTTTATTGTGAAAAATGCGAACGGTTTTTGGCCGACCGTTATGTCGGCGGTACCTGTCCTCACTGCGGTTACGAAGAAGCCCGCGGCGATCAGTGCGAAAAATGCGGTAAACTGCTGGATCCGACCGATTTGATTAATCCGAAGTGCGGAAGCTGCGGTTCCGAACCGGTAGTCCGCGATACGAAACATCTTTATTTGGATTTGCCGAAAGTCCTGCCTCTTTTGGAAACGTGGATGGAAAAGCGCAGCGAAGAAGGTTTTTGGGCAAAAAATGCGCTGGCAATGACCAGGAGCTGGATTCGCGGCGGACTGAAAGAACGGTGTATTACCCGTGATTTGAAATGGGGAATTCCCGTTCCGAAACCGGGGTACGAAAATAAAGTTTTTTACGTCTGGTTTGATGCTCCGATCGGATATGTTTCGATTACGGCATCGAAATTCGACGACTGGAAAGAGTGGTGGTACCGCCCCGACGATGTCGAACTGTATCAGTTTATCGGAAAAGATAATATTCCGTTTCATACCGTTATTTTTCCGGCCTGTCAGTTGGCGACGGGTGAGAACTGGACAACGCTTTATCATATGTCGTCGACCGAGTATCTGAATTACGAAAACGGAAAGTTTTCCAAAAGTAAAGGTACCGGTGTTTTCGGGGATCAGGCAAAAGAAACCGGAATCCCGGCGGATGTGTGGCGTTTTTATATTTTCTACAACAGACCCGAAAAATCGGATGTTCAGTTTTTGTGGAGTGATTTTCAGGAAAAGGTGAATTCCCAGCTGATCGGTAATTTCGGTAATTTGGTGAACCGGACGGTCAGTTTTATCAACCGGTTTTACGACGGAAAGGTTCCCGAAGCGCCTTTCGACGAAACGATTCGCGTAGCGGAGAAAAAAATTCTCGATGAAATTACCGCTGCTTACGACAGGGCCGATTTACGCGATGCTTTCCGGGCTGTTTTTGAATTGACATCTTTGGGAAACAAAGCGTTTCAGGACGGCGAACCGTGGAGAATGAGAAAAGAGAATCCCGAAAAAGCGGCTTCTCTGCTTCGTACTCTGATTAATCTGATTTACGATGCGGCCGTTGTGGCGGCTCCGGTTCTGCCGGCAACCGCGGAAAAAATTGCCGCTATGATCTGTGTCCCGAAGCTGGAATGGAAAAATCTTCAAAAAACCGATATTCGAACCGTCAACCCGGCGGAAATTTTGTTTGTGCCGCTGGAAGATGACCGTATAGCCGAATTGCGGACCCGCTATGCCGGGGGACAGGCGGCCGCAACGGCAGTCGAAGAATCACCGGCACAGCAGTTTGCTTCGACGGTCAGGCTGGCGGTCGGCCGAATCGAGTCGGTTGAAAATCACCCCGATGCGGATAAGCTTTATATCGAACAAATTGATTTGGGCCCTCTCGGAAAACGGCAGATTGTATCGGGTTTGGCGGCTTACTGTACGAAAGAAGAGTTGAAAGGAAAGAAAGTGATTGTTGCCGTTAATCTCAAACCGGCCAAACTCCGCGGTGTGCTGAGCGAAGGCATGCTGCTGGCGGCCGATTGCGGTGAGGGTGAGACCAAACAGC
>JAXEIF010000024.1:0-75189 GCA_034120015.1 Spirochaetia bacterium | reverse complement strand
TCGGGAGGGTTCCCTGCGTTGCGGTGTGTGCAGAAGGTCGTCGAGGGTTTTTCCTTTGCGTACGGCGTCAATAATTTCCTTTTTCGGTTCGAAATTTTTATCAAGAAATTTCGCCTGAGGGCATTGACAAATTTCATAAAGGCGTTTATCATAATAAAAGGCTGAGGTTTGATTTTCATTCCAGACTGGTTCGGTTAACTGGTATCTCGTCTGAAAGTCAACCTCGGTTTTTTTTGTACTCAAATAAAGTTCTTTCGGATGATTATAGACATGATGATCATAATAACGGATACCGGTTCTCAGATCTTCTTTAATAACCGATTTGACAGTCAGTAAATCGGTTTTTGTTTTCATTCCTGACAGAAAATACAGATATTTGTTTTGAGTTCCTCTTTTCTCATCTGCTGCCTGATCGATATAGATACTGTTTTTAATAATTTCCGGTATATTATAAATACTTAAGATATGGTTATTGTCTGTATTGTGTCCTAATATTTCACCAAAGGTGGAATTGTAAACTTTTACGTATATTCCGATATCCCGATTGAGATACCGGTGTTGTTTCATTTCTTTCAGCTGAGAGGAAGAGTAGATGAATTTTCTCAATTCGGAATATCTTTTTTCGTTCCGAAGCTGTTCCCATGCGGCTGTATCCTGAGAGTTTTCGATTTCGGATGATAAAATATAATCGGCTCTTTTGGCTTTTTCGAGTCTCCATGCTTTTCCCCAGTCGCCGAAGCGTTCTTTAAATTCGGTGCTTCGGATGTAGGAGTAATCATCGGGAGAAAGCAGGGATGGTGTGCCGTCGGGAGCTGTATTTCCCATTATCTTTTTTCCTTATCCGGTTTGTAATAAAACCGGTTCTTTCCGTCGGTGATTTTAATATGGTTATAAGTCGTTTCGGCTTCGATTGAACGGTTGTAGCGGGTTTTGTCCGGATCGATATACAGGTGTAAAAAGGTTTTGCCGTCAACGGTATCGGATGTGTAAAAATAGGTTTCGGTTTCCGGAAAAAAATAGCTGCGGGAAAAGGATATGATTTGTTTGTCCCTGTCGAGGTAAAGGCGATTGGTTTCCAAAAGTGACCAGTAATATTCTTTGAGTTGCAGTTCCAGTTTTTTTTCGCCTTCCGCCCGGAAGTAGTTGCAGGCTTCCCAGTTGCGGTAATCCAGCAGTTGTTGGAGAATAAAGTTATTTTTTTCCATGAAGTCCTGTTCTTCGTTGATAACAAAGCGTTCGAGGTCAAAAATATATTCTTTTGCCGGTACACACGATACCGGCAAAAGGAACAGGAAGAGCAAAATTTTACCAGTTGCTTTCATCGATTTTAATACCTCCCCGCTGCATGGATTTATTGAGTTCTTTTTTAAAGTCGTATTTGGCCGCATTGCGGAATGTGGAATCGAGCTCTTCGGAATCGCCTATAATGGCGTCAATGTTATCCAGATTAATTTTTCCCAGGTTGTTAATGCCTTCTTCCATTCTTTTGCTGGCTTCGTCCTGGCGGCGCAGATTGATTCCGTCTTCGACAATATCGAGTGATTTTTCGATTTGGGTCATCATGTTCTGGCCGTTGACGGCAGAAATTAAGGCTTCCATTTGCCGGCTGGCCAGTTCGGAATATTTGGTCAGTTCCCTGAGTTTCTGATATTCCGGATTGATTGTTTTCAGGCCGAGTATTTGTTGAGCTTCATATATAGCGTCTGCGGTATCCCATAAACCGTTAATACGGGACATGGTATCGTTGCCGAGATTATTGATTTTACCCAAAACTTCGACCGATTTTCTGCGGAAATTTTGCAGTTCTTCATCTGCGGTTCCCAAATCGATTTCGGTCATCTCTTCGACCGATTTGTTGAAGATCACCGATCCGCCGACCAGATCGGAAACCTGATTGACGGTATCCAGGACATCCTGGCCGTTTTGTCCGAGTGAGTAGGCGACTTTCCCGACAGCGTTGATTTTATCTATAATTTCCCGTACTTTTTGGATGTTTTCTTCGGCAACGATAGTTTTATCAGCTGTCTTGAGAGCTTCCTCCGCTTCTTCTTTTGCTACTCTTTCTCCTTCGAAAGAGGCATCTTGTGCCATATGAGAAAGCACCGCTGCTGTTGTATCCGGATCGGCGTATCCGGACATACCGGCCGACAGTAACAGAATAAAAATAAGGTTTTTGGTTTTCATTTTTTCCTCCATAAATAATCAATCATAACGATTGTTAATGCCAAAATAAAACAGGCAGCGCCTGTTATAAACGAAACTAAAAGATAGGTTCCGATCATTCTCCGATCCCGAAGTCTTTTTTCACTTCTTTTGGTTTTTGTTTTGTTTCCATTTCTTTTTTCAGTTCCTCTTTAATTTCCCCAAAGGATTTCAGGTTTGTCAGGATAGACTGGCTGAGTTCTTTTTGGATTTCATCATTCGGGGGCAAAACAATTTGTCTTTTCAGTTCCTGCTTTGTCAGTTCTTCGACCAGTTCGTTTTTTCCGGATTCGATTGTTGCAAGTTGATCGTTGATGTTTTCGACTTCCGATTTGATTTCGGTAATTCGGCAGCGGATGTCTTTTCTGTCATTGTTACCGGTAAATTCGATGCCGAAATTTTCCAGCTTTTTGATTGTATTTTTCAGTTGGTCTTTATGATAAGGCTTGGCGTAACCGACGGCCAGTTTATGTTCGAGTTCCTCTTTTTTTTCTTCGAGGTCACATATCGTTGTAATTTTACCTTGTAAAATTTGCCGGTCACGTATCTTGTCTGCCGTTTTTTGGGAAATAATATAATCGGCTTTAACAAGAGGATCTTTAATCAGATCGAATTTCAATTCTTCCGGATTGATGTCTTCAACGTTGAGTTTATCGCCTTTGTAACTCCATAATGCATTGATGCGGGATGATTTCTCATCGTGTTTTTGATACATGAGAGAATCGATGGAGTCGTTCATCAGCGGATAGATAATATGAGTATGTCCCTGCCGGTTTCCCTGCCTCCATATTCGGCCTTCGACCTGGACGGTTTCCGTCGGATTCCACCCCAACATGGTGTTGTATAAGGCGTAAGAGTTTCCGTTAAGATCAACGCCTTCGGCTATGGTTTCTGATCCGATGATGATTTTTAGAGGATTTTCGGGATCGTTAAAGGCGTTTGTGATAGCATCTTTTTGGTTTGAGGTTGTCGATGAATTCAGCAAGGCAATCGCATTTTCGGGTATTCCTTTTTTTACAAGGTAGTTTTTGACGATGACGGATTCGTCGACACCTCTGGGCATATAAATAATTTGTCCTCCGTCCGGAATTTCTTTATAGCAGTCGGCTACCGAATCACAGACAAAAGTCAGTTTCGGAGAGGATTCGACCAGCTGTTCGATCGGAGGTAATTCAAAATCATAATCGTTAGCGTTGACAAGGGCAGGGGATAGCATTGCCATTCTCATATTATTCATGGCGACAAGGACACCACCGTTTCGAATTGATTTCGGATCGGTCATCCTGGCCGTTTCCCTGGCAATAATTTTCTTCTGTAATTCCGTAGGATTGAGATCCTGAACGTGCGTAATTTTTCGGGGTCTCAAAACGCCGGCTTCTTCTGCGTCGACTTTGTCGATATATTCTCCGAGAAAATTTTGTAATGATTTCAACGATCGGAAGTTTTTCATAACCTGTTTCGGCTGAATATCTCCTTTCGGTGAAACCGCCCATTCTGTTTTCATTTCAGCATATTCATTGAGAAAATCTTTAATGTTGTAAATATGCATTTCCTGGAGCTTTTTTCTGGCTATATAGGACATCATGGAATATACTTCCAGGGGAGAATTGGTAAACGGTGTTGCGGTTAAAAGAAAGACATTTCTGTCATTATTGTTGCGTTGTGTAAGCTGGGTAATGGCATACAGTTTGAGAGCTCTGGATGACGGTTTTCCGGAACCGAGTCCGGCATATTCGTTTGCCTGGCGTTTGTCGCTGCTTCGGGGAACCCGAAACAGATTTTTATACCGGTGGGCTTCATCGACTGTCACGTGATCGAATCCGGTTCTTTCCCAGAATACAAAACCTTCTTTTGTTTGAGATGCAAATCCGATTTCTTTCGAAATTCTTTCGGTTGCTTCGGCACGTTCTCTGTCGTTATTAAATGAGGTTTCGATTCCGAGCAGATTTGAAAAATCACTCATCAAAGCGGTTTCAATTGATTCATCGGTAAAACTGATTTTTTGTAGGGCTTCGTTTGTACAGATTGATACCGATCCTTCCGGAATGGAAAGTCCGTAATTGTCCGTGCGGTATTGGGATAATAAATCATCCGAAAAGTTGCCGAGGGCATTGATTTGTATGTTCGGGAAAAAATCTTTGAAGTCATTTACCCATTTGGAATAAACGGATTTCGGAACAACAATAAGAGGGCGAAGAGATCTTCCGGTTTGAATTTGGTTGACTGTAGCGACAATTCCGGAAGCTGTTTTTCCGACACCGACATCATAAGCAAGCAGTCCGTTGCCTTTATTGCATAAAAAGGATATACCCTTGATCTGCTGATCATAAAGGGTAAAATTTTCAATCTTTCCTTTTCCGCCGGCCATTCCGTCTACATATAAAGGCAGTTTGCTGTAATCGGGGGCTATGTAGGCATTGAAACGTTTATTCCATTCATTTTCGAGTTTTTGGGTTGTTTCTTCGGATAATCCTTCATGAATAAACCGGTTGAACAGTTTATCGGCTGTTTCACGACGGGCAATTCGTTTTTTTTCGGCTTCCAGGGCAGCAGCTTTTTTTCCTTCTTCGTCCCAGGATCTGCGGGCTCTGACCGGTGTACCGTCCAAATAGGCAAGGACATCGTACCACTGACAATCCGGAGGAAAGTCCTCTCTTGCTACCGGTGATGTTGTATAATCTATCGTGTAATAAGAATACGATGATTTCATTTCATCCGGAGCAATACCGGAAACCCATAATCGAAACTCTTCCAAAAGAGGAATTCTTCCTTTTGCATAAATGGAATCTTCTATATAGAATTCTTTTGCAAGCTGTGTTGCCGGAGAAAAAAAGATATCTTTCATTTTTATTTTTTCCGGAAGTGCGGCTTTGAGAATCTTTTGATTGCGGGAATATAACTCATCGGAGATGTACGATTTTTGGTGTAAGGATTCCAGTTCATTGAGTTTATCTTCAATGTTACCGGTGACATATAATTCCCGGTGTATCCATTTGGAGGGGAGGGCTTCAATATAAGAGCTGTTTCCGGAGTGGAGGAATTCAAAGGCTTCGGCAGAAATCCGGTTGCAATCGACAAAACCGTTGTAAGAGGTTGCAAGCCACAATTCCTGTTCTGTCGGATTGAATTCTTTTCCGTATTTTTCGCAAAATTGCCGAATATCCATGCATTCGGCAATTTCGATATTTTCGACCGGTGTTTGTTTTGGTGTGGGAGGAGGGGATTGAATAACCGGTTGTTTGACGGTAACCGGTTTGGAAAAAGAAATTTCATCAAATAAAGTCGGCTGGGTAATGGTGAATCGGTTTTCTTCAAGAACAATATTGTTTTGAAGAAGACTGTCTAATGTTTCTCCTTCCGGTATGACAACATAAGGTTCTTCTCCGAATCTTCCGGACCGCATGATTTCCGAGCCGAGAATTTTATCACGGTTTCGCAGAAAAAATTTGTCGTTGCAGAAATCCTCGACACGTCCTTTTTCTTTCCTGATAATGATAATGTCGGTTCCGACTTCTGTTGTCGGAAATGCTTTGTTGGGTAACCGGTAGGCATCTACCAGATTGCCTTTTTCGGCGATTTTCTCTTTGATTTTGTCTTGTTTGGTTCGCAAAAATCCGGACGGGACAACAAAAGCCAGCAAACCTTTGTCGGAAAGAGAATCCAATCCTTTGTCGATAAAATATTCTTCGTACCGGTTATGATCCGTTCCTTCACCGAGGCCTTTCCATTTGTCGTTGTAGGCTCCGTATGGAGGGTTACCGATAACAAGATCGAATTGAGGTAATTTATGGTTCTTCCGATGAACACGTTGTGTTTCGTCGAAAAATTGAGCCTGGAACGGAGCATTGATGATTTTTGCGTTCGGATGAAGAATGGCAGCGATTCTGGCCGCTGTTTCATCCTGTTCATGCAGGATAAAACTGTTTTTCGGACGGTTATCCGCAAACCGGCCGATACCGGCTGTCGGTTCCAAAACGGTTTTGGCATTCGGTGCGTAGTGATCGGCCAGCATCCACACCGCTTTAACAATCTTTTTGGGTGTGTAGAATTCAGACAAAACACCGGAGGCAGAAGCATTTTCTTCTCCCAATCCTCCGGCGCCTTCGTATTGGGCAAGGATTTTTTTATCTTCGGAAGTGATTTCACTGTCACTTTTTTTAAGAATTTGTCTGCATTTTTCTCTGATTTCTTTTATGTTCTTTTTTACGGATTGAGTTCTTTTTCGAGTTGCAGGCAGATCGTTTCGAAGTTCTCCTGCGTGATCGGCATTCCCTCCGTTTTGCACTTCCTCAGAAAGTAACGTTTCAGTTCTTCGTCTGTCATCTCTCTCGATAATCTCGGATACAGGTGATCCTTGAAGATCAGGGTTGTCTTTTCCATTTTCTTTTTCCTCTTCTAAAAGTATAATGTCTTTATAATGCTTGATTTCTACCGGATCGCTTTCTATATCTTTTATTTCGGTCTCGGCAGCTTCTTTTGCAATTATTTCCGACTTTCTTTCGGTTATTATATCACGTGTTTGCTGCTTTTCGAGCCAATTTTCGACAGAAATTTCATCAAAATGGAAATCAATTTCCATTCCGGGAAGTCTTTTCAGTTCGGATAAAGACACATATCCGTAATCCCCAAAGTCTGTATTGCCGTCGAGAACACCAAAGGTAAACAATTCATCGTTGCCGTCCCATTCCAATACATAGCAGTCGTAACCGCCGGAAAAAAAGTGCAGGCGGATATTTTTGCTTTCGCCTTGCTCTTGCTGCATTTCGGATATCGTTTTGGCCATTGATTTAAACTTGTCAATAAAAAAGTCTTTTTCTTCCGATTCCCGAATACAATGCAGACAGGAAATAAATTGATTGGTAGGCATAAAGCGTTCGACAAGATCAATTTCTTCTTCTGTTAACACCGGTTGATTTTGCGGTTCTTCCGGCAGAGTTTCACTGATGTCATCTTCTCTCCAATTAAAACTGACTTTGTATTTATACCGGTTCTTTCCGGCGGGAATCAGTTCTGTTGAAATTGAATCTTTCATCTTTTGGGCGAATTCCCGATTGGTTTTGGAATCATATTTTTGCCAGGCTATACGGGACGGACTCCACCACCATTTATTTTTTTTAAGTATCGTTCTGACTTCTACAGGCGGAATATCGGCAAACTGTATGTATATCATATTTTGGTTATTCGTTACATCGCAATACATTTAATTTTCCTTATACAAAATCGATTTTCAGTTTTCTATCGTCTTTATCCAAAAAGAGTTTTCCGGAAAATGATTTTCCGGCTTTTGAGGTCATTTTTTTGACACCGCTTCTTTTTCCTCCGAGGATTTTCTCAACGTCATCTTCGGTCAGTTTGGCACTGCAGAATTCGGCCGGAAGTGACAGACACTTTTCTCCTTCCGTTTTTCCGGGACAATACCAGCCGAATTTGCTTTTTTTGACCGTACCGCCGCAGATCGGACAGGTAAAGGTTTTTGACGTTGCCTGTACACCGGAAAGATTGACGCCGTTTTTAATATAAAAATCTTTGATTTCTTTAAATTGAGAAAAGAATGCCGGAATCAGTTTATCCGGAGATTTTTCGATTGTTTCTTCAAAAGCCTTTGTATTTTCTTTATCAAGTAAAGGGGCTACTTTGTCATTTTTTAGAAGAGTATCGATAAAGGCAATGCCTTTTGCGGTGATCAAAATCTTCTTTTTATCACGCAGGCAGTATCCTCTCTTTTCGGAAAGAAGTATTTCCACCAGTCCGGATCGGGTTGCCGGTGTTCCGAGGTTGTATTTTTTCATCCAGGCAAGAAGGGATGATTCGCTGTCGTATTGAGGCGGTTTTGTTTTGAGCTCTTTGATACTCGGATTTTGAATCGGATAGCTTTCTCCTTCGTTTAAACCGAAAGATTCCAGCATCTGATCTTCTTCATCATCTTTTTCTTCTTCCGATGAATCATCGAGCGCTTTCCAACCTTTTTCTTTTTCGATTTTCGAGGTGTTTTTAAAAAGCCGTTCTCCGATCGGAATTTCTGTCACGTATTGTTCGTAGATATAGTTATCCTGTAATACACGTTTCATGCTGGCCAGGACAAGGTCATAGACTTTCTGTTCATCGTCAGTCAGGTTTTCGGCTGTATCTAAAATCAGTAAGGCATGGTGATCTTCGACTTCTTTACCGTTAAAAATATTTTTGTTTTGCGGATCGGGATTTCCGCCGATACCGGTTTTGGACAGACAGGAACAGAAAAAATCGTAATCGGTTTCTGACAGACAACGTGAAGGTGTGCGGGGATAACTCAAAACTTTTTTTGTTTCATAGAGCTTTTGGGCAATTTCCAGTGTTTTTTTCGCTGAAAAACCGTATTTTTTGTTGCAGACTTTCTGTAATTCGGTTAAATCATACAGTTTGGGCGGAGCAACGGAGACGGTTTTTCGGGTAATTTTCGAAATGGTTGCATTCCCGGTAAGAGAGGCATGGATCGTTTCGGCCAATTTCTTTTTTTCGGCTTCGCTCAAATCTTCGTCTTTTTGTTCTTCCGGCAGACAGGTAAACCGGTATTTATCGGCAATAACAAAAGTATTGGAGTAATATTTTGACTCCGTAAAACCTTTGATCTTTTTGTTGAGATCGTACTGTCGTTTTAAAAGACAGGTCTGGACACGACCGAAAGAAACAAAAACTTTGAAAGAGCAGCTGAAGAGGCGTGTATAATTCATACCGACAAGCCAGTCCATGTGGCTTCTGACTTCTCCTTTTTGATAGAGATCGTCATAATCCGAAAGAGGTTTGCATTTGCGTATATTGGATAGAATAACTTCCTTTGTTAAGGCCTCCGATGTCCAAAATCGCAGATAGGTATAATTGCCGTTTAATTGCCCGATAAATTTAAGAATATTTCTGGCAATCAGTTCTCCTTCCCGGCCGGGATCGCCGGCAATGATAACAGTATCTATATCATTATCGCTAAAAGCTTTTTTTACGATATTGATCTGTTTTTTGATGTAGCCTTCATCGATAGCCTTGAGTTTAAACTCTTTCGGGACGATCGGTAACCGATCGATTGTCCAATCCTTAAGAGCAGGGTTGTAATCTTCCGGCATAAATAATGCAGTCAAATGACCGATACCGTTTGTGATAACGTATTCATCGGATTTATGATATCCGTCCGTGAACTCACAACCCAAAGCGGAGGCAAAAGATCTTGCCACATCCGGTTTTTCACACAGTATAAGTTTCATTTTTTCCTCCGTTTGGCGTTTTCAGCATTAAAACAGCCTTTTTCTTTCGTTTGTCATTTTTGAATTTCCTGATTACTTTTTTGAACCAGTCTGTTTCTTCATCAAAACTGTCTTCGTTTTCCTGTGATTTCTGTTGCAAGTTAATAACTTCTTTAAGCCATTTTTCTTCATTTTGATTTTTAAAGGTTAAGTTTTTGCCGGTATAAATCTCTGATAAATTTTTTCCGCTAATCTCACCGGATAATATGTCAGCTTCAAAGTACCATTTATTTCCCAACAGAGCGGCTTCCGTTTCATTCTCGCAAAGCAGACAAAATTTATCGTGTTCTATACATACAACCAGTTTCATTTTTTCCTCCAACTCTGTTTTTTACACAATATCAATTTCATGTTTTTCCTCCTGTCGGATAAAATATTGCTTTTTTAAGGCGGCAAAAGCGGCTTCCCGTTGCCGTCTTTCTTCTTCCTCCCATAACCGGAATTCTTCCGGAGGCAGTTCTCTTTTTTTCCGGGCAATTTCGATGTCCCGCTCCGATGAGTTCGGACTCACTCCGCAGTCATGGCAGTGATCGGTTGTTTTTTGTCCGCAAACGGGGCAGATAAAACAGGATTTTTCGATCTCCGCTCTGTCGTGCAGATATTGTCCGACGATTTCGTCCCGGAAAAAGAGTGAATAGAGATAGGATCGGGGATCACGGGCACTTTTTTTAAGGGCAAAGTGATACAGCCAGCGGATATACTGCTGCGGATCGAGAGATTTTTGGCGTATAAACACTTCGGCTTTTTGATAAAAATCGTCGTCGTAGACCAGACTGCCGTGAATCCGGCAGAAAATCTGCCTGATTTCGGACGAAGACGAATTTGGTTTATTAATTGGTTTATTATCTGGTATAATGATTTGGGAATTTTCACAAATGCATTTGGTAAAATTACCAAATCGATTCGGGAATTTTCCCACATCGTCGGCTTCTTCCCGATAAGGAATTTCTTTTTCCAATTCATCATTATCGTTTTTATCTTGACAATTTTCCCCTTTATCTCTATCATAAGAATAGAGGTAAATTCGCATCGCTTCTTCGGAAGGGGAATACCAAAGTGTGCGATCGAATTCGTTCGGGTTGTGGTTGGCGCAGTCGACCGCACCCGTTTTTTTTAGGATGTTGAGAGCATAACGGATTTGATTGATACTCATATACGGATATTGAGCCGCAAAGGCTTCGAGAGAGTTGTACATCCAATAGCGGCCATTGATGTAATTTTTTTTGTTTTGGTTCTTTTTGTTCAGCGCACACCAATAACAGATATTTGACAGGAGTATGGCAGCGTTTGCATTGACTCCGTATCTTTCGCAAAAATCGATGACAAAATAGTGAGTCATGATCAATAACCTCCTTCACACAGAACGCCTCCAAAAACACGGATGGCAAAATAGGTTTGTTCAAACCGCTGGATTTGTTTAATTTCAATAGCTTTATTTTGAGACAGGATTTCCAATGCGGCTTTGATTTCATCAAGAGAGAGAAAAGGGAACCAGCAATAAAAGGCGTGTTTGGTCATCAAAGACCAGTATTCTCCGTCAAAAAAATTTTCTTTCGGTTTCATGATTTTAACCTGTAAATAATTATCACATAAAAATGTCAGTATCAGTCCGGCAACCAAACCGTATCGATTGGCAAAGAGTGTATTAATCATCAAGTTCATAGCTAAACTCCTTATTGATTTCGTAATTTCCGGAAACAATTTTTTGATATTCATATAATTGTTTCAGTTTCTTTCGGGCTTTGTTTTTATGGATTTCCGATATGATGAATCCGGTTAAATAGAGAGTCAGAGAGGCGGCCGAAAAGGTGTAATATGAGATTTCCAGATTGGTTTTATGCGGATCGGGGACAAAGAGAGATACCGGAAATAAAATCAGAGGGATGGTTGCCGTTGCGATTCCGGCAATTTCGGCCTGATTGGCTTTATCGGCAATGATCAGAGATTCTTCCATATCGCCGGAAATCCTGTTGATAATATCTTCCGTGCTTTGGCCGAAACAAAATCCGGACATAAGCAGTAAAAATAAAACCGTTAATCGTTTCATCTGAGGTCTCCTTTAAAGTATTGCGAATTGTTTTCCATGTAGTCGTAATAATCGTAAGCAGATAAAAGCAAATGGTCGTATTGTCGTTTGGCAGCAACATGTGTTGTGACACCGAGGAGGATGGAGACGCCCAGGACAACGACCGTCGAGATCGTAAAAGTGTTTTTTTGTTTTTCCGATTCAAAAAGATCGAGAGTTCCCATTGTCATCGTTGTCGACCCCAGGGCAACGCCACCGACAATCCCGACAAGCGACAAATATCGCAAACCTTCCAGAGCGTTATAAGCAGCAGCTTCTTTTTTCAGCTGTTTTTCGAGTTTGATTAAGGTTTCCAATTCTGTCATATCATCCTGCGGATTGGCAGCCAAAGGCAGGGTCATTGTCAGTATCAGTAAGCAAGATAGCAGTTTTTTCATTTTTCCTCCTAATATCCCATGTAAGGTTCCAATACGATGTCCTTGTTGACAAATAAATTGCAGCGGGTACCGGCACGGATTGTCAGTGTCGGCTGAAGTTGCAGAAATTTTTCGGCCATCGAATTGATTGTTTCGGTGGCATCGATGCTTGAATCGGTCAATCCTTCGATTAGCCCGGCCAGTTCATTTTTTTCCGATTGCTTTTTTTCTGCCTGGTAAGAGATTTGTCCGGAAGCGATATTCATGATGGTAGAGACGGTCAGCAGGCCGGCTAACTCTTTAATATGCAGATCGACTTTGTCTTTGTATCCGGCATATCCGGACATATCGACGCCGTTCATGCTGCCCAGAAAGACAGAAGAACCGTCGGGACGGATCAGTCTGTCCCACATAACAAGGACTCTCTGCTGTCCCCACATAACGGATGAAGAATAATTTCCGATAACGGTTGATCCGCTGGGAATGATCAGATATTGTCCGGAAACCGAATCGTAAACATCGGACAATACCCGTGCCGTAATCTGTGACGGTAAATCCGAACATATACCGGTAACCAACACCATGGGAATAATCGTTCCCTGAAAGATTTGGTAAGGAGAGACCATTTCCCTTGTCGAATAAGGGGCAATGACGATATTCCCGGTTTCCGGTTGAATCGGGTTATTTCCGCCGATTTGGATATTTTCGGCGGCATTGGCAGCTATTGATACCGACTTCGGATCGAATCCGGACGGATATAATCCGGAACGCCTGGCTTCATCCAGAGAATCGGTTGCGTTGCCGTTCGATAACTGAGTCTGTTGACGGTTATTGACAAGCTGCACCGGTTGGCCTCTGAGAGCGGCGTTCTGTTCGGCCACAATCGCCGGGGTTACATTTCCTCTCGAGACTTCCGGTGTTCCTCTTTCTGTTGCAGCGGCTGTCACTGCCGGAGCTGTCGGTGTTTCGGTCGGACGATCGGGTGAGGCGTTTCCTCCCTGATTGATATAAATCGTCTCTTTTTCCGATTTCCGGACACGGTCGTTTTGACCGACTTTTATCGGGGAGACGGATGTCATAATCCGGTCTTCTCCGCCCCCGTTGCCGCCGACCGAAAAGCTGCGTTCCTTAAAAATACCGTATAGCATCGCTATGACAGTAAAAGCGACAAAAGCAATTAACACGGTTTTGAGGACTTTGGCGTTGATTTTCAAACCCTGCGGCCGTTCTTTTGTTCCGGGTCTTTTTTCGGTTTTGACATCTTCCTGAGGTTTTTCTTTTGTTCCGGAGAAAAGAGACTGAAGTTTGGTTTTGAAACCGTTTAAGTCAAACAGAGATTTTTTCTCCGATTTTGCCGATGAAGAGGAATTGTCTGATTTTTTTACGGCAGCATCAAGAGCTGCTTTGTCATTCGGATCAATTTTCATGATTTTACTTCTTGTTGATATAAATCGTTTCCTTCTTATTTTCCCGTTCTGTTGTCAGAATCAGTCTTTCGGCTATCGTATCGACGATGTAGTATTTGCCGAGAACACGGTAATTAACCAGGTGATACTCTTTCCCCTTATCATCCGAAGAGAAAATAACCGGTCGGATCGGAGTTTTATCGAGGTTGGGTATGTGGATATACGTGCGAAATCCGTCGTCAAAAATCCGTCCGGGATACCATTTCGGCCGGTAATTTTTGGTTGATTTGTATTTGACTTCGTAATCGAAATTGACATCATCGAGGAGTCCCATCATCACTAAATCATCCTGCCTTTCATATTGAATTTTTCGTTTTTCGGCCAGCTGCTGCCTGTTTTCTTCTGCCGGTGCAGCAGCCGCTGTTGTGGTTTGTGCCGGATAATTGTAAGCCGGCATTGTCGAGAGTCCGTAGTTCCAGCGGACTGTCGGCATATAATTACAGTTGGAGGTTAAGTTGAGGACATATCGTCGTCTTGTCGTGTTAATGACAAGATTGGTGATAATATTGGGTTTGGCCGGCTTAATGTAAATGTTGACGACACCGTTGATAAACTCATTCGTCAGAATCCAGTTTATGCTGTCTCCGATAAGATAGGAGATCAGCATTTCCCCTTTTTCGAGCTGGACGGTAGTTACCCGCAGTGTTGTTGTATGAACCGGATAGATGATTCCGGAAACGTAGTTATAGACAATTTCCGAATAATGGAAATTACCTTCGACAAGCTGTTGTGTCGATATCCGCTGGTTTTGAGCCAGCAGATTGGATGTTTTGTTAATTGAATATTCGTTTTTTGCCGAAACCGGTGATTCGAACTTCTGGATCGGCACTTCGACCGGAACCTCGATAAGCTGCATGCGCTGCATATCTTTGATAATTTGGGAGATTTCGGTATCGATTTCCTTTTGTTCGGCTTCATCCGCAGAAAGTTTTCTTTCTTCGAGTTGCTGGATGGCTGCGACCGCTTCGGCTTCCGTTTTGTACGTGTTCGGTTTTTGTACGGTCTGGCAGGAAAAAATCAATAAAAATAAAAGGAATAAAGCTGTTTTTTTCATTCGGACACCTTCGCTAAAGAGTATTTTTTGATATAAACTCCGGACGGATTTCTAAATAAATCTTCTTCGTAAACCGGAGTTTTTATTTCATAGATAAAATAACCGTAGTATCTCACTTCAAATTTGTACTTGCCGGCCTGCCATACGGATTCTTTCCAATGGATTTCAAATTCGTTGTTGATGTTCTTTTTGATATTTTCGATTGTGATGTATGAGACAAACGATTCCTTGATTTTACCGGAGACATTCCAGTCATAAAAATTCCGGACAACAGTGGATTGAGCTTCTCCGATACAGAACCGGCGTGCTGCCGAAAAATTGCTCATCATTTCGCCCGTCGAATCCGGCACCGTACGAAGCAGCTCGATAAAATTGATCATCTGGTATTCGATCATTTTATCTGTTACGTTGAATGTCAAATCCTGCGGGTTTTTGATGTGTTCGTCGCAAAACCCGATTTGACTGACTTGGAAAGTTTGTCTTTCCGAAACAGCCAGCAGGTAATGGAGGATCGAAACCGCACAGCAGAGAATGACCAGCAGAAAAAAGGAGGCTGTCAGCTTTTTGATTTTGGCGTTGATTTTTTGCTGTTCCTGCTGCGGTAAATGCAGATAAGTATTGATTTCGATGTCAGTCTCATTCATTCGGTTTCTCTCCGATAATCAGGGATTCGATAAAAAAGCCGCTGGGATTTTTTGTCGAGACATTGGCCGGACTGACAATGTATGTCAGCATTGCCCGATAATATTTCGTTTCGATGCGGATACCGTTTGTGTCATAAGTATCTTCCGCCCATTCGATCTCTTTTGCCCGGGCACTTTTATCCAGGTACGAGGTAAAACGGATTTCGACCGTAATATTTTTCATCAGATCCAGAGGCTTGCGTTCCGTATAAAGCCGGTTTAAGATGTTTGCGGCCTTATCCGTGCAGTAGTTATAAGCGTTTGCCCAGTTACGTTTGACGACAACCGGATCGGCATCGATATTACGGATTGACTGCAAAAAATTTTCGATATAAAACTGCACGAGCTGCGGTTGTAAATCGGTGTTGCTGTATTGCAATACCCGTCCGTAATTGGCAATACGGCCGGATTCGTTGATCTCGACGATATAGGGGATCACTTTCGGTTTTTTGGCCAGGGATATGATGTTGAAAACCATTAAGACAATGACAACAAGGAGTCCGATATTCATTGCTTTTAAGGCTTTAATTCGGGCAAAGAAACTTGACCACCGGGCGTCATTTGTGATTCTGGCCAGGTCGAAATGATCTTTTGCGTTTAACGGTTGATTTTTTATTTCCTGCTTCATCCTTGCAGTTTCTCCTCTCTTTCGATTTTATGGGCTGTCAAATTCTCAAGAATTGATAAAAAGGTGTTATCGGTAATCAGAGAATTGGCCAGTTCATCGGAAAATTCGACAGTCAGTCTTTTTGAGGTTTCCGGATTCATGGTATCGAACAAATAGCGTTGGATGCGGAAGAGCATTTCGATAATAATTGTTTGCTGCGAGTCAACGCTTTTGAGTCGGGCAGCGGTTATTTTCATGAAGTCTTCTATATCGGCTGCTCTTTCTTTTCTTGACATCAAATTCCGACGCAGCACCGCATCGAAATAATCGACCCGGGATTCGCCTTCGGTTTTGATTTTGGCATCCAATTTATCCAAAAGAGTTTTGTCAACGTATAATGTAATCCGTTTCTTTTCAGTCATCGCCATTATTTTTTATTTAAGATTTCTTCGTAGTTTTGACGGATTTTCTCATCTATATCTTCCGTGTCCGGTTCCGGTGTTTCCGTATAATCCTGCGGATCGAAATTGTCAAAACCGGTTTCCCCGGAAAAGTCCATCAATCCGGAGTCTTCTTCTTCGGAAAAATCTGTCAGTCCAGAATCCCCTTCTTCTGTAAGTAACAGGTCATCTTCTCCGTTATTTTCCGGTAAATTGTTGTCAATTTCGATTTGACTGTTTGAATCCGGGTTTTCGTTTGCATTTTGATTTTCATTTTTTGTCTCCTTATCTTTGTTTTGATGGGATAAAAGGTATTCCAGGTCAAAATGAACAGGCGGTTTCATTTTGACTTTGTCTTTAAATCGTGGATCATCGTAAAACACATTTTTCTTTGCCAGATAGGGTTTCTGACCGGAAATAAATAAAATTGCGTCTGTATAAGGCAGTTTCATCACATCTTCCGGTGAGAGTAAGGCTTTGCCGACTTCCTGAGTGGATCGGCTTTGTCCCTTATCGAAGAGTTCCGTCCGTTGTCCGGATGTCGAGACCGAATCGACAAGGATTGTCGTTTTGCCGATTCGTTCAGAGATCTCTTTGGCTACTTCGATCCGGTTTGTGGCATAAAACATTTGGCAGTGACAGTTATCGACAATCGAATTTTTCTCGGTGTAGATCTTATTGAGCTGACTGATCGATTGGATAATGAGATAGATCTTAATACCGTAACCGGCTACATAGGCCAGTGCTTTTTCGACAATTTCCAGCTTGCCCAGGGACGGGAACTCGTCAATCATCATCAGCAGACGTTGTTTCGGTTTGTCCAATTTTTCTGTTGTCACCGACAGCAGACAGGATATCATCAGACGGGTCAGCGGTCTCATCCGGACTTCTGCCGAAGGCGGGACACAGTAATATAAGCTGACGGGATAGTCCGAATTCATCAGATCCTTCAAGCTGAAATCCGATGAGGAAGTATTTTCCGAGACAATCGGGTCAAGATACAATTCCAGACTTTGCAGTGTGGAGGAGATAGCTCCAGCAAACTGCTTTTCCGAATCGGCCATCTGTATAAATTCAAAGAGATAGCTTCTCATGATTGAGTTGATCTGCTCTTTACCGGTATCGAATTCGACGATTTCTTTGAGCTTATCGACAACGGTTTTGTCGGAGGAAAGGATTTGATACATTCCGGTAACCGACTGATTTTCGGCGGGATTGTTAATCAAATACAGGATAAGACCGGTAGACAATTTGCGTGCGAAAGCAAACCAGATATCAGACGGCTGTTTGTCGCCGTCCGGATTCATGAGGATTTCGGCAATCATCTGTGCATCCGACACTTCATTGATTGTTCCGACCCGAATTTCGAGCAGAGGATTCCACCGTAATGATCCTTTTTCTGCCGGATCGAATTTCAAAACAGTAGAAAAAAGATTGCGGTATCCGGCTGTCAGCTGGAAGTTTTCTCTTTTGATGTCATAGCAAAAAACGCTGTGTTTCCAGTGACAGAGTGTGGGAATGACGGTTCCCACACCTTTACCGCCTCTTGTCGGAGCGACAATCAGATCGTGGGTCGGAGCGTCGTCTGTGATGAGAGCGCCGGGTTTTTTGATATGCATCGAGTTTTTCGATGCATCGACAATATTGACTTTGGCATCGGCCGACTGGCATAAGACGACGCCGTCACCGTCATAATTACCGGTTTTCAGAAGCTCTTTTTTTGTCATCCAGGAGGCGTCTCCCTGGGAATAAGTATTTTTCTTTTTGGCTTTCTTTTTGAGAAAAATCAGAAAGCAGGCAGCAAAAGCAGCGAATAATCCCATAAAAACGATATTCGTTGCAACGGCAAAAACCTGTTCCAGATCTTTATTCATGTGGTTGTAGTACATCCAGACGATAATTTGATAGGGAGCGTAAATTTTTAAACCGCTTGACGGATCGACTTCCACATAATGGCCGTTTTCCGGATATCCGAATTCGGCTGCCGCATACTGGGATGAAATAAAAAAAGCGATTGTGAGAATGATAAATACGACAATTCCCAATAAGGTAAAATTTTTCACTGCCTGTTCCTCAATGAGGCGGCTTTGCAGCCGCCTGAAAAATTTGTGTTAATCACCGATACCCCGATCGGTTTTTTTGTGTTCCTGCACTGCCTGCTGATAGGCCATCTTTGCCAGTGTCGGCTTGGAAGGATCGGCTTTGACAAAACCTTTTTCTTCGCAAAACTGATCGGCTACAGACCGGTTTTTGTCCAGTTGGAAAGATTTTTGAATTTGATAATCCAGTTTTCCGACAGCTTCATAAGCATTGGATACGGCATACCGGTTATCTTTGAAGTAAGATTCGAGTTTCGCAACATCGTTTTGACCGATGTACCGGAAGTTTTTGTCTTGGGTCAGAGCGGTACGGGATTTGACTTTCTGCAACAGCATTTCCGAACAGATTTTTTTCTGCATTTCGGGCATTTTGTCGATCTTGCTGGCTTCGATTGCATAACTGACAAGTTTCGGAACGGAGCTGTCATTCAGCTCTTTCAGAGATATTCCCTGATTTTCGATATACTTAATCAGTTTGTTCTTTTCGGAGATTTCGTTGCTTGTTCTTTTGTCATAGCCTTCAAACTTTTCCAGTCCCTCGATATCCCGGCCGTTGTAAACCTGAAACATCGTTTCTTTCGACTCGACATTTTCGGCAATGTATTCCTTCATTTCGGATGAAGACATTCCGTTAAGGACTTTTCCGTCAAAAGGTTTGCCGGTTGTTTTGTCGGTTCTTTCGGTCAACGTCAGATTGATCGGTCTGGCTCCTTCTTTGAGGGCGTACGTTCCGGATTCGCTGATTTGCTTTTCCGTCATAAACCGGCCGTCAAACGAATGAGTGACCCGTACATACTGATTGAGGACTGCTCTCGAAAAGCCTTCATACTCTTTTCCTGTCGCCGGGTTGTAAAGATTTTTGGTAAATCCGAAATCCATGTATCCTTTTTCTTTTAAACCTTTAAGCAGGTCTTTTTGGACACGGCCGCAGTTTACCGCTTTCTGATAAGCCGGTGACTCTTCTTTAGAGATGTTTTTTTCATCTTCTACCAATTCTGTTTCATTTGGATCCATTTTTTCCTCCTGTGGATTTATTTCTTTGCCTGCTTCGAGCAATGATGCCATTTTTTTCTGTGCGGCCAGGATTTGGTCGAAAGCATCGGATAATGCATTCGGATTTTCCGACAGATAATTGACAAGCCGCACGCCGTTGAATCCTTCGAATTCTTTCGGCGAATAAACTTCATGTGCTTCTTTTGATATGGATTTCAAGTCTTTTTTAAAGAATTCTCTTTCCAGTGCTCTTTTTTCTTTTCCCTGCGGTGTTTTTTCGATCGGACCGGCAAGAGCGTCATAAAGTTCTCCGGCAAAAAGAGAATACTCTTTCTCTATTCTTTCCGGAGAATCGGCTTGCGGAATGGGTCTTCCTTCTTTTTTGGCCGCTATAGCTTCCTGCGTCAGTTTGTCGATAACGTTTCTCTCCGCTTCGCTGGCTTTTTCTTTTCCGAAAAGGGAGCGGTAAAGAGCTTTAAGCTGCAGCATTGCCGTTTCTTCGATCGTTCTGCCGTGTACATTCTCAACAATTTCCTGTAATGTCATTCTGTTTGACGGTACTTCATTTCCTCTTGCTTTTTTGTAGTAATCGTGGATTTGATCGATAATGTTGTCCAGTTTTTCGTTTCTGTACACCTCTTTCGAATCTTTTTGGATTGACTGATCCGTTAATGCTTCCATTAACCCTTTCTGCAATTCATTTGTTTCGTTTTCCATTTGTTTCTCCTTTTTCTTTTGATTTTCTCTATAATTCAAATCCTTTATTTTTGCTTTCTTTTATTTCCTGCTGTGTGTTTTTCAAACCTTTTTCTTCCAAAAAACGGTCTAACGGATTTTTGCCTGAGTCGGATTTTTCGCTTGACAAAATATCAGGATTCTTATAAAATATAGGCAAGTCTTTGGAACGTTGTTCCATGAGGCCCGCACGGCTCCCCCCTTTCGTATGATCGAGTGGAGTCATTCGGTCGGGATTTATCCCGGCCGTCTTTGTTTTTTCCCCGAAAGAGTGTTCTATTAAAAGATTTTTTTCGTCATAAGCCAGGTTGATGGGGCGTGTATTGATATGCTTTAAATCAACAGAGCAGCCGGACTGTTGTAATGCAAGCGATGTTTTCTGTTCAAGCCCTTTGTCCATGTATATAAGTTCCTGAGGGTCTTTGAAAAATTTGAAAATACGTTCAAGATCTTTGCTGTGAGTACTGACGGAAACGTTACTTGAATCCCGGAAAATAATAACAGACTGAATGACTTTATCGTTATCGGAACTTTCATGATAAAATGATTTCGCATATATATGAATGGGTTTCCATTTATTTTCCGTTTTATCGAAACTGGTAGTGTTTAAAATCATAGATGGACGAAGTAAAGTTTCATGTAATCCGTCTAAAAGATGATTTCGATCGGGTTGATCCAGTTTTGCAAACTGATTTTTCCCCATTTTTACGGATTCAATCGGAGATTGAACGGTACCATCGGGAAAATATTGCGACCATAATTCCGGTGTTAAGTTGGCAATGTGCAGCGGTTCTGCGGTCCGGTATAAACCGACAGCCAGGGCTTTTTTCAGTTGGGAAAATTCATCATTTGTCTGATTGATTTCGGATAACAGAGAATCGATTCTTTTTTGAGTTTTTTCATTAAAAAATTCTCTCATCTTTTATTGTCCCATCATTCTTAATTTTCTGCGGTTTCGTTGTTCGAAAACATTCTTCTGCGATTGCTGCGGTTTTTGAACCGGAACAGAGCGTGTGACAGCCGGTGTCTGTTTTTCTTTTTCCGGTTCTTTTTTCCGGTAAGTCGTTTTAAGGATATCTCTGTCGATTTGCCGGGTTTGTATTTTTTCGAAAAAGTTTTGCTTGACCAAAAATCCCTTTTGGGCAAAGTTGTATCCGCTGACAAATGTTTTTTTGGCATAACCGAGTTTTTCGAGGTAAAGAAGCCGGCTGTATTCCATTTCATTATCCGGAAGATAAGAGACGTATCCGAAATGCTGCGGCCGGTTTTCGATTTTTTTGGCTATGGCTCTGTCGAATTTGGTAATGTTGGGGCTGTGTGTTTGTTTTAATTCATCGGAATGCGCCTGGAAGAATGATTTTTCTCCGTAATTGACGGCAATATCATTTTTCGCAATGTTGCGGATTCCGGATCGGATCAGTTGTTTTTTAAGGCGGACGTCCCGGCCGTCTTTATCGATGCCTCTGACTACGATATGGATATGAGGATTGCCGGTGTTGTAATGTGCGGCAGCCACCCAGTTTAATCTTTGTCCCTGTTCATTTTCGACTTTACGCATAACTCTTTTGGCAAATGCGTGCATGTCGTGAATTGAACAACCGGATTCGGGGGTGATAATTAATTTGAAGATTCTTTTTTCTCCGGGCAGGCGGTTGGATTTTGTGTAGTTTCCGGCTTTGGCATACGTATCGTTTTCATCGAAAAGGATCGCTTTGGTGTTGTCTTTGCCTGCCCCTTCTCTCATGATGTATGAGAGATGAGAGCCCAGATTTTTGGGTGAGGTATACGAGACTTTGACAACACAGTTATACTGAGTGTTGGGTTTATATTGCTTTAGCGGTTTTTCTTTTAACCGGAAATCGTAAAAAGTTCGGTTTCGCCGGGAAAGGGGAACCCGACGGCACCGAACAGAGAAGATGTCAATATCTTTAAGGTCAAAAGGATTTGTCATTTTTTTGCTCCGAGTTCTTCATTTGCTTTTTGTGCCATTTCCTTTACGTTTTGACGGAAAGCATTTTTTCCGGCTTCATTAAGTGTTTGGCCTGTTCTGTTTTCATTAATTTTGATTGCAGTGTTGGCCATTTTATGCCCTTTTTTTGACAAATCAGTTTGACCTGTTTTTTTATCTGTCGTACCAAGCGATGCCCCGAACTTATTTTCTCCGCCTGTTTTTCCGGTTTTAAAGGATTGATTTAATGACGATCCGACTCTGGTGGCAGCACGAACACCGGCGCCGATTGTTCCTCCGGATGCCAAATTTGCAGCTCCGAGTGCAGCTTTCCCGGCAACGCCTAAAGCAGCTTTTGCTCCTGCACCTATGGCTGCGGCCTTGCTGCCTCCGGAAGCGGTTTTGGCGGCCGAAGCGGCACCGGCAACAGCACCGGCATTGGATGCTCCGGATTTTGCCAATGCGGCACCTTTGGATGCGGCCAGCATGGCTCCGGCGGTGGCAAGACCGGCACTTTTGGCGGCGAACTGCATGAGGTTAAGGCCGTTTGTCGAGACGCCGCCGGTGACGAATGCACTGGCAAGTGACGGGCCGTTTTGGACAAGGTAATAAACAGCTGCTCCGAGAATCAGCATTCCCAGGATGAGCTCGATTGCACCATCCAGAACGGCCGTTCCGCTGCCTTTGCCGAGGATTTCTTTGATTTTGTTAATCAACGTGATATTAATGATCATAAAGCAGACGCCGAGGATGATTCTCATAACGCCGACTTTGACAAGGTGTGAAAACACCGAGGCGATACATTTTTCGCTGATAAATTTTGTATGTTGAAACAGACTGAAAACAAGGAAAATGGAAGCAAGAAGGACTATAAAATAGTATTCAAGTAAAGCCATGTAATACAAAATCATACAATAGACAATGACGAGTATAAAAAGCAGACCGAGAATCCGGATAAACCACTTTACAATTCCGACGACAATGGCAAATCCGAGAAATTTGGGATTGAGTTTGGCTATCGGTGTTCCGTAATCGGCCAATGACTGATCAGAGTAATTGTTTGTGATTTCCCACAGGTTGGCCACAAATTTCTTAATCATCGTCCATCCGGCAGACCAGGGATTTTCCATTGATATACTGACAGTGTGTCCGACTGACTGGCTGATAAATTTGTTGGCGATTGTTTCGAGCGAGGCTCTCATAGCTTCGGAGAATGTTAAAAGATGAGAACAGAGAAACAGCGTGAATCCGATCGAAATCATTTTAACAATCATTTCGTTGGGCTGTGTAAATTTTCCCATGGCCATCATGATACCTATATAGGCGATTTCAAGGATGACGCAGGCGGTAGCGGTTGCCGAGACAATGGAGACAATGCTGTAATAAAACCCGTGAAAGGATTGGATAAGCGTTACAACCATTCCCATAGTTTACTCTCCTCTGATAATGCCCAGCATTTCCCGGGTTAAACCCATGGAAAAAATGCGGGTACCGTATTCGTTTTTGAACAAATACTCTCTCTTTGGTGTCATCCTGTCGATCGTTGCAATTTCATCGTCGTTAAGACCGAAACGGCGGTAGGAATCGGCCAATTCTTCCGCCTGATTATTGGCCAGATAGATTTTGGTGAGGCAGGAGTTGAGGACAACGGCCTCCATATCTGCATTGCGGCTGACGTCGTTGATTTCCTGGGTACAGATGACAACGTAGGCATTTTTCTTCCGGAGGGTTTTCAGCCAGTCCGAAATTTTTGCCGAAAAGATCGGGTTTTTAAAAAAGCTCCAGGCTTCATCGATAATGATCAGTGTCGGATCTCCCCCGACTTTCAGTTTCCGGTCGATCTGAAAAAATAGGTAATTGAGAACCGGAATGATAACATCATCCTTTTTGGCCAGGACTTTACGCATTTCGATCATCAGCCAGAAAGAATCTTTCATGGTGTCTTTATTGCCGTCAAAGATATAGCCGTATTGACCTTTTTTGGTATACTTTTTTAAAATGTCTTTTATGCTTTGTACCTGAATTAAGGCTTCCAATCCGGAGATTGTTTTCAGTTCCGGTCGGGCGATTCGGGAGAATGTCTGTAATGCGGCATGGATTTCTTTTTCTTCCTGAGCGGTCGGCCGGTAGTTGTTGACGGCCAGCAGATCCTTAATCCAATTATAAGCATAACTGAGTTCGACTTCATCGGTTGTAATGTTGAGCGGTTGAAACTGGATGTATCCTTCGGCTTCGTCTTCATCCATTGCCGGTTCGTAATAGAGGCCTCCGACTTTCCGGGTCAGGTTGTAGCTTGAGCGGTCAATATCAAAAATGACCACCTGAGATTTTGGATATCTCAGCCATTGAATTTCGAGGGCTGTCAGCAATGTCGATTTTCCGCTTCCGGTACCGCCACAGATGAAAGTATGGCCGACGTCGCCGACGTTGAGATTTAAATAAAAGGTCGACAGATCGTTCGAGACGCATACCATGTGAGGCTGTTGACAACCGGTAATTTCGGCAAGATGGTCATTGGTGTAATTTCCGAGCCAGGAAGAATGGGCAGATACAATGTGAGACAGGTTGATTCCGGATAAAAAGGCTTTACGTTTGTTGGCGGAATACGATCCCGGTATAGCTGACAACCATGCCTGGAATGCATAGAAATATTCTTCTTTGGCGGTAAATCCGGCGGCCGTGATTGTTTTTTGCAGCAGTTTAAAATTGTTTTGGACGTTTTCGAAGTTTTCTCCGAAAACGTGAAAGGTTGTCGTTAAGTGGCCGAAACGGGTCGTGTCGTTTCCCATCAGTCCGAGAACTTCTTCCGTTGCTTCGTAATTGGCAACTTCCTCTGTGTTGAGTGTGACATCACCGCCCATTTTTTCGGCCAGCATGGCACCGAGTCCTTTTTGTTTTCCGAGGTAGATTTTCCTTTTTTTCTTAACAAAAGAAAGGGCTTCGGATTTCGAGTATGGTATAAATCGGGATACCATTCTAACCTCAAACGGCAAGGATTCGATTTCCCGGAAGATCGACATTTTCGATTCCATCGGGAAGTCGTTAAGGGAACAGTTTAAGACATATTTGTCTCCGATTTGGATCGGGTAATCGGTATTGATTTCAACAGAATTAAGCAGCACATCGAGATCGATCGGGTTGGACGGAACGGCAACGGGCTGCTGTTTAAGCGAGGTTGTATAATGGAGATAGGTCAGCAGATTTTCGTTTTCAAGAATTTCGACCGATTCAAAGGCCATAGAGAATTCGGCAGCAATTCTTTCGAATTGATTGCAGAAGTAATCGATTTCTTTTTCGAGGGCTTTTTTTTCGTCATTTTCTCCGAAGAGAAATTTATTGACGACTTTTTTTTCGGACTGGGGTTGATACCATATCGAGATATATTTTAACGATTGATAATGCGGTTGTCTTTCCAGTTCCGCAAGTCGTAAGTCTTCAAATTCCTGGGCAATCGGTTGTTTAAAAGTTCCTCTCGGAATACCGGTAATCCGGATACGGCAGGAATCGAAATGCAATCCGAAATTTTCGGGAATGGATCGGATTACGTTATTGATGCGGGAGGCAATGATCGTCTGATCTTCGATGGAAAGCAAATCGAGATCGAATCCAACATACTGAAAGCAGGACATTAAAAACATATTCTTATTGAGCACGGTATGAGGATTGACCATGAGGTAATACGGAATGTAATCCGCATAGCTGGAATTTTCGTTTTTGTTTTCGTCAAACAGAAACATTATTTCAGAACTCCCCGATCTTCGATCAGATACGCTGCAATGACGTCAAAAAAATAGACGTCGACATACCGGACAAGCATCCGGCACAAAATATGAACAAACAGACAGATCACCGCAAAATAGTACTGGCTGGCTCCGATAATGACAGCAAGGCCGCCGAGCCAGATAATCGAAAAGAGCCAGGCGGGGATGCCGGCTTTTAAGTCAGGTATAATCAATGCTCTATAAATTGGAAATCTGTCCATTTGTTACTCCTTAATCAGTTTTCGCTCAGTTTCCGCCGGCTGCTTTAAAAAGGGCTCCGGCAATCTGGGTGGCGCCGAAAAGAACGCCGCCACCGACAACAACCCAAAACACCCTTTCCTTTACACCCTGTCCTCCGACTACGGCCATGGTTATGGCCAGAATCGCGATTAGGGCAATGAAGATAAGGCGTCCGGTGGTACCGGTGATGATATCGATGATCCATGACAGACTCGATTCCCAGGGTAAATCTCCGGATGACTGGGCGAAAACTCCGACCGATGTGATCAGCAGAAAAAAGACAAAGACTTTTTTCGGTGCCAGTAAATCGGTCAATTTTTGAATTCCGTTTCTCATCCCATTGGTTTTTCCTCCTGTCGTTGAATGTAATCATATGCGTTCAGGCTTGCTTCCACGCTGTCAAGGAAACATTGAGCCTGTTCATATGCGGCTTCGGGCGGAAGAACCGATTTTTTGAATTGCCGGAATTCGATCAGATTGTAGTTGGAGAAAAGATCGAGCATTTTCAAGCGCTTAAAATGCCGGTAGAGCCATTGTCTTAAATACAGGTCTTCTCTGGCATTGAGATAATCTACATAGATTCCGACGTGGAATTCTTTGCAGAACCGCTTGAGAGCAATAAAAGATTTTTTTTGCTGTTTGGAAAGTTTCTGTTTTTTCATTTTTCATCCCCTTATTTTTTTTACCGAGACGGATGTGCCGTCCCAGGATATCGGCTCGATAATCTCTTTCACGGAAAATTTGCCTTTGGATTTTTCCATGTAAATAATGAGATCAATAGCGGATACAATCATTTGTTTCGAAGCGTTCATGACCGATTCCTCTGCCAGCTGCACAAGGCGGTCGATAGCTTCCGTTGCGGAATTGGCGTGGATGGTACAGAATCCGCCGGAGTGGCCGGTGTTCCAGGCTTTCAGCAGATCATAAGCCGATCCGTCACGCAGCTCTCCGAAAATGATAGAGTCCGGACGCATACGCAATGCGTCACGGACGGCCTGTTGATAGGTGTAGATTTGATCGATTGTTTTGATTTGGGTTTTGTTTCGGATGTGTTTTAAATTGATTTCCTGGTTGTCTTCGACAACATAAATATGGCGTTCGCAATCGTCGGGGATGAGCAGCAGGAGCGCCCGCAGGAGTGTTGTTTTTCCGCTTCCGGTACCGCCACAGATAACGATATTTTTTCGGGCGGCAACGATTTCACGGAGGTATTCGGCCTGTTCGGGTACGAGCAGGCCGTTGGCGACATAATCGTCGAGAGTCGGATTGAGACGGGGAGGAATACGGAAATTGATGACGGTTCCGTCCGGACTGACCGGAGGAGTAATCAGATGAACACGGCAGCCGTGAAATTTGGCACCCATGGAGTAATTTTGAAAGAGTATTTTTTTCTCTTCCTGATGGGCGAGGATACGGGCAATGATTTCTTTTTGAGGTTCTTCGATGCGTTCCGGAACGACATGCATTCCGTTTTTGAAGCTTTCGACGATAACCGATCCGTCGGCTTTGAGCATAATTTCGATGACTGTTTCATCATCGAAATACTTAAGAATCGGTTCTAATTGAGTTTCAAGAATTTCCTGATCCTGTTCCATGGTTCTCCGGGCGAAAACCAAAACATTTTCAGGAAGCGGCTGAGGGGAGTCGAACCCCCGTCACGAGCTTGGGAAGCTCGGGTAATAGCCGCTATACGACAGCCACATTATTGATTGAACGGTTTATTATACTCCGCAAACATTTTGTTTGTCAACCGAAAATCAAAAATTAACCCGTTTGCCGTACGGGCGGGGTTGGTGTAAATCGGAGGTTTCCGCTCCCTGTCCGATTTGTGATTAAAAATATTGACAAATTCCGAAAAGACGATTATTCTGACAGAAGGTTGGGGTTTGATTTTCATTCCGGACTGCTTTGTGTAGGTGGTATCCCGTCTGAAAATCAACCTCGACCTTTTTTTAAGGATGGTCAGATGAAAGTATTGACGGTTAACGGAAGTCCGCACGAGAAAGGCTGCACGAACGCGGCGTTGTCGGTTATAGCCGACACGCTTCGGGAAGAAGGAATCGAATCGGAAATTTTTTGGATCGGAAACCAACCTCTGACGGGGTGCGTTGCCTGTTTACGTTGCGCCAAAACCGGTAAATGCGCATACGACGATTCGGTAAACCGGTTCCGTGAAAAGGCCGCCGAAGCCGATGCTTTCGTTTTCGGTTCGCCCGTCCACTACGCAGCCGCGGCCGGTTCGATGGCATCGTTCATGGATCGTGCCTTTTATTCGGAAAGTGCCGGCAACGGCGGTAAGGCATTTCGTTACAAGCCGGCCGCCTGCATCGTCTCGGCCCGCCGGGCGGGCACAACGGCCGCACTCGAACAGCTGTTCAAATACCCGATGATTCAGCAGATGCCGGTGATTTCCTCCGGATACTGGAACATGGTTCACGGCAGCAAACCCGAAGATATTTTCAAAGACGAAGAAGGAATCTGGATTTTAAAAACCCTGGCCCGCAACATGGCCTATTTCCTCAAATGTCTCGATGCCGGAAAAGCTGCCGGTCTTTGTCCTCCTTCGGTTCCGGCCAAACCGAAAACCGATTTTATCAGATAAAAGAGGTTCTCATGGCAATCGGCATTTACGATTCGGGAATCGGCGGACTGACCGTCTATAAAGCGGTTGCTGCCGGATTCGAACACCAGAATTTAATTTATTTGGGAGATGTTGCCCGGGTTCCTTACGGGAACCGTTCTCCCGAAACCATTATTAAATACAGTCTGGAATGCGGTCATTTTCTGAAAGAAAGATACAATATTTCGGCTCTGATTGTTGCCTGCAACACGATTTCATCCTACGCATTGCCGGACTTGGAACGGGAATTGTCGATTCCCGTTTTGGGCGTGATTAAGCCCGGTGCCGCCAATGCCGTCGACATTACCCGAAACGGGAAAATAGGCGTTCTCGGAACTCACGGAACGGTGAACAGTAAGTCATATATTTCTGCCATCAAAGCCCTGAATGCTGATGTCAGTGTTTATCAGCAAAGCTGTCCGCTTTTTGTACCGATGGTTGAAGAAGCCATGGTTGACGGCATTGTTCCCGAAACGGTCGTCAGAGAAACTCTTAAAGACATTCTGAGAACGGGAATTGATACGGTGATTCTCGGCTGTACACATTACCCTGTTTTGAAACCTTTAATAGAAAAACATATGCCCGGCATCCGTGTTGTAGACAGTACCGAATATATAATTGAAGATATCCGCAAATTACATCTGCCCGAAGAAGAGGGGCTGCGTGAAATTCTTGTTACGGATGATACATCGGGGTTTCTTTTGCTGAAAAATCTTCTTGTCGGCAATATTCCTGTCGAAGTGGTTTCGGTCTAATTTAAACTTTTAAGTTAATATTTAAAAGCGCGTGACCCGATTTCTCTTTCCTGTTATGATATATCATCAGGTAAGGAGAAAAGAATGAATTCCAAAAAATTTATTTTAACGGCTCTGAGTGCGGGCGCACCGGTAATGTCGCTTTCGGCCGGAGAGCAGCCGAATATTCTTTTTATTTTTACGGATGATCATGCGGAAAAGGCGATTACAGCCTATTCCGATTTTTTTCGTTCCGGCGGTTTCGAAACCCCCAATATAGACCGGCTGGCCAATGAGGGAGCCATTCTTCTGAATAACACCTGCTGTAATTCAATCAGCGGTCCGAGCCGGGCGGCCGTATTAACGGGAAAGCACAGTCATAAAAACGGCTTTACGGATAATTCCACCACTTTTAATCCCCGTCAGTTTACTTTTCCGCGGGAACTGCAGAAAAACGGTTATCAGACAGCTCTGATCGGCAAATGGCACCTGGGAGATAATCTGAATCCCGGGGAAGCCGGTTTTGATCATTGGAATGTCCTGATCAATCAGGGAACTTATTATAATCCTCAGTTTCGGACACCGAACGGACGGAAAACTGTTAAAGGCTACAGTACCGATATTATCACCGATTTGTCGATGGAATGGATGGATAAGGCGTTGGAAAACGGGGAGCCGTTTTTAATGATGTGTCAGTATAAAGCACCGCACCGCGACTGGCAGCCGGCGATGCGGCATCTGGATTTATACCGCGGTGTGGAGTGGCCGGTTCCGGAAAATTTCTTTTACGATTTTGATGCGGCGCCGCATTATATGCGGGAAGCGCGTATGCGTATCGACGGGCATATGTTTCCCGGTTGGGATATGAAATTACGAAAAAACGAAATCCCTAAAAATTATAAAAATCTGTACGGAAAAGATATGATCAACAGTGAGCCGATGCGGCTGTCGGCTAAAGACCGGAAAGCTTACAATGAATCCTATCGGGAAGAAAATGAAGCGTTTAAAAACGGAAATTTCACTCCGGAAGAACAGGCTCTTTGGAAGTACCGGCGTTATATTCGCGATTATCTGAGAGCGGTGAAAGCCGTTGATGAAAATATCGGCCGGCTTTTGGATTATCTGGAAGAAAAAGGTATTGCAGACAACACGCTGGTTGTATACAGTTCCGACCAGGGATTTTTTTTGGGAGAAAAAGGAATGTTTGACAAACGGTGGATGTACACACCGTCGTTGTCCATGCCGTTTGTTGCCCGTTTTCCGGGGGTAATACCGGCAGGAACAAAAGTGACGGCTTTAACGCAGAATATCGATTTTGCCCCGACCTTTTTGGAAGTTGCCGGCGTTCCCGTCAGTGATGAATACGAAATTCAGGGAAAAAGTTTTCTGCCGCTTCTTCGGGGGGAACCGGTCTCCGGTTGGCGTGATGCAATCTATTATCATTTTTATGAGTCGAGAGCGGTCGAGCAGGAACACTGGTGTCCTGCCCATTACGGTATTTTTGACGGTCGCTATAAACTGATGCGCTTATATGAAGAATATGCCGATGCCTGGGAGCTTTATGATTTAAAGACGGATCCGGAGGAAATGCACAACCTTTGGGAAGACGACAGGTATGAATCGGTTAAACAAAATATGATGCAAAAACTGGATAATCTTCGAAATCTGTACGATGATGTAAAAAAATAAATTTTTTTGCGTTTTTATAAATATCGTGTTATTATTAAGTGAAAGGAGTTTTATATGAATCGACATTTAACGTATTGTATCGGTGCTGCCGGATTGTCGGTGCTTTCCGGTTGCGGTCCGAAATTGGGAGATAAAACCAATATCTTATTTATTTTTACGGACGATCATGCTTTGAATGCCATTACCGCATATTCCGATTTTTTCAAATCTGCCGGGTTTGAAACACCGAATATTGACCGTCTGGCAAAAGAAGGGGCCATTTTGCTCAACAACACCTGCTGTAATTCAATCAGCGGACCGAGCCGGGCGGCTGTTCTGACCGGAAAGCACAGTCATGCCAACGGTTATTCCAATAACGGCGGTGCTTTTAATCCCAACCAGTTTACATTTGCACGGGCATTGCAGGAAGAAGGATATCATACCGGAATTATCGGAAAATGGCATTTGGGTGATACCGTCAATCCGCAGAATGCCGGATTTGATGATTATAAAGTGCTTTACGGACAGGGTTTTTATTACAATCCGGAATTCCGTTCTTCCGATAAAAACGGCGGAAAAGAAACGATCAACGGCTACAGTACCGATATTATTACCGATTTGTCGATGGACTGGCTCAAAGATGCCAAAAAGAAAAACAAACCGTTTCTGCTGATGTGTCAATATAAAGCACCGCACCGCAACTGGCAGCCGAGAATGGATCAGTTGGACTTGTATAACGGTGTCACATGGCCTCTGCCTGCTGATTTTAAAGACAGCTCACAATTCGGTTCATTGCCGTCGTATGTTCAGGATGCCCGTATGCGGGTTGACGGGCACATGTTTCCGGGATGGGATATGAAACTGCGTCCGGAAGAAGTCCCGTCCAATTATCTGAACATGTATACCGTAACCGATAATGCCAACGACCCCGGTGTTACATACGAACAGAACCGGTTAAGTGAGGCAGACCGGGAAAAATATTGGGCCTCATACGAAAAAGAAAATCAGGCATTTTTTACCGCTAATCCTACGGGCAGAGACCAGGCCATATGGAAATATCAGAGATATATCCGCGATTACCTGCGGACCGTAAAAGCTCTGGATGAGAATATCGGGCGTTTGCTTGATTTCCTCGATCAGCAGGGATTAAGCAACAATACCTTGGTTGTTTACAGTTCCGATCAGGGGTTCTTTCTCGGAGAAAAAGGATTCTTCGATAAACGGTGGATGTACAAAGAATCGTTCTCCATGCCGTTTATTGCCCGCCTGCCGGGTGTGATACCGGCCGGAACACAGGTGGACGCGCTTACACAGAATATCGATTTTGCCCCGACCTTTTTGGAAGTAGCGGGAATCAAGGCCTCCGAAAAAGATAAAATTCAGGGGCAGAGTTTCTTACCGTGGCTAAAAGGAGAAAAACCGGTTACCTGGCGCGATGCCCTTTATTATCATTTTACCGAATCGAGAAAATATGAGAAGGAACACTGGTGCCCGGCACACTACGGTGTTTTTGACGGTCGGTACAAACTGATTCGTTTTTATGAAGATTATGCCACCGATGCCTGGGAACTGTACGATCTGCAGAATGATCCGGATGAAAGCACAAATATTTATAACACTGCATCGGAAGAATTAAAAAATTCTCTGAAAGAGAAATTAAAATCGTTGAGAAGTCAGTACGGTGATACAACCGGAGCGGCTTTATAAATTTTTAAATGTTAAGGAGAAGAGAGATGAAAAGAGTGATTTTGTTTTTGATTTCTGTATTCTTATTGGGATGTCCCCCGACTTCGGAATCAGGGACAATTTCGTTGGGAGAGGTTTCCGTTTCTCCGGCGACGGGATTTAACACAACAGAAAATTTTAAATTTACGGCAGCGGTTTCGGTGACGACAGAAGCCTCGTTAAGTGTAGAGGTTCGGGATGCGGCAGGAAAAACCGTAAAAAAATTGGCGGACACCGTTAAAGCAGGCGAAAAGAGCAAAACGATTACTTCAAAAATCGATGCTGTCGGAAAAATGAAGGCGGTTTTCATTTTGGCAGCCGAGGGTGTCGAACCGCAAAGCAAAACAGCCGAATTTGAGGTAAAAGAAGGCGGAATTCCGTCCGCTGCCTTTAAATGGCCGACAACCGGTGTTTATCAGAATGCAACAATTACAGTAGGAATGGGTGCTGTTTGTGCCGATGTCGCGGGAACGGGTGCCGATACATATGCGTTAAAATCTGCCGCTTTTTCGGCATACAAAGACAATAACGGTACATGGGAATCTTTCGACGGGTTTACATTTCCGAATCTGACAGCCGACAATCTGAATACGGATTTTGAACTGACTTTAACAGAGATCGGAAATTTTCGTATTGTTTTGGAAATCGAAAATACAGCCGGCAAAAAAGACAGCCGGACTGTCGAATTCAAAATAACCGACTATAAGGGAATCGAATCCATATCGGCAACACCGAATTCTTTTAGCGGACAGGTTCTCAATGATACGGTTACAGTTACCCTTAATTTTACGGGGATTGGAGGAGAGAATCCGTCGGATATCTCGGTGACATGGTCTCAGGACGATACCAAATATACGGTCGTTCCCGTGGAAGCCGAAGCGACGGCGACAAGTACAAAATGGGAAATTACGATTAAAACAACGGACGCCGTAACAATTACGGCAACGTCCGCAGCACAGAGTGACAAGAGTGCCGGCATTACGTTTAACGGAACAAAGCAGTATAAGGTTGAAAATACAAAAACCGTCGATGGTAAAGCGTTATCGCTGCTTTGGGCCGAAAACTTTAATAATAAGGCCGAAGTGCTGAAAAACTGGCGTTCCGAAGGATATATTTCGCAGACAGACAAGGTCAAACGTTTTTATTGGCGTCCCGAGGCTCTGGAAATGACGGAGCTGGATGGAAGATCCGTTTTTACCATGTTTACCAGGGAATGGGGAACAAGGCCCGGAGAGAGTACGGACAGTACGCCTTATTACCCGGGCCAGGATCAGTCAAACGGAAACAATACGGCCGGAGAAAAATGGATTTCCGGCGGAATCCATTTGAAAAAAAATATTGTTTTCGGATATATCGAAACCCGGGTCAGAACAGACAGAAAAGATCAGAATCACTGGGATGCTTTCTGGAGCTATGATTCCGACGCAGACAGTCCGTTGTGGTACGAATTCGATGCTATGGAAGCGATTACAAATACAAATTTGGATGTAACGACACATTTTTGGAATCGCTCATCCGGAAGATTCTGGAGTCAGCCGACGAAAAAACACGGAGATGTTGATCTGAATTCGGACTGGTATACTTTGGGTATTTACTGGAGTCCGGAAGAGGTTGTTTATTACGGTTATCACGGTGAAACACCCCGTCGTATTGCCAGTTTCAAAAAAGACTTTACATTTGCGGACGGTTACTCTGTAGGGGATCGGAGTCCGAAAAACAATGTGCCTTTAATAACCCGTTGGAAACAGGGGTTTAAATTTACAACGGAACTGGGGTATAATTATAGTGGCGGGCGACCGGCAACCGGTACGGAAGACAAATATTACATCGATTATTTCGCTGTTTACCAAATTCCGGTATCTCAGGCCGTGTTGGCGCAGGATATCGAAAACGGCACAATTTCGTTTGACCGGGAAGTGAAAGACAACGATCAGGCGGCATGGGCCGATATCGCTTCGGTCGGGAATAAAATTTATGTGAATGTCACCCCCGCTTCCGGGTATTTGGCCGAATCGGTTAAAGCAACCTGGTCCGGCGGTTCTGCCGATCTGACAGAGGAAGGCGAAGGACGTTATTATCTGGAAGTAACGGATCAAATGCCGCAGTATTTTGATTTCGCAACGCAGCAGTACGGAGAAAAAGTAACAATTACACCGGTGTTTACTCAAAATGCGGCTGCTCCGGAACTGACATCGGTTAGTTTAAGTGCCGATCCCGCTTCCGGTTTCGGCGGTGAGGCAGTTGCCGTTACCGAAACGCTCACTCCTACCGATGCGGTTGTATCAGCTGTAAATGTTGATAAGGGCAGTTATGATATGACCACCAAAACATTAACGCTGCCTGAAAATACCGGCGATACGGAAACAGCCGAAACAGTTACGTTTACTTATACAACGAAAGGAAATAAAACTGTTACCGCATCTTTGCAGATTACCGTTTATCCGGATACTTACGTTCGTCGGAATAATGTCATTTACAAACCGGTAAAAACAGTAGAGGATTTTAGCAATACCAATTCTGATGTGACATTTACAAGTAAAACGGCAGAAGCATGGAGTGATGACGCTCAGCCGGTGATTACGGTGAACAGTCTGCAGCCTGACGGAACGCAAAGTGATATAATGACTATAGCCAATGTACCGGAAAACAGCGCCAATAATTGTCTGGTTGAAATGACGATTAATTACTCTGATACATCTGCTGTTCGTTCTATTATTGCAATTACAAACGGGGCAGACAGATCATTTTGGCTGCTCAGAAATACTTTCGAAGGATCCATCGGAGCCGGTACGGCCTTTCGAGCAGGACCCAATTCGGCTGACAACAATTCTCAATATACATTACAGGCAAACAAAGATGAGGTTTTAGGTTATTTAATTAATGGTACAGTACAGGGAGAAACGGCACAATTCTTTTTTAACGGAGTCAGTAAAACAGTTCAAATGACGAACTCCACTGCTATAAACAAAGCGCCTAATATAATCGAAGGTAGGTTTCAATTTGTTTTTAATAGAGAGAAAATAGGGTCTGGTACGGGTGAAAATCCGACATCCGACCCCGGTACTCTTACCCTTAAAAAAATCGTTTTTTACAAACCGGTAACGGAGTAGATTGACAAAAAAAGAAAAAGCGTCCCGAAAGGGACGCTTTTTGCCTTGATTATAAAAATAAATTTTTGTTAAAAAAATATCATATTCTTTTTTGTTATTATATAATAATAACCTGTTCTAAACTCAAAAAGGAGTTGTTATGTTTAGAAAATTGATGTTTTCTGGCCTGATTTGTGTCTTATTGGCAGCCTGTCCTCCCCCTGAAGGAGAAAGTCGGGTGATGGAAATCAATGCGGTTTCAGTTTCTCCTTCGTTCGGGTTTACGGGAGATGAATTTACATTTGCGGCTCAATATGAGAGCACAACGGATGCGCAGTTAACGGTTGAATTACAGGATTCAGTCGGAAATAAATTATCTGATTTGCAAGAAGTGACTTTGAAAGCAGGTAAAAATAAATATGCAATGAAAAAGGTAATGGAACAACCGGGAATTTTTAAAGCAGTTTTTTCACTTGCGTCACAGGGAATGGTAACGGTTTCAAAAAGCGAATGGTTTCAGATCTACGCCCAAGGATCTCCGGTTCCCGAATTTTATTGGGTTTCTCCGGAGAATAAAATTGTTTCGGCAGGTGATTCCGTTGTAATAGATATGAAAGATGTTATGGTTGACAGCCTGAACCGTCTGAAACTGGTTTCTGCTGTCTTTATGGTAGAGCAACAGGAAGAAACCGGAACATGGATTCCTGCCGGAAATAGTGTGTTTGGCAATCTTCCGGAGCTGACATCGGAAAACCTGAACAATGAACAGACGTTAACAGTATCAGATACAGCCTGTAACGGTAAGTATCGTCTGACTTTGACAATTGTCAACTCGGCAACTGATGAAACGCTTTCCACTGCTGAGAAATCGGTCGAATTTGTTGTAACGGTTCCGGGAGATCCCGTAGCGGATTTTGTTTTAACCAATACGATGCCCGGTTATACTCAGGGCGATATACTTTATTTGGATATGTCAAATATAAAAACCGATTCTTCGGAAAATCCTGTTGCAGGATATAAAACAGCTGTTTTTACTTTGGCAAGAACGGACAATAATACTGATTATACGGATGTTTCCGCAACCGAAATTTTTGTCTCTGAATTTACTCCTCTGACAGAGACAAATATAAATGAAATGTACATATTAACGTTAAAACCGAATATTGAAAGTGACGGGAATTATCGCCTGACGCTTACCGTAACGAATACAGCTGACAGACAGGTAAGCAAGTCCATTAATTTGACTGTTTTGGCAGCAGGCGATATTATGAGGGACGGGCAAAGGTATACACCGGTTTTTGTCAAAAAGGATTTCTCTTCCGATGCGGAAGTAACCAACGGCTTTTATGAGGAAATACAACTAACGGCAGAAGGGGCTGTTATTAATTTTAATAGTGAACAGGGACGTACAGATAATCAGACAACAGATTTGACCATTAAGAACATGAATCTGGGTGATTCGGACACAATGAAAGGATGGATTCTTGAGACAAAGATGAATTATTCGGTCGGAGAGGGAGCGGTCAGTATCTGGTTCAATGAAGGGACAAACGATAAAATACGCTTTTTCAGAAGAACAGACGGGAGGCGGTTTGAATACGGAGCAGATGCAGCAGCGGAGTCCTATACTGTTGTTTCCGGACAGGATTTTTCTGTCGGGTATCAATTTAATCATGAAATTAAGTTGGGAACATCTGTTTTCTTTTATAACGGCCAAAAATATTCGTTTGTTTTGAACAATACGGGTCAGTGGTGTATCGAAAGCCCGGCGAAACTGAATAACGGTAATGCCAATACATTCACATTCAGAATTTATGTAGAGGCGCAGGAGATCAGTACATTGAGAATCAAACAGGTAGCTGTATACAAACCAAAAGAAAACAATTAAGAGAAGTATTATGAATTGATTTTCGATATATTATTTAAAATAATTCTAACAAAAGGAGATGAAAATGAAAAAAAACTGTATTTTAACCTTAATGACTTTATTGTTAATTTCGTGCCCTCCCCCTTCGGTTGAATTACCGGAAGAATCAGAAGAGAGAGTTTTGACCAATATTTCGATTGGACAGGAAGACGGAGCCGTTTTATTAAAATGGACAGATCCTCAATCGGTACGCTTTACGGAAGTCGGAATTTCTTATGCAAAATTGTCAGACAAACAGAAATCAAACGAAACAAAAATTAAGAAAGGGGTTCAGCAGTTTACCGTATCGAATCTGAAAATAGGAGAAACGTATATTTTTTATTTAAATCCATATGGGGGAAAGGAAAAATTACTTGAAGAACCTCAGTCTGTGGCTCATCAGGTAACAGCATTAAACTGCAAAATTTTAAAAGCGGATTTTAAGGATTTGTATGCGGATTTCGAATGGATAATAACAGGTGAAGGTCAATATAAAACGGTAGAGGTTTCTGTCGGTGACAAGACTGTAGAAATTCCTTACGGTTCCGGTACGGTGACAATAGAGTTGGATCCGGGAAAAGAATATCCTTATACTATAAAAGCAAAAGACGATTCCATGGTGGTTGCAAATGCATCGGGAAATGGAAAGACAATGCTGTTTTACGAAGATTTTTCGGGAGCAGACATAATCAGTGAACCGAGGACAGCACTTTATTCAAGGTATTCAAATCCTGCAATCAGTGATGAAGGGAATGCTCCTCGGCGAACAGCGTGGGATAATCCGACTTTGGACGTCAACTATTATCAGAATGCCGAATACAAAGCAGAAGGAGCGGTGGAGCGGGCGTTCGAAGACAGCATACACGGATTTTCGGTATGGTGTCATGCTTTGGCACGAGACTGGTCAATGATTGAATTCGGTGCGGATACGGACGGCACAGATTACATTCGCTTTAAGGGAGAACAAAAGACCGATAACTGGAGAGATGCAAAAGGGAGTGCTGTTCAATCCCGGGACTGGTTTTATTTCACTTTCGGTAAAATAGAATTTCGAGCCCGTATTTCAAAGGGGGGCGATAGGGATAACAAAGGGCATTTCCCTGCACTTTGGCTTATGCCGCAATTCAATAATGCAATCGAAAACGGATTGGAATGGCCGAGAGGCGGAGAAATTGATATTTATGAACATGTTTATCATACCCCTGGCCTGGTATGGCAGACTCATTTTACGGCAAACAGCAGTGGTGCCGGTAATCCGACTACATGGGATGCCTCCGGAAATTATTATGCGCCCACATACCATGTAATAAATAATAACGGATCATTGAAAGAGTGGCAAAATTGGAATACATTTGGTTTGGAATGGACTCCCAACGGGTTACAGTACTATATAAACGGGCATAAAACAAAATCAATCGGGTACAGCGAGAATGTAAATCAATTTCCATTTACGAAAGAGGCGGCTTTTTATATTATTATGAACATGGGGGTAGGGACGTCAAAAAACGGTGGAATGCCGGGTGCCGCCACAAAAGGCTTTGAGTCCTGGTTTGATGTCGATTATGTAAAAGTCGAACCGAACCAGTATTCCATTGTTCATGACTGTCCTTATTACAAATTGGAAAAAGAACGACGTGCAAAAATAAATTCCCGGAAATGAATATGCAGTTATCCGGTTGTTCTCGGAAATAATGAAAATTCCGGTTTAAGCTTCCGGTATAAATTAAAGAGAAAGATGAAAAAAATATTTATATTATTATTCAATATTTTTGTGGTGTCATGTCCCGGTCCGGATTCCCAACCGGTCGAAACCGCGGACTGGAGTGTTTCTCAAATCTCTGTCGGTCAGCAAGACGGAAAAGTTGTTTTATCATGGCGTGATCCGGCAGCGCCCGGGTTGATCGAAATAGGAATAGAAGCATCATCCGGTGGAATTACGGTACGTGAGCAGAAAATAAAACCGGGAGAGCAGACTGCCTTTTTTGATAATTTGGAAAAAGGAAAATCATACGTTTTTAAGTTGACAGGGTATGGTCAAAACAGTCAGAAAAATGAAAAAATAATTACGCACACAGTATCGTCAGTAGATGGCAGATTTACTCAAGCGAACGTTTACGATTTAACCGCAGATTTTATTTGGGATGTCGCACCAATACCTGCAGAGGCCGTTTTGACACTCGAAACAGAGGAGGGTATATCGGGAATAATTACCGATAATCGCGGAAGCATTAAAGTTTCTCCCGGTGCAGACTGTGTATTTCATTTAACCGTTACAAACGGAAATGTAAAAGAAACGGTTGCCTCGTATCAGGATCGTTCTTTGCTGTTTTGGGACGATTTTAACGAAACCGGTACGACAGACGGTCCGAATTCGACCCGCTGGAAAAATCCCGGTCCGGCAGGCTCTGCCTGGAATAATGCTTTGGTTGAAGATTGGTCGATGGTTGAATTTCTGAAAGATACAGATAATACGACTTTTATTCGTTTTAAGGGGTCAAAAAATAAAGATGAGAAGTCCAAAGGAAGTGCTGTTCATTCGAAGGATCTTTTTTATTTCACATATGGAAAAATCGAATTTCGGGCACGTCTCAAAGAAAATAACAATCAGGGGCATTTCCCGGCGCTGTGGTTAATGCCTCAAAAAAGCGGCCGACCCGATGGTTTAACATGGCCTTTGGGCGGAGAAATCGACGTCATGGAACATGTTCGGCGTAATACACAGATATCGCAGACAGTGCATTCGGAAAAAACATCTCCTGCCCCATTATATGCGGGAGATCATGTTTATGTTAACGCTAAAGGTGAGAGAAGTTCGATCGGCAGTTACAAAGATTGGGAAAATTGGCATGTTTTTGCCATGGAATGGACAAAAGACGGTCTTTTCTGGTATCTGGACGGAAAGCACACGCGAACTTTTAATAAGAATATGAATGATCCGGCATGGTATCCTTTTACGGAAGAATCTGCTTTTTATATTATCATGAATATGGGGGTCGGTCGGGCAAGTGACGGGTATCCCGGGGGCGCTTTAGACGGCTTTTCTGCGCACATGGATGTCGATTATGTGAGGGTAACTCCCAATAATGATACGATTGTTCTGGATTGCCCTTATTATAAACAATAAGAATATAGGAGAAACAAGATGAGATTGAAAAGTTTAATTTTATTGCTGACTTCATTTACATTCATTTCATGCCCTCCCCCTTCTGCACAGGATGACACGCATGGCGGTGGAACAGTGACGGAAACAGGGAAAAAAGAATTATCTGATATTGCTACGGGACAAAACGAAATGGGGGCTGTTGTTGTTACATGGACTGATCCGGATTCAAACCAATTTGCAGAGGTTGGAGTTTCTTATGCCAAGAAATCAAATCCGGAAAACAAAAGTTCCGAAACAAAAGTAAAAAAAGGGGTTCAAAAGTTTTCCATTGTAGGACTCACTCTGGGAGAGACGTATATTTTTTATCTGGAACCGTACAGTGCGGAAGGAAAAATGCTTGATGCACCGCAAACGATAGAGCATACGGTAACATCAATCAACTGTATTTTGAAAAAAAGTGATTTTCGGGATTTATATGCTGAATTTGAGTGGAGTATCACCGGTAACGGAAATTACGATAGTGTTGAAATTACAGTCGAATCGCAGAAAGAAGAAAATACTGTTGCTCCGATTACAGTCACAGCACAAAAAGACGAGACAGCAAAGCGCATTAATCTAAGACCCGGAGTTGAATACAATTATTCTGTGAATGTTAAAAATGGAAGTGAAATTGTAGCCGGAATTAAGGGAACAGGTACAACACTGCTGTTTTGGGATGATTTTAACGAAACGGGCACGACAAATGGTCCGAACGCGAATCGATGGAGTAATCCCGGCCCTGCCGGATCGGCATGGAACAATGCTTTGGTCAGAGATTGGTCGATGATAGAATTTAAGGCTGATGGCGACGGAACAACATATATCAGGTTTAACGGAACAAAAGAAAATGATCTTGCAAAAGGAAGCGCTGTTCATTCAAAGGGTCTTTTTTATTTTACATATGGTAAAATCGAATTTCGCGCGCGGCTTACAAGTAATAAGGCGCAGGGGGCTTTTCCTGCGTTGTGGCTGATGCCTGAAAAAAGCGGTCATCCGCAAGGCGATACATGGCCGATCGGAGGTGAACTGGATGTTATGGAACACGTCAAACAAAAGGATTATGTTCATCAGACTGTTCATACAAAGACAACATCTAATCCGGGGAACGGTTATGCAGGGAAAACCAGCATGAGTAAACCTGTTAACGGAAAAGGATGGGATCAGTGGCACACATTTGCTATGGAATGGACCAAACAGGGGATTGTCTTTTATTTAGATGATGTTCTTCAACCATCTGCGTCTTATAGTTATGTTGATAATATAGACGCGTATCCTTTTACAGAAGAATCAGCCTTTTATATCATCATGAATATGGGAGTCGGCCGCAGCAGTGACGGGTTTCCGGGCGGAGCCGAGAACGGGTTTGAAGCACATATTGATGTCGATTATGTAAAAGTAACTTCAAATAAAGATACAATCGTTCAGGATTGTCTTTATTATCAGTCTGAAAACGGTAAATAAATTATAGTTCAAAATAAAAGGGCGATCGCATCGATCGCCCTTTTATTAATATTCAGAAAACATATTAACATAGAGAATACTTTCTGACTGAAAATTCAAAACAGATTAGTTTATGTTTCTGGGAATGTTATTGGAAACAAAATTGTTTATCTTTCGGTAAACAAAAAAACGGCTTCTTTCGAAAGCCGTTTCTGGGCGGTAGCAGACTTGAACTGCTGACCCCTTGCATGTCAAGCAAGTACTCTAACCAACTGAGCTAACTGCCCTTCTGGGAGTACTATATCAGGGTCAAAAAAAAAAGTCAACCCCTCGCCGGGAAACTTTATTTTATAAAAGAAACTTTTGATGAGATTGACATATCAATTTGAAATGATATAATAGAAAGAGTATAACAGTTTGTTTATACGGAGGAAAAAATGAAGAAAATAAAAATGCTCGGATTGTTATTGTTTGTTCTGACCGGAGTCGGTTGTATGACGACTCCTCAAATTTCACAGCCGGTTTTTCCCATCGGCATCCGCTATGAAGTTTTGGGACGCGTGACTATCGGCGGCGGAAGCAAACAGAACGGTTATATCAAATTAATCGAAGAAGCGGAAAAAAAATATCCGGAATCGGATGATGTTGTCAATATTCAGGTTGACCGCACCCGTGACGGAAAACGTTTTGCGTTAACCGGAATTGCAGTTAAATATCTTAAATAATAATAGAGGCGAAAGATGGTTGAAGCTTTAAAGAAAAATGCAAAAATGAATAAACGGCGGGGTCCCGTTTTACTGGTCATTATGGACGGTGTCGGTTACGGAAAATACAGTGACGGAGATGCGGTGGCTCATGCGAATATGCCTAATTTGCGTGCCATGGAAGCTTCGTGTCCGCATACAAAATTGAAAGCACACGGACTGGCGGTCGGCTTACCTTCCGATGCCGATATGGGTAACTCCGAGGTCGGTCACAACGCAATGGGTGCCGGACGGGTTTTTGCGCAGGGAGCCAAACTGGTGTCGCAGTCAATCGAAAGCCGGGCCCTGTTCAACGGCGAAACATGGCAGAAGCTGGTTGCCAATGTCAAAAAGACAGGCGGAACACTCCACTTTATCGGTCTGATTTCCGACGGTAACGTTCACTCCCATATCGATCATCTGAAAGCGATGCTGAAAGAGGCGAAAGCGGAAGGTGTTGCCAAAGTCCGTGTGCACGGGCTTTTGGACGGACGCGACGTCGGTGAAACATCGGCTTTGGAATATTTTACGCCGATGGAAGAAGAAATGAAGGCGATGAGCGGTAACGGTTTCGATGCCCGCTTTGCTTCCGGCGGCGGCCGCATGGTGATTACGATGGACCGCTATAATGCCAACTGGGATATGGTTCGTCAGGGTTGGGAAACCCACGTTCTCGGCGAAGGCCGGCAGTTTGCCTCGGCTACCGAAGCCATCGAAACATTGCGTGCGGAAACCGGAAAAATCGATCAGGATTTACCGGCTTTCGTTATTGCCGAAAACGGCAAACCGGTCGGAACCGTCGAAGACGGCGACAGCGTGATTCTTTTCAATTTCCGCGGCGACCGGGCTCTCGAAATGACGGCCGCTTTCGAAAGCGGTGCCGATTTCAACCGCTTTGACCGCAAACGCGTTCCGCAGGTCGAATACGCCGGTATGATGGAATATGACGGCGACCTGCACATTCCCAAACAGTATCTGGTTTCCCCTCCGCAAATCGACCGGACTATGGGCGAGTATCTGGCCAAAACCGGCGTCCGCAGCTTTGCCATCAGCGAAACGCAGAAATACGGTCACGTGACCTATTTCTTCAACGGAAACAAACTCGGCAAATTCGACGAAAAGCTGGAAACATACGAAGAAATTCCGTCGGATATTATTCCTTTCGAACAGAAACCGCTGATGAAATGTAAAGAAATCACCGATCGTCTCCTTGAAGTCATTCCGTCGGGAAAATATGATTTTATTCGTGTGAATTTTCCGAACGGCGACATGGTCGGGCACACCGGTGTCTGGAATGCGGTGATTCAGTCGATGGAAGGGTTGGATGTCCAGCTCGGTCGTTTGAAAGAAGCAGTCGAAAAAGCCGGCGGTGTCATGCTGATTACTGCCGATCACGGCAACTCCGACGACATGTTCGAACATGATAAAGCCGGGAACGTCAAGAAAAACAGCGACGGTACACCGAAAGCCAAAACGGCGCATTCGCTGAATCCGGTGCCCTGCATTCTTTTCGATCCCGAATCGAAAAACGAATACAAACCGCAGCTGAACGAAGGCCTCGGTATCAGTTCGATTGCCGCAACCTGTATTAATCTGCTCGGTTACGAAGCGCCGGCCGATTACGACAAAAGCGTCTTGAATTTCTACTGATAAGAGGAAAAATGCGTAAGCCGGGTTCCTGTTTCGACTTTCACGGATGTGTTGTTCCCGATATCGAAAGTACCGATAAATTCGGTGCCATTACCGAGCTTGTCCGGCGGACAGCTGCTTTTCGTGAAGTCAAACAGAACCCCGCTTTTTTAAATGCTGTTTTTAACCGCGAGCGTGAGCGGAGCACCGGATTCGGGCACGGCATCGCGGTTGCGCATGCCAAAACGGAATGCGTCAAACGTATCGAAATTGCCCTTGGAATTTCGCATAAAGGCATCGATTTCGATTCCATTGATCACATGCCTGTTAATTTGCTGTTTCTGATTTCCACACCGGTTCATAAGGCGGAACATTATTTAAAACTTTTGTCCGTGTTGATGACGGTCATGCGCAATACCGATTTGCGGGAACGTCTGCTGTCGATTTATGATGCGGATCAAATCGAATCGCTGCTTGATGACAGGTTCCGCTGCTGTTATAAAGAAAAGTGTCCCGACGAAATTTAAAAAAGCCGAATCATTGATTCGGCTTTTTCATTGTCCGTATACGGATTTTACAGTCGCGAGAAATCCAATGTCGCAAAATAATCGTCGATTGTTTCCGCGCGGCGGATTTTTTCGAATGAATTCCCGCCTTTCCAGAGGAATTCGGCGCAGCGAAGTTTGGCGTTATAGTTAAACCCCATGGCATGTCCGTGGGCACCGCCGTCATGGATAATCATGTAATCACCGATTTCGGGTTGGGGAATCTTTCTGTCGACGGCGAATTTATCGTTATTTTCGCAGAGAGATCCGGTAATATCGCATTTGTAATCAATCGGAGCATTCTCTTTTCCCAAAACCGTAATATGATGATAGGCACCGTAAAGAGCCGGTCTCATCAGGTTGGCCATACAGGCATCCAAACCGACATAATTTTTGTAAGTCACCTTCTTGTGAAGAACTTTCGAGACCAGATAACCGTAAGGCCCGGTCACCATGCGGCCGCATTCCATCACAATTCGCGGCTGTTTTAATCCTTTGGCAATAATCAGCGATTCGTACAATTTGCGAATTCCCCCGGCAACATATTCGAGATCAACCGCATCCTGATCCCATTTATACGGAATTCCGATACCGCCTCCCAGATTGATAAATTCGAGTTCGACTCCGGTTTCTTCTTTAATTTCCGCCGTCAGTTCAAATAAAATACGGGCTGTCTCGATGAAATAATCGGGATTGAGTTCGTTGCTGGCGACCATCGTGTGAAGACCGAAACGTTTGGTTCCTTCTTCTTTCATGCGGCGGTAACCTTCTTTCAGCTGGTCGCGGGTCAGTCCGTATTTTGCTTCTTCCGGCTTGCCGATTAAGGTGTTTCCTTCTTTCAGAGGCCCCGGATTGTAACGAAAGCAGATTAATTCGGGAATACCGGCAGCTTCCTTTAAAGTGTCGATATGGGTGATGTCGTCGAGGTTGATAACGGCCCCCAATTCGCGGGCGCGTTTAAACTCGACGGCGGGAGTATCGTTGGAAGTGAACATGATGGATTCACCGGTAATACCGGCTTTGGCGGCCAGCTCGAGTTCGGGCAAAGACGAGCAGTCGGCGCCCATGCCGATCTCTTTCAGCATCTTCAATATATAGGGATTCGGCAACGCTTTAACCGCAAAATAGTTGCGGAAGCCGCCCGGTAAAATCGAAAATGCGTTCAGAAAATGGCGTGCATTTTCCAAAATCGCCTTTTCGTCATAAATGTAAAACGGGGTCGGATTCGATTTTTCGATTTCCTTTACCAAATCAAGAGTAAACGGCACTGTCTTTACGGTCATAAAAAACTCCTTTTCCCCATTATCATTATTTTTATCTAAAAATCAAGGGAGGAAAACGGAATTATACAGCGTAAAAATACTTAGATATGTCTAGCGCATTTCGTTGAGGAAACGTTCTCCGAGGTAAAGAAAACGTTCATGCGCATAGGAAAAAAACTGTTTGTAGGAGTTGCAAAAACGGTTATGATTATGCGTTTGCGGATCGCGGATGCGGTCTTTCGGACAGCCGCCGTAACAGAGTTTATACCAATTGCATTGCAGGCACCGCGGTTTGTGTTTGGTTTTGATCCGGCCGAACCGTTGCTGCTGCGGCGAATTAAGAAGCGAAAACAGATCATTGCGGTGCAGGTTGCCGAGAAACGTTTCGTGCGACACCAGAAAGTCGCAACTGTAGCAGTCGCCGTTGTGTTCGATAACCAGATAGTTGCCGCATTCCTTTTGTAAAATACAGTCGGGAATTTCTTTGTCGACATAGCGGTGAAAAACCGAGTCGATAAACCGGACAGATGTGTTTTGCCTCAGTTCTTTCAGATCGATATCGGCATACCACAAATCAAAAATCTTACAAAGAAAATCTCCGAAGGCGTCCGGGTCGGCCGAAAAGGGCGCCGCCTGTGACGGATTTTTCGGGTCGGTTTCGACAATAGGAATAAACTGCATGTAAGGAAACCCGATTTCTTTGAAGTAATTGTACAGCAGTTCGGGTTGTCTGACGGAAATGTTGTTTACCGTACAAAGGATGTTGACCTCGACACCTTTTTCCCGCAGCATAATCGCGTTTTTTTCGATTAAGTCGTGTGTCGGTTTGCCGCCGGCCGTTGAGCGGTAACTGTCATGAATTTCTTTCGGACCGTCGAGGGAGACCCCGACCAAAAAGTTCTCGTTTCTCAAAAAAAGAGCCCACTCTTCGTTTAAAAGCGTACCGTTTGTCTGCAGTGCATTTTGAAAAGGACGGTTGCAGGCGGCGCTTTCCTGCTTTTGCAGACGGACGATATTTTTAAAAAACGGCAGCCCCGCCAGTGTCGGTTCTCCTCCGTGCCAGATAAAAAGAGGAGATTCGGAATATCGGAAAGCCTGCCGGATCAGTTCGGCTGCCGTTTCTTCCGACATCAGAGTCAGAATGTGTTCTTCCGGATACAGGTTCTTTTTGTCCAGATAAAAACAATATTCGCATCGGAGATTGCACTCCGCGCCGACCGGTTTAATAACGAGACTCGATAGTTGTTTCATTCTTTTTCCTCGGATTGTCGGTTTAACAGGCTGATCAGTTTTTCGGGAGAGATCGGTTTGTAGAAATAGAACCCCTGGAGAAAATCAAAATCCATCTCATCAATCAGTTTCATTTCTTCATCGGTTTCGATGCCTTCGATACAGATTTTTTTGCCTGCTTCATGGCAGCCGAAGATAATTGTTTTCAAAAGACGGTAATTGAGAATCGAACCGATTAATTTATGAGTGAGAGTACGGTCCATTTTGACAATATCGGCCGGACATTCGAACAGAAAGTTCAGAGAAGAATAGCCGCTGCCCAAATCATCGATGGCAAACAAAAAGCCTTCTTTCTTTATGCGGGTAATAAAATCAAAAAGAATTTCATTAGAATCATGATTCACCGTTTCCGTCAGTTCGAGAACCAGCGAAGAGGGCGATATGTCGTGTTTTTTAACGGTTGTCATGATAAAATCAAAAAAAGCGGGGTCCAAAACCTGTAAGTAGGAAACGTTCACGGAAAGTCGGAAGTCCGGTTTGATTTGTGTCAGCTGTTTGCAGGCTTTGACGGCTTCTTCGAAAACCCAGCCGCCGACCGGCTGAATCAGGTTATGATTTTCCAAAATGGGGATAAACTCTCCGGGAGAAATAATTTCGCCGTTTTTACGCCACCGCAGCAGGACTTCTCCGGCAATAATATTTTTTTTCGTTTTGTCCGTGACAGGCTGTATTTCGATAAAAAAATCGGAAAACCCGTTCGATACCGATTTGTTAAGACTGATCAGTATTTGAGCTCTCTGCTGTTTTTCGTTCAGGATTTCTTCGGAAAGAGTGACGTAATTTTCGCTTTGCCGGTCTTTGGCCTGATTGATTAGATTACTGAGTGTCTGAACAATTTCTTCGTCCGCGGGATAGTTTTTCGGAAATTTCAGAAATCCGATCGAACACGGTTTTTGCATAAACAAATGATGGGATGAATAAATTGTTTCCGTAATATTTTTGATATTTTCCGTTATTGTTCCGAACGGAACGGACCCCGGATTTCTCGAGACGGCGACAAATTTAATGTTGTCGATTCTGTAGAAATGAAAAAGATGTCCCAGTTTAATTTGAAAAATTTGAGCAATATTTCTTAAGATCAGATTGCCTTCCGTTCTTCCGATAGAATTATTGATGGAAGAAAAATCGTTCAGTCCGATACCGATAATCCATCCGCCCGTTTTTGATAAAATTTCAAGTTGATTAATTAAAGCGGAAGGCCCCCATAATCCCGTTATCGGGTCGATATTCCGTTCTTCCTGAAGGTTGGAAACAATTCCGGCAAAAAAGAGAGGAGTTCCGTTTTCCCATTTAATCACGCCCTGGCAGTGAACCCAAATGATTTCTCCTTTGGCATTGCGAATCTGATAACAAATATTGTGGCATTCTTTTTTCTGGGTCAGAATGGCATTGATATCATCGTAATAGGCGCCTTTATCCCGGTCGACAATCAGATCTCCCCATTTATGAATTAAATCGCGGACAATATTCGAGTCGAAAGAAAAGTCGTCTTTCATACGGTCGGAAATGTAAAAAACATTTTCCTTCATATCGCCGATGTAGAGATAATACGGCTTTTCCTGATCGGAAATGGCATTGATCAGGATTTCCGGATCGAAATAGTAGTTTCTGATATAGTCGGCAAAAAGCGAACGGTGTTCGGAGACCTGCGGCAGGTGGGTTTTTTTCTGTTTAAAGGCATTAAGATCGCAGTAAATATTTCGTTTATTGCGGTACATATCGATTTCGGCCTTATCGATCATACGGTTTACCGGAAAACGCCCGGAATCATCCCAAAAGGAACCGACAGCCAGTAAAAGATTCTGCTTGTTTTCATGCAGAATCGAATGAAGTTTTTTCAGTTTTTGTTCGAACCGGTTTTGCGAACAGTCACTGCAAAGAATAATGAACTCGTCGCCGCCGATGCGGTATATATCCTGCGGATTATAAACCCGGTTTAAACAGGCATACGCGGAAAGAAGAAGCTGGTCTCCGTGTTTATGCCCCTTGGTATCGTTGATTTTTTTCAGACCGCACAAGTCCGCATAAACAACGCCCCGCTGCCGGACCTTTTTAAAACGGATTAAATCACGGTTAAGCGCATTTCGGTTAAGCGCTTTTGTCAGATTGTCATGGAAACTCATGAAATTCAGTCTGCCGATCAGATTCCGTTTTTTGATGGCCGAACCGATAAACTGACTCAGCGTATTCAGCGAAGGGCGCAAAAAAGAAAACGATTCCGGCGATGCGTTGGCAATACATAAAAACCCCAAAAATCCGGAATCACTGTAAAGAGGAACAATAATAACGGAATGAATTCCTGCTTTCCGAATATCGTCATAAGCGATCTTAAAGACAGCCCTCATGGCGGTATCGGTACCGATAATGACGGTTTCCCTTTTGGCAATAAAATTTTTCCAGATATCGGCTTTCACGGAAAGAAAATCGTTTTTAATTCTTTTCGTAAAGTTTTTATCGAAAGAATCGCCGTAGTAGTAAGACAGAAAAAAATACTCATTGGAGGGTTTCTGTTCGTATAAAGCAATCCGACTGCTTTGTAATTCCTCTCCCAGAATTTCGAGAATCCGGTTCAATGCCGTTTCCGGTGACTCTTCGCAAAATTCTTTAATGCAGCGGTTTAACAAGTCGATATAACTTTTTTTTGAAAGTGAAGATTGACCGGCCAATAGGATGTCTCCGTTTAAAATTATAATCTCTTTATTTATAATTATAAAGCCTTATTATGAAAAGTCCATACTTTAATTTTTTTTCGCAGAGGATATCGGCAAACAGGCTGTTTTTTTTTCGGGGATTGATTATACTGGGGTCTGGAGACAAAACGATGAATTCGATGGAAGAAACGCTTGAATTTCTGCCGAAGTACGGCAGCGACGGTCTCATACCGGTCGTTACGCAGGATGCCGAAACGGGTGAGGTGCTGATGCTTGCTTATATGAATGAAGAAGCGCTGCAAAAAACACGTGAATGCGGCGAAATGGTTTATTACAGCCGCAGCCGCCGCTGTTTATGGCATAAAGGAGACACAAGCGGCTGTGTGCAGAAAGTGGTTTCGCTGTCGGTCGACTGCGATCAGGATACGATTCTGGCAAAAGTGCGGCAGATCGGCGAAGGCGCCTGCCATACCGGCCGCCGCAGCTGCTTTTACCGCGCGGTTGAAGACGGCCGTTTGCGGTTTATATAAAAAAAGGAAGCCCCGGGGGCTTCCTTTTTGACAGACAGGCGGAAACCGAAACGGTAAAGACCTTTTACAAAAGCGATTTAAATTCTTCGCTTAAAGCCATGCGGATTTCGTCGAACGAAACAAAAATTTCGTAAGAACCGGCCGAGTAGGCATCCACCATGTACGGAGCAAAAATAAAAACAAAGCCGTTTTCCTTAATCGAGAACGACGGGCTCAATTCACCCATTTCAAACGCATTGACACTGCCGTCCAAAACAAATGCCGCCTTTTTTTCTTTCAGTTTTTCCAGAAGCAGTTTGTTCAGCAGGTTAAACCGTTCGCCGTTAAGGGAGAGAATATTTCCCAACTCCAGCCGTTTAAACTGACCGTCGCGAATGGCATAATTGTAGCTTTTATATTCGTAGTTACCGTGAGCTCCGCCGGTATATAAGTAAATCGAATTGAGAATCGAAATAATTTTATCGCCGGCAAACTGGATTTCGAAAAAATCGGTGCGGTCGTAACGCAGTGTTCCTTCCATTGCTTTGGTCAGTTTTTTCGGATCGGAAAAGTGACTCAGCATCTGCAAACCGGCTTCGGTAATTTCCTTTTCGATTTCTTCGTTTAAAACCGAGTAAGCGGGATTGAGAAAGAATGGATACTGAACCGTGTATGAAAGGTAATTTTTAAGTGTCCTGGTGTCTTTTAAATAAACCGCCAGAATATCGAAAACCGCGTTGGCGTTTTTGCCTTTGTATGTCAAAGAGCCCTGCAGCCGCGTTTCGTTTAAATTAAACCGCATCTGCCCCGTCATGACGCCGGCATCATCGGTGATGCGCAGCAGAGCGGAAGCGGGTGCGTTTTCGGCGGAAGGAGAAATCAAACCCGAAACGGAAAACATTGTTTCCTGCCGGAAACCGAGTACCCCGGAAACGGAAAGGTCGGTAATCAGCATTTCCAGAAAAGCGGGAGTATCGTCGATTTTCCCCGTGTAATAAACACGATATGTCTGAGACGTGCCGATTTGAGCAAAAAGGGAAGAACACATCAAAAAAAGCAGGGTCAGAAAGGAAAATCTCTTCATTATATAAACTCCTGTTCCTTTTTAATTATACAACGAAAAAGCGAAACGGGCAACGATAAAAACGGAATTTTCCTTTGTAAACCTTGAAAAATTGTTTTAAATCCTATATAAATAAGTGAAGTTTTCTGTTTAAAATCCCGAATTATACGGAATCGTCCGGTTCCGGATTGCATAAAGGAGATGAGGTAGTTTATGGCTTTTGATTTATCAAAAATGAGAAACATCGGTATCAGTGCGCATATCGACTCGGGAAAAACCACGCTGTCGGAGCGTATTCTGTTTTACTGTAAAAAGATTCACGCGATTCACGAAGTCCGCGGAAAAGACGGTGTCGGTGCCACCATGGACTCCATGGAACTGGAAAGAGAAAGAGGAATTACGATTGCGTCTGCCGCAACAAACGTTACCTGGAAAGATACCTTTATCAACGTTATCGATACTCCGGGTCACGTCGACTTTACGATTGAGGTCGAACGGTCTCTGCGTGTTTTGGACGGCGCCATTCTGGTTCTCTGTTCCGTCGGCGGTGTCCAGTCTCAGTCCATTACCGTTGACCGCCAGATGAAACGGTACAACGTTCCCCGCATTGCCTTCGTCAACAAGTGTGACCGTACCGGTGCCAATCCGTTCCGCGTTACCGATCAGCTGCGCGAGAAACTGAATCTGAACGCCGTTATGATGCAGATTCCTATCGGTCTGGAAGACAGACTTCAGGGTGTTGTCGACCTGGTGACCATGAAAGCTCTCTATTTCGACGGCGACGGCGGTGAAGAAGTCCGCATCGAAGAAATTCCCGCCGAGCTGAAAGCTCAGGCCGAAGAACGCCGGGAAATGCTTTTGGATGCCGCTTCGATGTTCAGCGACGAGCTGATGGAAGCCATGATGGAAGAAAACGTGACCGAAGAGCTCATTTACGACGCGGTCCGCAAAGGCACACTGTCGCTGCAAATGACTCCGGTTTTCATGGGTTCGGCCTACAAAAACAAAGGAATTCAGCCGCTTTTGGACGGTGTTCTGCGTTATCTGCCGGCTCCGAACGAAGTCGAAAACAAAGCTCTCGACCTCGACAACAACGAACAGGAAGTGGTTCTCGAATCCGATCCCAACAAACCGACCGTGGCTCTGGCTTTCAAACTGGAAGACGGACAGTTCGGTCAGCTCACATACATCCGCGTTTATCAGGGTAACCTGAAAAAAGGCGACGAACTGTACAACGTTCGGACACGGAAAAAATTCAAAGTCGGCCGTCTTATCAAAATGCACGCCGACAGTATGGAAGATATCAGCGAAGCACCGTGCGGAGACATTGCCGCTCTCTTCGGTATCGACTGTGCTTCCGGCGATACGTTCTGTAAACCCGGTTTGAACTATTCGATGACCAGTATGTACGTTCCCAACCCGGTTATTTCGCTGGCGATTACCCCCGTCGACAAGAAAGCGGCCGACAACATGGCTAAAGCACTTAACCGCTTTACAAAAGAAGACCCGACTTTCCGCACCTACGTCGACCCCGAATCGAACCAGACGATTGTTCAGGGAATGGGCGAGCTGCACCTCGATGTTTATATCGAGCGTATGAAACGGGAATACAAAGCCGAAGTCGAAGTCGGTCAGCCGCAGGTTGCCTACCGCGAAGCGATTTCCCAGGCTTCCGATTTCAACTATACCCACAAGAAACAGACCGGAGGTTCCGGACAGTACGGCCGTGTTGCCGGTATGATGGAACCGGTCGAAGACAAAGACTTCGAATTTGTCAACCAGATCAAGGGAGGAGCGATTCCGACCGAATATATTCCGGCCTGTGAAAAAGGTTTCCGTGCCGCTCTGGAAAAAGGAACTCTTATCGGATTCCCGATTGTCGGTGTCAAAGTGACGATCAACGACGGTCAGTACCACCCGGTTGACTCGTCCGATATGGCCTTCCAGCAGGCAGCCATCGGCGCCTTCCGCGAAGCGTATGCCAAATCGAAACCGGTCATCCTCGAGCCGATCATGAAAGTCGAAGTCGAGGGGCCGTCCGAATTCCAGGGAAATATCTTCGGCAGCATTAACCAGCGCCGCGGTATGATCGTTTCTTCCGAAGAAGAAGGAACCGGATGTAAAATCGAAGCCGAAGTTCCGCTGTCGGAAATGTTCGGATATTCGACCGTTCTGCGTTCGCTGACACAGGGAAAAGCCGAGTTCACCATGGAATTTGCCAAATACGGCCGTGTTCCGCAGAGTATCGCCGACGACCTGAAAGCGGCTTACCAGAAAAAACTGGCTGCCCAAAACAAATAAAAAACTGTTTATCGAAACGAAACCCTGCCCGGCGGCAGGGTTTTTTTGTGCCGCTTCCGGCTGTTCACAAAAATAACAGACTTCCTATACCGATGCTGCAAACGCAATCTTGATTTTTCCGGGGAAACTCATTAAACTGGGACGCTTTCGGAGGTGCTTATGCAGGCAAAACATAGAGTTCTGGTCACGAAGAATACCGGGATCAACCTGAAAAAAGTGTCAATCGTCTACGATTTCCAGTCGACGGCCCACAAAATTCTGGACGGACATCACGAAGAGTGCTCACTGCTCACCGTTCCCGTCGAACAACTCCAACCGATAGAAAACGAAGACCGTTTTTTTACCAACGGACGGTACTTCTGGCATTCGACCGTGCTCAGCGCTTCTTTTATGCCGCTTGAAGTCAAAAAAATGAAGCAGAGACCTCCCTACGGATCCCGCTTTTTCATTGCTCTCTCCGACGAAGGGGAACTGATGATTATACATACAGCGGATGAAGATTTCTTCCGCGGTGCCCGCATTGATTGGGGGAATATGCCGTACTGTGCGCTGCACTGGGAGGATTTTGCCGAAGCGTGTATGGGAGTCGGTATACGGGGTTCATTCGAAGAACGGCTGATCGATAAACTGCTCAACGAGCCGCGTCCGGCCGATTATCCGTTTCTCAACAAATATTTTGCCGCAGCGGGAGACAAACCCTATTTCGGGAAAGAGGCTTTTCTTCGGAGAAATGCTTTTGACACCCCGGATAAAGTATGATAGAGTGAAATTATGAAACGAATTCTTTTTTTATCGGTGATGACGGTTCTTTTTCTGACGGTTTCCTGCACAAAGGTCGAACAGCGTATTTCGTTCGACGGAGAACATTACGAAACGACTTTCACGTATGTTTTCGACAATCAATGGATGAGCGAAAATTTCGGTGCGGGGGAGGATGAGATTAAGGAGCTTCTTCTCTCGCTGGTCGCAGAGGCTTCCGGGGAAATCGAATGCGAAATGATTAACGACGGGAATGAGCTGGGTTTTTCGTTTAAATTGAGTGAGAATATGGAGGAAATGACGGAAGAAGAATGGAAAAAAGTCGGGCCTCAAAAAGGGGACGGCGTCCTGACGATTCCTTTCTTTTATTCCCAAGTGGTTTCCGAAATGCTGGCCGATTCCGGCAATATACCGGTTTCCGATTTGATTCCGGAGCTGGAGAAAATGCACGCCGACCGTTCGCTGTCGGTTTATGTCGATAAGACGGTCATTGAAACGGCCTCTTCGGCCGAGCTGCTCGGTACCGGCGAAACGGAACCGGCGGCGCTTTCGGTGACCGACACGGGCGAAAGTTTCCGTATCGATGTTCCGATGAATCTTCTTCTGAATCTGCAACCCTACGACCGCATCGTTGTCCGCGAATAGGGCAGTGCACCGCGCCGGAACGGCTGCCGATTTTGAAAATCAGACTTTAAAATTCCGCGTTTGTGACTGTGAAAAAAATTTTTCAGAGTCACAAACGGGTGCTTTGTGACTCTGAAACTGCCCTGTTTGAGACGGAAAACGGGGGAGAGAAAGAAAATAATTTTTACGAATAAAAATGGAAAATCAGTTTATATCAAATCAAGAGACAAAAAACTTTTTTAATACAATAAAAGAAAATTTACTTTCTTGCTTGGAATTCAAAATTTGTGTTTCTTTCATACGGGTAAGTGGCGCACAACTGTTACTTGATTTACTTCAAGATTTAGAATTGAGAGGCATAAAAGGACAGATATTAACTTCTACGTACATGCATGTAACTCAACCAGATGCCCTAGAAATGCTCAGTATTTTCAAAAATATAGAATTAAAAATTTATACACATTCAATCGAAAAAGGATTTCACGCAAAAGGATACTTGTTTTTAAACAAAGAAACAGACAATGAAAAATGGACAATAATTATTGGTTCTTCAAATATTTCCGGAGCAGCATTCAAAAAGAATGTTGAATGGAATATCCTAAATAGTGAGCCTTTGTTAGAAAATAGAGAACCAGGAATTGTTTCGAAATCAATACTTGAAGAATTTAACGCACTTTGGAAAAGTCCGTATGCAAAAGAATTTTCAAATGAATTTTTAATTTCTTACCGAGATTATCTATCAAAAGTAAAAAAACTCGAAAAAAGCAACAAAGAAATTTTTAGTTATGAAGAAGAAATTATTCGCCCAAATGAAATGCAGCAAGAGGCTATCGTAAAACTTGATAAATTGCGCAAAATGAAAGAGACAAAAGCTCTTGCTATAGCAGCTACAGGAACAGGAAAAACGTATATGTCTGTTTTTGATGCTATGCAAGTTAATCCTCAAAGATTGCTGTTTGTTGTTCACCGTGGAGATATACTGCTAAAAGCGAAGGAGTCTTTTGATAAAATTCTTTCAAAAAATATTTCCAATTATTCTTCAGCCATATACGATGGAAAAGTAGAAACGGCATATTGTAAATATCTGTTTTCAACAGAAAGTATGCTTGCTCTACATTTAAATGAATTTAAACCAGATAGTTTCGAATACATCATCATTGATGAGGCTCATCATGCAGCAGATTCTTCGTATTCGAAAATAATTTCATATTTTAAACCGCAGTTTCTCCTTGGTCTTACAGCTACACCTGAAAGAACAGATGAACAAGATATTTTCAAAATATTTGATTTTAATCGGGCTATAAATATTCGACTAAGAGATTCCCTTCAAAAAGATTTAGTTTGTCCTTTCCACTATTTTGGAATAAAAGATGTTGATGGTATCGATTATTCAACATTAAAACATACGCCAGAAGACGGCGAAGACTATTTAAATGAAGTTTCCGCTCTGTTGATGAAGTCAAAGCGCGTTGATTATGTTTTGGAAAAAATTAGATTTTATCGTCATGACGGAGATAAAACAAAATGTCTGGGTTTCTGCGCAACAGTTGAGCATGCAGAATTTATGGCTAATTCTTTTAATTCTCTTTTGGGAGCCGGTACAGCGATTGCTCTTTCTGGAAAAAACTCAGTTACGCAACGACAAAAATATTTACAAGATTTAGAAAATGACAATACACAACTTCAATATATTTTTTCTCGAGATATTTTTAATGAAGGAATCGATGTTCAAAATATCAATTTGATTTTGATGCTTCGTCCCACTCAATCATCTATTGTTTTTACTCAACAGCTTGGTAGGGGCCTCAGAAAAATTAAAGGCAAAGAATTCTTAACAGTTTTAGATTTTATAGGAAATTATCAGCGCTCATTTCTTATAAGCAGTGTATTTTCTAAAGAACCTAATCCAGACAAAAAAACAAGGTTAAGAGAAGTTTCTTCAGATTTTAATGATATTCCAGGAGACACCTTTATACATTTTGATAAAATTGTAAAAGAACAGATATTAAAACAAATTGATCAAGAAAAATTTATGTCAGATTCAAATCAAAAAAGAGCCTATTTCGTATTTAGAAAAGACAACGGAAATAAGGTTCCGTTGCTAACGGATTATATAAAAAGAGGTTCTGACTTGGATCCTTGTCTGTTTAGTAAAATAAAAAAGGGCTCTCTTTTATACCATTCTTATTTAGAATTTGTTATTTCAGCTGAAAATGAATTAAATTCAGAAGAATCTACAACTCTCAATATATTACATAAAAATAATACGTTTATCAGTTTAATAAGTTTTTTAGAGACGCTGCTCCCTGCAAAAAGAATTGAAGAATGGTGTATTCTTGATTTCCTGTTTAAAAATCCCAGTTCACAAATATCAGTCTCTGAATTAGAAAACTTAATGAAAAAATATGTAGACTATGAAAATATTCAAAATTTACGACATGCTTGTCGAGTTCTTTCAGGAGAATTCTGGGATAGCAATGAAAACAAACATTACGACAGTATAAGATTCAATTTTTCAGCTGATTTAATTTCGCTAAATGAGAATGTAAAGAATTTATTCAAAACTCAAGAGAACCTCTCTCTTGCATATAAAAAATGGCTACTGGATTATTCTGAATACGCAATTCTAAGGTATGACGATGAATTTGGAAGAAATTTTTATGGATTTCCATTTCTAAAACCATACCAAAAATATTCAATGCGTACTCTTGCTATTCTGAGTAATTATGAAAAAAGTTACAGTAGAGGAATTGGGGTAATTCATAATATATCTTCCGACTATTTCATTTTTATTGATTTGTATAAGGAAGATTTAAAAAAAGCTGAATTTAATTACGATGATAGATTTATTACTTCAAACTGTTTACACTGGACAGGGCCAGATAAATGGAATCAAGAACATGGAGTAATGAGTAATATTATCAATCACTTTGAAAAGGGAATAAAAATCCATTTCTTTATCAGAAAATTTAAGAAAGTTGAAGGGATTCCTCAAGATTATATTTATATTGGAGACGGAGTCGTTTTTAAAGACACTGTTCCTAAAAAACTTGTAAATCCAGTTTCTATGGATTTTGCCATTCAACAAATACCGGATCAGATATATGCTGATTTTGTGACAAAATCAGATATAACTCAAGTTGAATAACAAACAGGAGTTTTACTATGAAAACAATAAAGGTTGTAGCTGCGGTTATTTTCCGCACATCAGAATCAGGCACAAAAGAAATCTTAGCCACCCAAAGAGGCTACGGAGAATTTAAGGACTGGTGGGAATTCCCTGGTGGAAAAATCGAGGAAGGAGAAACCCCTCAACAAGCTCTTACCCGGGAAATTAAGGAAGAACTTGATACAGCAATTCTCGTCGGAGATTGTATCGGTACAATTGAGTACGATTACCCAACTTTTCATCTTTCTATGGATTGTTTTTACTGCACCTTAATTTCGGGAGAAAAAGAATTTTCTCTTTTGGAACACGAAAATGCAACATGGCTTGATGCTAAAAATTTAAAAACAGTAAAATGGCTTCCGGCTGATTTGGGAATTCTTGATACAATTTCTGCTATGTTATAAATATTTCTGTTAACTTACATAACTTGTAGAGGACTAAATAAAATTATCCATGCCTTACAGGCATAAAAAACGATAACGACGAAATATTTTACATTTTTCCGCGAATCGGTTAAGATAACACTATCCGCTGCGGAAGCGGATAAAATCTTTTTCGGAGGAAAAAATGAATATGAAACAACTGCTTTCACTGCTGATGATGGGCGCGGCGGGAATCTCCGCATTTGCGTCCGACGGAAAAAAAGACAACAGAATTCTGGTCGTCTATTTCTCGTGGTCTTCCGCGCAGAATACGAAACAGATGGCCGAAGAGATTGCATCGGCCGTCGGGGCGGATCTGTTCCGCATCGAACCGGCAGAGGCTTATCCCGCGTCTTACAATCAAACCGTTCAGCTGGCCAAAGAAGAGGTGCGGAAAAATGCCCGTCCGCAGCTGAAAACAACCGTGACGCAGGCACAAATGGACCGCTACGATACGGTTTTTGTCGGCTATCCCGTCTGGTGGTACGACGCTCCGATGGCGGTGTACACGTTTTTGGAATCGTTTGATTTGAGCGGCAAAACCGTCATTCCGTTTGCCACCTCCGGGGGCAGCGGGCTGAGCGACCGGAACCTGCGGGCAAAAATAACCGCAACGTTTAAGGACGGGCTCTGTATTGCCGGTTACCGTGCCGGTGAAAACAGCCGCCGTCAGATAACAAAATGGCTGTCGGGTTTGGGCTTTGGCGAATAGAGGACGGAAAATCGTGAATACCGCAAAGATGATTTTTATCCTGAAAATGGCAGTCGATTTGGCGATGATCACCGTTCTGCACTGTTTGAGCGGTTATCATCTTTTCGGAAACCGGGCGCACGAGATTCTCGGAATTCTGTTTTTTGTTCTGTTTCTGATTCACAACGGACTGAATGCCCGGCAGTACCGGTTTCTGCTGCGCGGCCGGGGGGCTTATCCGATTGTGAGAACGGTTGTGATTGCTCTTTTGTGGGTCTGCATTGCGGCGGATGCCGGCAGTGCGCTTGTCATTGCCCGCGATACGGTTCCGCAGGGATGGTCGCTGCCGGGGGCGGCTGTCGGCAGAAAAGTCCACATGGCAGCGGCGGCGTGGTCGTTTGTGCTGATGAGCCTTCACACCGGTTTTCATGCCGGGATGCTGACCGGCATCGGCCGGCTTTGCCTGCGGCGCTGCGGCCGGCGCACAGCCGCGGCCGCCGGCGTTGCCGGTCGGCTGCTTGTCGGGGCGGCGGCCGTTTACGGGGCGGCCGCCTTTATCCTCCGCCGGCTTTACAGCGACCTGTTTCTGCTGTCGGAGTTTAAATTCATGGACTTCGGCGAAAGTCCGTTCCGTTTTTTTGCCGATTCGCTCTGCATGATGATTCTTTTTGCCGTTCTCGGATGGGCATTGAAAAAAGGAGCGGAACGGCTGCCGGCTTTCGGGACAAAACCGTCACCGCAAAAGAATTCATAAAAAAACTCCGGCAGAACGCCGGAGCCTGTTTTTCAAATCATCGGTTTTTCCGCAAATCAGAATTCGTTGCCGGGGAAACGGGGAATTCCGTCGAAACCATGCTTGAGATCCGCATCGGTCGGGACATAGTCGCTCATGGTGCCGTTGTTAAACGCTTCGTAGGCTTTCATATCGAAGTAACCGGTTCCGGTTAAACCAAACAGAATCGTTTTATCTTCACCGCTTTCTTTGCAGGCCAGAGCCTCGTCGACGGCTGCTTTAATGGCGTGACTGCTTTCGGGAGCCGGCAGAATTCCTTCGACGCGGGCAAACATTTCCGCCGCTTCGAAAACTTCCGTCTGTTTCACCGTGCGGGCTTCCATATAACCGTCGTGGTAAAGCTGCGACAGAATGGAGCTCATGCCGTGGTAGCGCAGACCGCCGGCATGGTTGGCAGCCGGCATAAAGCCCGAACCCAGCGTGTACATTTTGGCCAGAGGACACACTTTGCCGGTATCGCAGTAGTCGTAAGCAAAGACACCGCGGGTCAGGCTCGGACACGAGGCCGGTTCGACGGCGATGAAACGGATGTCGTTTTTCCCCTGCAGTTTTTCACCCATAAACGGGGCAATCAGACCGCCGAGGTTGGAACCGCCGCCGGCACAGCCGATAACGATATCGGGGGCAATGCCGTATTTGTCCATGGCAATTTTGCTTTCCAGACCGATGACCGACTGGTGCAGCATCACCTGAGACAGCACGCTTCCCAAAACGTAGCGGTAGCCTTCATGGGTCACGGCCGCTTCAACCGCTTCGGAAATGGCGCAGCCGAGACTGCCGGTGGTGCCGGGAAATTCGGCCAGGATTTTGCGGCCGACTTCGGTGGTATCCGACGGCGACGGTGTGACCTGTGCCCCGTATGTGCGCATCACCTCGCGGCGGAACGGCTTCTGCTCGTAGGAACATTTGACCATGTAGACGCGGCAGTCGAGACCGAGGTAGGCACACGCCATCGACAGCGCCGTTCCCCACTGGCCGGCGCCCGTTTCGGTCGTGACACCTTTCAGTCCCTGTTCTTTGGCGTAATAGGCCTGGGCAATTGCCGAATTGAGTTTGTGGCTGCCGCTGGTGTTGTTGCCCTCGAATTTATAGTAGATTTTGGCCGGCGTACCCAGCTTTTTTTCGAGGCAGTAAGCGCGCACCAGAGGCGACGGCCGGTACATTTTATAGAAATCGCGAATCTCCTGCGGAATCGGAATTTCCCGATCCGTTTCGTTCAGTTCCTGACGGACCAGTTCGTCGCAAAAAACGGCGCGTAATTCATCGAATGTGATCGGCTTTTGTGTGGCCGGATTCAGCAGCGGTGCCGGCTTGTTTTTCATATCGGCGCGCAGGTTATACCACGCCTTCGGCATCTCTTCTTCATGAAGATAAATCTTGTACGGAATTTGTTTCGAAACCATGGCTTTCCTCCTTGCTGTGTTTCTATTGATAGAAACATTATATATGTTTCTGTTTGTAGAAACAAGTCTTTTTTCAAAAAAATTTAAAAAATTTCCGCACTTGACATCTTCAGATTGTCTTATTATACTTTTTGCATGAATGATTTAACAAACGAAAAGCACTTCGGTGCGCAGACAGAAGAAAAAAGTGATGTCCGCCGGAAATTTATGACCGGTGTGTATCTGTGGATGTTCCTGGCTTTGGTGATCAGTGCCGTCACATCGGTGGCTGTGGCCTCGTCGCCGGCGTTGATTGCAAACAGCGGTCTCTTTTTCGGGTTGCTGATTGCCGAACTGGTACTGGTTTTTGTTTTGTCGCTGGCTATTAACCGCTTGAGTGCGGGTGCGGCCGCCGCCATCTTTTTGGTCTATGCGGTTTTGAACGGCGTAACACTGGCGCCGCTGCTGCTGGTTTATGCGCAGGCAACCGTTGCCAAAGCGTTTTTTACGGCTTCCGGAATGTTTCTGGCCATGAGCCTTTACGGAATGATTACCAAAAGAGATTTGTCGACGCTCGGCCGTGTTCTGTTTATGGCACTGATCGGATTAATCGTTGCGACAGTTATCAATTTGTTTATGGGATCGACCGCAATGGACTGGTGGATTTCGCTGGCCGGTGTCGCTATCTTTGCCGGATTAACCGCTTTCGATACGCAGAAACTGAATCAGATCGGCGAGCGTGCGGAGGAAAACGAAACCTACAAAAAACTGGCCATCATCGGAGCATTGAGTCTCTATCTCGATTTTGTCAATATCTTCATTTATCTGCTTCGTCTCTTCGGAAACAGAGACTGAACGGGATACGCAAGCCGGGGCCGATGCTCCGGCTTTTTTTTCGGCGGGAATTTTTTGCTTGACGAATTGGGGGGTTCGGGTTAAATTAATACAGTGACGCGGACGCGTCAAAAGGAGTAGCTATGATAAATGAACTGATTGAAAGAAGTCCTATCCGTATTTTCGAAAAATCGGTCAGCGGCGGTCTGGGTGCGGGAAACATCGGTGTGGTGACCTCGAAAGAAGGTGTCGGAAAAACCGCATTCCTGGTACAGCTGGGGTTGGACAAGATGCTTCAGGATAAGCACATCGTTCATGTTTCCTTTTCCGATAAAGTGGATCACATCCTCGGCTGGTATCAGAACCTGTTTATGGAATTGAGCGCTTCGAAAAAAGTCGATAATCCGGTGGCGGTTTACGATAACATCTGCAAAAACCGTATTATTTTAAATTTCAATTCGGACAAGGTTACGATCGAAGAATCGCTGGAAAGAGTGAAGCTGCTGATTTCGGATGCCCGTTACAATGTGGACGCTCTTTATTTCGACGGACTGGTGGTCGATACGCTGAAGAAAGAAGATTTTGATGCGTTACGCCGGTTTGCGCAGGCACTGAACGTGGAAATCTGGCTCAGTTTGACGGTGAAACAGTGGGATGAAAACGGCGTCGCCCCGTCGGTAAAAAAATTCCTCGACGATATGGATATTTTAATCGATATCCGTTACAAAGACGATCACATTCAGCTCGAAGTGGCCAAAGACCGCGATGATGTTCAACTGCAGAATACCCAGTTAAAACTCGACCGCTCGACTTTCCTGCTGAAAAAAAATAAATGATTTTTGAAATTCTTCAATATGTTTTCACGGCGCTGCTGATTGTTCTTTTGGGAATTAATTTTGCGCAGCGCCGTCACATGGATACGGGAAAAAGAAAACGTTTTGCCGTTCTGTATATCCTGATGTTGGGAGCGGTTCCCGCTATTGCGGTTATCGGTGCGGCAAACGGTTCTCTCGAACCGTATTTTTTTTACCTCTCGCTGGGAGCCGTTGCGCTCTGTTTTTTTGTTTACCGGAAAAAGCTTTTTCTGTTCCGTTTCAAATGCCGTGATTGCGGGCGGCCGCTTTCGTTGCCGCAGATTCTGTTTGACGACGAAAACCGCTGTACCGGTTGCGCCGCTTCGGCTTACAATACGGTCGATGAAATCGACTGGCCGAATCTGAAGTTTACCGAAAAGGCGGTGCTTTGTTTCATCCGCAGCGAAGGCAAACTGCTGCTGATTCACAAAAAAACCGGTTTGGGCCGGGGCAAAATCAATGCCCCCGGCGGCCGTATCGAGCCGGGGGAAACGGCGGCAGAGGCGGCGGTGCGCGAGTGCCGCGAAGAAACCGGCATGACGCCGGAAAACGTAACGGCGGCCGGCGAACTGAATTTTTATTTCCGCGGCGGTTATTCGCTGAAAGGTTATGTGTTCACGGCAACCGGTTTTGACGGAATCCTGACCGAAACGGAAGAGGCCGATCCGTTCTGGTGTGCCGAAGACGAAATTCCGTACGATAAAATGTGGGAAGACGACCGTTACTGGCTGCCGAAACTGTTGGCCGGCGAACCGTTTGAAGGATACTTTCTGCTGGAAAAAGACCGGTTGCTGGACTACCGGGTTGAATAGATGTAAAATCGGAAGCCTTTTAACAAAAAACGCCCCCGAAGGGGCGTTTTTTGCTGCAGTCGAACTGCTTACTGTGCGGAAATCGCACTGACCGGACACTGATCAGCGCAGGCGCCGCAGTCGATGCATGTTGCGGCATCGATTTTATACGGAGTGCCTTCCGAAATCGCATTCACCGGGCACTGTCCCGCACAGGAACCGCAACCGATACAATCATCAGAAATTACATGTGCCATTTTTTTCTCCTTATACCGTTATTATAAATTGAAATGAAGCGAAAATCAACCGAAAGCACCGAAAAATCAAAAAAATTTTGTAGCAAAAGGACCGCTTGTGTGTTATAGGGAAAGAAGAGGTGGTTTATGAAACAAACTGTTAAAGCAGGACTCTTATTTCTTTGTGTTTTTCTGATTTTCGGCTGTTCGCGGAAAGGACCCGAGCCTCCGAAGCCTGCGGCCTATGCTGCCGAAGAAAGTACCGTAATGGCCGATGCGGCTCCGGCTCCGCAAATGATGAAAGCCCGTGCCGCCGGTGTAACCAATGCGGCGGTTCCGGTTCAGGATAAAAAAATCGTTTACCGTGCCAATCTGACAATCGAAACAGCCGATTTGGTCGGCGCCCGCGATAAAGTGCTGTCGTTTATGGAAGAAGGAAAAGGTATCCTTGAATACAACGAGCAGAACGAGCACCGCTTTTATCTCTCGATTAAGATTCCGGCAGACGGTCTGACGGCTTTTCTGGATGAAGTCAAAGCGGTCGGTCGGGTGACTTACTCATCCATTTCATCCGAAGATGTTACCGAGCAGTATATCGATACGGAAACACGGTTAGCCTCCAAACGCGCACTGCTGGAAAAATACCGCAGTTATCTGCCGCAGGCTGCCGATTTAAAAGAAATTATGGAAGTCGAGCGTCAAATCAATACGGTCACAACCGAACTGGAACAGTGGGAAAGCCGGATGAAACGGTTGGAAAAAGAGATTGCCTATTCATCCGTAACCGTGAATCTGCAGCTGCCCTCGTATGTCGATAAACCCGATTCGTCGCAAACGCTGAAAGAGAAATTTCTGGGAATCGGTAAAAACCTCAAAGTGGCATTTGGCTACATCGGTTTGGGCCTGATTTACGGCATTGCCGTCGGCGGACCGTTTATTCTGGCGGCTCTGGTGATTGTTTTGATCGTACATGCCGCAAAAAAGAAACATAAAAAGAAGAAATGACAGACGTTTCCGCACTGAAAAAACTGGAATTTCACGATCACCTGGACGGCAGTTTAAGACCGCAAACGGTGTGGGAACTGGGAAACCGTGCGGGGATTCCTTTGGCACAGTTGACGGGAATCGAAAAACCGACGCCGGAAAAGCTGGCGGACTGGCTGGAAGGAGCGGCGCACAGCCGCAGTTTAAATGAATTTTTAAACCGGTTTCCGGTTACATGCGCGGTTCTTCAAACCGAAGAGGCTCTTTTTCGGGCGGCAAAGGAGGCCGTCGAAGACTGGGCGGCCGTGAATGTTGTTTACGGCGAACTGCGGTTCGCCCCCGAAAATCACGGCATCGGCGGACTGTCGCCGGAAGCAGCGGTCGAAGCGGTTGCCGCCGGGTTGAAGGCCGGAACGGAAGCCACCGGAACCGAAGCCGGACTGATACTGTGTGCGATGCGTCAGTTCGGCCGCTCGAAAGAAATTGCCGAACTGTGCCTCAGGCGGCGCGATTTGGTTTGCGGCTTTGATTTGGCCGGGCCCGAACGCGGTTATCCGGCTTCGAAACACAGCGAAGCGTTTGCGTTGCTGGCAGCCGCCGGGTTTGAGGGCATCACCTGTCATGCGGGTGAGGATGACGGACCCGAAGCGGTCGAAGCGGCTTTAAATGCGGGTGCCCGGCGAATCGGGCACGGCGTGGCCGCCGCCGCGGGACTGAAGCCTTTACGGCAGCGTTTGCGGTCTCATTTAATCGAGTGCTGTATCACATCCAATGAGGCGACACAGGCGGTTCCCGATGTCCGTCATCATCCCGCTGCTTTTTTCCGAAAAGAAGGAATTCCCGTTTTGCTGTGCTGCGACGACCGGCTGATGTGCGCCACCGATTTAAACCGCGAATACGGGCGGGCGGCACAACTGTTCGGTTGGACGGAAAAGGATTTTAATGCGATGAACCGGCGGGCGCTCGATTTTGCGTTCGGTCTGTCACCCGAAAAAAAAGAATCTTTACAAAAACTGTTTGAGCCGTAATCCCGAAACGGGCGGCAAAGAGAATCAGAAATAATCGAAGTAGTCGATGCGGTCGAATTCGATTCGGAAAGAAGCCTGCACGGTATAGCTGCCGCTTTGAATCGAAACAGACGGAACTTTTTCGAGAATCAGCCGGCCGTGAATTTCTCTCGGTTTTCGTTTTTGTATTGTTGATTTGGCGGCCTTTTTGACCGCTTCTTCGCACACTTGAAAATAGACATCAAGCATCGGCAGCGGCGAATCGTTTTCGAAAAGCGAGGCCGATGCGGCAGCGGAAGCCAACAGTCCCGGATCGCGGCTTTCGACCCGTTTTTTTTCATTCGGCGTCATATCATACCGGAACCACGCCGTCATGAAAACTTCATCCCGTTCGATATCAAAAACGGAAATCTTTTTCGGATTCTCCGGTTCGGTTTGTGCCGACCATTCGAAGCGCGACTTGATTTTGCGGTCGTTATGGGTCGGGTAATAAACAAAAGAGCGGCCGTAAATCATATCGGAAAAAAATGCCGAAGCGTACGTAAAGAGAGCGTTCAGGCTTTCGTGCTGCGTTTTCGGTTCGCTGATGCGCCCTTCGGTAAACCGCGGATCGCTGATTTTTCCCTGTAAAAACGGCTGGGAAAACCCGGCAAGCGATACGGTCAGAAGCAAAACAGCGGAACAGAAGGCTTTCATCGGCGGCGGTTTTTAAATGTATCGGCAATCACTCGAATCGGGTTGATTCTCATTCTGACTGTCAGATAGAGAAAAGCAAACAGAAAACCGGCAAGGTGAGTCATGTGCGCCACATTGCTGACCGATCCCATCGAAAGGATTTCGATGGCGGCATAAAGGACAACCATTGCATAAGCCGGCAGCGGGAAAATACCGAAAAGCAGAATCTGTTCTTCGGGGAAATAGGTGGCGAAGGCAAGCAAAACGCCGAAAATGGCACCCGAAGCGCCGACCAGTAAAACATTTTGTCCGGTCAGCCAATAAATCAGAAAAGAGAAGAGTCCGGCACCGATACCCGTAAAAAAGTAAAAAAGAGAGTAGTCGGTTGTTCCCATGCGCCGTTCCACCGGTGTTCCGAAAAAGTAGAGCGCAATCATATTGAAAAGCAGGTGCGTGATGCCGCCGTGCGTGAACATGTAGGTGACAAACTGCCAGTAGAAATGACCTTGAATGACGGCTGTCGGTAACAGACCCAAATAAAAGTTAATCATCGGAGCCATCATGCTGAGAAAAAAAACGATGACACAGGTACCGATGAGATAGAGATTCAGATTCCAGTAAGAGTAGCGGACGGGCCGGCGAATCAGATTCAGTAATTTATTCATATTATAAAATAACCACTTTTTTCGAAAATGACAACCTCTCAAAGGAAACAGGCAACCATTTCTTCGATTTGTCTGCGGGCATCCGTTTCGGGAAAAGAGGTGCGCAACAGGTTCAGTGTATCGCGGCGCAGGGATTCGGCAACCGCTTCCGCTTCCTTGTCGGCATCGCTGTTCAGAAGCATTTCGACCGCCTGCATGACCTCGTTTTTCGCCCGTTCGTAGCCGTTTTCGGCGGCAATGCGCATCAGATTCATCAGCGCGGCTGGGTCGTATCGGCGGCAGTACAAAATAACGGGCAGACTTTTTTTCTTTTCGACAATGTCGTCGCCGCGGTTTTTCCCTTTGTTGCCGGTGCGCAGATTGATGATATCGTCGGCAATCTGAAAAACGATTCCGATATTTTCGGCAACGGTTCCGATAATTTTCTGCTGTTCGGGCGTGCCGCCGCCGAGGAAAAGGCCGCATTCGGCCGCCATGGCCGCCAGCGATCCGGTTTTCAGTCGGCACATTTGCAGGTACGCGGCTTCTTCCGGGATTTTATCGGTTTTATGCCATTCGATGTCGAGCGCCTGTCCGAAATGGACACGTCTCATGTAGAAGGCGTAGATGCGGTAGAGGGTCAGTTTTTGCGAATCGGTTAAATCGGCATTGTCGATTAAAACGGTCGGCAGAAAGTAGAGCAGGTTGCCGCTGTTAATCGCGGTGTCGACCCCGTACCGGATATGCGCACACGGCGAACCGCGGCGCAAAACGGCGCCGTCTTCGATATCGTCGACCATCAAAGTGCCGTTGTGAACCAGTTCCGGCAATACGGCAAGCTGTAAAACCGTGTCGGAGACTTCCCGTCCCGTTAAACGGCTGCAAAGAGCCATGAGCCGCGGCCGCCACCGTTTGCCGCCGCCGCCGAGGAGCGCTTCCGCGGGACGGTAGGCCGATATCAGGTCGGTGTTGTCGATACAGTCGAATCCGGAGCCGGCAACGGCTGCGATTGTTTTTTTTGCTTCGGTGACCGGAAGCAGTGCGGTAATGCGGGCTTCGATTTGCGGTAAAATCGGATCATTCGGTTTGTTCATTGCCGTTATTTTACTGTCTGCAGCCGGTTTTGACAACTCTTTTCTTGACAAAACTTTGCCGATTGTATAACTTTCAAACAGTTGTTATGAATAAATATTTTAAAATTTTTAAATCGACTTTGTTCTTAACGCTTTTTCCGCTCGGCGGCTGTTATCACGTCTGCACCGAAATCGAAGACGAACTCATGGTTTCGGAATCGGCGATTTTGCGTGACGGAGAAAGCTGGGAGACGATCACAAACCGCGAATTACGGTCGTTTTCGGTCAACCGTCCGATCCGGGTGAGAGCTGTCGGAGGAACTTCCGTCGAGGTAACTTCCTTTTTGCTGAAGGAGGTGATCGATGTCAGCGTTTGGGTCGAATCCGATTTATATCCGGAACCGTTGCGGGTATTAAAGCTGCGGAGATTGAAGCCTTTGGTGCAAAATGTTTATCTGCTGCCGATGATTCATTCCGACGGCTATTTGGAGGGCCGGTCCGGCAAAAGACATTTTATCGGGAAAAGGGCGCTTTTTCACGACAACGAACTGAGATTTTCCGTGACATCCGATGATCCTCTTTACCGTCAAATCACTTCTCTGGATGTCGACTGGCTGATTTATTTCGGAAATTACGACGAACCCGGTAAGTGGCCGCGTATCAATGCGCTTTATGCGCGCGAATGGATTATTCTGATGACCAATTTTGCGGCCGTCGCCTCATCCGAAGAGCTGGAAGTTCTTCTGACCGGGTACTACCGGCAGTCAAACGGAAAAGATGCCGAATTTCACCGCGACGACGGTTCCTATTTCTCGTCGAAACAGGAATATGTCGATCTTCTGGAAAGCATCAGACGCAAACCGTCGTTTAAATTGGGTGTCACGTCGATGGGCGGCGGACTCGGCGGCGGCGAAGTGCTCGGTATCGACACATGGAACTTCTATTCCCATTACTACGGCGGTTCGTCGATTCTTGTGCACGAATTCGGACATACACTCGGATACGGACACTCCAGTTCGTTCTGTTACGGAGAATACGAGGGATATATGGCTCAAATTTGGGCGATGCTGATCCGGCTGGAAAAACTGCCGTATCTCTCCGATGAACTGAACGGTTTTTACCGGCCGGAAAATGCGCAGTACCGGTACAACAGCGTCGATCAAAATATGCGCAAACCGCGTCCGAACGGGCAGTTCAATCCGCCCGAACAGTTTCTTTTAAATAATCCTTCGGTGTTGCCGAAAACGGCAGCCGCATTGGAAAAGTTTCGATAGACAACCCGGCAGTCCGGAATTCAATTTGACTTTCCGGGTCGAATCCGCTATAATGCCTCTATGAAAATTATTCCGGCTATCGATTTACTGGGAGGACGCTGTGTGCGCCTTCAAAAAGGCAGTTACAGCGATGTGACCGTTTATTACGAAGATCCGGCGGAAGCGGCGGCGGTTTTTCAGTCGTTCGGTGTTCCGCGGCTGCATGTGGTTGATTTGGATGCGGCGCGCGGACAGGGACTGAATAACCGTGCGGCATTGAGGCGGATTGCTTCTGTTTTTCACGGCGAAATCGAAACCGGCGGCGGGGTGCGTTCGGAAAACGACATCGAAGAGCTTTTGGACGCGGGCGTCACGTATCTGATTGCCGGCACTGTCCTGGCGAAGGAACCGCAAACGGCGGAACGGTGGGTGCGGCGGTTCGGTTCCCGGTTTATCGCCGGCATCGATGCGTTGAAAGGCGAAGTCCGCGTTTCCGGGTGGGAAAAAGGCAGCGGTGTGCGGGATGAGGATCTGGCAAAGAAGGCGGCCGAAATCGGATTTGCGGAAATCATTTACACCAACATCGACAAAGACGGCATGATGTCGGGGCCGGATATCGAAAACACGGAACGGATAGCCGCCGCTTCCGGAATTCCGGTGATTCTTTCCGGGGGCATTTCCTGCAACGACGATTTGTTCCGGGCGGCCGAAAGCGGAAAAATTGCCGGGGCGATTGTCGGAAAAGCGTTTTACGAAAAAAGCGTCGATTTAAAAGCGGTGATGAGCCGTTTGACGGGCGGAGAAAAATGAATACGTTACTGCTGATTGAAAACGAACAGGGCGGGTTGTTGAGTGCGGCAATCATGAATGCAAAAGGCTTTTCGAAGAGCCGCGAAAACGGACATCTGTGGACAACGGATTTATCCACAGGGCGCCTTTTACCGCTCGGAAACGAAACCGTTCCGTTTGTAACTCTTTCGGAAGAAAAGAGTTGTATCGGAAAGCGGTATTACAAAGCGGTGATTTCCTCAGAATTTATTAACAGGTTATCCACAATTTGTGAGAAAGAAGAAGCCGAAGAACAGGACGCAAATGCACGAAAAACAGGCGAAAATACGCTAAATATAGAGGATTTGACCCAAAACAGCGATGAAAACATCCCATCCGACGACAAAGACCGCTTTCCCGTCGAATTCTTAAGAAGTCTTGCACAGGTTATCCACAGGCGTCATGCGGAAATGCCGGAAGGATCGTACACGACACACCTCTTTCAAAAGGGAGAATCGAAAATCCGCAAGAAAGTCGGTGAGGAAGCGGTGGAGCTGGTGCTGGCCTTGACCCCGCAGGATGTGATTTACGAAGCGGCCGATTTGATTTATCACATGATGGTGATGCTGGAGAACAACGGTTTGAGTCTGGGAGATGTTCTCCGCGAGCTGAAAGGGAGAGAGTAATGCTGGCGATTGTCGGTGCGATGGAAGAAGAGGTGGCCTATCTGCTTTCCCGCGTGAAAGTGACAGCGAAAGAAGTCACCGGTCAGACCGAAGTTTACCGGGCGGAAGGACCCCGGGGGCCGTTTCTGGTGGCCAAAAGCGGAATCGGCAAAGTGGCGGCGGCCGCTTCGACACAGATTCTGATTACAAAATACGGCGCCGACCGGATTCTTTTTTCCGGAGTGGCCGGCGGCCTGAAAGACGGCATCCGCCGCGGCGACATTGTAATGGCTACCGATCTGGTGCAGCACGATTTTCATCTGGAAGCGTTCGGCCGCAAACCCGGCGAAATCCCGGGCATCGGCGTTTCGGTCGCCTGCGACGGCGGTTTGATGCGGCAGTTCCGCGAAGCGTATGCGGCAGCCGCTGCGGCCGACCCCGATTTTCCGGCCCTACACGAAGGCCGCATTGCCACCGGCGACTGCATCGTTGCCGATACAAAACTGAAAAACGATATCCGTGACACTTTCGATGCGGTTGCGGTCGAAATGGAAGGCGCGGCGCTGGCGCAGGTGTGCAAAATGAACCGCGTGCCGTTTCTGGTTATCCGTACCGTTTCCGACAACGCCGACGAAGAAGCCATTGAGGATTCCGACACATTTATCGAATCGACGGGAACCCGCGATTACGAAATTCTCAAAAATTTCCTTTAAAAAAAGGATTAAAAACCGCCTTAACCTCGACAATTCTCCCTGTTTATGTTACAGTAATTTAACAAAGGAGTTGTCAAATGAGCAGAGTGTACAATTTTTCAGCCGGACCTTCCTGTCTTCCGGAAGAAGTTCTGCAGCAGGCTGCTGCCGAAATGTTGGATTATAAAGGGACGGGTATGTCCGTCATGGAAATGAGTCACCGGTCGAAACCGTATCAGACCATTATCGACGAGACCGAAGCGCTGGCCCGCGAACTCATGGGCATTCCCGAAAATTACAAAGTTTTGTTCCTGCAGGGAGGAGCTTCCCTTCAGTTTGCGATGATTCCGCAGAACCTGATGGTCAATCACAAAAGAGCCGCTTTCATGAATACGGGCGCCTGGTCGGATAAAGCGATCAAAGAAGCCAAAAAGTTCGGCGAAGCGCTGGTGGTGGCTTCTTCCAAAGAGTCGACCTTCAACTACATTCCCGAAATCCCCGCGATTCCGGAAAACATCGATTATTTTTACATTTGTGCCAATAACACCATTTACGGAACGAAGTTCAACGAATTTCCGCAGACCGGTAACGTGCCGCTGATTGCCGACTTCTCTTCCTGCATCATGTCGGAAAAAGTCGACGTTTCGAAGTTCGGACTGATTTTTGCCGGTGCCCAGAAGAACCTCGGCCCTGCCGGAGTCTGTCTGGTCATTATCCGCGACGATCTTGTCGGAAAAGCACCCGAATCGACCCCGACCATGATGAACTATCAGACTCATGTCGACAACGGTTCGATGTTCAACACACCGCCGACCTACGGCATCTACATCATGGGGCTCGTTTTTCAGTGGATTAAGAAAAACGGCGGTATCGAAGCGATGGAAAAACGCAACTGCGAAAAAGCGACTCTGCTCTACGACTTCCTCGACTCCTCGTCGATGTTCAAGGGAACCGTTGCGGCGAAAGACCGCTCGCTGATGAACGTTCCGTTTGTCACCGGCAACGAAGAACTGGATGCCGCATTCATTAAGGAAGCAACGGCTGCCGGCTTCGTCAACCTGAAAGGCCACCGCAGCGTCGGCGGTATGCGCGCCAGCATTTACAATGCGATGCCGACGGAAGGCGTCCGCGCCCTTGTCGACTTCATGAAAGCGTTTGAAGCCAAAAACAAATAAAAAGGGGAAAACAATGTATCGAATCAGCACGATGAATAAAATTGCGGCGATCGGTTTGGACCGGTTCGACCGCGAACAGTACGAAGTGGCAGGCGAACTGAACAATCCCGATGCGATTATTGTCCGCAGCGCCAAACTTCACGATATGGAAATGCCGGCGACACTGAAAGCCATCGCCCGTGCGGGGGCCGGCGTCAACAACATTCCGGTTGCCGACTGCACAGCCAAAGGAATCGTGGTTTTCAACACACCGGGCGCCAACGCCAACGCGGTAAAAGAGCTGGTCATCGCGGCTTTGTTGCTGGCCTCCCGCGGTATTATTAAAGGCGTGGAATGGACCAATACCCTGAAAGGAACCGAAAACATTTCCAAACAGGTGGAAGACGGCAAGAAAAACTTTGCCGGAACCGAAATCAAAGGCAAAACGCTGGGCATTATCGGTTTGGGTGCCATCGGTGTTTCGCTGGCCAATGCGGCTTTGGCGTTGGGCATGAACGTCGCCGGATACGACCCCTACATCTCCGTCGAAGCGGCATGGGGACTCTCCAGCCAGGTGAAGAGAGCCAAATCGCTCGATTCTCTGCTGTCGAAAGCCGACTACATTTCGATTCATGTTCCGTTCCTGCCGGACACGAAAGACATGATCAAAAAAGAAAAATTCGCCCTGATGAAAGACGGCGTGAAAATCGTCAACTTCTCGCGCGACGGTATCATTAACACAAATGATATGGTCGAAGCGCTGGAAAGCGGAAAAGTTTCCTGCTATGTGACCGACTTTGCCGAAGAGGCTCTTTTACAGAGAGACGATGTCATCGTGATGCCGCACCTCGGCGCTTCCACAAAAGAATCCGAAGACAACTGCGCCATGATGGCGGTCGACGAAATCAAACTCTTCCTCGAAACGGGAAATGTAATTAATTCCGTCAACTTCCCCGCGTGCGAACTGCCGATGGGCGACGATTACCGCATTGTTCTGGTCAACAAAAACGTTCCGAACATGCTGGGACAGATCACTTCGATTCTGGCCAAAGGCGGCATCAACATTACAGCTTCGATTAACAAACAGAAAAACGATTACGCCTACAACATCATCGAAACCGATTCGCAGGTCTCCGACGCTTTGACGGAAGAACTGAAAGCGGTCGACGGTGTGGTCATGGTACGCCGGATCAAATAAAAGAGAACGGTTTGAATTCAAAAGGCTGTCCTGCGGAACACGCGGACAGCCTTTTTTGTTTTCCGACAACAGATTTTTTTGATAATTCAATGCTTGCTTTTTTATATTGAAGAGCTTATAATGAATTATTGAGGAAGGGTTTGAAAAGAAAAGGAAACAAACACAAAATATTCACAGCACAGCACAGCACAGCACAGCACAGCACAGCACAGCACAGCACAGCACAGCACAGCACAGCACAGCACAGCAAAGAACAACAAAGAACA